>CAWJGY010000013.1:0-582133 GCA_963842645.1 uncultured Alphaproteobacteria bacterium | reverse complement strand
GAACGACTTCTACGTCCAGGACAATGGCGTGTGACGTTCCGAATGACGTTGGACCTGGGCATCGGGGTTCAGCACAGCGGCTCGGACTTCGAGGTCAACAACTACCATGGGGTTCCTCCGGAACGACTGGAACAAAAGCCAGGCCGCGCGCGTGTACCGCCTGGCCTGCACCACGGGAGTCGCGGGTAACCAGGCCTGCGCGGCAGCCAGCCAGCGGGCCATCATCCCGCCAATCCGACCACGTTCCTCCCGGCCGCCCTTGCCGGCAACCTCGTGCCCGGCACGGGGACGCAGATCAACGGAGCTCGACAGAGGGGATACCTGGGGCGAAGGCCGGCACTCTTCCACTTCCCGTACTCGTATGGGCGCCCCGGTTCGGGTTTGCGTGGAACGTGACCGGAGACGGGAAGACCGCCATCCGCGCGTCGACCGGAACCTTCTACAACTTCCCCCGATCGACCGGCACCGGCGGCTACAACTTCGCCGGCGGCTGCCCGGTGTCGTGCAGCAACTCCATCCGCTATGCGACTTTTGCCGACGTCGGCGCGGCCGGGTCCGGGGCGGCCCCGCCCTCCTGCAGACGCCGGTGAACGTGTTCATCGGCGACTACGATCAGCCGCTCGCCAAGTCGTACAACGGAAACGTCGCGTTCCAGCGCGATCTCGGCTTCCACACCACCGCCGAGATCGCCTGGGTCGGAAACTACCAGTTCGAGGGCGGCCGGACGGTCGACATCAACCGGTTGCCGCTCTATGTCTACGGGAACCCGGCCAATCTCGTGAACAACGCCGCGCTGAACAACAACTCGCTGCGGGCGGTGTACTCGACTTATCCAGGCATGGGCTCGGTCACGCAGTTCATTCCGAAGCTCTATGCGCAGACGCTCAAGTACAACGCGCTGCAGCTCAACGTGCAGCGCCGGTTGAACAAGGGCTTCCAGCTCGGGGCGGCGTACACGCTGGCGAAGGGCGAGGGCTACACCGGCTACGACCCGTACACGGACGACATCGGCCAGGGGGACGCCATCCGGAACCGCTACTGGGGTCCGACCACCGACGACCGGCGGCACCATCTGTCGGTCAACTACAGCTACAGCATCCCGACGCTGCTGCACGTGCCGGTCGTGAAGTACATCGTGAGCGACTGGCAGGTGTCGGGCGTCACGACGCTCCTGAGCGGCCAGGCGGTCACGCCAGGCTGCACCTCGAACGGGGCCGGGATCGGGAACATCAACCCGTCCCTGACCGACTCGATCACGTCCCGATGCATGCTGGTCGGGATCCCTTCACGCTGACACCGGAGCAGATCGAAGCCAATAAGAGCCTGCCCTACCCGGATCAGGTGCACTTCAACGTGGCGGCGTTCGCGATGGCGCAGCCGCTCAGCGCGACCGTCGGGAACTTCGGCAACACGCCGGTGGGCATCCTGCGCAACCCCACCTGGCACCAGTGGGACATCACGCTGTCGCGCCGGTTCCCGGTGAACGCCATGGGGCGGAAGAACAGCGGGATCAAGATCCAGGTGCAGGCGTACAACGTGTTCAACGAGGTGCAGTTCACCAACCTGAACGCGACCTACAACTTCACCGGTACCAACAACTCGCAGAACTCGAACACCAACACCGGCAAGTTCACGCAGACCGGCACGGGGCTGGCCGCCGGCACCATCCAGCCTCGCGTGATCGGCCTGACGGCACGTCTTCGACTGGTAGACGGCATCGCCCGCTCTCTCGAGCCCCGGCCGCACGCGTCCGTGCGGTCGGGGTTTTTTTGTTGGGATGGCATTCAGCGATTAATCGAATACCCCAGCGCCAGTCCGTCCTTCCGCGAGTCGGACGCGCCGAGCAGCGCGCCGGTTGCCGGATCGATCATGATCGCCTGACCGCCGCCCATCAGCGCGCGATGGGTCAGGCCCGGCCCCGGCAGCACGCGCTCGTGGCCGCGGGCCACCAGCGCGTCGATCACCGGCTGCGTCAGCGCCTCCTCCATCATCACGCCGCGGCCGCTGATGTAGCGGACGCGCGGCGCGTCGATCGCCTCCTGCAGGTTGAGTCCGCGCTCGATCAGGTTGACGAGCACCTGCACGTGACCCTGCGCCTGGACGTCGCCGCCCATCACGCCGTAGACCAGCAGCAGCTTGCCGTCCTTGAAGACCATCGCCGGAATCAGCGTGGTGAACGGTCGTTTACCCGGCTCGAACTGGTTGGGATGGCCGGGCTCGAGCGAGAATCCGGTGCCGCGGTTGTGCAGCATGATGCCGGTCTCGCCGGCGACGATGCCGGACCCGAAGGCGTTGAAGATGCTGTTGATGAACGAGACCGCGTTGCGGTCCTTGTCGACGACGGCGAAGTAGGTCGTGTCGGTGCTCACGCGGATGTCGCCGTACGACGGCGGATCGATCGCCTTGCTCGGATCGATCAGCGCGCGGCGGCGCGGCGGCGTAGTCCTTCGACAGCAGCTCCTTCACCGGCACCTTCGCGAACGCCGGATCGGCGATGTACCGATTGCGATCGGCAAAGGCGATCTTGGTCGCTTCGATCAGCGTGTGGTAGTAGCGCTCCGGCTGGTCGCGCATGGCCGCCAGGTCGATGGGCTCGAGGATGTTCAGCAGCAGAAGCGCCGTCAGTCCCTGGCCGTTCGGCGGCAGCTCGTAGAGCGTGTGACCGCGATAGGTCGTCGAAATCGGCTCGACCCATTCCGCCTTCTGGGCGGCGAGGTCCTCCATCGACAGGAAGCCGCCGTTCTTCTGGCAGTAGTCGACGATGGCGCGGCCGATCTCGCCGCGATAGAAGGCGTCGCGCCCGCCTCGGGCCAGCGTGCGGAGCGTGCGCGCGAGGTTCTTCTGGACGAAGATCGTCGCCTGGCTTCGGGGCGCCGCCGTCGACGAGGTAGGTGGCCGCGGCCGCGGCGGTCGACTTGAGCTTGGCGACCTCCGGCTCCCAGTCGGCCGCAGATCTTCTCCATGACCGGGAAGCCGTTCTCGGCGTACTCGATCGCCGGCGCCAGCAGGGTCGCGAGCTTCATCGTGCCGTAGCGTCGAGCAGCGTGACCCAGCCGTCGAACGCGCCCGGCACGGTGATCGGCTCCATGCCGGTCATCGGCATCTGCGTGATCTTCCGGGAGGTGAAGTGCTCGAGGTTCAGCGCGCGCGGCGCGCGTCCGCTGGCGTTGAGCCCCGCGAGCTTCTTCGTCTTCGCCTCGTAGACCATCATGAAGGCGTCGCCGCCGACGCCCGTCATGTTCGGCTCGGTGACGTTGAGCATCGCGGCCATCGCGATGGCGGCGTCGACGGCGTTGCCGCCGCGCTTCAGGACGTCGAGGCCGACCTGCGACGCCAGCGGCTGGCTCGTCGCGACCATCGCATGGCTGGCGCGGACGACCGATCGGCCTGCGCCGATACCGGAGAACCATCGCTCCTGGGATGCGGCGGGAGCGGACTGATCGCCGGGCGCGGCGGCGGCAGATCCAGGAACGGCGGCCGCCATGGCCGGCAAGGCTCCCGACAGCTCGAGAAACTCACGACGGCTGAAACTGTTGCTCATACAGCGGACTATACTGCGCCTCGAGGTCGTCCATGAATCCATTGACTTCGTCCTTGGTCGGCATCGTCGTTGGGGTACTCGCCGCCGCGTCATCGGTGCCGCGTGAGACCGGGTCGGCCTCGAGCCACGAGCCCGGCGGCTCAAACACGCACCCTCTACGTGACCGCCACCGACAAGAACGGTCTCCCGGTCACCGACCTGCAGGCGGCGGATTTCGAGATCAAGGTGGCGGGCAAGACGCGGACGTCGCGAGCGCCCAGCCGGCGTCGGTGCCACTGCGAGTCGCGCTCCTCGTCGCCGACCAGGGCACGGGCGCGTTTCAGCTCGGGCTCGCGCGCTTCATGCAGACCCTGCTCGGGCACGCGGAGTTCACGCTCGTCTCCGTCGTCGTGCAGCCGGAGACGCTCGTCGACTACTCGCACGATGGCGCGGCGCTGAGTGCCGGCCTGAAACGCCTCGGGGCCGCGGACGGGAGCGCGGCGCGCAGCTGATCGAGGCGATCCAGGACGCGACCACGCACGTCAAGCACGAAGCTCGCCGCCCGGTCATCGTCGTCCTGCGGCCGGGCGGCGAAGCGCCGAGTCAGATCTCCGGCAACCAGGTGCGCGAGGAGCTCCGTAAGAGCGGCGCGGCCCTCTACGTCGTCTCGACCGCCGGCGCCCAAGGGAGGGCGCCGTCTCAGGCACGCGCCGGCATCTCGGCCGAACAGGCGCAGCTCGCCGACTCCGAGCTGGCAGACTCGTCGACCAACCTCGCGCTCGTCCTCGGTGACGGGTCGAAGGAATCCGGCGGCCGTCACGACCAGGTCGTGGCGACCACGCACGCCAAGGCCCTCGAGCAGCTGGCGCAGGAGCTGCTGCATCAGTACGAGGTCGACTGCACCGTGCCGGACGGCGTGAAGCCGGGCGACAAGCTGGCGGTGACCTCGAAGCGCAAGGGCGTCACGGTGCGGGCGCCGGCGAGGCTCCCCGAATGAGCCGAGCGGCCGATCTGCCGCGCAAGCTGGGATTCTTCGACGGCGCCGCCCTGCTCGTCGGCTCGGTCATCGGTTCCGGCATCTTCGTCGTTCCGACGCTGATCGCGCAGAAGGTGCCGGAGCCGGGCGTCGTGATCGCCATCTGGGTGTTCTCCGGACTGCTGGTGCTCTGCGGCGCGCTGACGCTCGCGGAGCTCGGCGCGATGCTGCCGCAGTCCGGCGGCCTCTACGTCTACATGCGCGAGGCCTACGGACCATTCTGGGCGTTCCTCTACGGCTGGACGATCATGCTCGTGGTGATCCCCGGCTCGATGGCCGCACTGACCAGCGCCTTCCTGCTCTACCTCCAGATCTTCATCCCGATGTCGTTCGCCGTCGAGAAGACGATCGGCATCGCCGTGCTGCTGATTCTCGCCTTCGTCAACGCGCGCGGCGTCAAGCAGGGCGCCGGCGTGCAGAACCTGTTCACCCTCCTCAAGGTCGCCGGGCTCGCCCTCCTCGTCGTCCTCGCGCTCGTCACCACCCACGGAAGCGCCTCGCATTTCCTGCCGCTCGCGCCCGCGCGGTGGTCCACCGGCCTGCTGACCGGCATCGGCCTGTCGATGATCTCGACGCTCTTTGCCTACGACGGCTGGCAGTTCGTCAGCTTCATGGCCGGGGAAATCCGCGACCCCAGGCGCAACCTTCCGCGCAGCATCATCATTGGCGTGATCATCGTCATCGTGATCTACGTCAGCGCCAACCTCGCGTACATCTTCGTGCTCGGACAGGCGCGCATCGCCTCGTCTCGCGGGTCGCCGCCGACACGATGTCGGCAATGGTCGGCCCCATCGGCGCGACGGCCATCTCGTTCGCGATCCTCTGCTCGACCTTTGGCGCGCTCTCGGCCAACATGCTCGCCGGGCCGCGCGTGTTCTTCGCGATGGCGCGCGACGGCCTGTTCTTCCCGCAGCTCGCCCGTACATCCCCGCACTACGAAACGCCGGCGACGGCGATCTGGACGCTCGGCGTCTGGGCGGGCGTGCTGACGCTCACCGGCGGCTACGAGCACCTCATCACGATGGCGCAGTTCGCCAACTGGATCTTCTTCACGATGGTCGTGCTGTCGGTCATGGTGCTGAGACGCAAGTTGCCGGACCGGGCCCGGCCGTACCGCGTCACCGTCCGAGCAGGACGCCCCACAACGCGGCGAAGATGCCGGCCAGCGGCAGGCAGATCCAGAACGATAGGTGGAAGTGGGTTGCCAGCAGCGCGTAGGTATAGGCGCCGACGGCATAGAACGCGACATAGCCGAGATCGAGCAGGCCCGCGAGCCCGACCACGATGTTGAGGCCCCAGCCCAGCATCACGTACGTCAAAACGAGGATGCCGAGATCGAGCAGGTAGCGGTTCTGATAGAACAGCACCGGCACCAGCAGCGCGAAAAGCAAGAGCGCCGGAGCGGCAAAGCGGCTCGCACCGACGAAGACGCGCGCCAGGGTTGACGGCACGGCGCGGCCGAGCAGGATCGGGCCGCGGCCGAACACCAGCGTTCGCAAGAACGAGCCTGCGAATACCACGGCCACCAGGATCGCGAACGTCTCAAAGCGCGTGGTGATTTCGAGCGCGCCCGATGGGCCTTGTTCGGTGCGCAGCCCGATCATGAAGAAGAACAGGCCGAACGCCACGAATCCCGAAAGCGTCGCATCCTTCAGCGCCGGGAGAAGCGGAAGCGCTCGAGTTGAGGTCGCGGTTGCGTTCGGCACCGGCGTTTCCGTCTCGCTCACACCTTTTCGACCTCCGGTCGGCCGAGGATTCCAGTCGGCAGGAAGATCAGCACGACGATGAGGATCGAAAAGGCGGCGACGTCCTTGTATTCAATCGAAAAGTAGGCCGACCAGAAGGTCTCGATCAGGCCGATGAGGAGCCCGCCGAGCATCGCGCCAGGCAGCGAGCCAATGCCGCCCAAGACTGCGGCGGTGAACGCCTTCACGCCGGCGACGAAGCCGATGTAGAAGTCGATTACGCCATAATAGAGCAGGTACATGATGCCGGCGACCGAGGCCAGCGCCGCCCCGATCACGAAGGTCAGCGAAATGGTGCGGTCGATGTTGACGCCGAGCAGCGAGGCCATCTTCAAGTCCTGCTCGCAGGCGCGCATGTCGCGGCCCAGCCGGGTTTTCGCAACCAGCCAGGAGAATCCCACCATCAGTGCGAGTGTGGTAAGCACGACGATGATCTGGATGTTGGAGATTTCGACGTCGAAGCCCTCGCTCGACATCAACCGGTGGCCCCCGGTGATGATCGGAGGCAGCGGCTTGACCCGCGCGCCCTGCGCGATTTGGACGTAGTTCTGCAGAATGATCGACATGCCGATCGCCGAGATTAACGGCGCCAGCCGATAGCTATGGCGCAGGGGCCGGTAGGCGATCCGCTCGACGGTCCAGCCGTACAGCGCGGTAAGCGCCATAGCGATCAGTAGGACGAGAAACAGCGCGAGCGGGATGGAACTGATGCCTATCGCCAGCAGCGCCAGGAACGCGATCAGAGCGATGAAGCCGCCCACCATGAACACGTCGCCATGGGCGAAATTGATCATGCCGATGATGCCGTAGACCATCGTGTAGCCGATGGCGATCAGGCCGTAGATCGAGCCGAGCGTGATTCCGATGATGAGCTGCTGGACGAAATATTCCATGCGTCCGATTCGCTCCGATGCTCGACCGGCGATTCCGCCGGTCGCCTCGCGTAGTCATGTGATTAGCAGGGGGGCGGATGGTGGGCAACGCATTGGCTGTGCTTTTGCCCAGCCTGAGTCTAATGGATCCCACGATCGAAAATCGCAGCACGTGGGCCGATTGCGCCGCGCGGCTCGTGCTGGTGACGCCAGACATGCACCGCGTGCGTCATTTAGTCGTGCGCCGATGACGTAGCTGTTCCGAAGCGACCGGGGCTTGCGTGATAGGTCGGCGTTACCGCTTGGCGGTGGATTCGGCCGGCCGCACCCCTGACCAAGGATCGTTTTTCGTGGTGGGTGGAGCTTGCATCTTCAGCCGCTTCATCGTCTCGTTGTAGGCCTTCTCGTTCTCGGCCTTTGCCTTGTCCTCCTGCTCATATTTCAGTTGGAGCGGGTCTTTGGACGGACCCATGCTCATTTGCGAATAGGCAGGCGCCGTCAGCATTGCCATCATTACCGCTGCTGCAAGAAGGTGTCTCATGATTGCCGCCTGGTTGCTTGAAACGACCATCAGTCACTCTATCACGGCAGTTTTCTGGCAAAAAGATGCAGCACAGGCGCGCAAGTCCTAGGAAATTGCATGAATCGGCAGAAACCGGAAGACATCTTGGGGGCTGGGCCGGGCGCGGCGAGGCCTTTTACCGGCCAGGAATACCTCGAAAGCCTGCGCGATGGCCGTGAGGTCTATATCTACGGCGAGCGCGTCAAGGACGTCACCACGCATCCTGCGTTTCGGAACGCCGCGCGCACCATCGCCCGGCTCTACGATGCGCTGCATGACCCCAAATCGATGGCGGCACAACACTAACTCGCGAGTGGATTGAGCAGGTTATAAACTCTAATGTGCAGCCCCCGAATTGAAGGGCTAGTTATCACCCCGATACCTCTTGCCTGCGGGATCGGGCTACGTCTTGACTGTTCCGCCAACGAGTTCTCGCGGAGCGCCCTCGATTTACCACGAACGCTAGAGCGGCGCAGGATGGCATAAGAAGGGGATGGCTTTAGCGTGCATGGCGCTCTCTCATGCAGGGCGGTGTGCCTTCGGGAGGACAGACCTATGACCACCGTCAAGATGTTTAATCGTCCTTTCCTGACCCACTACCGTCGTGTCTATAACAGCCTAATCGATGTGGACGATGCTTACTCTAGGCTGAAGCAGCATCGGGGGCAGCTCGCCACAATACGGAAGGCGCTGCGCATCATCCGGGGGCGCCGGGCGAATGATTATCTCGGTGTGACGCTACTCCATCGCCACTTCCAGGCCGAGCCGGGAGCAATCTTCGTCGAGCGTCGCTTCACCCCGAAGGCTCGCCACCACGCCACCGTCCTCGTCACCTGTCCAATCCCCGCGAAGGGCGCCCCTACCCGTCTGGGTCCGCACCGCTTTTCCTTTACTGAAAAAGGGACGCTCGCGCCCCTTGAGTTCACGACAGATCTGGCTGCGATTAGTGCCCATGCGCGGCTTGCCGAGGACGCGCGTCTTCAGGCGGACGTCGGCGAAGTGCTCGCCGGGAACAACCTTTACGCGCTGCTCGGAGTCGGTATCTTCGTGCGCGACAGCAGGGTCGCGAAGGCCACCACCGTTTTCCTCGAGGAGACCCGATTTGCGGAGCGGGAGTCGGTAGTCCACGCGTTGCCTCGGCTCCCTCACGCGCACGGGCGACTGATCCCAACGCTTTGGACGTCAGGCTCGGACGGGGACCTCGTTTGTGAGACAATATGCTTGGCATATTGTAGCCACAGCGGAAACACCATCGGCTACTGCGGTCACTCGAAGGACCGCCATGTGGGGAAGACTTAAGGGCACCTCGAGGCTGCGGTCAAAATCCGGGAGTCACGCGGGCACGTCCTCGCCGGTCGCGCGCTCAACGAACGCACGGGCCACGGACAATAGGGCATCGCCGTTCTTGCGCGCGGTCTCGATCACGGCGCGCGCGATGTCTTCCGTCACGTCCCGCGACCATCCTTCCTCGGTGTTGAAGGCGACAACCTTTATCGGCTTATAAAACTGGCCGTCGAGGATCAGGCGGACGACTTCTCGCTCATCGGTGCCGTCTTCGTCGGCCTCGCGCCATACCCGACCGGACTGGCCAAGGTCGTCCAGCACCATGTACACGGTCACTGATGGGTGATCGGGAGCCAGGGTCGCACGGCGCGGCACGGGAACTCCAAACACTAAAACACTCGCCCTGTAGAACATAGCCAACGACTGCGTTTTCAGGGAGTTAGAACGGAGCGTGACGGCTGCGGGATTTTTTGTGTAATTTTTTTTGCGAAAGGTGTTGGGAGTGAGAGAAAATAAAAACTCACCGGGGGGCGGGTCTATCCGGTGCCCGCCGCCTTGTACCGGACCCAGTTGGTGAATGCTCCCGACTTGGATTTTGCACTGGCCGGATAGCTCGGATCGTGACCGGCAAGTTCACCGCCGCGATTACAGCATCAGCGTCAGAAACAAGCTAATCACGATCAACGCTACAGCGGCAAGGAACTGGTGTTTGCCCGATGGTGCTTGATATGGGTCGAGCCCCTCGGAGTCTCGAAAGCGATTGATCGAACTCCATGCGGCTTCGGGTTCTGTGGTCTTTGGCATCCTGGCAAACATCGGAACCTCCCATTGAGGGGCACGTTGAAACGCTCCGATAATTCTCCTTGACCGAGTTTTTTCGTGTGAACCGGGCCACACATAATTCGCAGTGTGCGTTTTCGCACTGTTGACCGCGAGCGAAGCGTTGGCTCCGATCCCTGGCAAACAGACACAGGATCACCACGGCGCATCCTACAGCCCAGGCACCAGTGAAAAGCCTCATAAACCGGGCGTTTTCGAAATATGCGTTTAGAGCCCGCTGGGGTGATACCGGCCCCACTGGATAGACGAATCCCAGGGCCGTTTCCCGGTCACTGTGGGGGCTTCTAGCGCCAGATATCCTTGAAGGGCTCCGGCGACATGGCGGTGTACTTGACCGTGTTGGTGATCGAGGCGTGACCGAGATAGTGCTGCAGCCGCCGCGTATCCATACCCCGGTTTGCCAAGGCGTAGCCGGTGGAATGCCGGAGCATGTGAACGTGGACAGGAAACGGATAGCTTGGCTGTCTCACCGGCCCGTTCGATCATCCTGGCGATCCCCATGCGACCGAAAGGCTGCCCTCGCTCAGACTGTGAACACATACGCTGACTTCGGCTCCTGCTCCTTCTGCAATCGCTTCAAGCCAGCAAGCTCATCGCGTTCCAGGTAGTGCACGCTGTCGGTGGAGCCCTTGAGCCTGCGGACGGCAATGGTGCGCTTCGGCAGAGTCGAAGATCGTCCCACCGTATGATCGCAGGCCTCCGACACCCTGAGCCCATGCCGGTAGATCATCAGCCCGATCAGCCAATCCCGATTGCCGTGCCGGTTGGCCTTCAGTGCCGCCAGCAGCTTGGTCATCTCGGCTTCGGTGAGATGCTCACGAGTCCGATAGGCGTCATTCGCCTTGCGGCCAGCTACTGTTCGCAAATCAACTCGTTCCACGAGCTTGAGCTTGGCCGATTTCATTGGGCTTCCTCCCCGTTGCGCTGTGTCACTGTTCGCATAGTGAATAGAATGCGAACAGGTGGAAGCGGGCATTAACGAGGGCCGTTGAGGGCTCGCCCTGCGGAATGTGTGACCTAGCTCACATTCATGAGGAAGATTTTGGCAGAAGCTCTGTCTGTAAATTTCATCAAGTGAGAGGCCGTCATGGACGACTCCACCCAGAAATTCACACCGCCAAAACATACAATCTTCGGCGACCCTTTTATCCAAGAGCAACACAACGACGCGGAAGATCACCATCTTCGGCCTTCAGATATCGGCAAAGTGATTGTCTTGCTACAATTCTCGATGCTTTACGAATTGATGAAATCCCTGCGTTCGACCTTGTACATTCGACGGAAGGGCTGAGGGCTGGAGAACGCGACCCTAGTGGAGGGCAGCGGGGAATCCCCCCTAAGCCCAAGGCGTAGTTCCAGCCGCGAGGGCGCACTCCTGGGAATTAACCCTCCAACAAACATGCCCCCGTTCGTGCTGTGGCTGTCGTTTCCGGCGGGTACCGCCAATTCGGGAGGGGCTAGATGAAATCTCTATTCGTTGCAATTGCTCTAGTAGCGGCTTGCTCAGTCGCAAATGCAGCCGAAGTCAAGAAAGACACCACTAAGGCTCCGGCTGTTTCGGCCAAGGCCATGACCGACAAGGACATGGACAAGGTGACTGCTGGTGCCGGTCAGGGGCCGGATCACACCGCCGTAATGCCGAATAACACAGCGTTTGAAGCCACCGTCAATGCCAACTACCGCAACCAATCTTTCGAAGGTCGTGCGGCCAATCTTATTGGCTTCTGAAAACCATTTTCCGGCGGGAGGTACCGCCATATCTGGGGAGGGCTGAATGAAATCTCTATTCGCTTTTCCCGCGCTTGTCGTGGCGAGCCTCTTATGGCTGGAGGCCCTAAGGGGGTTATGGCTTGACGAACAACGCCACGCTGCCAATAGAACTAGCTGCGCAACGGCCCCGCAGCAGTCGTGTTGAACAGCACATGCGCTTTTTCGGCCAGTGCATGGGTGCCTGCCGAGACACGCAAACGGCGATTGCTGGTCGTGTCGATACCTCGAAAGTAAACTTCCAATGTTTCGACATCGTCGCCGCGTTGCAACCGTCTCAGTACTTGCGCTGCGTAGTGTCTGATTTCCGTTTCCGACAGGTTGGCAGGAAGGCCCTCGCTGCCCCGCATTAAGTGCCTCAGGCTAAAGGACAGACTCATGTTAATGCCCAGCCTCAGCGTGGTCCACTCTCTATTTAAGATACAGCGCAGACCTTAGAGATTTCAGCACTTCGCTAAACAACGAAGCTCTGAGAGACTCGACCACGTCATCCAAATCCGCCTGTGCCAAATTCCAACGGGTCGGCTCGCCGTGTTGCATCGGGACGTAACCGCTACCGAACGGGGTGATAATCTGAGTGGTGCTGCTGGTGGGGAACATTGAAGTCTCCCATTTTCGCTGGTTGGGATATTGACCGATCCTAGGCAAGTTAGAAGTGCGCAACGTCACTGTGCGTTAAGTCACAGCCGAACCGCCGAACACGCGGTTCGGGCAAAGCCGCAGCCGCCCTCTGGCAGCGTTTCCTGGCCAGCGTGGAAGCCTTGCCGCCGGATCAAGCCGCACCGCTATGGCGAGAGGCGCAGGCGACGGCGGCGGCGGCGGCGCACCTTACGGTCGGCTGAATCCTATTTGTGGGTCTATTTGTGGGTATAGTCACTCACGCTAAATCTTTATTGTGATTATTCAAATACTTACGTCGAGAACTGCAGAAGGACGTTCTGACCTGTCCGACTGACACCGGTTCGGGCTCCTTCACCCACAAGTTTTTTCGGGTGGCGCATTCGCGCGAGGACCTGATCGGCCAGCGTGACGCCATCGCGCACTGGGCGCGGCTGTCTTATGGCTGGATGGGGCGTTCGCCCGATTACAAGGCTTCGCTGATGAACGCGCTCGGCGCCAACGCGGCCTTCTACGAGAAGTTCGCCGGCAACGCCCGGGATTGGTACGCGCGCTCGCAGAACCACGTGCTGTTCATGAACCACGCCATCGTAAACCCGCCGGTCGACCGCATGAAGGCGGCGGATCAGGTCAAGGACGTGTTTATCAGTATTCAGAAGGAAACCGACGCCGGCATCGTGGTGTCGGGCGCCAAGGTGGTGGCGACTTCGGCTGCCATCACGCACTACAACTTCATGGGCCAGAACGCTGCGATCCCGATCAACGACACGGACCTGGCCGTCATGTTCATCACGCCGCTGAACGCGCCGGGCGTGAAGGTGATCTGCCGGGCCTCCTACGAGATGACCGCGAGCGTCATGGGCACGCCGTTCGACTATCCTCTGTCGTCGAGGTTCGACGAGAACGACGCGATCTTCGTGTTCGACAATGTTCTGATTCCCTGGGAGAACGTGCTGCTCCACCGGGATATCGAGAAAATCAAGGTGTTCTATCCACGCTCGGGCTTCCTCGCGGGCTATCAATTCCAGGGTTGCACTAGGCTCGCGGTCAAGCTCGACTTCCTCGCAGGTGTTATCGCCAAGGCGCTGCGGGCGGCCGGCTCCGACGAGTTCCGCGGCAACCAGGCCATGCTCGGCGAGGTCATCGCCTGGCGCAACCTGTTCTGGGCGATCTCGGACGCCATGGCGATGAACCCGATGCCCTGGGTGGGCGACGCCGTCCTGCCCAACGCGCAGTCGGGCTCGGCCTATCGGGTGTTCGCCGGCGACGCCTATGCGCGCATCAAGGAAATCGTCGAGAAGATCGTTGCCTCCTCGCTGATCTATCTGCCCTCGTCGACCAAGGACTTCAAAAATCCGGCGATCGAACCTTACTTGAAGCAATATGTGCGCGGGTCGTACGGCATCGACTACAAGGAGCGCATCAAGATCATGAAGCTTTTATGGGATTCGATCGGTACTGAGTTCGGCGGCCGGCACGAACTCTATGAATACAACTACGCTGGCAACCACGAAGACATTCGTATCCACGCGTTGCTCAATGCCAAAGGCTCTGGCGCGTACGACAGGATGATCTCGCTGGCTGAGCAATGCATGGCCGATTACGACGAGGAAGGCTGGACGGCAGACACCTGGATTGATCCGGACGATATTGGGAACAAGTCAGGCAGCCCTGCGTAGCGCGTGGAGCGTCGGGCTCGCACCCATCGCGGGAATCCATTACATTGTGGGCATGAGCTGGATCGACCAACATCCCGATATGGCCGGCGCGTTCGCCGCCGTCGCCGAAGCCAAGAGCGTCGAGCAGAAGGTTTTCCGGGAGGCGATGAGCCGTCTCGGCGCAGCGGTGCACGTGATCACCACCGATGGGCATGCCGGTAGAACCGGATTTACCGCGACGGCGGTCTGCTCGGTATCGGACGCGCCGCCCACGCTTCTGGTGTGCCTTAACCGCGCGGCGACCAGCATGCCGATCCTGCGCGGCAACGGGGTGTTCTGCGTCAACACGTTGCGCGCAGGTGACGAATTGATCGCCGACACTTTTGCCGGCCGCACCCAGGTCGCCCGCGAGATGCGCTTCGATACCGGCGAGTGGAGCAAGTTGTCGACCGGCTCTCCGGCCTTGATGAGCGCGGTGATCGCGTTCGACTGCCGGGTGATCGAGATCAAGGCAGTCGCGTCTCATGACATTTATTTCGGCATTGTCGAAGCCATACACATGGGTGGTTCCGGTGCAGCGCTCGTCTATCACGACCGCGCCTACAAGCAGGTCTGACACGCCTCTTTAAATCAAAGTCGAAGCTTAGTTCCGGCGCCACACGTCGGCGGCAATTGCGCCGCCAAATGACCCCTCATGCGCCTCAGGAACGAACGGCCCCAGCAGCACGCTCTGGCTTGTCGGGGTGGAGAAACCTCCTAGGAGCAGTAAATGACGCAGAACCAGAACCCGAACCGCGACCAGCAGCAGCAGAACAATCCGCGGCCGGGTCAGCCGGGCCAGCAGCAGGGCGGCGGTCAGCAGAAGCCGGGCCAGCAGTCTGGTCAGCCGGGTCAGCAAGGTGGGCCGGGCCAGCAGGGCGGCCAAGGTGGCCAGCACGGCGGTCGGAAGGATCAGGACCGTTAAGCAATCCAAGGCTTGACGACAACGTGAAGCCCCGCCGGTTTGGCGGGGCTTTCGCTTATCCACGCGTTGTCCACCAATGGCAGGCTTCGAAGGCCAAGCGAGTTTCCCAAGCCCAGCCGCTCGCCTATTCTTGCGGCATGGCTACGGTGACGGCACTTCCACTGTTCCATCTCTACGGCGATCCGCCGGACGATCAGGCGTTTGACTTCATCCATATCGAAACGATCGCCTCGCGGTCCTCCGCGCACGACTGGCTGATCCGCGCGCATCGGCACCGCAATCTGTTTCAGGTCCTGCTGATCGAGCGCGGTGGCGGCGAGATGACCTTCGAGGCCGCAAACCTTCCGTTCACCGCGCCGGTCGCGATCCTCGTCCCGCCAACGACAGCGCACGGTTTTCGATTCAACCCTGAACTGACCGACGGCTGGGTCGTGAGCTTTACGGAGGACGTGGCGGAGGCGCTCGGCGAGCGTTCAGGGGAGGCGCTCAAACGCCTGAAGGCGCTCGCAGCTGAGCCGGTGATTCCACTTGGGACTGCGGCCGAAATCAAACGGCTCACTGCCCTCTGCGCCGACCTGCACGAGGAGAGTTTTCTTGCGCGCGAAGGCTTTCGTTTGGCGATGCGGGGTTTGCTCGCGCTGATCGCAATCGAGGTGGCGCGGCTGGCCGCGAGCCGCGCACGGACGGGGGTGGTGACGCTGGCCCCGGCTGACGCCACCGTGGAGGCGTTGCGCCGCCTGGTCGAGGAGCACTTCCGGAAAGAACGAATGATCAGCTTCTACGCCGAGAAGCTTGCGATCACGGCTGACCGGCTGAACGACCACGTCAAGCGCGTCAGCGGTGTGACCGCCGGCCATCTGATCCGCCAGCGCGTGCTGACCGAGGCCAAGCGCGCGCTCGTCTTCACCGGCCAGCCAATTCACGAAGTATCCTACGATCTCGGTTTCACCGACCCGTCGCACTTCGCGCGTTTCTTCCGCAAGCAGACCGGAACCACGCCGCAGGAATTCCGCGAGGGCAGAGGCGGCTGATTTTTGCTCAGAGTCGCGGCGGCGCGGATGGGTTCGCGCCCAGCGGCAAAATTCGCTTTCAGGAAAGCTTGCCGAGATCCCTGAGCACCGTCTCCGCTTCCTTGACGGCGTGATTTCCCGCCGGTACCCCGCAATAGGCGGCCTGCTGGAGGATGATCTCCCTGATATCGTTCGGGCTGAAACCGCCGACGGTCAGTGCCGCGCGCACGTGCAACTTGAACTCGTCCCAGCGGCCAAGGGTGATCATGGTGCCGATCACCAAAATACGCCGGGTGCGGTCATCGAAATGCGGCCGGGTCCACACATCGCACCACGGGCTCCGCGTGATGTGGTCAACCCATTCGGCGTTGAACGCATTGCGGTTCTTTGCCGAGCGGTCGACCCATTCGTTGCCAAGCACGCGGCGGCGCGCGGCTTCGCCACGCTTAAGACGTTCGGCGTCGTCCATTTCCGCTCCCTAGTGGATCAGAAAGTTCAGCACAGCGTCGGTGTAGGCCTTGGGCTGCTCGATGTTCGACAGATGCGCGGCATCGAGCTCGACGATCTTCGAGCCCTTGATCATCTTGTTGATCTCATGGCCGTGCTCCGGCAGTGTCGCCGGGTCCTTGGTGCCGACGATCACCATGACCGGCGCTGTGATGGTTGGTGTCGAGGCGCGAAAATCCATATCGCGGACCGCCTCGCAGCAGCCGACGAAGCCATCGAGCTTGGTGGCGGTGAACATCTCAACCACCTTGCCGACGGGGCCTGGCGAACTGTCGCGGAAGCCTTTGGTAAACCAGCGCTCCATCTGCGGGGCGGAGAGCTTTTCTAGCCCGTTGTCGCGGGCGAATTTGATGCGGTCGTGCCAGGGCTGCTTGTCGGCGTAGTAGTAGTGCGTGTTGGAGAGGACGAGTTTTTGGACGCGGTCGCGCGCGTTGGCGCCCATCCATTGTCCGACCATGCCGCCCATCGATAATCCGCACCAATTGAACGTCTTGGCGCCTGCGGCGTCGGCCACCGCCAGGGCGTCGCGGCCCAGCATGTCCATCGTGTAAGGTCCCTTCGGCGCGCCGGATTTGCCATGACCGCGGCGATCGTAGCGCACCACGCGGAATTGCTTCGACCATTGAGCAGCCTGTTCGTCCCACATGTGCAAATTGGTGCCGAGCGAATTGCAAAGCATCAACACCGGGGCGTTTGCCGACCCTTCGACCTGGAAATTGATCGGGCAGCCGTCCTTGGCATTGGCGGTGGGCATCGGGGTTCCTCGTATTTGCTGTTTTTTGTCGTGATAAGACGATCAGGAAAGCTTGCGTTTGTCGTCGAGCGGAGCGGTTGGGGGTTTAGGTTCGGTCCGGGTCAGGATATCCATGATGGAGCCAGAGGTCTGTCCGGCCTTCGGCTCAGGCTCGGACGGCCGCTCGATGCGATCGACGACGGAAACCTTTAGCTCTTGTGACGCGGCGGGCGACGACGCCTCCGGGCTGTCGGACGAGAGGTTCGTGTCCGGCGCGATCGGCGGAATAACATTCGGACCTTTTGGCATCTCGGTGTGCGATGCCGCGATTGGAACAGCAGGCGATGGCGGCGGTGGGACCGGCAGTCTTGATGTGACCGTCGGTGCGTCCCGGCGCGGCGCGCGCGTCTGGCTCGCGACCACCAGGCGGTCGATGAACGTCTGGGCTGAGCCCTGGTAGGTAAGCGGGATAAACAGTTTTTCGATCTCGATGCCGCTCAGCTGCGCCTTTACGCGCAGATCGTTCAGCAGGATCTCCTTGAGCGGGCGCTTCTCTTGCGCGGCCCGCTGGCTCAACTCCTGCACCAGTACGTGCGCCTGCGCGCGCCCCATTTTTTCGGCAAGCGCAAACGACACCGCCTCCGCCATGACCCGTCCGCCGGTCAATTCGAGATTGGTGCGCAGGCGCTCGACATCGATCTCGAGACCTTGGGCGATTTCGACCACGGCGCTGAGTGCGCCCGAGGTGACCAGTGCAAGCGCGGGGAAGGTCATCCATTCGGTGTGCGAGCCGCCTAGCCCCCGCTCATGCTCCTGGACTTGAGCGGCAAGCAATGTCGCGACGAAATTTGGGGCGACGGTCGCGGCCGAGAGCGCGGCCGCAGCACTGACCGGATTGCGCTTCTGCGGCATCGTCGAGGAACCGCCACGGCCGGGTGTGCCCCGCTCGGATGCCTCGCCGATTTCGGTCTGCATCATCAGCGCGACGTCGCGAGCGATCTTGCCGCAGGTGCCGGCAAGAATGCCAAGGCACGCGGCGACCTCCGCCAGACGGTCGCGGTGGGTGTGCCAGGGCCCGTCGGGCAGGGTCAAGTCGAGCAGGGCCGCCATCCGCTCGGCGACGCCGAAGCCATGCTCCCCGAGTGCGGCCAAGGTGCCTGCGGCGCCGCCGAATTGCAGCACCAGCGCCTCGCGGCGCAGTCGCGCCAGCCGTTCGCGCGAGCGCGCCAGAGCTGCGGCATAGCCCGCAAGCTTGAGCCCGAACGGCACCGGCAGTGCGTGTTGCATCATAGTGCGCGCGACCGAAAGCGTGCGCCGATGGCGTCCGGCCAGCGTGGTGAAGCCCTTGATTGCGGCGTCCAGATCGGCGACCAGCGCATCGATCGCGGCGCGGAGTTCAAGCACCAGCGCGGTGTCGACGACATCCTGGCTGGTGGCGCCCCAATGCACGAAGTTGGCTGCTGCCTGGTCGCGCGTGGCCACCTGTTGCGTCAGCGCATCCACCACGGCGACGGTGATGTTGCCGGAGGGGGCCTGCGCCTCCACCAGCGAGGCGATGTCATAGAGCGCGGCGTCGCAGGCGTCGCCGATCGCGGCCGCACTGGTCGCGGTGATCACGCCGACCGCAGCCTCAGCGCGGGCCAAGGCTGCTTCGAAATCGAGCATGCGCTGCAGCCGGGCCCGATCGCTCATGATGGCGCGCATCGACGCGCTGGCGTACAGCGGCGTCATGAGCTGGGAGGTCGTGAGTGTCTCGGTCATCCGATCCCATTACACCCGGCCTGGGGCCCGACGCCAATCCCCGCCAGCGGGCCTCGTTAGAGTGGTATGCTGAAACGCCCTTTCCACGCGCCGCGCAAGGGCTTAAGTCCTGATTGAAGTGGCGTAACGGAGGAATGCCGATGGCGATGACGATGTCGGGCGAGCAGCAGCTTCCCGCCCCGCGCGAAATGGTCTGGGCCAAGCTCAACGACCCCGAGGTGCTCAAGGCCTGCATCCCAGGCTGCCAGAGCCTGGAGGTGACCGGTGAAAATGAGTTTCTGGCCGTCGCCACCAACAAGGTCGGGCCGGTCAAGGCTACGTTCAAAGGCAAGGTGCGCCTGACCGACCTCGATCCGCCCAACGGCTACAAGATCTCCGGTGAGGGCGATGGCGGGATCGCGGGCTTCGCCAAGGGCGGCGCCAGCGTGACCCTGACCGAGAAGGATGGGGGCACGCTCTTGTCCTACAACGTCGAGGCGCAGATCGGCGGCAAGCTCGCGCAGCTTGGCCAGCGGCTGGTCAACGGTGCGGCCAAGAAGCTCGCTGACGATTTCTTCGCCAAATTCGCCGCCGCGGTGAAGAATTAGCGGGTATGCGCCATGCAGGACGCGGTCTTGACCGCGTCCTCACCCAAGGCTCAAGTTGCTCTTGTTCCAAAGACCGAAATAGGCGAAAAACGCTCAGTTTCGTGCCAATTTGTGTGCCGGCCTGTAAGTCCGGTATGAAAAACAGGCCGATGGGCCCGGGTTTGAGGAGGAATGCAATGCCATCCGTGTCGATGACGGTGAACGGAAAAGCCGTCACCGCCGATGTCGAATCCCGTACGCTGCTGGTCCAATTCCTGCGCGAGCACCTGCGGCTTACCGGCACCCATGTCGGATGCGATACGTCGCAGTGCGGCGCCTGCCTCATCCATCTCAACGGCATCGCCGTGAAGTCCTGCACCACGCTGGCCCTTCAGTGCGAGGGCGCGACCGTCTTGACCATCGAAGGGCTTGCCGCTCCGGATGGCCCGCTGCATCCGATGCAGGAGGCATTCCGCGAAAATCACGGCCTGCAATGCGGCTTCTGCACCCCCGGCATGGTGATGTCGGCGGTCGACATGGTCCGTCGCAAGGGCAACGATCTCGACGAACACACCATTCGCCAGGAGCTTGACGGCAACCTGTGCCGTTGCACCGGCTACCATAACATCGTCAAGGCTATCGCGGCGGGCGCGAAGGCCATGAAGGGATCATCGAAGGTCGCGTAGCCTCCGCTGAATGGGAGTTACGCGTCGCAAGAATAACGGAGACGACTTCGATGTATGAATTCAAGTATCACCGTCCCACCACGGTCCGGCAGGCGGCCAACCTGCTGACCAAGAACGCGGAAGCCAAGATCCTCGCGGGCGGCCATTCGCTGATTCCGGTGATGAAGCTCCGGTTGGCCAAGCCGTCGGACCTTATCGACCTGAGCCAGATCGAGGGGCTGTCCGGCGTCGAGCTCAAGGGCCGGTCGATCGTGATTGGCGCCATGACCAAGCACGGCGAAGTGGCAAACTCGCAGATCGTGAAAGACGCGCTGCCTGTGCTCTCGCAGGTGCCGGGCTCAATCGGTGATCCGGCGGTGCGCCATCGCGGCACCATCGGCGGCTCGCTCGCCAACAACGATCCGAACGCCGACTATCCAGCCGCCGTGCTGGGGCTCGGCGCGACGATTATCACCAACAAGCGCCGCATCGCCGCCGACGATTTCTTCAAGGGCATGTTCGAGACCGCGCTCGCGTCGGACGAGATCATCACCAAGGTGCAGTTCCCGATCGCCAAGAAAGCCGCCTACGAGAAGTTCAAGCATCCGGCCTCGGGCTTCGCCCTGGTCGGCGTGTTCGTCAGCAAGCGCGGCGCCGACATCCGCGTGGCGGTCACCGGCGCGGGCTCCAACGGCGTGTTCCGCGTGAAGAGCTTCGAGGAGGCGCTGAAGAAGCGCTTCTCGCCGAAGTCGATCGAGGGCATGACGATTCCCGCAGAGGGCATGAACTCGGACATCCACGGCAGCGCCGAATACCGCGCGCACCTGGTTGCCGTGCTGGCGCGCCGTGCGCTGGCGAAGGCGTAGCGAACGCTGCTTCGGCGACCTATCTTGAGTTTGTGCACCACGCGCGGCGACATGCCCGGCCTATGTGCCGGGCATAACGTTTTGAGGACGCATGGCAGCAAGGCGTGGACACTGGGACAAAGTCGGTCCTGACGGAGTAAGTTGCCAGCGATGAAACAGGACACCAAAAAGGCCGTCCCGGCGTCGATCGATGCCACGCTGAAGCTGCTCGGTGAGGCCAACTATCTCGCCGACCGCTCGCTTGCGACCGTGCTGTTCCTGGCGTTGAAAATGGGCCGACCGATCTTCCTCGAAGGCGAAGCAGGCGTAGGCAAGACCGAGATCTCCAAGGTGCTGTCGACGACGCTCGGCCGCCGGCTGATCCGTCTGCAATGCTATGAGGGGCTCGACGTCGCGTCCGCTGTCTATGAGTGGAACTATGCCGCGCAGATGATCGCCATCCGCGCCGCCGAAGCGGAGGGCGAACATGACAGCAAGCGTATCCAGAGCGACGTGTTCTCCGAGCGTTTCCTAATCAAGCGTCCGCTGCTGCAGGCGCTGGAGCCGGACCCAGCCGGTGCGCCGGTTCTCCTGATCGACGAACTCGATCGCAGCGACGAGGCATTCGAGGCGTTCCTGCTCGAAGTTCTGGCCGATTTTCAGGTCACTATTCCCGAGCTCGGCACGGTCAAGGCCGAGCATCCGCCGATCGTGGTCATCACCTCGAACCGCACCCGCGAAATCCACGACGCGCTGAAACGGCGCTGCCTCTATCATTGGGTCGGCTATCCGACCGCATCCCGCGAGCTGGAAATCGTGCGCGCCAAGGTGCCGGGCGTCAGCAAGAAGCTCTCCGAGCAGGTGGTCGGATTCGTGCAGGCGCTGCGCAAACAGGACCTGTTCAAGTCGCCGGGAGTGGCTGAAACGCTCGACTGGGCGACCGCCTTGAGCGAGCTCGACGCGGTGGCGCTCGATCCCGCGACGGTGTCCGACACGCTGGGCGTGCTATTGAAGTACCAGGACGACATCGCGCGGCTCGAAGGCGGCAAGATCAAAGAGCTGCTCGACCAGGTGCAGGCGGAATTGCGCGCGGCGGAGTGACGCGCCAGATGAGCGCAATCAAGGATCCTGAAGGCCGCCTCGCCGAAAACATCCTCTACTTTGCGCGTGCGCTACGCGCTGCCGGCATTCCGCTCGGGCCGGGCTCGGTGCTCGATGCGCTCGCCGCGGTGCGGGCTGCCGGCGTCGGCGGCAAGGAGGACTTCTACTGGACGCTGCATGCTGTGTTCGTGAAACGGCACGAGCATTCGATGTTGTTCGACCAGGCGTTCAAGATTTTCTTCCGCAAGCGCGGCTATCTCGAACGGCTGATAGCGATGATGTCGCCGGAAATGACCGGCGCGCCCGCCCAGGCCAATGAGCCGCAGGCATCCCAGCGCGTGCTCGATGCGCTGTTCCAGGGCGCCGAGAAGCTCGAACGCGAAAAGCAGGAGATCGAGCTCGATGCGCGCTTCACCGTCTCCGACCGCGAGGTGTTGGAGAAGAAGGATTTCGCGCAGATGAGCGCGGCCGAGATCGCGGCGGCGAAGGACGCCATCAAGCGCATGGTGCTGGGTTTCGATCACGTCAAGACGCGGCGGCTCGCGCCGCACCCGCACGGCCACCGCATCGATCTCCGCCGCACCTTGCGCGCCAGCATGAAGGCCGGCGGCGCGCTGATCGACCTGAAATATCGCGGGCCGAAGACCAAGATGCCGCCCGTGGTCGCGCTGCTCGACATCTCCGGCTCGATGAGCCAGTACACGCGGCTGTTCCTGCATTTCCTCCACGCCGTCACCGATGCGCGAAAGCGCGTTCATACGTTCTTGTTCGGCACGCGGCTGACCAACGTGTCGCGGGCGCTGAAGGAGAAGGATCCGGACGAGGCGCTGGCGGCCTGCTCGGCGAGCGTGCTCGACTGGTCGGGCGGCACGCGGATCGCTACCTCGCTCGGCGTATTCAACAAGCAGTGGTCGCGCCGGGTGCTGACCCAGGGCGCCGTGGTGCTGCTGTTTACCGACGGGCTCGAACGCGACCCCGACGAGCGCCTGGGCTTCGAGATCGACCGGCTGCATCGCTCCTGCCGCCGGCTGATCTGGCTCAACCCACTGCTGCGGTTTTCCGGCTTCGAGGCCAAGGCTCGTGGTATCAAAGTGATGCTGCCGCACGTTGACGAATTGCGGCCGATACACAATTTGGAGTCGATGGCGGACCTCTGCCGGGCCCTGTCGGAGCATGGCAGACATGTCGATCCGAAAACGTGGCTGGCTAGGGTCGCGTAATATCCGGTGGTATATAACGATTAGGCTCGAAAATCGGGCATAATGCAGTCAGGAGACTCAAAATGCTGGCTCGGGACGAGGACATCCTCAAGGCCGCCGAGGACTGGAAGAAGGCCGGGCGCGGGGTCGCGCTCGCCACAGTGGTTGAGACCTGGGGCTCGGCGCCTCGGCCGGTCGGCTCGAATTTGGTGATCGACGATCAGGGCAATTTCCTGGGCTCGGTGTCGGGCGGCTGCGTCGAGGGCGCGGTGGTGACGGAAGCCATCGACGTGATCGAAGGCGGCAAGCCGCGGACCCTGGAGTTCGGCGTGGCCGACGAGACCGCCTGGAAAGTTGGGCTGTCGTGCGGCGGCAAGATCCGGGTGTTCGTCGAGAAGGTGGAGTAGCCGTGCGTCTCGAAATCCTCAATGCCTTGAACGAAGAGCGTGCGGCTCGGCGCAGCGTCGTCGTCGTCACCAATCAGGACAGCGGCGCGCAGCGGCTGGTCAAGGCGGTCGACATTGGTGGCGATCCGTTGAAGGGCGTGCTGGAAAAGCATATCCGTTCGGCCAAGAGCGGCATCGAGGAGACCCCCGAAGGCAAGGTGTTTCTCACCGTGCACGTGCCGTCGCCGAAGCTCGTCATTACCGGCGCGGTCCACATCAGCCAGACGCTGGCGCCGATGGGGCAACTCCTCGGCTACGACGTCACTATCGTTGATCCACGCACCGCCTTCGCCAGTATCGAGCGGTTTCCCGACGTGAAGGTGATTGCGGAATGGCCCGACGTGGCGCTGCCGAAGGTCGGCATCGACCACTATACGGCGTTTGTGGCGCTCACCCACGATCCGAAAATCGACGACCCCGGACTCGACGCCGCGCTGAAAAGCGACTGCTTCTACATCGGCGCGCTCGGCTCGCGGAAAACCCACGCCCGCCGTGTCGAGCGGCTGAAGGCCGAGCGCGGCTTTACCGACAACGACATCGGCCGTATCCATTCGCCGATCGGTCTCGACATCGGCTCGGTGTCGCCGGCTGAGATCGCCGTCGCCATCATCGGCGAAATCACGCAAGCGCTGCGGCAAGAGCCTTCATGAGATCGCTCCCATGAAGTTTGGCCCGGTCCCGCCGCGGGATGCCGAAGGCGCCACCGCTGTCCACACCATCCGCCAGGGTGCGCTCGTGCTCAAGAAGGGCACGCTGATCGGGCCTGCCGAAGTCGCGGCGCTGGAGGCCGCCGGCATCAAGGACATCGTCGTGGCGCGGCTCGAGCCGGGCGACGTCTCCGAGGACAAAGCCGCGGCCGAAATCGCCGAGGCTGTGGCGGGACAGGGCGTTTACGTCGACCGGGCCTTCACGGGCCGGGCCAATTTGTTTGCCGAAAAGGCCGGCGTGCTCTGCGTTGACAAGGACGCCATCGACCGGCTCAACCGGGTCGACGAGGCGATCACGTTCGCGACGCTGCCGGCCTTCAAGCCGGTGGTTGAGGGCGAGATGATCGCCACGGTGAAGATCATTCCGTTCGCCACGAGCGAAGCCTCGCTCAAGGGGGCGCTCGCCACCGCGGGCAAGCCGTTCATCCGCGTCGCGCCCTACAAGATCAAGAAGGTCGGCGTGGTCTCGACCTTGCTGCCGGGACTTGCGACCAAGGTGGTCGAGAAGACGCTGCGAGTGACGGAGACGCGTCTGGCGCCCGCGGGCGCCAGCATTGTCGGCGAGCGCCGCGTGCCGCACGAGCAGGGGGCGGTGGCCAAGGCCGTCGATGACCTTCTGAAGGAAGGCGCCGAGCTGGTGGTGGTGTTTGGCGCGTCGGCGATCGCCGATCGCCGCGATGTGATCCCCGCCGCCGTTGAAGCCATCGGCGGCCGTATCGAGCATTTCGGTATGCCGGTCGATCCCGGCAATCTAATGCTGATCGGGCAGGCGCGGGGACAGCCGATCCTCGGTGCGCCAGGTTGCGCACGATCGCCGAAGGAAAACGGCTTCGACTGGATCTTGATGCGGCTCCTCGCCGGCCTGCCGGTGTCGCGGGAAGACGTCACTGGCTTGGGCGTCGGCGGGCTGCTGATGGAGATCGTCACGCGCCCGCAGCCACGAGCCGAGCCTGATCTCGAGAAGGCGCAGCGGATCGCCGCTGTCATTCTCGCCGCCGGCCGCTCGACCCGCATGGGCGGGCCGAACAAGCTGCTTGCCGAGATCGGCGGCCGCCCGCTTGTGCGCATCGCGGCGGAGGAAGCGCTGGCCTCGCACGCCCGCCCGGTGATCGTGGTGACGGGCCATCAGCGCGACAAGGTCGAAGCAGCGCTCGAGGGACTCGATGTGCGGCGGGTGCACAATCCGAACTTTGCCGAGGGCCTGTCGACCTCGGTGAAGGCCGGGCTCGCGGCGGTGCCGGAGGATGTCGATGGCGCGATCGTCTGTCTGGGTGACATGCCGCAGGTGAGGGCGGCGCTGATCGACAAGCTCACCGCCGCCTTCGAGCCCGAGCGTGGCGCGCTGGTGGTGGTACCGACCATCGAAGGCAAGCGTGGCAACCCGGTGGTCTGGGCGCGGCGCTTCTTCCCCGAGCTGATGGCGCTGGACGGCGATATCGGCGCCCGCCACCTGATCGCCCGCTACCCCGAGGCGGTGTCCGAAGTGCCCCTGACCGATACGGCCGCGCTCACCGATGTCGACACCCCAGAAGCCCTGGTCCGGGTCAGGGCCGAGCTGGAAGGCGCCTGAGCGGAGCGTTCGGCTGCGCCCGCAATCGTTAACTTTGGTCTTTCATGACGAGGTTCAGGTCTTCTGGGGAAGGCTATGCGCAAGCTTGTACGTATCTGCGTCGTCGCCGTTGCTGCCCTTGGATTGTTGCCGATCGGAATTGGCGCTGCGAACGCGGCGGGCGCGCTCGCGGTCGGCGCGTGCGCCGCTTACGGCTATGCCTACGATTATCCGTCCTCGGAGACCGCTCAAGCGGCCGCGATCGGGAAATGCGGCGGCTCCTGCAAAAAAGTCGTCACCACCGACAAGGGCTGCGTTGCGCTGGCGGTCGATGGCCACAAGCCCTGCGGGCCGAACGGCTTCGCCAACGGGCCTCGCCTTGGCGCCGCGCAGAACACCGCGTTGAAGCATTGCTACAAACACGGCCTTGACCGCTATCAGCCCTGTTTGCGTCGCAGATCAGGCCCGATAGCAATCTTGCCGCCGTCATCGCGGCTAATATCCCAATATTTTCAAGCTGCTGCGCAAGAGTCTGGGCCGCCTCTTGCGGCGGGCATGCTCATGCCTTAAATATGACTGACCGGTCAGTCATATTGGTGGCTCATGGCCAAGACTGCAAAGCGCACCCCAACTCGCTCCACGGCACCATCGCGCCGAGCCGACGCACGCGAGCAGTCCGGCGCCCGCGCCAAGCGCAGCGCCGAACGTCGCGATGCCATCCTCGCGGCGGCGCTGGACGAGTTTGCCGCGCGCGGTTTTGCGGCAACCCGGCTCGACGACGTGGCCCGGCGCGCCGGCGTCGCCAAGGGGACGATCTATCTGCACTTCGCCGACAAGGAGACACTGTTCCAAGAGTTGATCCGGATGGAGCTGAGCCCGGTGGTCGGCGCACTGGAGAACGTTTCACATGCGGACGTCCCGCTTCGGCAGGTGACTGGCCAGTTGATCGAGGTATTTGTGCGCGAAATATTGGAGACGCGCCGCAAGGACGTCATTCGCCTCGTTATCACCGAAGGACCGCGCTTTCCCAAGCTTGCCGAGTTCTACTATCGCGAGGTCATCGCGCGCGTCATGGAGACGATCCGCGCGATGCTGCGCCGCGCCCACGAACGGGGTGAGCTCAAGACCGACGCGTTGGTCCAGTTTCCGCAATTGCTGGCGGCGCCCGGCATCGTCGCCATCATCTGGAGCGGCTTGTTCGATCGCTTCGAGCCGATCGATGTTCGCGCGATGATGCGGGCGCATTTCGATGTGCTGTTCGGCAACAGGAGCGTCGCATGAACGCACGCCGCATTGCCTTGCTGTGCGCAATCCTGCTTGCGCTTGCCGGCTGCGCGAAGTCCAAAGATCCCGGCTACCAGGGTTGGGTCGAGGCCGACCTGATCTTTGTCAGTCCCGACGAGGCCGGCCGCGTCGAGACATTGCCAGTGCGCGAGGGCGACGCCGTCGAGAAGGGCGCGCCGCTGTTCAGCGTCGATCCCGACCTGCAGCAGTCCGATGTCGAGATGGCCAGGGCCTCGGTGACCAACGCCACCCAGGCCTACGAGCGCGCGCTATCGCTGCTTAGGACTTCCGCTGGCACGCAGAAGGCGGTGGATGACGCGGAGGCTACGCGCCGGACCGCGCAGGCGCGGCTCGCCTCGGCGCAGACCCGCTTGGCGCGACGCAAGCTCTCCAGTCCGGTGAGCGGAACGGTCCAGCAGATCTACTATCGGCCGGGCGAGGTCGCGCCGGCTGGCCGGCCTGTGGTGTCGCTTCTGCCGCCGGGCAACATCAAGATCCGGTTTTCGTGCCGGAGACGGTGCTGCCGAAAGTCACGCTCGGCGACGCCGTAATGATCCACTGCGACGGCTGCAAGGCCGACGTGCCGGCCCGCGTGACCTTTATCTCGCGCACCTCGGAATTCACGCCGCCGGTGATCTACAGCCTCGACGAGCGCTCAAAGCTCGTGTTCCTGGTCGAAGCCCGCACCGAAGCGTCGGGCGACCTTCGCGTCGGTCAGCCGGTGGATGTCCGCTTCGCGGAGGCCCGCAAGTGAACCCCGCCTCCGACATCATCATCGATGTCCACGGCCTGACCAAGAAATTCGATGGCCGCGCGGTGGTCCGCAATCTGACGCTGCAGGTGAAGCGCGGCACGATCTACGGCTTTCTCGGGCCCAACGGCTCGGGCAAGACCACAACTATTCGCATGCTGTGCGGATTGCTTACACCCGATGAAGGTACGGGCACCTGTCTCGGCTACGACATCCGCACCGAGACCGAGAAAATCAAACG
The DNA here is from genome assembly GCA_963842645.1 of uncultured Alphaproteobacteria bacterium. Taxonomy (GTDB): domain Bacteria; phylum Pseudomonadota; class Alphaproteobacteria; order Rhizobiales; family Xanthobacteraceae; genus Z2-YC6860. The sequence continues at coordinate 553,902 of CAWJGY010000013.1, read as the reverse complement.
CCAGGTCGGATACATGACGCAGCGTTTCAGTCTCTATCAGGACCTTTCGGTCAAGGAGAATCTAGAATTCGTCGCGCGCATCTACGGAATGTCCCAGCCGGCGAGGGTGGTGCGCGAGATGATCGAACATCTCGGCCTCTCTGGCCGCGAGGACCAGATCGCGGGCCTTCTGTCAGGCGGATGGAAGCAGCGGTTGGCGCTGGGCGCGTGCACGCTGCCAAACCCGCAGCTTCTGCTGCTCGACGAGCCGACCGCCGGCGTCGATCCCAAGGCTCGGCGCGAATTCTGGAACGAGATTCACGCGCTCGCCGCGCGGGGCCTCACTGCGCTGGTCTCGACCCATTACATGGACGAGGCCGAGCGCTGCCACGAGATCGCTTATATCGCCTATGGAGAACTGCTCGCGCACGGTACGGTGGATCAGGTCGTCCGCCAATCCAATCTCTTCACTTACAGCGTGATCGGCGAGAGCCTGGCGCAGCTTGCGGCAGAGCTGGAAAAAAAACCCGGCATCGATAGTGTCGCGCCTTTCGGCACAAGCTTGCACGTTTCAGGCCGCGATCGGGCCGCTCTGGATGCCGCCATCGCACCTTATCGCAATGATCCGAAGCTAAATTGGAAGCCGATCGAGCCTTCTCTGGAAGATGTCTTCATCGGGCTGATGGCACAGGCTAAGGATAACATGTGATGAGCACTATTTCTGCTCTCGTGGGCGGTGGATTCTTGCGGCGGGTTGGCGCGATGATCCGCAAGGAGTTCGTGCAGCTTCGCCGCGACCGTGTCACCTTCGCTACCATCGTGACCATTCCACTGATGCAGCTTGTTCTGTTCGGCTACGCCATCAACACGCAGCCGCGGGGCCTGCCGACCGCCGTTCTGCTTCAGGAATCAAGCGATGTCGGACGCTCCATTCTCAAGGCGATCGAAAACACCAAATATTTCAAGATTACGCACCAAGTACGGGACCATGCCGAATTTGATCGCCTACTGGCCGCAGGCGAAGTGCTGTTCGCAGTCGAGATTCCGCGCGGTTTCGAGCGCGCATTGCGACGTGGCGATCGTCCGGCGCTGCTGGTGGCGGCTGACGCCACCGATCCAGTGGCGACCAGCGCGGCATTGGGCGCGCTCAACAACCTGCTGACTGTTGCACTCCGTAATGACCGAGCCATCCCGGATAATGGCGCGCCGCCATTCGAAATCCGCACGCACGCACGCTACAATCCGGCCGGCTCCAGCCAGCTCAACATCGTGCCCGGCCTAATGGGCACGATCCTCACCCTAACCATGTTGATCTTCACCGCGCTGTCGGTCACCCGCGAGATCGAGCGCGGTACCATGGAAAGCCTGCTAGCAATGCCGATCACGCCATTGGAAATCATGCTCGGCAAGATCGTGCCCTACGTGCTCATCGGGTTCCTACAGGCGGCCCTGATCGTTGCCGCCGGCGTGGTGCTGTTCGATGTTCCGATCTTCGGCAATCTCTTTTTGCTTGCGCTGCTCTCGACGTTATTCATCGCGACCAATCTCGCAGTCGGCTACACCTTCTCAACGCTGGCGCAGAACCAGCTCCAGGCGGTGCAGATGGCGATGATGTTCTTCCTGCCGAACATGCTGCTGTCGGGGTTCGTATTTCCGTTTCTTGGCATGCCGGTCTGGGCGCAATGGTTCAGCGAGTTTCTGCCGCTCACTCATTATATTCGTATCGTGCGCTCGATCATGCTCAAGGGGGCGACGTTGTCAGATCTGCATTACGATACGCTGGCGCTGGCAGGCTTGATGCTGATCGCGATGACGATCGCCGTGACGCGGTTTCGACGCACGCTGGATTAGCGTCTCGTGAATACACCAAGCTTGCCGTAGGCGCAGCTGCGGTCGTCGGTGTCGATCGCCCAGCCGGCGCCCGCCGACCATTCAAAACCGCCGGTCCGGAAGCCGGTGGCATGAAGGCCGGCGCGGAACTGGCGATAGTTGTCGTCCGCGCGAACGCCTGCACCTCAGGGCCGAGATAGAACCAATCGAATACGCGCAGGCCCGTCGCGAGGCGCACATTGTAGCTCGGCCCGATGCTGGAAAACGATGCGTCGGCCGCGAGCATCGTCGTTGCGGTGGGTTGATACCACACCTCGATGCCGGTACGGGCGCCGACGTAGCTGCCCCGCAATCCCGCGGATGGGTCGTCGGGCTTCAGATTGTGCTGCTGGAATCGTACCCGAGGAACACGGTGACGGTGATACCGTCGCGGATAAACCGCCAGCCGGGCAGTATGGGGCCTCCCAACTGCCTTCCGGAAACCTCGATGTTGCCGAGCGCGCCCAAGATATAATTATAAACCCCGCCGCCAAACATGAGCTTGAGCACCGCCCCCTCTCGATCGAGGCCGGCTAGCATAGGCAAAAAACCCATATTCGGTTTGTGCTTAGCGCTTCCCCATCGGCGAGCCGCTGGCCTCATGCGCGAAATCGGCATAGGAGCACGGGCGCCGACGCGATATATGCTGTTGCCAAGCATCCGGCGGAGATTCCCAGGACGTCCCATGGCACTTTCCAGCGCGCACAACCTGGACGACGAATCCCGCCGGCGGCTCACCATCGGCTTCAACAATTTCGCGCACGCGGTCGATCACTACGTGATGCTGATCTTCCCGACCGTGGTGATCGGCCTGGAAGTGGTCTACGGCCGTCCCTACGGCGAGTTGCTCGCTCTTGGCACCGCGTCGTTCTTCGCCTTCGGCATATTCTCGCTGCCGGCCGGCTGGCTCGCCGACCGCTGGAGCCGCCGCTACATGATGGTGGTGTTCTATATCGGCTGCGGCCTGAGTTGCGCCGCCGCGGCGTTCTCGCCGAACTTCATCGCGCTCGCAATTTCGCTATTCGCGATTGGTGTGTTTGCCTCGATCTATCATCCGGTCGGCACCGCGATCGTAGTTTCGGCGGCGACCAACCGCGGCCGTACGCTCGCCTTCAACGGCGTTTGCGGCAACATCGGCGTGGCGCTCGCCGCCGGCATCACCGCGACGCTGACCGCGTGGATCGGCTGGCGCGGCGCGTTTCTCGTGCCAGCCGTGGTCTGTGTCGCGACCGGGATCGCCTATTTCGTGATGGTGCCGGACGACCGCAAACAGGCTGCCAGCCGCAGCGCTGCGGCCGACGTGCGCTTGGCGATGGGTGTCATGATCGCCGTGTTTGGGCTGTTTGTTCTGATCGGCACGACGGCTGGGCTTGTGTTCAACACCGTAACCATTGCACTGCCCAAGGTGATCGACGAGCGGATCTCCGGCATTTCGCTGGTTGCCGTCGGCAGCATTGCCACGGGTGTGTTCCTTTGCGGCGCGATCGCGCAATTCACCGTCGGACGTATCCTGGAGAAGTATCCGGCGCACCTCGTGTTCGCGTTCACCGGGCTGATGCAATTCATCGGCGTGGTCTGGGCGGTCTATGCCACCGGCTACATGCTGCTTGCTGCGCTGGCCTTCGCTATGGCGTTCATCTACGCCCAGGTAACGGTCAATGATTTTGTCATCGCACGCTACACCGCCGATAAATGGCGAGGCCGCGTCTACGCGGTGCGCTACTTCATCACCTATCTGATCTCCGGCGCAGCGATCACCATGATTGCGTTCCTGCACAGCCGCGGCGGTTTCGACCTGGTGCTCGGCACGATCGCCGTGATCGCGTTTGGGTTCGTGATCGGGACGGCGGCTGTGGCGCTGCTGGTCAACGGCGTCGAGCGCGATTCCCGAGTGGCGCAGCCGGCCGAATAGCTCAAAACAGCGGCGGCGCGAGATCGACAACGCTCGCGCCCGTGCGTTCGTGCACGACCTCGGCGATCCGGCTGCGGTGGCAACAATCCTTGTCGCGCTCGTAGCAGAGCAGGCACACCGCCTGACCCGACTTCACAATCGCTATGAGTTCATCCATCGCCTCAATAGCCTCCGGCGTCTTGAGGTGCTTTGCATAGATGCGCCAAAGCGTGTCGAGCTTGCCCGCACGGGCGGCCTGCCGTCCCTCGTCAGGCGTGCCGAGCTTTTGCAGATGCAGATAGCTGATGCCGTTCTCGTCGAGTGTGGCGGCAAGCTGGCGTTTCGAGAAACCGGGTTTGCGCGAGGCGGCCACCGCGCGTGTGTCGACCAGGAGCTTGACCTTAGCGCGCTTGAGTTCGGTCATCAGCGCCTCGGGCTTGGCCTTTTCGTAGCCAATGGTGAAGAGCTTGGATGCTGATTTGGATCTCGCTTTAGGCACCACTCACTCCTTCAACCGCTCGATCAGCGTCATCGCCGCGGCCGGCGCGCGGATCTTGCCCTCGTGAATGACATAGGCAAATACGTCGCGCGGCGCGGCCTTTAACTTGTGCTTGGGATCGACGCCCGGCAGGTCCGCCGGCTCCTTTCCGTCCGCCCAGGTGCGGAGGCGCTTGGCCAACGCATCGAGTTCTTTCGGCGGATAGGCGGTCGGGACCGTGTCCTCGCCCCGCTGCAGGCGGGCGTAGACGAAGTCGCCGGTGACGTCGGCGATGTTGGGATAGGTCTCGTGGTCGGTGTACACGACGGCGATCTTGAATTTTCGCAGCAGCGCTATGAACTCCGGTGTCTTGAAGCTGTCGTGGCGAACCTCGACGACATGCCGGAGCTTTTGGCCGTTGAATGTGCCGGGTAGCAGTTCGAGAAAGCTGCCGAAATCGGCCTCGTCGAATTTCTTGAAGGGGGCGAACTGCCAGAGCAGAGGGCCAAGCTTGTTGCCGAGCTCGGTCACGCCGGAATTCAGAAATCGGTCGATCGACTCGCCCGCCTCCTTGAGTACGCGCCGGTTGGTGACGTAGCGCGTTCCCTTGATGGCGAAGACGAAACCGTCTGGCACTTCGCTCGCCCACTTGCGGAAAGTTGCCGGTGTCTGGGTGCGATAGAACGTGCCGTTGACCTCGATCGAGGTCAGGTGCTGGCTGGCATAGCCGAGCTCTTTCGAATGCGGCAGGCCTTTCGGATAAAAGACGCCGCGCCACGGTTCGAAGGTCCAGCCGCCGATCCCAAGGTAGATATGGCTTTTGGAAGTCATGCTCATGTCACATGGCTATGGCATACAATTGGGCAAGTGGTGGCGGAGAGTATCAAGTTCTGCCACCCAGCGGCCACGATGAACTGGTGACGCCGGATGAACGCGCACCAACTTCATTTGTGGTCGTTTCCATTTTCGGGTCTGCCCAAACATTCCTACAATGAAAAAGGCCCGGGATTTCTCCCGGGCCTTCGTGTTTTTCAGGGACGTTGGACTTAGAAGTCCATTCCGCCGCCGCCCGGCATCTGCGGCATGCCGCCGCCGGCTCCGGCCTTCTTCGGCACCTCGGCGACCATTGCCTCGGTGGTGATGAGCAGGCCTGCGATCGACGCTGCATTTTGCAGCGCGGCGCGCACGACCTTGGTCGGGTCGATAATGCCCTTCTTCATCATGTCGACGTATTCGCCGCTCTGCGCGTCGAAGCCGAAGTTGTACTGATCCTTCTCGAGGATCTTGCCGACGATGATCGAGCCGTCCTCGCCCGCGTTGAGGGCGATCTGACGGGCCGGAGTTGAGAGCGCCTTGCGGACGATCTCAATGCCGGTCTTCTGATCGTCGTTGCCGGCGCGGAGCTTGCGCAGGCCTTCGCTGGCGCGGAGCAGGGCGACACCGCCGCCCGGCAGGATGCCTTCCTCGACCGCGGCGCGGGTCGCATGCATCGCGTCATCGACGCGATCCTTGCGCTCCTTCACCTCGACCTCGGTGGCGCCACCGACCTTGATCACCGCGACGCCGCCCGCGAGCTTGGCCAGACGCTCCTGGAGCTTCTCGCGGTCGTAGTCGGAGGTGGTCTCTTCGATCTGCGCCTTGATCTGGGCGATGCGGCCTTCGATGTCGGCCTTCTTGCCAGCGCCGCCGACGATCGTGGAGTTCTCCTTGTCGATCGACACCTTCTTGGCGCGGCCGAGCATGGCCAGCGTGACGTTCTCGAGCTTGATGCCGAGATCCTCGCTGATCGCCTGACCGCCCGTGAGGACCGCAATGTCCTGCAGCATCGCCTTGCGGCGATCGCCGAAGCCCGGGGCCTTCACAGCCGCGACCTTCAGGCCGCCGCGCAGCTTGTTGACGACGAGCGTAGCGAGAGCCTCGCCTTCCACGTCCTCAGCGATGATGAGCAGCGGCTTGCCGGTCTGCACCACGGCCTCGAGCAGAGGCAGCAGTTCCTGGAGACCCGAAAGCTTCTTCTCGTTGATGAGGATGTAGGGATCTTCGAACTCAACGCGCATCTTGTCGGCGTTGGTGACGAAGTACGGCGAGATGTAGCCGCGGTCGAACTGCATGCCTTCGACGACATCGAGCTCGGTCTCCAGGCTCTTGGCCTCTTCGACCGTGATGACGCCCTCGTTGCCGACCTTCTTCATCGCCTCGGCGAGGAAGCGGCCGATCTCGGCGTCGCCGTTGGCCGAAATGGTGCCGACCTGGGCGATCTCCTCGTTCGAGGTGACCTTCTTCGAGTTCTTCTTCAGGTCCTCGACCACGTGCTCGACCGCGAGGTCGATGCCGCGCTTGAGGTCCATCGGGTTCATGCCGGCGGCAACCGACTTGGAGCCTTCCTTGACGATCGACTGTGCCAGCACGGTGGCGGTGGTGGTGCCGTCACCAGCGAAGTCCGAGGACTTCGAGGCGACTTCGCGCACCATCTGCGCGCCCATGTTCTCGAACTTGTCTTCGAGCTCGATCTCCTTGGCGACGGTGACGCCGTCCTTGGTGATGCGAGGCGCGCCGAACGACTTGTCGAGGACGACGTTGCGGCCCTTCGGACCGAGCGTCACCCTGACCGCGTTGGCGAGAATGTCGACGCCGCGCAGCATCTTGTCGCGCGCGTCGACGGAGAATTTGACTTCCTTGGCAGCCATTTCAATTCACTCCGTTGAATGAGCTTCGTCCGCAAAACAGCGTCCGGAGGACGCCTGCTGGGACGAAAAGCGGTTTGGTGATTAAGCGGCCTTCTTCTTGGCCACGGTCTCTTCGACGATGCCCATGATGTCGGACTCCTTCATGATCAGGAGATCCTGGCCGTCGATCTTGACCTCGGTGCCCGACCATTTGCCGAACAACACGCGGTCGCCGACCTTGATGTCGATCGGGATGAGCTTGCCGGCCTCGTCGCGGCCACCAGGGCCGACGGCGACGACTTCACCCTGGGAGGGCTTCTCCTGGGCGGTGTCGGGAATGATGATACCGCCGGCGGACTTCGCTTCGGCGTCGATGCGCTTGACGACAACGCGGTCGTGAAGCGGGCGGAACTTCATGGTATCCTCCATAACAGGTTGATCGGTTTAGTCTTTTTTGATGAAGGGGCGCCGGCAAGTTCCCCCGCGGCACCCTTCAATCACCGCAGTTAAGCGGCCCACGCCCTCCATCAAGAGGGCGATGCGGATTTTTTAGCACTCAACGAGGCGGACTGCTAGCACCAAATGGTGCGGGCTTGCCGTTGGCTGTCAGCAGTCCTGTCCTAATGCTGCTAATGCCTTGAAAATAGGAACATAATTCAAACTTTGGGCTTGTCATGCCCGGGAGAGCGACGAAACTGGAAAGGCCTGGGACGGAGATTTGGACATGTCCTCGAAAGAACTGGCTTCGCAACCAACACCCTCCAAGGACTTCAAACGGCAGATGAGCGGTTACGGGCTGACGACCGCACAAATCCTCTACCGCCGGCCCGACCACCAGTGGCTGCTGCAGACCTTTGTCTGGCAGAACTACGACCTGTTCCCGAAGTTTCCCGAGTTGAAGCGCTTCCTCGCCTTCTGGGTCGAGAAGCTCGACGGCCCGCTGCATTCGGTGCTGGTCGCGCACTCGCGGCTGATCAAGCCGGCCGAACTCAAGGCGATCGACGGCGAGTTCAGGCTGCATTGATTTTTGCGAGCGGTGCTGCGCTGTTCGCGCAGTCCCCACCCGACCTCGCTCGGCTATCTCCTCCGCTCGGCCACCCTCCCCGAAGGCGGTCCGTTGAGGCCGCCCATCGGCGCGGCGATCTGTTCAAGCGCCGTCAGGTTTTGATGCTCGACTGGGAAACCTACTGCGCCAGAGGCGAAGCCGAGGACAAGGTGGTCAAGCTTTCGGCCCCCTATCAAAGCACCAGCTTGAGCCGATACGATACCGTCTCCTAAGCCAAGGGGCGGACATGCGGCGGCGGGAGTTCCTCGCGGCACTCGGCGGCGCTGGGGCGCTGCCAGTCGCATCGCCGATCGCGGCGTGGACGCAGGAACGCGTACCTCGGATTGGTATTTTGGTGGCCCATGCGGAAACTGACCGGGCAGGCCAGGCCAACGTCGCCGCGTTTCGGGATGGGCTTCAAAAACTCGGATGGATAGAGGGCCGCAACATCCGTATCGAGACGCGCTGGGCGGCAACTGACTTGGGCCTGTTGCAGCAATTTGCCAAAGAACTCGTCGCGACGAAGCCTGATCTGATTCTTTCGGCAAACACGCCAACCACCGCCGCGCTACTGCAACAGACGCGAACCATTCCCATCATCTTTGCGAACGTATCGGATCCAGTTGGTGATGGTTTTCTTACTAGCCTGCCGCGACCGGGTGGAAATGTCACCGGCTTCAGCAATCTGGAAGCCTCAATGGCGGGCAAGTGGGTCGAATTCCTGAAGGAAGTCGCACCAAAAGTGACGAAAGTTGCCGCCATGTTCAACCCGGATTCATCTCCGGGGCGCGGCGAATACTTTTTGGGCCCGTTGCAGGCTGCCGCTAGGTCTTTCGGGGTAGCGGTCTCCGCCGCGCCAGTTGGTGATAAGGCCGCAATCGAGTCCGTGGTCGCAGCACTGGCACGCCAGCCCAACAGTGGCCTTATCGTAACGTCGGACATTTTCGTAATTGCTCATCGCGTCGAGATTACTTCGCTTGCGGTCCGCTATCAGGTTCCGGGCGTCTATCCATTCAAGGTTTTCGCAGAAGTCGGCGGTCTTTTGTCCTACGGGAGTGACTTGGTCGACAACTATGGGCGGGCCGCAGCGTATGTCGATCGCATTCTGAAGGGCGACAAACCGAACGAGCTTCCGGTTCAGGCGCCGGTCAAGTTCGAGTTGGTTATCAATCTAAAGACCGCTAAGGCCCTCAACCTTACGGTTCCGCTGCCGCTTCAGCAGCGCGCCGACGAGGTGATCGAATAACGCGCGATGTCTGCTATTGGCACTTAGCGGACATCGCGGCCGTCCCGTCGAATGTCCGCTTCGGGGGTAAAGCGGACATCCCAATCCGTGGGTGTCATGTCCGCTTGTGACCCAATGCGGACATCGCCAACATTGATGTTGCAGTAGCTAAGCTCCCTCCAAAATGCCGATTTGAGCCGCTATGATGTCGTTTCCTGAGCCCGGGGGCGGACATGAGGCGGCGGGAGTTTATTGCTGCACTGGGTGGCGCGGCGGCGGCGTGGCCAGTGGTGGCGCGCGGGCAGCAACCCGCAATGCCGGTGATCGGATTTCTCCACCCCGCATCGCCCGACGGTAACACAGATCGCCTGCGTGCATTCCGCGAAGGTCTGAAAGAGATGGGGTTTGTCGAGGGCGAGAACGTGGCAATCGAGTATCGCTGGGCCGACAACAATCTTGAGCGGCTGCCTGCGCTGGCGACCGATTTGGTTCACCGCCGCGTCGCAGTGATCGCCACATTCGGTCCTCCTACTGCGTCCGCGGCCAAGGCGGCAACCACTACAATCCCCATTGCCTTTCTCGTTCCCGAGGACCCGGTCAGGCTGGGCCTTGTGACGAGCCTTGCCCGACCGGGTGGCAATTTGACTGGAATCAACTTTCTTCCAGCCGAGGTTGCGGGGAAGCGGCTGGCACTCCTGCGCGAACTGGTGCCGGGCATCGTTCATCTTGCAGTGTTCGTCGACTCGAACAACAAAACGAGCAGCGAGTTGACACTGCAAGACATGGAAGCGGCCCTGCGTACGATGGGACTGCAAAGTAAGGTGTACTATGTAAATAGCAGCCGCGACATTGATACCGTCTTTGATGGCTTTGTTCGCGAGCGACCAGATGCCGTATTTGTTGCAATCTCCGCCTCTTTTGTCGACCGCCGCGTCCAATTCGCTCTGCAGGCAATGCTCCACAAACTCCCTGCGACATATGCCTCCCGTGAATTCACCGAAGTCGGCGGGCTGATGACCTACGGAGCGAGTCTCCGAGCGGCAATACGACAGACCGGCGTCTATGCTGGCCGCATCCTCAAAGGCGCCAAGCCGGCAGACATGCCGGTTGTGCAATCGGAAAAGCTGGAACTAGTCATCAACCATCAGACCGCCAGGATGCTTGGTCTTACGGTTCCGCCCGCGCTACTTGCCCGCGCCGACGAGGTGATCGAATGAAGCGGCGCGATGTCGGCTATTGGCACAAAGCGGACAAACCGACCGTCTCTGAGTTTGTCCGCTTCTCTAATCGGCCGGTTTAGGTCAAGCACTTTCAGGCTATCCACCGCTGCAATGTCGATGTCACTCACGGGCTCGCGCTTCTCTTCGGAATCGGCACCAAGGCCCTTCCATCATGGGATCCGAGGACGAGGCGGAACAATCTATTGGGCGGCCTTGCCGTCTGACGAACGGCAGGTCCAAGCGGACAAACGAACTCACCTCATCCATCGTCCCGCGAGGGACACCATTCCACCGCTTGGTGGAGCTCGAGTTTCCTCCTATCGAAGCTGATCTTGCACGGTTGTCATACCGCTGCCGCGGCTAGTCCCCTGGTCCAGCGGAACTCGGTGCCATCAACCCAGATGCGGTGCATGATCACCGCCAGCCGGCGTGCCAGTGCCACGATTGCCTTTTTCATTCCGCGGCGCCTGGCGATCTGCATCGCCCAAGCCTTAAGCCATGACCATTTTTTCGAACGCATCATGGCCTGAGCTGCTTCGTAGAGCATTGTCCGCATCATCTCGTCTCCACAGCGCGATATTCTGCCGTCCCAATCCACCTCGCCCGATTGATACTTGGCGCACGTCAGCCCAAACACCGCCCCGACCGACTTGGATTTGCGGAAGCGAGCCGGAACGTCGACGGTGGCGCGATAGGTCAGCGACACCACGGGGCCAACGCCGGGGGTCGTCATCAAGCGCTGGCACACCTCGTCATCCCGGACGATGGCCAGCAGGCGGCGATGCAGGATGCAGAACTGCTCGCGAAGCGTCCGTCGGACAATGAGCAGCGGTTCGACCAGCGCAGCCAAGTCGGGCAGGCTTTCGACCAGTTCCCTAATGCGGGCCTCAAACCTCGCTTTTCCAGCCATGCCAACTTTGAGGCCGAAGTTACGCAAAGTGCCGCGCAAGTCGTTATCAATGGCGATCGCCTTCGACTGCAGCAGCTTGCGATGGGTCAGTAGCATCCGCAGTTTCTGACTGCGCAGCGTCTTCACATGCACCGGACGGTACAGACCAACCCGCATCATCTGTGCCATACCACGCGCATCGTTGCGGTCGGTCTTGTTGATCTGCGCCTTCAACACCGCCCGCATATGCCGCGTCTCGACACAAATCACCGGCAAGCCTGCTTCGACGAGCGCACTGAACAGCCATTGCGATAGCGGTCCAGCTTCCAACCCAATTCGCTTAAAGTGGTAGGCGGGGTTCTCCAGCACCGCCAGTAACGCTTCGGGCTCGCTCGCCACTTTCACTTCACGAACGATCTTGCCCGTGTCATCCACAATGCAGACGCTCGTGTCCTTGACCGAAACGTCCAGTCCAGCAAAATAGTCCATGCTGCGCTTCTCCTTCTGATGCTTGAGGCCGCTCACCGGCGGACCTCGTTTCACCATCAGCCTGAAGCGCAGCACCCAAATCTTCAGCTATCCACAAAGCCGCCGGCCGATTACCCCATCTATTGGGGGTAAAGCGGACATGGCCAAAGCGGGCCACCATGTTAAACCGCAGGTATCTCCGCGTCGGCTTACGTTGCTGCGCCCGCGCTGCTACCGGCCACGCAGCCGCGCCACCCAACACCTGCCGCCCGTCGTGACTTCAGCGCGGAAAAATAACGGGGGTATGTTCCCCAACCATGCCCGGTACAATTCTCAAAAATGGAAAGACATGATGTGCCCTGACGATCCAACTGTTCGAGGCAGAAGAATTTTCCGCGCGTCTAAGGGTCCAACTCCGGAAGTCAGTTGCTGCGGGATGAAGCGGTTTCTTGCTTGAATCGCAGTGCCCAGAGCAGCCGCTTCGTTGCAACGAAGTGACAGCGCATCAAAATCGCCAGACAGTTGCGGGAAACGCGGCGCCACCTGTTGCTGGGCGCGCCGATAGCGTGTTCAGTCCGGAGGTGCGTGGCCACGCGAGAACCGGCGAGCATATCGTTTGCGTTCTCCCGGCAAGTTCACCGAGTTTTTGGGGGCAACCCGCATGAGCGGGCTCCGTCTTGACCAGTTCCTCGCAAGCGCAGCAGTTGCGTTTCTGCTAGCTGCGCCCATATCTGCGCTCGGGCAGGAGACGGCGCCGTCCCAGGCGGGTCTAACCGATCACTCGAAAGTGGGCGATGCCCCAGCCATCTCAGCCGGCGAGGCGCTCACCTCACCGCCGGCCGTCGCTGTGCAGACGGCCGCTCCGGCGAGTGTGCCCGAGGAGGACCGGGCGCCTGATCGATTGGCCTCGCTCGATCCTGCCGACCGCGCGATCGCGGAGCGGGTTCGCGATCTCCTAGCCACGAAACCGAACCGCATCTTCGCCGACGAAAAGGTGCGTGCGGCCGTCGAAGCCTTCTATCACAAGCGCAATCTGGCGCCGCTTTGGCTCGACAAGGGCGTGGAGAATGCGCGGAGCAAGGCCGTGACTGTCCGCCTCAAGAACGCCGACGCCGACGGCCTCGAACATGCCGCCTACAAGACACCCGCCTTTGATGGGCTTTCGCCGGATGTGCTGGCGGAGGCCGAACTGACCCTCACGCAGACTGTGCTTACCTATGCGCGGCACGTGCAGGCCGGACGTTTTCCCCATCGTCAGGTGAGGGAGGACAACATCGCGCTGCCGCAACGCGCGCCCGATCCGGCCGTGGTGCTGGCGGCCGTCGTCGAGGCGGACGCCGCCGGCCAGGCGCTCGATCAATTCAGCCCGCCGTACGAGAACTATCAGAAGCTCAGAGCCGCGCTGGCGCAACTGCGCGGCAGGACGGCCGGCGGTGCACGCGACGGGCTCGCGGCGGGTCGGGTGCTCGCCTTCAACCGCAAGCGCCCGATGGAAGATGCCCGCGTGCCGCAATTGCGCGAGCGGCTTGGTGTTCCCGGCGAGGCCACCGATCTGCGCTATGATGAGAAACTTGCCGAGGCCGTCAAAGAATATCAGCGGGGCAACGATTTGCCGCCGACCGGCAATCTAGATGCTCGCACGGTCAAAAAGCTCAATCCCACGAACGACGGCCGCATCGATACCATCATCGCCAACATGGAACGCTGGCGCTGGTACCACCGCGAAATCCGCAAATCGCGTGTGGAGGTCAACGAGCCCGACTTCACCCTCAAGGTGATCCACGACGGGCGGCAGGTGTGGACCACGCGCATCGTTATCGGCAAGCCGAGCATGCCGAGCCCGCTCCTGGCGCAACAGATGGATTCCATCACCATCAACCCGACCTGGAAGGTGCCGGCGTCGATCGTGCGGAACGAGTACCTGCCGGTGGAGGCGAGGGAGCCCGGCGCGCTGGCGCGCATGGGGCTGCGCATGAAACGCGTCAACGGCGAGGTGGAGATCACGATGCCGCCGGGTGGCCAGAATCCGCTCGGGCGCATCCGTTTCAATTTCTTCAATCGGTTGACGGTGTTTCAGCACGACACCCCGGACCAATACCTGTTCGCCCACGTTGTGCGGGCCGAAGAGTCACGGCTGCATGCGCGTGCAGGATGCTCCCAAATACGCCGAAGTTCTTGCCAGCATCGTGCGCCCTGAGGAGCAGTGGACGGCGGACAAGGTCAAGAGTCTGTACGCCGGCGGCACCGAGCACGAGATTTCGCTAGGGTCGGGGCCGATCTGGATCTACTTGACCTATCAGACCGCCTTTGTCGACGACGCGGGCAAGCTGCAGACGCGCCGCGATCTCTACAACCTCGACAGCCGCACGCTGGCAGCGATTGAGCGTGCGCGCGCGATCGCCAATCCGGCGTCCGAGAGTAAATCCGAGCCGACGATGGCGACTCCTGCGCCGGCCGCCCCCGCCCACCGCCGCAAGGCCGCCCAGCGTGCGGATCAGGTTGCCACCTATCCGTTGTTGACCTCCAACAGCGGGACGCGTCACGCGCAGCCGGGGTCGCTGCGCGGCGTCGCTAACCGTTGAGCGCTTCCCCTAAGGCCGCAGAGCTAGTGCAACGGCTGCTCGCGCATGGCTTGTCGAAGTATCCCGTCGCGAGAAATTTGCAGAAGCAGTTTTTCGATCCGCCGAACTTGTCCGGCATCGTGAACACGTACGACTAAACGGTAAGCCGTGACGTGGTCAGCATCGCCCGCGCGCCTAGCCGCTGCTGACTGAGGCTAACGCCACCATTAGCATCACAAGTCCGCTTAGGTTCTCGATCACGCCCGTTGTCGGACCATCCGCACGATAAAGATCAGGATGACCGCGCCTATGAATCCGGCGATTAAATAACCGACCCAGCCGGGGCCGAATGAGAACCCCATAAAGCTGAACAGCCAACTGGCAACAGCCGCTCCTACGATTCCCAGTACGATGTTCATCAGAGAGTCCCATGTCGCTCTTCATGAACTGCTCGGCAAGCCAGCCAGCAATTCCGCCGACGACGATGGCGGCAATCCAACCGATTTCCATGTGGCGATCCTCCAGGGAATCAATGCAAACAGTCTATACTGGGACGCGGTGTCCGAGATAGGTCCCTTGCGTCGATTTCGGCCTGTCCAGCCGATGTCGGGGGCAGCGAGTGCTACGAGACGGTCAAAGGCCATTACGAACGACTACTGGCGCTTTAAGCGCAGCCCATCGAGAGCCGGTGACTTCCGGTTCTGGCACGAGGCGGACAATTGCAGGCCAGCCGCTCGATGTCCGTTTTCGGGGGTAAAGCGGACATCGCGATCTGAGCCCCGCTGTCGCCTTTTGACCCAAAGCGGACATCGGCTCGGTTCCGTGAGACAGCCCAGCGCGGCAGGGTGCCTTCCGCGTGACTGCGCCGCTTGCTAGCATTCACGCCATTCCACAGTCCATCCGGGGCGAACGCCAATGGATCAGCGCATCATCAACCTGTACGATCAGTTCACGCACGGCGGCATGAACCGCCGTGATTTTCTTGATCGGCTCGCCGGTCTCGCGGGCTCTGCCGCGGCCGGAGCCGCGCTACTGCCGCTGCTGCAGAACAACTACGCGCAGGCCGCCATCGTCGCAGCCGATGACGGGCGCTTGGTCACTGAGCGCGTCCCCTACGATTCGCCCCATGGAAAGATCAACGGCTACCTCGTTCGCGCGACGGCCAAGGGCAAGCGTCCAGCTATTATTGTCATTCACGAAAACCGCGGCCTCAACCCGCATATCGAGGATATCGCGCGGCGCCTCGCGTTGGAAGGATTCTTGGCGCTCGCGCCCGACCTCTTAACGCTGGTCGGAGGAACGCCACCAAACGAAGATGCGGCGCGCGACCTACATCCCAAGATGAACCGCGAACACGCGATCGCGGCGTCGGTGGCGGCCGTATCGTTCCTGCAGCAGCATGCGGAATCCACCGGCAAGGTCGGCGCGGTCGGCTTCTGCTTTGGCGGCGGCGTCGTCAATCGCGTGGCCACCGATAGCCCCGATCTCGCGGCGGGCGTCGCCTACTACGGCGTGCAGCCGCCGGCCGACAAGGTGCCGACGATCAAGGCGGCGCTGCTGCTGCACTACGCCGAGACGGATGAGAACATTAACAAGGGCATCGCGGCCTATGAGTTGGCGCTGAAGGCCGACAATAAGAAATACACGATTAACATCTATCCCGGCACCCAGCATGCCTTCAACAACGAGACTGGAGCCGCGCGCTACAACAAGCAAGCGGCGGATCTCGCGTGGGAACGAACGATCGGGTTTTTCAAGGAACAACTCGGTGCGCCGCCTCGCGCAGCCTGATCTTCGCCGCGGGCTTGGGGCAGTTTCGGTCAGCGACATTGGCGATCTCCTGTTGCCTATAGTCGCCAAGGTACGACGTGTTTTTCAGGGTCTTTGTGTTCGCGGTGCAAAATCAAGTTGCGCGATAGTGCCGCCTCCAATGAGCAAGCATGGTGGACGCAGAAGCGGTGCCGGTCGCAGGGTGATTATCCGCCGCCCGATGCTTACCATTGGAGTTGCTTGCGAAGAGGAATTTGCCCGGCGGGGAGAGGCCGCTGCCGAGGCGCGTTACGAGAGCCTGCCGAAAACAAAGAAATTCCGCGAATTGCAGGCGAAAGTCACTAAAGCAAACAATAGGTTCGCAATAGGCGAGCGCAGACAGGCCACATGGAAAATTGCACCGATTTCCGTAGCGGCGATGGAAAAGACGGATCGTCGCTCGCAGCTGCCGGCCGTTAGGATTAGCCGCAGGGCCGTGTTGGCCGAGAAGGCGGCGCAATTCGGCGTAAGCACGGGCACCGTCGATAGGTATTGGAAGCTCTATCGGGCATGGTTGAAAAAATCAGGGTGAGAAGGCGAGCTCTTTTTTTCTGGTTGGCTCGACCCCGAGCAGGCCGGGCACGCTCTTGGTCAATTATATTTGGCGCGGCCCGGGAGGACTTGCCGACGTTTGTTGGGGGCCGCTTGACGTCGCGGAGTGGCTCAACGCGAGACTGCACATTGCAGTTACGCTTCTCCAGAACGGACCTACGGAATCTACCAGATAAGTGATGGGCGTGCGCCAAGTGGAGCGCCGCTTCAGATCGGCCCGCGTCCTCATTTGTTTCCATATTTCATGAAAGGCAATCAGCGCGGCTTGGCGATCCGACGCATGTCCGTGGTGGGGCCCTGACCGATGGTGAGGCCGGAATGCAATTGCCCAGTACCACGCTCCGCGACTTGTCGAACTGGCTCGTGATATCCGGCCAACGTACCGCCCTTCACAAAGCACGTCATAATCAGAGTCAGCCCCTTCGCTGGTGCGCGGGCTCTTTCTCGCTGGGCTCAGAATCAGTGACATGGTCCACAATTAGTCCGGCTGGGGGAGCGAGGTCGAACGTTTAGAGTAGGTATCCACACCCGATATTGCCGGAGTGCAAATTGTGCTGAGGAACGGAAATCCAAGCCGCTCGGTGATGGTGACGATAGCGCGGCTGCGCTAATCTAATTCGACTGGCTGTCGGCAGCAGCCTCCGATGTTCAATGCGGAGCCCTGCCCATGCCCAAGACCTACAATCAACGCCAGATCGATCAGATTCGCCTAGAGGATGCGCACACTCCGCAGGCGCGGGATGCGCCAGACGTCACCCGCTTCATTCGGTATTTCAGTTCCGAAGAGGTTCGCCAGATCGTGCGGCGCTTGGAACAGAGCGTTGCCGCCGGCAAAGTCACGCAGCTAAAACCTGAGACCGCCTATCTTGTCGTGCAAGCCCTGCGAGGCTGGAATGCAAAGCCTGCCAGATCATCGCAGGCGATTTGAGCGTCCCGGGCGGCTGTAAAAATCGGTGTCTCAACTGCATCGGCAAGGCCAACGCCATCTGCAGCTATATGAAGGCAAAACGGGCGGGATTAGAGACCGCCAACTGAGGCGGCCAAAAGCAAAGAGGCCGCCTCAAAGGCGGCCCCCATAGCAAAGTTGAGCAGCAGCGTAGCGGCTATATGCGGCCCTGCCGGAGACAACGCACGGAATGGCCCATGTTTGCCCCCGGGGGCGCCTCGATGGCCTTGAGTTCTGCGACATCGATGACGGCGGGCTTTAGCATGGCCTACTTGCTAAACACGCATCCAGCCGATTTTATCCTGCCGGGCTCGGATAAACTGATCAGCACTGCAGATATCGGGTTCACCACGATCCTCTGGAAACGAACCTTGCTAAACGTGACGGCCCAGTTCGGCGTCACCGGCCACACCCCGGACTTTCGTCTAATCACTTCTATACCAGTCAGGTTCTAAACCTTACGAGCTGGTGCAGCTGCACAGGCATTTTCAACCGGCACGCCAGCCGGAACCCGGCCGCTGATGCGGTCCATGACGACACTGGCGCGGATGCTCTCCCTAAATCCGGCTGGTCGAGTGCCGTCACAGACGAAGCCTGAGAGCATTTCGTATTACGACCGAATGGCGCTGGAGGGCGAACGCGATGACCTGAATTGATCGAGTTCGCGATGCAGGCGAGCCATCCAGACTGTCCGCCAACGCGATAAGGCAAGCTGCGATCAGGTCGACGCCATGCGGCGGCATGGCAAGCAACTCCTTCGAAGAGGTCGGCCAGTTCGCCGCGTACTCGTGCCAGACCGAGAACCTGCAATTGCGGCCGTGGCAAACCGCGCCGCTCTGGGTTGGTAATCTCGACGTTGCCCTACACCTGCCGTTCGGCGATCCGCGTGGTGATCGTGAGGCGGCCGAACTTCTGAAACACATGCTCGACGCAGGGCTCAGCAGGTTCGAACCCGCATCCGCTCGACGCGCTCGACCTGCCGAAGCCGCCCGCGCCGCCGCGACATGAAAAACCGCGCGAAGGGACTTGGGGGAAACCTTCGCGCGGAGTTGGGACGCGGGAGTTGGGAGGTAGGGACTCTGCGTCAAGCGCCAAAAGGCCTAGCGCGATTCGCCCGCGTGTCGGCGGTACGTGGATGACGCGGCCGAAAAGACCGGACAAAGCCGCTCGACCGTTGAAACGAAAGAAAACCGCGCGAGGCGGACCCTGACAGATCGCCCCGCGCGGCTCGAAGGAGGAAACGTGCTGCCCCTGGAAGAAGACAGCGAGCAATGCTAGCGCCGCTCGATGCGCGCGCCAAGGGGTCCATCGCCCATGCCGATCTCATTAAATTCCAGGATGCTCGCCGCGACGGAAGTGGGGCTTCCCGCTACTCAACAATAGACCATCTGCATACAGCCAGTTTCGATGGCTGTGTACGATCGCAAACCGGCAGAATCCAGCTCTCTGCGCAATTGGTTGGTGTCAAGAGCATAATCCTTGAGAGCGTTTGAGAGGCAACCGCTGACAAATTTCCGACTCCAGGGCCACCTGATCTTTTTGCCCTTCGCCTCCGCCTTGCAGGCAACGATGGCCTGCTCTACAGCGACTTTTTGAAGTTCTTCCGGCGAGAGCTTGACATGCATTGCTACGCAGTTGCTCACGAACTTCCGACTAGCGGGCCACCTAATCTTCCTTTCCTTGGCGTCTGCCTTGCAGGCAAGAGTCGCCTCCTTGATGGCAGCCTTGTCGGCGCTGGACATCCTCGCCGCGTTCGCAGGAATAGGCATAAATGCATTACTAAAAACAACCACGGTTCCGAGAAAGCCGGCAGCTATGACAGCGGCGAAACGATGCATGGTGACCCCCTTTTGATGTCTCGTTCGTAAGGCTTGCGCCGCTGGAGAATAGCCCGACACACTGAGCAACGCCATTAATCCGTTGCAGTCTGCTGGCCTTTTCTATCATCGCCGAACACTACGCCATTGCGCTTAGCCGATCCGTTCTCGCTCGAACGCTTCCCGGACCCGTTGCATCGCCGGGTGCTCTAAAAGACGCTGAGCTTGATGCGGTGATGGCCGCCGCGCGGCCGTTGCCGGTCAAGGCCCGCGCTCAATTCCTCACCGCGCTGGCCGCTGAGCTTGAGAACCAGCGCCAGCTTGGACCCGGCGTCGTGTTTCGCGTCTGCCGTGATGTTCAGAAGCGATATTTCGACCCGCCCGATCTGTCCGGCATCGTCAACAAGTACGACTAAACGGTAAGCCGTGACGTGGTCAGCATCGCCCGCGCGCCTAGCCACTGCTGACTGAGGTTAAGGCAGCCCTCGTCGGTTTAGCTGCGCACACGTCGCAGGGAGGCGGTTGGAGGGTCTGTGGTCCAACCCGGCTGGAATGCGGGGGCACTGAATTTGAGAGCCCCGACATTCAATGGATGACGCTCTTATCTCCCGGTTCCTTGCCCCAGTCTTGGCAGTGGTTATAATTTCAACCGCGCCCACCGGCGCACAGGGGAGGCAAATATGCGACGAGCGTTTATCATCCTACTCACGAGCGCGACGTTAGGCATTTCACTTCCATCAACAACTCCAGCTTCTGCTGCGCCCGAGAGGTTCTGCGCTAAGTGGCTCTATGGTGCATCTCTGCAGCGTGAAGCTTGGGGAGGAGCGTCATACAAATACGAACGCCTACGCTGCTTGAAGTGGGTGTCCTCGGATATTCCTGTACCGAACCGATTTGTCCCGCTCCTCGGTTTCGCGGCTTCACCAGCGGACACATCCCCTTGGGTGACGCTGAATCCGCAACCACTTCCACCCAAAGCGAGGCGTAAAACGTAAGATAGTCTAAGGCACACGCGATGAGTTCGCGCATGTCGAACACGAGGCCCTGGCCCCACAGCTGGGGCCTCACCTTTTCAACGCCGCTCGCAAATGGGCGGCCCTTCACTCATGGATGTGCGCGATTGGCGACCAATCGCTTTCAACAGCGCGCAAACTGCTTCTCTCTCTGGCGCGGGCGAGGAACGACTGCGGGCGATGGCTACTCAACAAAATATCCGATGGTGCGAACCCTTTTGCCCCAGTTCTCGACCTCGCTTCGGAAATAACTACTGGCCTCCGCCGGCGTGCCGCGCATCGGCTCGAAAGCGATGTTGCGCAACCGCTCCTGCACGCCGGGCTCGCCGAGCGTTTCGTTGATCGCGGCATTGAGTCTTGCGACCACTGCATCATCGGTCTTTGACGGCACCAAAAAACCCACCCAAGTCAGCGCAAGGTAATCGGGAAATCCGCCCTCCGCGTAGGTCGGCACTGAGGGCACGGCCGCGGCGCGGTCGCGGCTCGCCACCGCCAAGCCCTTCAGCTTGCCTTGATTGATGAGCTGGGAAGCGGTCGGCAGCGCGGAGGCGACGAGATCGACGTGGTTTCCCATAGCGGCCGCGACGGCCGGCGCGCCGCCGGCGAAGGGCACATGAACGGCTTTGATCTGAGCCAGCGTCTTGAAGAAGTATTCGGCCTGAATAAACGACGGTGTCCCAACCCCGGCCGAGGAATAGCTGATGCCCTTGTCTTTCAAGGCGCGGAGAAAATCCTGCAAGTCCTTTGCCGGATTGCTCACGCTGCAGGCCAGCACCTCCGGGAAGGACGCGGCGATGGCAACGGGGCGAAGGTCTTCGGTCGCATAGCCCTTGTTCTTGTAGAGCGTCTCGTTGATCGCGACGGCCGTGGTCGTGACCAGAACCGTGTAGCCATCGGCTGCTGCTGCGGCCACCTGCCCCAGATTGCTCCCAGAGGGTGTTTGAGCGTTTCCTGGGAGCGGTAACTGTGGACTAAGATATTGATATTATTGGCGACCCCGCCTGGATTCGAACCAGGGACCCTCAGCTTAGAAGGCTGATGCTCTATCCAACTGAGCTACGGGGTCGTGGCACCGCAATGCCAGCGCGGTGATTTAGCCGGACCTGCGGCCGGAGAACAGGGCGGCTGTGCGTGGCTCCCGAGGGTGGCCTGGCCGGCGGCCGTACATTGCCGGAATTTTGGGCTGGATCAATCGGATAGAAGGTCATCCCCGCCAGACAAAACGTCGCCCTGTGTTGGTCACGACTTCGGACACGATTCGGGATTGTGCTTGGATGGTCGCCCCCTCGGAAAGTTTCCCGCCAGAGGGGGGAGGAGGAACTCAGCCCATGCTCGCGCATGTCCGCGTCGGCTTGATTGCCGCGCTCGTCACCCTTGCGTCCGTTTTTGCGTCCTTTGCCTTCAGTTCCTTTCCGGCATCCGCTGCCGGCAAGGCATTCCAGCGCGGCGATCTCGACGAAGCCGCGATTAAGCTCGAAGCCGAGATCAAGAACGACGCCGGAGCGGCATCCGGCAAACCGCTCGCGCAATTGCGGCGCGACGCTGATGCGGCTTTCCAGAAGAACGACGTGCGGGGCGGCATCGTGCTGCTTGGCCAGATCATCGCGCAGGCGCCCGACGAGAGCGCGACATGGCTGCGGCTCTCCCGCGCCATCCAGCAGATTCGCGTGGTCATCGACCGCGACCGCACGGCCATGCTCGAGCGTGCCGGTACTGCGGCCTACATCGCTTATCAGCGCGGCAAGAACAGTGGCGAGGAGGCCGACGCTCTGGTCATCATCGGCAGGACTTTCGGCGACCGTCACGTCTGGCGGCCCGCGCTCGATGCGCTGCGCATTGCGCTTGAGCTTCGCGAGACCGCTGACGTTCGCGCGCTTTATGAAAAGATGCGCGAGGACCATGGCTTCCGCCTGCTCGACTACACAGTTGATGCGGACTCTGCGTCGCCGCGCGCCTGTTTCCAGTTCTCCGAGACGCTGCCCAGCAAGCGCACCGACTTCTCGCCGTTCGTCGCGGTCGCCGGACAGGACAAGCTCGCGCTGTCCGCCGCCGACAAGCAGCTGTGCGTCGAAGGGCTCAAGCACGGCGAGCGCTACAGCGTGACCTTGCGCGCGGGCCTGCCCTCGATCGTCGAGGCGCTGCCGAAGTCTGCGGACCTGACGATCTACGTGCGCGACCGCAAGGCGATGGCGCGATTTGCCGGCAAGGCCTACGTGCTGCCGCGCAGCGGCCAGCGCGGCATTCCACTGGTGAGCGTCAACACCAAGGCGGTCGGGATCAACGTCTACCGCATCAGCGACCGCAACCTGATCGAGACCGTGCTCGGCCGCGATTTCCAGCGCAACCTTTATCCGTACGAGATCGAGCGCCTGACCGACAGCCGCGGCGTCAAGGTGTGGAATGGCGAGCTTGCGGTTGAGCAGACGCTCAACGCCGAGATCACCACCGCGTTTCCGGTCGATCAGGCGATCGGCGACATGGCGCCGGGCGTTTATGTGATGACTGCGGAGGCCAAGGGCACCACCTCGGACGACAACGATTCACTGTCGACGCAATGGTTCATTGTGTCCGATATGGGACTCGCGGCCTACTC
Source organism: uncultured Alphaproteobacteria bacterium (assembly GCA_963842645.1). Taxonomy (GTDB): domain Bacteria; phylum Pseudomonadota; class Alphaproteobacteria; order Rhizobiales; family Xanthobacteraceae; genus Z2-YC6860. The sequence continues at coordinate 530,881 of CAWJGY010000013.1, read as the reverse complement.
CGGCAACGACGGCATCAACGTGTTCGTCAATTCGCTCGCCACGACCGAGCCGAAGGCGCAGGTTGAGGTGCGGCTGATGTCGCGTGGCAACGAAGTCCTCAGCACCAAGAAAAGCGACGCTGCCGGCCGCATAGCTTTCGAGGCCGGACTGTCGCGCGGCGAGGGCGCGCTCGCGCCCGCCATGCTCGTCGCTTCCGATGCAAGGGGGGACTATGCCTTCCTCAATCTGAAGGGACCGGCGTTCGATTTGAGCGACCGCGGCGTGACCGGCCGCCCCGCGGCGGCGGGACTCGATGCCTTCGTTTACACCGAACGCGGCGTTTATCGCTCCGGTGAAACCGTGCATATCATGTCATTGCTGCGCGACGCCCAGGGCGCGGCGGCTCTGAACGTGCCGCTGACCCTGGTGGTCGAGCGCCCGGACGGGATCGAATACCGCCGCGTCGCGGTGCCCGATCAGGGCGTCGGCGCTCATTCGCTCGATGTGCCGATCAACGCGGCGGCCTCGACCGGCACCTGGCGCGTGCGCGCGTTCACCGATCCGAAACGCCCGGCGGTCGGCGAGACGACCTTCCTGGTGGAGGACTACGTCGCCGATCGGCTGGAGTTCGATCTCGCCGCGCCCGCGGGCAGGATCGCCCGTGACGCGCCAGCCAAGCTGACCGTCGATGGCCGCTATCTCTATGGCGCGCCGGCTTCTGCGCTCGATCTCGAAGGCGAAATCGTGATCGGCCCGGCCAAGGAACGGCCCGGCCTTGCCGGCTATCAGTTCGGCCTCGCGGACGAGGAGGTCGAGACCTCGCGAAAGCCGCTCGAAGACCTGCCGCAGACCGACGATAAGGGCAAGGCGAGCTTCGACGTTGCACTCGACAAGGTGCCGGCGACCTCGCGTCCGCTCCAAGCCAAGGTAGCCGTACGGCTTGCTGAAGCCGGCGGGCGCGCGGTGGAGCGCAACATCACGTTGCCGATTGTCGCGGCAGCCAACATGATTGGCGTGAAGCCGCTGTTCTCCGGCCGTTCGCTCGGCGAGGGCGAGACCGCGAGTTTCGATGTCGCGCTGGTCGCGCCGGACGGGCAGACGCTGACGGCAAGCGGACTGCGCTACGAATTGCTCAAGATCGACTCGCGTTATCAGTGGTATCGCCGCGACGGCCGCTGGGAGTATGAGCCGATCAAGTCAACGCGGCGCGTGGCCGACGGCCGGATCGATGTCGCTCCCGACAAGCCGGGCCGCATCGCGGCGCCTGTGCAGTGGGGCCGCTATCGTCTCGAAGTGTCGAGCGCGGACGTGGACGGACCGGCCACCTCGATCGGCTTCGACGCCGGCTGGTACACTGAGGCGACTGCCGACACCCCCGACATGCTGGAGATCGCGCTCGACAAGCCGGAATACAAACCAGGCGAGTCGATGAATATCGCCGTGACCGCGCGTACGGCCGGCCGGGTGACGCTCAACATCATGGGCGACAAGCTCCTGAGCTCCGTGACGCAAGAGGTGACGCCCGGGACCGCCCGCATCAACGTTCCCGTCGGTACGGGTTGGGGCACCGGCGCCTATGTGGTGGCGACCTTGCGCCGCCCGCTCGACGCGCAGGCCCAGCGCATGCCGGGCCGCTCGATCGGCGTGCAGTGGTTCTCGATCGACCGTCTGGCCAAGACACTCGCGCTCGATATGAAGCTGCCCGCGCTCCAGCGTCCGAACACGACCTTGCGCGTGCCGATCAAGATTGATGGCCTGGGCCGGGGCGACCAGGCTCGCGTCGTCGTCGCTGCGGTCGACGTCGGCATCCTCAATCTGACCAACTACAAGCCGCCCGCGCCCGACGACTACTATCTCGGCCAGCGGCAATTGTCGGCCGAGGTTCGCGATCTCTACGGCCAACTCATCGATGGCATGCAGGGCACGCGCGGCCAGATCAGGACTGGCGGCGACGGGGGCGCCGAATTGAACGGCAGTCCGCCGTCGCAGGCGCCGCTGGCGCTGTACTCCGGCATCGTCGAGGTCCGCTCCGGACAGGCCGAGGTGGCGTTCGAGATTCCGGCATTTGCCGGGACCGTGCGCGTCATGGCGGTGGCCTGGAGCAAGGACAAGGTCGGGCGTGCTGCGGGCGACGTCATCGTGCGCGATCCGGTGGTCCTGACCGCGACCTTGCCGCGGTTCCTGCTCACCGGCGACAGGACCACGATGAACCTCGACCTCGACAACGTCGAGGGCGCGGCGGGCGCTTACAATCTGACGGTCAGCGCCGAGGGCACCATTGCCATCGGCGACGGCGCCGTGAAGAGCGTGCAACTGCGCGCCAAACAGCGTGACCGCGTGACCGTGCCGCTCAATGCTTCGGGTTCAGGTCCCGCGACCGTCAAGGTCGCGATCAAGGGACCGGGAGACTTCGCGCTCGAGCGAAGTTACGTGATGAATGTCAGACCCGCGACCCAGGTGTTGGCGCGGCGCACGGTGAAGCCGATTGCAAAAGGCGAGAGCCTGACGCTGTCGAACGATCTGTTCGCCGACCTCGTGCCAGGCACCGGCGCTGCGGCAGTCTCGGTCGGCGTCTCGACTGCGCTCGACGCGGCCTCGCTGCTCAAGGCGCTCGACCGCTATCCCTACGGCTGCTCCGAACAGATCACTAGCCGAGCGATGCCGCTGCTCTATGTCAATGAGCTGGCGAGCGCCGTCCATCTGGCACTGGATGACGCCATCGACCAGCGCATCCGCGATGCTATTGATCGCATCTTGGCGCGCCAGTCGTCGAACGGTTCGTTCGGCTTGTGGGGCGTCGGCGGCGACGACGCCTGGCTCGATGCTTACGTGACCGATTTCCTGACGCGCGCTCGCGAGCGCGGCTTTGCGGTACCAGACACGGCGTACAAGCTCGCTATCGACCGTCTGCGCAACGTCGTCGCAACGGCTCCGGAGGCCTCGAAGGACGGCGGCCGAAATCTCGCCTACGCGCTCTATGTGCTGGCGCGCAACGGTGCGGCTCCGCTCGGCGACCTGCGCTATCTCGCCGACGCCAAGCTCGACGATCTTGGCACGCCGATCGCCAAGGCGCAGATCGCGGCGGCGCTGGGCTTGCTCGGTGACCGCACCCGCGCCGAACGGGTCTACAAGGCGGCGCTCGACGACATCAAGCCGCCGGCGGCGACAGAGGTTTCGAGCCGGGAGGATTACGGCTCGACGCTGCGCGACGCGGCCGCGCTGGTGACGCTTGCGAGCGAGGCCGGCGGCTCGCGGCCGACCATCGTCAACGCGGTCGCCAAGGTCGAGCAGGCGAGGGCGCGCGCGCCCTATACCTCGACGCAGGAGAACGCATGGCTTGTCATGGCCGCGCGCGCGATGGCAAAGGACTCCGGCGGCGTTTCGCTCAACGTCGCCGGCGACAACGTCAAGGGCGCGCTGTACCGCAACGTGAAGGCAAGCGAGCTGTCGCAGCCCTTGAAGGTGACCAACACTGGAGAAGGTGAACTGCAGGCCGTGCTTTCCGTGTCCGGCGCACCGACCACGCCGGAGCCCGCGGCGGAACGCGGCTTCAAGATCGAGCGGCTCTACTACACGCTCGATGGCGAGGACGCCGACCCCACCAAGACCAAGCAGAACCAGCGCTTCGTCGTGGTGCTGAAGATCACCGAGCCCGATGCGCAGTTCGGCCGCGTGCTGGTTGCCGATTATCTGCCCGCGGGATTCGAGATCGACAACCCGCGGCTCGTTTCATCGGGCGAGACCGGCACTCTGTCGTGGATCGAGAACGCCAAGCAACCGGCCTACTCGGAGTTCCGCGACGAACGGTTCAGCGCGGCGTTCGAGCGGCGGCCGAAGGACCCGCCGGTGTTTGCGGTGGCCTATGTCGTGCGTGCGGTGTCGCCAGGGCGCTACGTGCTGCCGCAGGCCTACGTTGAAGATATGTACCGGCCGGACCGCTTCGGGCGGACTGGCACGGGCACAATCGAGATTGCACCGAAGTGACGCGATGAAGCCAGTCCGCATCATCCTCGCAACCGTTACCGCCGCGGCGATTGCCGCGGTGGCTGGCGGCGCGTGGTGGGTGCGGACGCTTGGGCCGGTGCCGGGCTTGGCCGACGTCGAGGTCTCGACGCAGGTGCTAGACCGCCGCGCCCAGTTGCTGCGAGCCTATGCGACGCCGGAGGGCCGCTGGCGGTTGCCGGCGGCGGTGGATGACGTCGATCCGCGTTTTGTCGCGATGCTGCAAACCTACGAGGACCGGCGGTTCCGCGAGCATGTTGGCGTTGATCCGTTGGCGATGGCGCGGGCGGCTTGGCAATGGCTGACCAATGCCCGCGTGATTTCCGGGGGCTCGACCTTGACCATGCAGGTGGCGCGTCTGCTGGAGCCCCGTGCCGACCGCACGCTCGGCGCCAAACTTCGCCAGATCGTCCGCGCTATCGAACTTGAGCGGCGCCTGAACAAGGACCAGGTGCTCGGGCTTTATCTGACGCTGGCGCCTTACGGCGGCAATCTTGAGGGCGTTCGTGCCGCTTCGCTCGCCTATTTCGGTAAGGAACCGAAGAAGCTTTCGCTTGCCGAAGCAGCCCTTCTGGTCGCGCTGCCGCAGTCGCCGGAATTGCGCCGGCCCGACCGCTCGGCCGCGATGGCACGGGCTGCGCGCGACCGCGTGCTCGACCGCATCGCCAAGGCTGGGAAGATACCCGCCGATGAGGTCGCCCAGGCCAAGCATGAGAGCGTTGGTGCGAGTCGACGTCCCATGCCGGCACTTGCGCCACATGCGTCGGATCAAGCTGTTGCGGCCTTACCAAGACAGAAGATCCATCGTCTGACCATCGACGCAGCATTGCAGAAAAATCTCGAGGACCTGGCGCGTGAACGCGCCCGCGCGCTTGGTCCCAGTCTCTCGGTCGCGATCCTTGCCGTGGACAACGCCTCCGGTGAGGTGCTGGCCCGCGTCGCCTCGTCCGATTATTTCGACGAACGGCGCGCCGGGCAGGTCGACATGACCGACGCGCTGCGTTCCCCCGGTTCGGCGCTGAAGCCGTTCATCTACGGGCTCGCCTTCGAGGACGGGATCGCGCATCCGGAAACGCTGATTGACGATCGCCCGGTGCGCTACGGCGCCTATGCGCCGGAGAATTTCGATCTGACGTTCCAGGGCACGGTGACAGCGCGCCGCGCCTTGCAATTGTCGCTCAACGTGCCTGCGGTCGCGCTGCTCGACGGCGTCAACGCGAGCCGGCTGAATGCGCGCATCTCACAGGCCGGCGGAACTCTGGTGCTGCCAAAGGGCGAGACGCCCGGCCTCGCCATGGCGCTCGGCGGCCTCGGCATCAAGCTTTCCGACCTGACGATGCTTTATGTCGGTCTCGCCCGGGGCGGCAGCGCCGTGCCGCTCATCGAGCGCGTCGCCGGCGCGGACCCTGCTACGCCGCGCCGCCTGCTCGATCCGGTCGCGGCATGGTACGTCGGCAACATCCTGATCGGTACTCCGCCGCCGGAGAATGCCGCGGGCGGCCGCATCGCCTATAAGACCGGCACCTCCTACGGCTATCGCGACGCCTGGTCGGTCGGCTTCGACGGTAGGCGCACCATCGGCGTGTGGGTCGGGCGACCGGACGGCGCGCCTGTCGCGGGCCTGATCGGACGCGTCGCCGCGGCACCGATCCTGTTCGATGCGTTCGCGCGCAGCGGCGAGAAGCCGGCGCCGCTGGCCAACGCTCCGCGCGGCGCGTTGTTTGTCACGAGCGCAAAGCTGCCGCCGCCACTCCGGAGTTTCCGCGTGAACGGCGTCGCCGCAGCCGACAACGCCGGGCCGCCGCTCCGCATCGCCTTCCCGCCGAACAACTCGCGTGTCGAGCTCACAACCTATGACGGCAAGCCCGATCCGCTGGCGCTGAAGATCACCGGCGGCGTCGAGCCGCTGACCGTGCTGGTCAACGGTGTGCCGGCAGCCGCACGCGCGGATCGCCGCACGTTGTTCGTCGAGCCCGACGGGCCGGGCTTCCTGCGGCTGACCGTGATCGACGCCAGAGGCGCGGCCGACAGCGTCATGGTGCGCCTGCAATAAAGCGCGTTTCCTTCACTCCATCGGCGTTGTAACGTCCCTGGCAAGTCGGGGAGGGCACTTCATGCTGATCGATCACCGCACCTACACGGTTCGCGCGGGCGCGCTACGCAAGCAGCTCGCGCTCTACGAGAAGCACGGCCTGGCCCACCAGAAACGCCATTTCGGCGAGCCGCTCGCCTGGCTCGTCAGCGAGACCGGCGACGTCAACAGTTACGTTCACATCTGGGTCTATGAGGACGCGGCCGACCGCAACCGCAAGCGCGAGGCGCTGTTCAAGGACCCGGAGTGGCTGAAATACATCGAGATGAACGCGGAGGCCGGATACCTGATCAAGCAGGAGAGCAAGCTGATGTCGCCTGCGGCGTTTGCGCCGATCAAGCGCTGAGAAACTGGGAGAAAATCGTGAGCAGATCGCGTTTGGCTTATCCCGTTTTGACGCTGGCTTTCGGATTGGCTCTGGCCGGGCCGGCTGTTGCGCAGGAATTTCCTTCGCGCACGGTGAAGATCGTCATGGGTTTTGGAGCGGGCGGCCTGGGCGACATTGCCGGGCGCGCCATCGGCGAGGTGATGTCCAAATCAATCAGCCAGCCGGTCATCATCGAGAACATGCCGGGCGCGGGGGGCGCGACCGCGGCGCTGGCCGTCGCGCGGGCCGCGCCCGATGGCCATTCCATGCTCTGGGTGAGCAGCCAGAACGCCATCGCGCCGTCGATGTTCAAGGCGATGCCTTACGACTGGTCGAGGGATTTCACGCCGATCGGTCCAATGGCGACGTTCGCCTTCGTGCTGTTCGTGCACAAGGACAGCCCGCTTAAGACCGTGCAGGACGTCATCGCCGCGGCGAAGAAAGACCCGGACAAGTTCAACTTCGGCTCGATCGCGGTTGGGACCGCGCAGAACCTTTCGACTTTGCAGTTCGTGTCGATGGCCGGCCTGAAAGTGCCGACGGTGCCGTTCCGCACCACCGGTGAGGTGATGACCGGGTTGATCTCCGGAAACATTCAAGCGGCATTTGAAACTATCCCCGGCGCCATCGGGCAGATCAATGCCGGCCAGATGCGCGCGATCGGTGTTTCGTCGAGCAAGCGTAATCCGTTCCTGCCGGATGTCCCGACCATCGCCGAGAGCGGCGTGCCGAATTACCTGACTTATTCCTGGAACGGCATGGTGCTGCCGGCAAAAACACCGCTCAACGTCGTGATGCGGGTCAACAAGGAGATCAACAGCGCGATTGCGACGCCGGAAATCCAGAAGCGCTTCCGCGAGCTGATCATGGAGCCGCGCACCGGCACGCCGGAGGATTTGCAGAAAATCTACGAAACCGATGTCACGGTGTGGCGTAACATCATCACCGAGGCTAAAATCCAGCCGAATTGATTTGCACTCCCCGCAGCGAGGAGATTGTCCGATGAATGAAATCCCGAAAATCGACACCGCGAATGCGCGGCCGGCCAATATCGATCCCGCCGAATGGGAGACCCGCGTCGACCTCGCCGCCTGCTATCGACTCGTCGATCTCTACGGAATGACCGACCTGCACCTCAACCACATCTCGGCCCGTGTGCCGGGTCACGAGAATCACTACCTGCTCAACCCGTTCGGCATGATGTACGAGGAAATCACCGCATCCTCGCTGATCAAGGTCGATCTCGACGGCAAGATTATCGCCAATTCCAATCCGGATTACGGGATCAACCTTGCTGGTTACGTGATCCACAGCGCGATCCACGGCGCGCGCCACGACGTGGCTTGCGTGCTGCACACCCACACCAACGCTGGCATGGCGGTGTCCTGCCTCAAGAGCGGGCTTTTGCCATTGACGCAGACGGCAATGCGCTGGGGCAAGATCGCCTATCACGATTTTGAGGGCGTGGCGGTCGAGCTCGACGAGCGCGAGCGGCTGGTCAAGGACCTTGGTGACTGCGAGGTGATGATCCTTCGCAACCATGGCCTGCTCTCCGTGGGAAGGAGTATCGGTCAGGCCTTCAACAGCATCTACCGCCTGGAGCGGGCCTGCGAGACCCAGCTTCTGGTGCTGGCCTGCAACAGCGAAATGTCGATGCCGTCGGTGGCCGTCATCGCCAAGTCGAACGCTCAGCTCACGTCGATGCCGTCGCCGGATGCCAAGGGCAAGAATCGGCCGCACGGCTCGCTGGAGTGGCCGGCGTTGAAACGGATGCTCGATCGGCGCGATCCTTCGTACAAGACCTGATAGAGGCCAAAACACCGGTTCTTTTCGGCCTTATTTGGAATTCCAGTGTTGCCAGGCAGTCCTATCCCGCGCGGGGCGATTTCTCTATTGTCCGCCCCGATTTGCGGGACAGCGGGATGACCACGGCGGCCACCAATCAGGACCAGTTTTCCTTTCGCGCCAACGGCATGTCTGCCGTGGTCGATTACGCGGTGTCGTCGCACGCGCGCGCGATCGCCGTATTGGTGGCGGTGGCGCTCCTCGCCTTCCTGCCGGGGTTCTTTCAGATCCCCCCCGCTGACCGCGACGAGGCGCGCTTTGCGCAAGCCACGAAACAGATGCTGGAAACCGGCGAATACGTCGATATCCGCTTCCAGGACGAGGTTCGCTACAAGAAGCCGGTTGGCATCTATTGGCTGCAAGTTGCCGTAGTCAAAGCCGCCGATGCACTTGGCGTTCCCAACGCCCGCCAGACAATCTGGCTCTATCGCATTCCCTCGGTGATCGGGGCGGTCGGCGCGGTGCTGCTGACCTATTGGACGGCGCTCGCGTTCGTGTCGCGCCGCGCCGCGCTGCTGGCCGGGTTGATGATGGCGACGTCGATTTTGCTCGGCGTCGAAGCCCGCCTGGCCAAAACCGACGCGATGTTGCTGCTGACCGCGATCGCTGCCATGGGCGCGATGGCGCGCGTCTACCTCGGCGAGCGCAGGCAGGCTTCGGGCATCGCGAGTTGGACCTTGCCGGCGATCTTCTGGACTGCGCTCGCTGTCGGAATTCTGATCAAGGGGCCGCTGATCGTCATGTTCGTCGCGCTGACGGTCATGGCCCTGGCTGCGACCGACCGGTCGGTGCGCTGGCTCGGGGGGCTACGGCCGCTCCCAGGCGTACTCTGGGTTTGTCTGCTTGTGCTGCCCTGGTTCCTCGCCATCGTCAGCCGTTCCGGTTCCAATTTTTTCGCCGAGTCGGTCGGCCACGATCTGATGAGCAAGGTGGTCAGTGGCCAGGAGGCGCATGGTGCGCCGCCGGGTTATTATTTCGCGCTGTTCTGGGTGACGTTCTGGCCGGGCGCGACGCTGGCCGCCATGGCGGCGCCCAGCATTTGGGCGGCGCGCCGGGAGAAGGGTGCGAAATTCCTGCTGTGCTGGATCGTGCCGGCCTGGATCGTGCTGGAACTTGTGGTCACCAAGCTGCCGCATTATGTGCTGCCGCTCTATCCGGCGATTGCGATCCTGATCGCGGGAGTCGTCGATCCGCATGTGCTGGCGCGCCAGCGATGGCTGGTTCGCGGCACCGGGTGGTGGTTCTTCTTCCCAGTGATCCTCGGCGTCGGCACGATCATTGTGTTGGTGATGTTCGGGCGGCAGCTCGGTTTGCCAGCCTGGCCGTTCGCCGCGGCTGCAATGATCTTCGGTCTGCGGGCCTGGTGGCTCTATGCGGCTGATGGCGCGGAACGTTCGCTGCTGCGCGGGATGGTAGCTTCGCTCCTGCTCGCGGTTGCCATCTATGCCGTTATTATTCCCTCCCTCACCACGGGGTTTCCGAGCCCGGCGCTGGTGCGCATGGTGCGCGATGCCGATTGCGGGCCGGCGCAAGTCGTGACGGCGGGCTACCAGGAGCCGAGTCTGGTGTTCTTGATGGGGACCGATATTCGCATGTCGGACGGCGCGGACGCCGCCGAGTTCCTGCGGCCCGGCGGCTGCCGGTTCGCGCTGATCGAGGCGCGCCACGAGCGGACCTTCCTCCGGCGCGCCGACGCGATCGGGCTGCGCTATGCGCCGCCGCAGCGCTTCGAGGGCTACAACTACTCCGTGGGCCGGGCGGTTTCGATTGCGGTCTACCGATCCGAGGGCGCGCCATGAGCGCGGCTGACGGGCTCGGCGGAGGCGCCGCTGCCGAGGTTTCATGGCTGCGCCAGACCGAAGCAAACATCCGAGCAATGATTGCAACGTTGTTCCGCCCGCCGCGACGCCCGGTCCGGTGGCCGCTTCCGGGACGGCTGTTGACGGGCACGCTTCTAGCGATCGCCGTGTTGATTGCGATCATGGTCGTGCTCGATGCCTGGTCGGTGGGCCACGCCCGCCGGCTGCCCGGCGATTTGATCGCGGCAGCGCGCCGTTTCACCGATTTGGGCAAGTCGGGCTGGTTTCTCTGGCCGACCGGAATCGCGCTGGTCGTGCTGGCGGCAATCGACTCCCCGGCCTTGTCGCGCTTCTCGCGCTGTATTCTTGCGGCCTGGGCAGTGCGGCTGGGATTTGTCTTTGCCGCAATCGCGGCACCGAGCCTGCTTGCGACGGTCATCAAACGATTAATTGGCCGGGCCCGGCCATTTGTGGCGGGCAGTGACGTCTGGGCCTATGAGCCGTTCAATTGGCAGGCTCGCTACGCGAGCTTCCCGTCCGGCCATTCGACCACGGCCTTTGCGGCGCTGGTCGCCATTGGCGCCATCTTTCCACAGGCACGGGCACTGATGTGGATCTATGCCGTCCTGATCGCGTTGAGCCGGGTCATAATTACGGCACATCATCCGAGTGACGTGATCGCCGGTGCGATTGTGGGCGCGGTCGGTGCCTTCATGGTGCGCAACTGGTTTGCCGCGCGCCGGCTCGGATTTACCGTCGGACCCGACGGTTCGGTGCGCGCCATGCCCGGTCCGAGCGTGAGGCGCATCATCAAAGCAGTTGCCCGCCGCCTGCACTCTGCCTAGAAGGCGGCATGAGCGCGGCAAGCACGAACACCCCGGCCGTCTCCGTTATCGTTCCGGTTCGGAACGAGGCCGAGAACATCGCCCCACTGGTGACCGAAATCGCCGCCGCGCTGGCCGGCCGGGCATTCGAGGTCATCTACGTCAACGACGGCTCGACCGACGGCACCGAGGCCGAACTCAAGCGCCTGGCCGCGCTGCATCTCTGGCTTCGCCAAATTCGCCACGCCCATTCCTGCGGTCAATCGGCGGCGCTGCGGACCGGAATGACAGCGGCGCGCGCTCCGATCGTCGTCACGCTGGACGGCGACGGCCAGAACGATCCGGCATTTCTGCCAAAGCTGATCGGGGCGCTGGAGCAGGGCGCGCCGCGCATTGGCCTCGTTGCGGGACAGCGCGTCGGACGCAAGGCTACGGCGTTCAAGCGATTCCAGTCGCGCTTCGCCAATGCGGTGCGGGGTGCGATCCTGCGCGACGGTACGCGCGACAGCGGTTGCGGTTTGAAGGCATTTCCTCGCGATGTCGGCCTGGCCTTGCCGTATTTCGACGGATTGCACCGCTTTCTGCCGGCGCTTATTCGCCGCGAAGGCCGCGACATCGGCTATGTCGATGTGGTCGACCGGCCGCGCCAGCACGGCGTGTCGAACTATGGATTTTGGGACCGCCTGTGGATCGGAATCCTCGATCTCGGCGGGGTGTGGTGGCTGATCCGCCGCAGGAAGCGCGTGCCGGAAATCTCGGAGGTGTGAATGATCGGCGATCTGGCCAATTCCGTCGGCGGGTATCTGCACGACGTGTTCGTCGCGAAACTGGATTGGTGGGTTATGCTCGGCTTCTTCGCGCAGGCTTTCTTCACTGCGCGCTTCGCTGTGCAGTGGATCGCCTCCGAACGCGTCGGTAGGAGCGTCATTCCGGTCGCGTTCTGGTGGTGCTCGATTGGCGGAGGCTTGTTGCTGCTGGTCTATGCGCTCTATCGCCGCGATCCGGTGTTCATTGCCGGTCAGGCATTCGGCGTGTTCGTCTATCTGCGCAATTTATACTTTGTGCTGCGCGAACGGAAAATGGGCGCTCCCGCGTAGTTACGCTCCACCGAGCAACGGCGGCGGCTGCTTCGTCACCCATTTCGTCGCTTCGTCGTACGCATGCGCGAGTTGCAGGCATGCAAGCTCGCCGTGGTTCGGTGCGACAATTTGCAGTCCCATCGGCAGCCCGCGGGCGCCGAATCCGACCGGCACGTTCAACGCCGGACAGCTTGCCATGGTGACCGGGATCATCACCTCCATCCAGCGGTGATAGGTGTCCATGACCTTGCCGTTGATCTCCTTCGGCCAGTCGCTCTTGGCGTCGAACGGGAAGACCTGCGAGGACGGCAGCAGAAAATAATCGTAACGCTCGAAGAATGCGCGCACCGCCTGATACCAGGCGGTGCGGACGACATCAGCGTCATAGATGTCATAGGCGGAAAGCTTGCGGCCGTTTTCGACCTCGAACTGCGCCTCGGGTTTCATCAGTGCCCGCTTGGCCGGATCATCATAGTAGGCCTTGAGTGCTGAGCCGGACTGCCACGCACGAAGAGTTTTCCAGTTCTGCCAGACCGGTTCGATCGGATAGTCGGGCATGGCCTCTTCGACCGCGCAGCCGAGCGATTCGAAAACCTTCAGCGCGATTTTGCAGAGGTCGAGAATGCCCGGCTCGAACGGCAGGTGGCCGCCGAAACCGCCGACCCAGGCGATGCGCGTGCCCTTGAAGTCGCGTTTGAGCGGGCCTGCGAATTGCGCCGGATCCTGCCTGTTCGACAGCGGCGCGCGCGGATCGTAACCGGCCTGAACCGAAAGGAGCGCGGCAAGGTCCGGAACATTACGCGCCATCGGCCCCGGTGTGCCCATGATGGCGTAGAACCCGTCCAGCGCGTTGGCGGGTACGCGGCCGAACGACGGACGAAAGCCGAACACATTGTTGTAGGCGGCGGGATTGCGCAGCGAGCCGCCGTGATCGGTGCCGTCGGCGACGGGCAGCATGTGCAGCGAAACCGATACGCCAGCGCCGCCGCTCGAGCCGCCCGCGGTCCTGCTCTGGTCGTAGCTGTTGAGCGTCCTGCCGAACACGTCGTTATAGGTGTTGGAGCCGAGGCCGAATTCCGGCGTGTTGGTCTTGCCGATGATGATGGCGCCGGCGCGCTTGACGCGCTCGACAATGATGGCGTCCGCGGCTGGCACGAAATCCTTCAGGATGCGCGAGCCAAGCGTCGTGCGGATGCCTTTGGTGGCGGTCAGGTCCTTGACCGCCTGCGGCAAGCCATGCATCCAGCCGCGAACTTCACCACGCGCAAGTTCGGTGTCGCACGACGTTGCCTGCGAGATGAGATCGCTGCGGTCTTGCAGCGAGACGATCGCATTGACCTTCGGATTGAGCGCGTCGATGTGGTCGAGATAGGCGTTCATCACCTCAACGCAGGACACCTGTTTGCGCTGGATCGCACGCGACAGCGCGAGCGCATCCATCATCACGATGTCGGACGGCTTGCCCATGAAGGTATCTACTTCGCTGCGGCCAGCGCCGCGAAGCCCCGCTCGAGATCCGCAATCAGGTCGCTCACGTCCTCGAGGCCGATATGGAAGCGCATCGCAGGTCCGCCGGGCATCCATTTCGTCGCGGTGCGATAGGGCGTGACGTCGAAGGGAATAGCGAGGCTTTCGAAGCCACCCCAGGACGCGCCCATGCCGTAAAGCGAAAGCGCGTTGAGGAACGCCAGCACGGCCTTTTCTGGCACCGGCTTGAGGATGATGCTGAACAGCCCGCTGGCACCAGTGAAGTCGAGCCGCCAAGTGGCGTAGCCGGCATTGCTCGGCAGCGCCGGATGCAGAACCTTCAGCACCTCCGGTCGCCTCTCGAGCCATTCCGCGATCTTGAGTCCTGATTGGTGGTGGTGCCGCAGCCGCACGGACAGCGTGCGCAGGCCACGCAGACCAAGGTTCATGTCATCAGGACCGACGCAGAGGCCCATCGTATAGGCGGTGTCCTTGAGCCGCTGCGAGGCCTCCTTATTGGCGGAGACGGTGCCCAGCATCAGGTCGGAGTGGCCGCCGATGTATTTGGTGCCGGACTGGATCGACAGATCGACGCCCTTTTCCAGGGCTTTGAAGTAGAGCGGGCTCGCCCAGGTGTTGTCCATCAGCACCAGCGCTTGGTTCTTGTGGGCGACCGCGGCAATGGCCGGAATGTCCTGCATCTCAAACGTCAGCGATCCGGGCGCCTCGGTAAACACCACGCGGGTGTTCGTTTGCATCAGGGCGGCGATGCCGGAGCCGATCAAAGGATCGTAGTACGAGGTCGTCACGCCATAGCGCTTGAGCACGGTGTCGCAGAATTTTCGGGTCGGGCGGTAGACGCTGTCGGTCACCAAGACATGGTCGCCGGTTTTGAGCACCGAGAGCAACGCCGTGGAGATTGCTGTAAGCCCCGAAGGCAAGAGTGCGACAGCCGCGCAGGCCGGTCCTTCGATCTCCTGGATCGCCTTTTCTAGCGCCTCGGAGGTCGGCGTGCCGCGGCGGCCGTAAGAATACTGGCCTTTGTGGTCGAGAAAATCCTCGGCGGTGCGATAGAGCAGGGTGGAGGCGTGGTAGACCGGCGTGTTGACGTAGCCGTGATGCGCGTGCGGATTGCGGCCGCCGGTGGTGACCTTGGTGTCCAGTTTGAGCTCGGCGCCTGTGGGCTTGCCTGCTTCAGCCTTGGTCATGGTGATGAGTTCCCCGCCAGTCTTGGCACAGTCTTGGCCCCGTCTCAGCATTTCTTGGCACTTCTCGGCATTTACGGCGCCCGCGACAATATTCGCAACCCCTTGACCTGCCCGCCTGCCCGTTCTGTGATGGCTCCGTCGAGGGGACTTTGAGTGGGAAAGAGGCGTCGGCGCGCAAGCGCAAGACGTCCCGACCTGCGTTTTGGGAGTTTTGGGTCATGAAAAGCGTCGTCATTCGCGTCGCGCTTGCGGCGATTCTGGGAATTGCCGCGTCGGCCGCATCGGCTCAGACGCTCAACACGATCAAGCAGCGGGGCGTGCTCAACTGCGGATCGAATGGCACGCTCGCCGGTTTTGGTCTGCCGGACTCGCAAGGCCGCTGGGCCGGCCTTGATGTCGATTTCTGCAAGGCGCTCGCGGCGGCGATCTTCAACGACCCGAACAAGGTGAAGTTCGTGCCGCTGACTGCCAAGGACCGCTTCACCGCGCTGCAATCGGGCGAGGTTGATGTGCTCGCCCGTAACACCACCTGGACTTCGTCGCGCGATACGTCCCTAGGGTTGAATTTTTCGGTCGTCAATTATTACGACGGCCAGGGTTTCATGGTTCGCAAGGCGCTCAAGGTCAATTCGGCGCTCGAGCTCGGTGATGCGGCGGTCTGCGTCCAGCAGGGCACCACCACCGAGTTGAACCTCGCAGATTATTTCCGCGCCAACAAGATGAAGCTCAAGACCGTCACCTTTGCGACCTCGACTGAGGCCGTGAAAGCCTACGATGCAGGCCGCTGCGATGCCTATACCACCGATGCTTCCGGTCTTGCCAGCGAGCGGCTGCGGCTGGCCAACGTCAACGACCATATCATCCTGCAGGAAATTATTTCGAAAGAACCGCTGGGTCCCGTGGTGCGCCACGGCGACGACCAGTGGTTCGATATCGTGAAGTGGACGCATTACGCCATGGTCAATGCCGAGGAACTCGGCATCACCCAGGCCAACGTCGACGACCAGAAGAAATCGGACAATCCCGACGTGAAGCGCCTGCTCGGCAGCGAGGGCAAGCACGGCGAGGCGCTGGGGCTCCCTGACGACTGGGCCTATCGCATCATCAAGCACGTCGGAAACTACGGCGAATCGTTTGAGCGCAACGTCGGGCAGGGCTCGGTGCTGAAGATTGCGCGCGGGCTGAACGCGCTGTGGAACAAGGGCGGATTGCAGTTCGCACCGTCAGTGCGCTAGAGCGCGGTTTCAGCCGCAGGGGCGGGCGCCTATGGCTGCGGTCGAGATCACCAGGCCAAAGACGCCGCTAATCTACAATCCCAAGGCCCGCGGCATTGCCTATCAGGCCGTGCTGTGCGCGGTGATCGTGTTCCTGACGTGGAGCGCGATCCAAAACGCCGCCGATAATCTGGCGCGGGCCAAGATCGCTACCGGGTTCGGTTTCTGGGAAGGTACCGCGGGTTTCGACATCAGCCAGACGCTGATCGAGTATTCGACGACCTCGACATACGGCCGCGCGTTCTGGGTTGGCCTGATCAACACGCTCGTGGTGGCCGGCCTCGGTGTCGTGTTCGCGACCATTCTGGGATTTCTCATCGGCATCGCGCGGCTGTCGAAGAACTGGCTCGTGGCGCGCATGGCCGGCTTCTATGTCGAGATCATCCGCAATATCCCGCTGCTGCTGCAATTGTTGTTCTGGTACAACGCCGTGCTCAAAGCGCTGCCGGCAATCCGCGAAAGCCTTGTGATCCCGGGCGGCGGGTTCCTCAACAATCGCGGCCTGTTCCTGCCGCAGCCGGTGTTCGAGCCGTCATCGCGCTTTGCGCTGATAGCGCTCGGCTTGGGCATCGTCGCCGCGATCGCCTATCGCCTCTGGGCAAAGCGCCGGCAGATGCTGACCGGCCAGCAGGCGCCGGTGTTGTGGGTCACGATCGGGCTTGTGATCGGCCTGCCCCTGGCCGTGCTGGCGCTGTCCGGCTTTCCGATCTCGTTCAACTATCCCGAGGCCGGGCGCTTCAACATCCGCGGCGGCATGGAGGTGCTTCCCGAATTCATGGCGCTCTTGTTCGGGCTCGTGATCTACACCGCGGCGTTCATCGCCGAGGTGGTACGCGCCGGCATCCTTGCCGTGGCGAAGGGCCAGACCGAAGCCGCCTATTCGGTCGGTTTGCGGCCCGGGCAAACCTTGCGCCTGGTGGTGATCCCGCAGGCCATGCGGGTGATCATCCCGCCGCTGACGAGCCAGTATCTCAACCTCACCAAGAACTCGACCTTGGCGGTGGCGATCGGTTATCCGGACCTGGTCCAGATTTTCGCCGGCACCGTGCTTAACCAGACCGGCCAGGCCGTCGAGGTGATCGTCATTACCATGGCGGTCTATCTCACCATCAGTCTTGTTACCTCCGCGCTGATGAACCTCTACAACCGCCGGATGGCTTTAGTGGAGCGATGAGCGATTTCGCAACCAGAACCGACGCGGCGTTGATGGAAGGACCCGCCTTCGTCCGGACCAAGCCGTTGGCGCCGCTGCCGCCGCCGCTTGCGGAATCGGGCGCCGTCGGCTGGCTGCGGAAAAACTTGTTCTCCAGCACACTCAACGTCGCCCTGACCATCGTCTGCGCGCTGTTGATTATCTGGATTGTGCCGCCTCTGGTGAAATTCCTTATCATCGATGCGGTGTGGGATGGCTCGAGCCGCGTCGACTGCCTGCCGCGGCCGGATCATCCCGAGATCGGCGCCTGCTGGGCCTTCGTGATCGACCGCATCAACTTCTTCACCTACGGATTCTATCCGATCGACGAGCGCTGGCGGGTGAACGTGTTCTTTGCGCTGCTAGCGGTCGGCGTCGTTTGGATGGCGTGGCTCGATGCGCCGCGCCGAGATCTGGGCGTGATCTATTTCTTCGTATTGATGCCGGCCGCGTCGTTCATCCTACTGCTTGGCTGGCCTCTGATCGGCCTGTCCAAGGTGGAGACCACATCGTGGGGCGGCGTGCTGGTGACTGTCGTCGTGGCCTCTGTCGGCATCGTCTTCTCTCTGCCGATCGGCATCATGCTGGCGCTTGGCCGCCGCTCGCGCATGCCCGCGGTGCGATTGTTCTCAGTAATTTTCATCGAGTTCGTGCGCGGTGTGCCGCTGATTACAGTGCTGTTCATGGCGAGCGTCATGCTGCCGCTGTTCGTGCCCGAAACCTGGTCGCCGGATAAGTTGCTCCGCGCCCTGATAGGCGTCTCGCTGTTCGCCGCGGCCTACATGGCGGAGGTCGTGCGTGCGGGATTGCAGGCGATTCCCAAGGGCCAGTACGAGGCCGCATTCGCGGTGGGCCTGAGCTATTGGAAGACCATGCGGTTTGTCATCCTGCCGCAGGCGCTGAAGATTACCATCCCGAATATCGTCAACACCACCATCGGCCTGTTTAAGGACACGACGCTCGTGTTCATCGTCGGCATCTTCGATTTCCTGATGACGGTCGAGGCCTCGCGCGTCGATCCGAACTGGGCGACGCCCGTAACAGCGCCGAGCGGCTTTGTCTTTGCCGCGATCTTCTATCTGATCTTCTGCTACGGCATGTCGCGCTACGCGCGGTTCGTTGAAGTCCACCTCGCGGCTGGCGATAGGCATTGAGGGACTAGATGGCGCAGCAGACCGCTAACAATTCCAGGCTCAAGCCCGCGCCGCTGAAGACCGGTGTCGCCGTAGACATGATCGGCGTGCACAAATGGTTCGGCGCGTTCCACGTGCTGCGCGACATCAACCTGCGCGTGACCAAGAGCGAGCGCATTGTGATCTGCGGACCGTCGGGCTCCGGCAAATCGACTATGATCCGCTGCATCAATCGGCTCGAGGAGCACCAGCAGGGCCGCATCATCGTCGACGGCACCGAACTGGCCAACGACCTGAAGAAGATCGACGAGGTCCGCCGCGACGTCGGCATGGTGTTCCAGCATTTCAACTTGTTTCCGCACCTGACGGTGCTGGAAAACCTGACGCTGGCGCCGATCTGGGTGCGCAAGCAGCCGAAAAAGCAGGCTGAGGAAGTCGCGACGCACTACCTACAGCGCGTCAAGATCCCTGAGCAGGCCGCCAAATATCCGGGCCAACTGTCCGGCGGCCAGCAGCAGCGGGTCGCGATCGCGCGCGCGCTGTGCATGAACCCGAAGATCATGCTGTTCGATGAGCCGACGTCCGCGCTCGACCCCGAGATGGTCAAGGAGGTGCTCGATACCATGGTCCAGCTCGCCGAGGACGGCATGACCATGCTGGTCGTCACCCATGAGATGAGCTTCGCGAGGCAGGTTGCAAACCGTATCGTGTTCATGGACGAGGGCCAGATCGTCGAGACGAACACGCCGCAGGCGTTCTTCGATAATCCGCAGCACGAGCGGACCAAACTATTTTTGAGCCAGATTTTGCATTGATCTTTGGGGAGAGTTTGATGCGCCTCGTCCTGCTTGCGTTTGCAGCCCTTGCCGCCTTGGCCTCGCCATCGGCGGCGCAGAACTTCCCGTCGCGACCGGTGACCATGGTTGTCGGGTTTCCGCCAGGCGGCAACACCGACCTGATGGCGCGCGCGTTGCAGAATGATCTAGCCAAGGCGCTCGGCCAGTCCATTGTTATCAGCAACAAGGGCGGCGCAGCCGGCACCATCGGCCTCCTCGATCTCGTCCGTGCCGAGCCGGACGGCTATACGATCGCGCTGACGCCGAACAACCCGCTCACCGCGCAGCCGCATATGCAGCAGCAGCTTCGCTTCGGGATGGACACATTCCGCTACATCTGCCTCACCTATTACACGCCCTATGTGCTGATCGCCGGCCCGCAGGCGCCGTTCAAGACGTTTGCTGAGTTCGTGACCTTCGCCAAGGCGAAGCCGGAAAACCTCGTCTATGGCCACCCCGGCGTCGCCGGTCAGCCGCACCTGGTCATGCTGGCCGTGCTGAAGGCGATCGGCGCCGACGGGCTCGGCGTGCCGTTCCAGGGCGCCGGCCCGATGTCGCACGCGTTGCTCGGCGGCACCATCATGGCGATCACCGAGAGCCCAGCAGTGGCGAGAGCGAGCAGCCTGCCGATTCTAGCGGCGATTGCCGACGAACGCCTCGTGGGCTTGCCCGATGTTCCAACCATGAAGGAGTTGGGCTTCCCGGCTCGGGGCTTTAGTGCCGGCGGGCTCATCGTTCCAGCCAAGACTTCGGATACGGCCGTTGACGTGCTGGAAAAGGCCTGCGCAAAGGCCACTGCGGCCCCCGAATACAAGGCGATCGTCGAGCGGCTCGGGGCGGAGCCCCGTTATCTTCCTGGCTCGGATTTCCGCAAGATGTTCGAGCAGGACTCGATTGCCAGTGCCGAGGCGATCCGGGGCGCCGGCCTTGGCGCCAGCCGCTGAACAGCGGGCGCGTTAGCATTTTGTTAATCATGCAACTGGGGCTGGTCGGCCAGTGGCCGACCAGCCAGCGGCAGACGAGCCAATGGCCGACCAAGCCATTGGCTCAGGCGTCCGGTTGATCGGAAGTTCAATGCGCCAGCGGGCCACTGGCCTTCGTCCAAGCGTCGATGCCGCCTTGGATATGGCAGGCTGAAGCGAGGCCCGCGTCCTGGGCGGCCTGCACCGCCATCGCCGAGCGCTCGCCGAAGGCGCAGTAGAACAACAGCCGCTTTTTCGTGGAGCGGGCGAGCTCGTGCAGCATGCCACCTTCGCCAATGTTCTCCTGCAGGCTCGGGTAGGGCACGTGCAGCGAGCCGGGGATGGTGCCGTGGCGCTCGCGCTCGCCGCGTTCGCGCAGGTCGATCAGCGCAACGTCCGGCTTTCCGATCAAGCCCAACGCCTGCGCGGCGGAAACCGCCCAGCCGCGCCGGGCGATTTCTTCCTGATGGAGTCCGACCTTCATGTTGGCCGGCACCGCGACGTCCATCATCTTCGGGTTGGCGAGCTTGAGGTTGTTCATCAGCTCGACGTATTCGCCCATCGACTTCACCTGCAGTCGCGGATTGTAGGCCTTCTCCTCGCCGATGGTGGAGACCGTGTCGCCCTTGTAGTCGTGCGCCGGAAATACCATCGTCGCGTCCGGCAGTTTGAGCAGGCGGCCGAAAATCGACTCGTACTGCTGGCGCGGATCGCCGTTCTGGAAATCGGTGCGGCCGGTACCCCGGATGAGCAGCGTATCGCCGGTGAACACCCGGTCCGGCATGACGAAGCTGTAGGAATCATCGGTGTGCCCCGGGGTGTAGATCACGTCGAGCGAGAGCCCCTCGATGGTGAGCCGGTCGCCGTCGGCCAGCCGCATCGACACCACGTCCGCCTTGGACTGCTCGCCCATCACGGTGATGCAATGGGCCTTGTCACGCAGCGCGCCCAAGCCGGTGATGTGGTCGGCATGCAGGTGTGTGTCCACCGCTTTGACCAGTTTCAGGTCGAGCTCGCGCACAAGCTGAAGATAGCGGTCAACCTTCTCCAGCACCGGATCGAGGATCAGCGCCTCGCCGCCGCGGCGGCTGGCGAGCAGGTACGAGTAGGTGCCGGATGTCTGGTCGAAAAGCTGGCGGAAGATCATGGGCCAAGCCTGCCTGCAGCGGGAATCGGGACGAACAATAGCGCGGCGGGTTCCGTCACTCTACATAGATCATCTTCCGCGTCATGCCGCCGTCCACCACGAAATTGGCGCCCGTGACGAAGCCGGATCGCTCACGATCGAGCAAAAACGCGACAATCTCGGCAACATCCTGCGGTTTTCCGACGCGCCCTGCCGGATGCTGGGCGTGATCCTTGCGTTTGAGCTTTGAATATTCGCTGGTGGCGATCCAGCCCGGGCTGACGCAATTGACGCGGATGTCGGGACCGAGACTGATGGCGAGCGCGTGGGTTAGCGCCAGCAGACCGCCCTTGGAGGCGGAATAGGACTCGGTGTTGGGCCCCGACATCAACGCGCGGGTCGAGGCAATGGTGACGATCGAGCCCTTGGCGGAGCGCAGGGCGCGCTGGGCCGCACGCGCGAGCAGGAACGTCGCCGTCAGGTTGGTGTCGAGGACCCGGTGCCAGTCGTCGAGCGAGAGCCTTCGGATCGGCCGCCGGATCATGACGCCGGCGTTGGCAACGACGGCGTCCAGCCGGCCGAACCGTTCGAGCGCGAGGCGAACGGCATCCCGGACCGTATGCTCGTCGGCAACGTCGCCTTCGATGGCCATGGACGATCGCGCCCAGCCTCGGAATTGCTGCACCAGCCGCGTCTTCGGCAAATCGAAGCCGGCGACGCACCAGCCGGCGTCCAGCAAATGGTGTGAGATGGCGCGGCCAATGCCGTTCGCGGCCCCGGTGACGAGCGCGACCGGCCGGTTTGGCTTTGCCGCAGAACGCGCCCCCGCCCGCGCCATCAATCAGTCCTTCGTCGCGACGGGCAGGTCGGGCCGGCCGCCCCATTCGGTCCAGGAGCCGTCGTAGAGCGCCTTCGGCGCCTTGCCGATGGCATCGAGCGCGAACCAGAGCGTTGCGGCGGTGACACCCGAGCCGCAACTGGTGATGACCGGCTTGTTGAGGTCGACACCGCCAGCGGCGAATTTTTCCTTGATCTTGTCCGGCGCGATCAGCCGGCCGTCCTCGATCAATTCCGTTACCGGGACATTCTTCGCCCCCGGCATGTGTCCGGAGCGAATACCCTGGCGCGGCTCGGGCGCCTCGCCGCTGAAGCGGTTGGCCGGCCGCGCGTCCACCACCTGTGCCGACTTGTCCGTCAGCGCCATCTGCACGTCATCGACACTGGCGACGACCCGCGTATTCAATTCGGATTCGAACTTGCGCGGGGTGCGCTGGGTGGCGCCTTGCTCCAGCTGACGGCCTTCGGCCTTCCACTTCGGCAGGCCGCCATCGAGGATATAGACTTTGCTCGCACCGAAAATCCGGAAGGTCCACCACACCCGCGGCGCGCCGCCGAGCCCGGCGCTGTCATAGACCACGATGGTGTCGTCCTTGCCGATGCCAAGCGCGCCGACGTCCTTGTCGAACTGTGTCGTGCCCGGCAGCATGTGCGGCAACTCGGTGGAATGGTCGGCGATCCCGTCGATGTCGAAGAACACCGCGCCGGGGATGTGGCCGGCGAGATATTCGGCCTTGGCGTCACGCTTGAGCGCCGGCAGATAGAACGAACCGTCGACGATGCTGATCTCAGGCTCGCCCAGGCGGGCGGCGAGCCAGTCGGTGGTGACAAGGTTCTTGCTGGCAGGCGGGCGGGGATCGGGCATTGGGCTGGATCTCGGTTTCTGGGGGGAAGCCTATACCAACGCCAGCCGCACGCGGCGGTTCAATTTTCCTTTCTTCTCGACCTGGGTGACCCGCACGGCGCCGATCTCGGCGGTCGATCGGACATGGGTGCCGCCGCACGGCTGCAGATCGAGGCCCGCGATCTCGATCAGCCGCACCCGGCCGGTGCCCATCGGCGGCTTCACCGACATGGTCTTGATCAGCCCGGGATTGGCTTCGAGTTCGGCATCGGTGATCCAGCGGCTCGACACCGCGGCACCGGTCGCGATCATCTCGGCGAGCTTTGCGGTGATGGCGTCCTTGTCGAGGCCGGCATCGGGAATGTCGAAATCGAGTCGGCTCTCGGCTTCGCCGACCGAGCCGCCGGTGACGGGATAGGGCAGGACGGCGGAGAGCAGGTGCAGCGCAGTGTGCATGCGCATGCGGGCGTGGCGGACCGGCCAGTCGATCGCGGCGTTTACGGTATCGCCAACAGCCACGACCGGCGAACCCGGGGGAGGGACATGTGCGATCGTGGTCTTGCCAGGGTCGGTGAACACGACGTTGGCGACCGAAATGACCGCGCCGGATTTGGTGACGAGTGAGCCGCGGTCGGCCGGCTGGCCGCCGGATGCGGCATAGAACACGGTCCGGTCGAGCACGATCCCGCCGTCGGGCTGCAGGGCGGCGACCGTGGCTTCGCAATCCTTGAGATACGAATCCTCGCGGAACAGGCAGTCAGTGGGCATGGCACGCTCCCTCGTCATTCTGGCCGTGGCGCGGCGTCCGCAATGACGTCGAAAGATTAGCGCGGTTCACTTCTCTCGAACGGAATTTCGATGTTCGACTTCTTCTCGAGCCAAGCCGGCACCGGCAGCTTCTTGGAGCGCAGGAATTCCGGATTGAACAGCTTGGACTGATACCGCGTGCCGCTGTCAGCTAGCACCGTGACGATGGTCTTGCCGGGCCCCAAATCCTTGGCAAGGCGGATCGCGCCCGCGACGTTGATGCCCGACGAACCGCCGAGGCAGAGGCCCTCGTGCTCGAGTAGGTCGAAGATGACCGGCACGGCTTCCTCGTCCGGGATCAGGTAGGGCTTCTCCACCGTGATGTCGTCGATGACCGGCGTGACGCGGCCGAGGCCGATGCCTTCGGTGATCGAGCCGCCTTCGGTGGATTTGGCTTCACCCTTGGAGAACAGGTTGTACATCGCCGCGCCGCGGGGATCGGCGACACCGATGACGATGTCCTTCTTCTTCTCTCGGAGGAAGATCGAGGTGCCGGCGAGCGTGCCGCCGGTGCCGACCGAGCAGATGAAGCCGTCGACTTTGCCTTGCGTCTGCTCCCAGATTTCCGGGCCGGTCGAAAGATAATGCGCCAGGCGGTTGTCGCGGTTGTTCCACTGGTCGGCGAACAGCACGCCGTTCTTTTCGGTCTTGCGCAGTTTGTCGGCCAGGCGGCGCGCGACGTGCTGGTAATTGTCGGGATTGTTGTAGGGCAGGGCCGGCACCTCGATGAGCTCGGCGCCGCAGAGCCGCAGCATGTCCTTCTTTTCCTGGCTCTGGGTATTGGGAACGACGATCAGCGTGCGGTAGCCGCGCGCGTTGGCGACGAGCGCGAGGCCAATACCGGTGTTGCCGGCAGTGCCCTCGACCACGAGCCCGCCGGGTTTGAGTTCGCCGCGCTTTTCGGCCTCCAGGATCATCTGGCGGCCAGGACGGTCCTTCACCGAGCCGCCGGGGTTCATGAACTCGGCCTTCCCGAGGATGGTGCAGCCGGTTTGCGCCGACGCCCGTTCGAGCTTGATCAGCGGTGTGTGTCCGATGGCCTCGACCACTCCGTCGCGGATTTGCATGGTTTATTTCGCCTTTTCCGAGGTTTTCGGAACGTAGTGGACAGCTCCTCTGGCGACAAGGCCGCGCGACTCATGAGAAAAACATGCCTTGTCCGGTGAGGATCACAATGGCAATGACGCGTCGAAGGCTGCTGAACGCAATGGCCCGTCTAGGCGGTGCCGGCGCGGTGTACGAAACGCTGGCGGCCTGGGACTTTCTCAAAGCTCCGCCAGCAATGGCCCAGACGTTCGAACTGCCCAAGGAGGCTGGTGGCGGCAGGACCGTCGCGATCCTGGGGGCGGGTGTCGCCGGTCTTTGCGCCGCCTACGAGCTCGACCGTGCCGGCTATCAGTGCGTCGTTCTTGAGGCCACGCGCCGCGCCGGCGGCCGCAGCCTGACGCTTCGGCGCGGCGACAAGTTCAACGAACTCGGCGGCGCCGTGCAGGAATGCCGCTTCGACGACGGACTCTGGCTCAATGCGGGCCCGGGCCGCATCCCACACCATCACGTTCATGTCATCGACTATTGCCGGCGGTTCGGCGTTGCGTTGCAGCCCTACATTTTCGCCAGCCGCGCCAATCTTGTGCATTCGAGCCGCATCGGCAACGGCCGCACCGTGCAGGTGCGCCGCGCCTACTACGATCTGCAGGGCCACATCGCGGAAATGCTCGACAAGTGTGTGGTCAAGCCCGATATGGACCTGCCGATCCCGCGTTCTGAGCTTTCGACATTCCGCGACATGCTGTCGAAGTTCGGCGATCTGACCAAGATCGAGCGCGACGGTACCGTCACCTACAGCTATCGCAACGCCGCGGGCCGCGCGGGATTTGAAGTTTCCCCCGGACTTTCGAACGAGCCCGGCCGGCCGCTCAGCCCCATTGCGCTCGACGAGATCCTGCGCTCCAACGTCTGGAACAACTACATCTTCCGTGACGCCGAATATTTCTGGCAGACCTCGCTGATGGAGCCGGTCGGCGGCATGGACAATTTCTTCAAGAGCTTCCTGCGCCAGCCATCGCGCAGCGGCGGAACGATTGCCAAGCTGATGCGCCCCGGTGCGATGGTGACAGCGATCGACGTCGCGAGCGACAAGGTCACGCTTGCCTACAAGCAGGGCGGCAAGGCGCAAACGCTCGTCGCCGACTTCTGCATCTCGACCATTCCGGTGCCGGTGTTCAAGACGCTGAAGACGAACCTGCCCGAGACCTACATGGAAGCGGCGCGCAAACTGCCCACCAACGCAGCCGGCAAGGTCGGATGGCAGGCCGAGCGGTTCTGGGAAACCAAGGACAACATCTATGGCGGCATCTCCTGGACCACCGATGCCATCACCCAAATCTGCTATCCGTCGAGCGGTTATTTGAGCCGCAAGGGGACGCTGACCGGCGCCTACATGTCCGGCGCGGCGGCCGAACAGTTCAACGCCCAGCCGGTCGAGCAACGCCTGCGCATGGCCAAGGATCAGGGCGAGCGGTTGCACGACGGCTATTCAAAATACGTCGAGCATGGCGTGGCGATCGGCTGGAACAACATGGAGTTCGTGCGTATGGGCTGGGCCGACGAGGGCGATCCGTCGTTCGTTCAGCCCGCGCGGGTGCTGGCAGCGCCGCAAGGCCGGTTCCACATGGCCGGCGATCAGCTCACCTACTGGAGCGGCTGGCAGGAAGGCGCGCTGTTGAGCGCGCATACGGCGGTGCAGTGGATCGCCCGTCAGGCGCTGCCGGCGACGCGGCGCGGCTGATTTTCATTAAACCCGCCCTGCGGCTGGAAAGAGTAAAGAAACCATGGCGCCGCATTGGGCGGTGTCTCCATAGGTACATTCACCAGTTGTTTCCCACGCAAACGGCGTAGGGACGGGCAGATTCTGCGCCGGCCGCATCTTTAAGCGGATGGGACGATGGGACTCGACGTCAACACGCTCTTTCTCGTCACGATCTATGTCGAGCCATGCTCGGTCTGCTGCTGCTGTTCGCCTGGATCCAGAATTCGGGCATTCATGCCGTGGCATGGTGGGGTTGCGCGCATCTGTTGCGCGCCGCGTCGGTGGTGCTGTTCGGACTGTACGGCTCCGTCTCGGACGCGATCTCGATTGATTTCGCCAACGCTGTCTTGTTCACCGCCTTCGCCGTGACCTGGTCGGGCGCGCGGGTGTTCGATGGACGGGCGCCGGAACCGATGTATCTGGTCGGCGGCGCGGTTTTGTGGATTCTCGCTTGCCGCACGCCGTTCTTCGTCGACTCTCTCGACGCCAAAGTGCTGCTCTCCTCTGGCATCATCACTGCCTACACCTGGGCCACGGCCTACGAATTCTGGCGTGGCCGGAGCGAGCCGCTCGTCTCGCGTTGGCCCGCGATCTTCATGCTGTTCGCGCACGGCGCGCTGTTCCTGCTGCGCACGCCCTTGGCGCAAGTGCTGCCTTGGTCGCCGAGCAGCCAAGTGTTCGACAGCGTGTGGCTGACGGTGCTGAGCTTCGAGGCGCTGCTGTTCACCATCGCCATCGCGTTCATCCTGCTGGCGATGGCGAAAGAGCGCACCGAGCTGCGCCACAAAACCGCGCACTGATCGACCCGCTGACCGGCATCGCCAACCGTCGCGCCTTCCTCGAAGACGTCATCGCGCTGAGCAAGCGGCAAGAGGCGGAAGGCCGCTCCGTCGCGGTCCTGCTCGCCGATCTCGACCACTTCAAGTCGATCAACGATCGCTTCGGCCATGCCGTGGGCGACAATGTGCTGCAGATTTTCGCCGAAGTCGCCAGTGCCAAGCTCGGCCCCTACGATCTGATCGGCCGTCTCGACGGCGAGGAGTTCGCCATCGTCATCTACGATTCGGGCCGCGATAAGGGACTGGCGATCGCCGAACGCATTCGCCTGTCGTTCGAAACCGCCGCCGCCGATATCGAGGGCCGTCCGATCGGCGGTACCGTCAGTATGGGCATGGCGATCGCGGAGACGAACCTGTTCGACATTGCGGCGCAGTTGGCGCAGGCCGACGAGGCGCTGTATTGCGCCAAGGAGCGCGGGCGCAATCGCACCGAGGTCGCCTCGCTCCAGCTCGTGCTCGACCGTGCGCAGGAAGCCGAGCAGCGCGGCCGCCCGAGGCCGGTCGCGGCCGCGTCTGCGCCCAGCGCGGCCTGATCCGGCGGTAATTGTCTCACGGCCCGTGTCAGACCCGGCAGCATTTGCTATGACACGGCATGATCGAAAGCATCGAGCTCGACAAATGCACCGGCTGCGGCATCTGCGACGTGGTCTGCCCGGCCGATGTAATCCACATGGAGCCGCAACCGGTCACGGCTGAGATTGCGGGCCTGCGCCAGACCAGGCTGCTGCCAGTCATCAAGTTCCGCGAGCATTGCATCACCTGTTTCAGCTGCGAGATATTTTGCCCGGAGCACATCGTCGACGTGCACCCGTCGGTCAAAAATCGGCCGCGGCCGTGGTGAGCTCGATGGACAAGCTTGATGGCGTGCTGATCGATACCGACGTGCTGGTGGTCGGGGGCGGGGCCGGAGGCCTGATCGCCGCGCTCTCCGCCAAGCGCCACGGTCCACCGGGCACCCGCGTCACGCTCGTCGATTCCTGGCTGATCGGGCGTACCGGCCACACCGCATTCTCCAACGCCTGGACCATCGTCGCGCTGCCGGGCGATGATATCGACGGCATTCTGCATGAGATCGTCGCCGGCAACGACGGCATCGCCGACCAGGTGCTGGTACGCCAGGCGCTGGTCGACTCGGCGGCGCGGATCGCCGATTTCGAAAAGATGGGTATGCACTTCGGCCGCGACGCGGCCGGGACCTACAAGCGGCGGCCGACCCGCGGCCTCGATCTCGCGCGGGTGATGTATCCCGAGGGCGGGGGGCTCGAATTCGCCTGGAAGCTGCGGCTCGCGCTTGAGCGCGAAGGCGTGCAGCTTGTCGACCGCCTGTTCATCACCGGGCTGATGCGCGGGGGCGGCGACCGCATTACCGGCGCGGTCGGTATCAACAGCCGCACCGGCGAGTTCAATGTCGTCCGCGCACGCGCGACGATTGTCGCGACCAATGCCATCACCTTCCGCTCGGGTTTTGTCCGCGACATCACCGGCACCGGCACGCTGTTGGCCTATCGGGCCGGCGCTGCCTTGCGCAACGCGGAATTCAGCTACGTGCGCCCCGGCACGCCGAAATTCTATTTCGAGGGCATTACGTTCGCGATCCAGGAGGGCGCGCGCTGGCTGAACGCCAAGGGCGAGGCGTTCATGGACACCTATGAGCCGGAATGGGGCGACCAGGCCGACGTGCCGCGCATCGCGCGCGCGATGGCGATGGAGAACCGCAAGGGCAATACGCCGCTCTATCTCGACATGTCTCCGATCCCCGAGCACCTGCGGGAATACTTCATCCAGAGCAAGGTGCGCTGGATGGACAATTTCTTCCGCAAGCTCGGCGACGAGGCCAAGACCGACATGTTCGGCAAGACGCCGTACTACGCGCTCAACCAGATGACCAAGATGGGCATCCGCACTGGCGCCGACTGCCGCTCCGACGTGCCGGGGCTGTTGTCGGCGGGGCTGGCGCAGGCCGGCTGTGCCAACCATTTCGCCGGCTTCCACATCGGGCTCTGCGTCGGCAATGGCTGGATCGCCGGAAAATCCGCCATCGAGGACCTCGACCGCCTGCCGGCGCCATCGCTTGATGCGGCGGAAGTCCGCGCGCTGCACGCCGAATCCAATGCGCCGCTAAAGCCTGCGGCTGGGGCCGAATCCGACCGCATCCTGCGCGACTTGCAAGCCGTGATGTTTGCCTACGACACCGGCATACTGAAACGCGAGGATCGGCTGCAGGCGGCGTTCGACCGCATCTCGGCGCTGTCGGAGGAGTTCAAGGATATTGCCGCGCCGCACACCCACGAGCTGGTCCGCCTGAAGGAAACCGAGGCGATGCTGCTTGCGGCGCGTTTCATCCTCGGCGCCTCGCTCTATCGAACGGAATCGCGCTTGAGCCATTTCCGCGAGGATCACGATGCGCGCGACGACGCGAACTGGCTGGTCTGGGTCGACGTCGCCGAAGGCGGCAACGGGCCGGCCTTCAGCAAGACGCCGGTGCCGACACCGTATTGCTCGGTGACGCTGCCGCGAAGGAGGCCCTTGCGGCTTGCGGCCTCCGCTCAAGTTGCCGGTGTGTGAGGCTTAGCGCGTCAATACGATGAAATCGGTGTATTCGCCGGTTTCGTCGGAAAGCCTGTTGTCGGACACGATCAGCGACGAGCCGGGCGTGATCAGCTCGGAAATGCGCTCCAGCGCGTCAGGCGGCATGATGATGCGGTCGAGCGCGGCACTGGCGCTCGGCATCGGCGCCGCGATGTCCACGGGCTTGATGTCGTGACGGGATTTGGTCTCGTGACGTGACTTGCGGCCCTTGTCCGAGGCCTTGGCCTCCGCCACACGCTTGGTGGCGCTCGGGATCGACACCACCGTCCAGCGCAGGTCGCCGCCGTTGGCCTTCGCGCCCATGGCGGTAAAGACATGGGTGCCGACCGGCTGGTCGGGCCGCTCGAAGCTCACCGGCATCTCAAACAGCGGCTTCCAACCCTGACGGACGTAGAGCTTGCCGTCCTTGAGGCTAGCGAACACCGAGATCGGCCGCCCGGCAACCGCCTCATGCACAATCGCCGCCGGCATGGTCTTGGGCCGTTCGTCGACGATGATCGACGGCGGCGCTGCCACTTTGGCCTTGGACGGCCCCTCGACGATGATCGACGGCGGCGCTGCAATCGTCGGCACCGGTTTGGCTTCGACAGACTTGATTTTAGTCGGCGCGCGCGCGTCCGCCACGGGCAGCGCGTTCGAGGCGTCGGCGGTCTTGATCAGGCCCGTTGCCGTCGCGGGGTCAGCCGCCAGCTTCGGCCGCGGCACGAACAGGCGCGCGTGGGCGATCTCGATCGGCGCGACCTCGGGACGGGTGACAATGACCCGCGCACCCATCTTGGTGGTCTTCCAGAGCAGTTGCGCAAAGCTTTCGGTCAGCCGCACGCAGCCATGCGATGCCGGATAGCCGGGCAGGGCCCCTTGGTGGAGCGCGGAACCCGACCAGGTGATGCGCTGCATGTAGGGCATCGAGGCGTTGTAGAGGTTGGAGATATGGTGCCGGTTCTTCTGAATAATGCTGAAGACGCCCATCGGCGTCGGATGGCTGGCGGTGCCAGAGGAGATCGCGGTGCTTGCAAACGGCGTACCGTCGGCGAACAGCGTCGCGCGCTGCTTGTCGATGGAGACGATGATGTGCAGTGGGCCGGCAGGGATCGGCGGAGTCTTTTCCGGTGTATTCGGCCCGGATTTCTTTGCAGCCTTGCGTTCGGCAGGCCGAATGCGCGGCTTAGTGGATCTCTGGACCGCCGGATAGGACGGCTCGACACTGAAGCTGCCCGACCAGACGTTGATTTCGCCTGGCCAAGCCATGACCTCGGTCGGTCCGGTCATCAAGCTCACGGCAATCGATACCCCGGCAATCAGCGCAGCGCGCCTCATCGCCTAATCTCCCTCAGCCCAAAATGCCAAATCCCGTCGACAATTTACCTAAGCTTTTCGATTTCACTAGTTCAAATTTCGCTTATTTCCCCGGATTTGTTGCCTCATTCCGAGACTTCGCCGCGGTCTTTGATAGGAGCGGAATCACCGGTACGCTCCGGGCATGAATTGAGGCATGATCCTGCTTGGGACCAAAGCGATAGGAAAAGCCATGAAGTACCGCCGTTCCGACGCCAAGGAACACGCCCGCGTCCACATGAAGGGCATCTGGGCGGCCGCCCTGATGCCCTACGGGGAAGATCTTTCGATCGATGAGAAGGGCTTCCGGAGGAACCTGCGCCATTGGGTCGACGATCTCGGCATCGACGGCGTGTTCGTCGCCGGCAAGCAGAGCGAGTTCTTCTCAATGTCGGTTGCCGAACGCAAGCGCTCGTTCGAGATCACCGTCGACGAGATCGGCAAGACCGCCGGCGTCATCGCCTCGTGTTCCGACCAGAACATGGATGTGGTGATCGACCTTGCCAAACACGCCCAGGCGGTCGGTGCGCCCTACATCGTGGTGCATGCGCCGGTGCTGCATTTCCTGCCCAGCCGCGACGAGACGCTTTACCAGTATTACAAGACGATCAGCGAGCAGGTCGATATTGGCATTGCGATGTGGAGCCACGAAGACTCCGGCTATCTGATGAGCCCGGAGTTGTGCGCGCGGATCGCCGAGTTGCCGAATATCGTCGCGATCAAGTACAGCGTCCCGCGCGAGATGTATGTGCGGCTGACGCGGATGGTCGGCGACAAGATCCAGGTCAGCACGGCATCCGAGGTGGAGTGGTTCGACAACATCGTCGAACTCGGCTGGCGGCTCTATTTATGCTCGTCGCCGCCGTACCTGTTCCAGACCAAGGTGGACCGCCGGATGCGCGACTACACCAATCTCGCGTTCAAAGGCGAGGTGGCGAAGGCAAAGGTCATCCGCGACAGCCTCCAGCCGGTGCGCGAGGCATTCCGCCGCTCGCGCCCGGCCGAGAAACCGCCGTCGCATTCTAAATACTGGCAGGAGCTGATGGGGCAGGTTGGCGGCCGGGTACGCCCGCCGATGCTGGAGTTGACCGACGCTGAGAAGGAGACAACCCGCCGCGCGTTCGAGACCTGCGGGCTCAAGCTCCCGGGCTCGGCCACGAAATCGTCGGCGGCCTAGGAGAGACTGACATGGGACGATTGCAGGCCTTCAACTTCAAGAAATGGATCGCGGAGAACGAGCACCTGCTACAGCCGCCGGTCGGTAACAAGAAGGTGTTCGAGGACGGCGACATGACCGTGCAGGTGGTCGGCGGCCCGAACGAGCGCGCCGACTATCACGACGATCCGGTCGAGGAGTTCTTCTACCAGCTCAAGGGCAACATGGTGCTTAAGGTCGGCGACAACGGTAATTTCTACGACGTGCCGATCAAGGAGGGCGAGGTGTTCCTGCTGCCGCCGCATGTGCGCCACTCGCCGCAGAGGCCAGCCGGCTCGATCGGACTCGTGGTCGAGCCGAAGCGTTACGATGCCGACCCGTTCGATGCCTTCGAGTGGTACTGCTTCGAGTGCAACGCGCTGGTACACCGCATCGAGGTGAAGGTCGAACACTTGGTGCGCGACCTGCCGCCACTGTACGAGGCGTTCTTCGCGGATGAAAAGGTACGCACCTGCAAGAAGTGCGGCGCTATACACCCTGGCAAGAAGCCGCCGGCCGGCTGGGCGAAAATTCCGGCGTAGTTCGCGTCACTGCGCCATTTCGACGGGCGTGTTCGTCGCCGGACCTTCGCCGGTGATAATGACAATCACCTCTTCGTCCTTGGCGCCGTCGTAATGCACCTCCTTGCCGTAATGCGTCACCGCGCCGCCGGCCTTGACGCCGATAGTGGCCTCCTTGTCCCACTTGTTGCCGGTGCCGACATACCATGTGCCCTTTACGACGGTGATGAAGCGGTCGTTGGGGTGAAAGTGCGGTTTGGAGAACGTCCCCGGCTGGAAGCGGTTCATCACCATGTAGTAGCCGGGCTTGGTTGGATCGCCGAACAAGGTCTTTGAATTGACGGGCGCGGCTCCGGTCGGATCGCGCCACTGGATTGCGTCGGCTTGGCGGATGGCGATGGCCTTGGGATTGAGCTCGACCGCGGCGGCTGGTCCAACGAGACTAATGACAAGCGCAGCGGCGACGATGCGACGAGACATGATGACCTCCCAGCGCGTGATTGGGCCAGACCGGCCGAAGGTCAAAGTCTAGCTCAAAAACGACGCCGCAGAGAGCGCAATTCCTAGTGTCCGAACGCCTCGCGCAATTCGTTCTTGGCGCGCTGCAACACCTTTTTGCGGCCGGGAGGCAGGTTCTTGCCGGCGCGGTTGATGTAGAACGTCAGCATCGACATCGCCGAGCGATATGGGTCCGACTTCCGACGCCGGCTGCGCTCCGCTGACCGTTTTAGCGAAAGCGCGATCGCCTTCGGGCTCCTATTGTTGAATACGCCCTTCAGATCGAGCGCGTCGCTCTCGCGGGTGACGCGCGCCGACCAGCGCCGGCCTGATTTGCGCGGGCTGGCCCGGCGGGCGGAGGTTCGCCGCTTTTTTGCCATGTGCAAGTCTCCCAAAGGCCGCGGTTCGAATCGTCAACCTGTCGGGGCGCCGCTTCGTTCCGCCCTTTGGCGCGTTGACAATGTGCACAAAGCCAGTGCGAAATTGGGGGAATGCGCCGCCACAAGACTAGAAGAACGGTTCGCGGCGAGATCGGGAGGTTGGCATGATGAAGCGGTTTATCGTGGCTCTGGCGGTCCTGGCCGGGCTATCAACGGTCACGCTGGCTCAGCAGGCCTATCCGAACCGCCTGATCAAGATCATCCATGGCTTTCCGCCGGGCGGTAACGTTGACATCATCGCCCGCGTCATCGGCAATGAAATGGAGAAAAGCCTCGGCCAGTCGATCGTGATCGAAGCCAAGCCCGGTCTTGCCGGTGCGCTTGCCGCCGAAGCCGTCGCGCGATCCGAGCCCGACGGCTACACGCTGTTGGTGTTACCGAGCGCGCATCCCGCTTATGGCGCGCTGGCGAAGAACGTCAAATTCAAGGTGGTGGACGATTTCACCTGGATTTCGGTCGCAAGCTTCTATCCGTTCATGATCTGCGTGAAGGCGGACTCGCGCTTCAAGACGCTCAAGCAATTGATCGACGAGGCGCGCGCCAAGCCCGGCGAGTTGAAATACGGATCCGCCGGGGTCGGCACGATCCTGCACACCACAGTCGAACTGATGGCCAATCAGACCAGGACGAAGTTCCTGCACGTGCCCTACCGCGGCGAGGCGCCCGTGCTGACCGGCCTGCTGCAAGGCGACGTCGATTTCGTCGCCGTGACCACGGGCCCGATCAGCGAGCGCCTGAAGACGGGCGAGTTCCGGGCGCTGGCGGTGACCGGCAAGACCCGCTGGCGCGATTTCCCCAACGTGCCGACCGTCGACGAGGGCGGGATTCCGGGCTTTGAGGTGATCTCCTGGACCGGCATGGCCGGCCCGGCGAACATGCCCAAGCCGATCGTCGACCGGCTCAACGCCGAATTGCGCAAGGTGCTGGCGGTGCCCGAAGTCAAAAGCAGGCTCGAGGCGATGGGCGGCGATGCGCGCGCCACCACGCCCGACGAGATGAAGGCGCTGGTGACGCGGCAGTACGAGACCTGGAAGAAGCTCGCCGCCGAGGCGAACCTTTCAATCAACTAGCTTCGACCGCATTCAGGTAGCGCATTTCAGCTGGCCCGGTCGGCTTCAATGCGCCCACCCGATGGGATAGACTGCATTCAACAGCCATCCGGTACGCCGAAGAGGTTTTGCATGAACGCGCCTGTCAAAACGCCATCCACGATTCCATTCGATCCCGCACGCCTCGACAAGCTGATGGACGAGGCC
The DNA here is from genome assembly GCA_963842645.1 of uncultured Alphaproteobacteria bacterium. Taxonomy (GTDB): domain Bacteria; phylum Pseudomonadota; class Alphaproteobacteria; order Rhizobiales; family Xanthobacteraceae; genus Z2-YC6860. The sequence goes on along the minus strand of CAWJGY010000013.1, from coordinate 495,725 downwards.
GGCATCGACGTGCTGATCGCAACGTCGAAGCACAACGTGCAATACCTGCTCGGCGGCCACCGCGCGTTCTTCTTCGATTACATGGACGCGATGGGATTGAGCCGCTACCTGCCGGTGATGGTCTACGCCAAGGGCGCGCCCGACAAGGCCGCCTATTTCGGTCATCGCCTGGAAAGTTTCCAGCGCGAGAACAATCCGTTCTGGACGCCGGTGCAATTGACGAACTCGTCGGGCTCGGTCGACACCATTCAGAAGGCGATCGAGCACATCAAGAAAGCCGGCATCAAGACGCGCGGCATCGGCGCCGAGCTGTCATTCCTGCCGGTCGATGCCGGCAAGGCGCTGTCGAGCGCATTCCCCGACAGCAAGATCACGGACGCGCTGTTCGTGCTGGAGCGGATGCGGTCGATCAAGACTCCGGAGGAGCTCAAGAAGCTCAAGATCGCCTCGGAGGCGGTGATCGAGTTCGATGCAGGCGGTCATCGCCAAGCACGGCCCGGGAGCGACCAAGGCGGAGGTGACCGAAGCGCTGCGCCGCGAGGAGACCAACCGGGGGCTTACGTTCGAATATTGCCTGATTACCGCCGGCACGAGCCTCAATCGCGCGCCGTCCGATCAGGTCTGGAGCGAGGGCGACATCATGTCGATCGACTCCGGCGGCAACTACCACGGCTATATCGGCGATCTCTGCCGAATGGCGATCCAGGGCGAGCCCGACGCAGAGCTTCAGGACATGCTGGGCGACATCGAGGCGATCCAACGTGCCTCGATGAAGCCGATCAAGGCCGGCGCCATGGGCAGCGAGATCTATGCCGCCGCCGAAGCAGTTCTTGCCAAGTCGAAGTACCACAACAACACGCATTTCCTCGGTCACGGCATGGGGCTGGTGAGCCACGAAGCGCCGCGGCTGACGGCCAACGGCCCGGTGCCCTACGACGACTACGACGCCCACCGTCCGCTGGAGACCGGCATGGTGATCTCGGTCGAGACCACGCTGGCGCATCCCAAGCGCGGCTTCATCAAGCTCGAAGACACCGCCGTGGTGACCGACAAGGGATGCGAGATCTATGGTGAGGGCGCCCGGGGCTGGAACCGGGCCGGGACTGCCGCCCGATCATAGTGTTCGCGGGCCCGCGCCGGTCATCTCGCCCATGAAGAGCGACCCATGAAAATCGCGCGCGTCACCGCGACGCCCCTCAACGTCCCGCTGCACATCAAACTTGTCGGCGCCGACCGCAAGACGTCGCTGGCTTGCTGCATTGTCGAGATCGAAACCGATGACGGGCTGATCGGCCACGGCATCACCAGCATCACCGAAGAGGACGTGATCGCGCAGATCGTGAACGGGGTCGCGGGACCGGCGATCCTGGGCGACGATCCGCTCGCGCACGAGCGCATCTGGGACAAGCTCTATTGGACGCTGATGCCGCGCGGCCAGACCGGCTACGCCGCGCACGCGCTCGCCGCCATCGACGTGGCGCTGTGGGACCTCAAAGGCAAGGCGCTCAAGCGGCCGGTGTGGCGGCTCCTCGGCGGGGCCCATCCGCGCGTGCCGGTCTACGCCACATTCGGCTTCGGATTCTTCGACCGCGACCAGCTTGCCGCCGCGGCCAAGCTCTGGGTCGGGCAGGGGTTCAAGCGGCTGAAGATGACGGTCGGCAACGAAGCGCTGCGCCATCGCGACGCACGCCCAGTGATGGAGGTGATCCGCGAGGACGCGGCGCGGGTGCGCGCGGTGCGCGAGGCGGTCGGCATCGAGGTCGAACTGTTCATCGACGCCAATTGCAACCTCGACCTCTATCACGCCACCAAACTCGTCGAGATGGTGAAGCCCTACGGCATCTCGTTCTTCGAGGAGCCACTTACCCAGAACGACGTGCCTGGCATGGCGCAGCTTCGCCGCGCGACCGGCATGGCACTCGCCTGCGGCCAGAACGAGGGGCTCGCCTTTCGCTTCCGCGATCTCCTGGTGAGCGAGGCGATCGATTACGCGCAGCCCAATGTTTGTATCACCGGCGGATTTTCTCAATGCGCGAAAATCGCGGGCATGGCGTCGGCGTTCAACGTCTCGATTGCCAATGGCGGCGCGTGGGGCTTCCACAACATGCATCTGCAGGCGGGCGTTGCGAACGGCACGCTGGTCGAACACCACTATCTCGCCGTCGAATTGTACAAGCAGGTCTTTCGAGGCCTGCCCAAGCCTGTGGATGGGCATTTCACCATGTCCGAGGCGCCCGGGCTGGGCTTCGAAGCCAACCGCGATGCCATCCGCGAGATCGCGAAACTGCCATTGTCGCAGGGCAGGGGCAAAGGATAGCGCCGAGCCCGAAAAAGGGTCCTGTTCAGGGACATTTTTGCGGGGTGAGAACCGGATTCTGGACGCGAACGATCCTCAAGGGCCAAATCGCGGGGCCTATCGGGAATGCCCGGACATGGCCGGGGTTATAAGTCATACGGGTGAAATTCCCTTGAAAATGACAGGGCTTTTGAGGGATACATCTCATCTGCAACAATTGCGACTCAGGCAGCGGATGTTCGGCGGCGTCCGGGGGGATGGCCGGGGACCAACGTGATGCGCCCGAGCGGGAATGCTCTGGGGGTTTAGGCATCGATGATCGGTCTCGTTCGCCTTGCGCTGCGACGGCCCTACACCATGGCGATCGCTGGAATGCTCATCTTGCTGATGGGCTTTCTCTCGGCGCAGCGCATGGTCGTCGACATCTTCCCGAACATCGACATCCCCGTCGTCTATGTCGCCTGGAACTATCCCGGACTCGCCGCCGAGGACATGGAGCGGCGGGTCGTGTTGGTCAGCGAGCGCGCCTATTCGACCACGGTCAACGGCATAGAGCGCATCGAGTCGCTGTCGATCCCGGGGCTTGGCATCCTCAAGGTGTATTTCACCCAGGGCACTGACATCGGCGGCGCCATATCGCAGATCAACGCGCAGAACAATTCGATCCTGCGCATCGCGCCACCCGGCATCACGCCGCCGAACATGATCCGGTTCAACGCCTCGAACGTGCCGGTTGTGCAGGTCACGCTGAACTCGAAGACGCTGCCCGAGCAGCAGATCTTCGACTACGGCATCAACTTCCTGCGGGTGAAGCTGTTCACCATTCCGGGCCTCTCGATTCCCGCGCCCTACGGCGGCAAGCAACGGCAGATCATCGTCGATGTCGATCCCTCTAAGCTGAGCGCCAAGGGCCTGTCGCAGATGGACGTGGTCACCGCGCTGCAGACCACGAATGTTATCGTGCCGGCCGGGGTGGCCCGCATCGGCGAGCGCGAATTCAACGTTAAGCTCAACTCCAGCCCGCAGATGGTCGAGCAGTTCCAATATTTGCCGGTCGGCGTTCGCGACGGGCTTACGGTGTCGCTCGGCGACGTCGCCAAGGTCAGCGACAGCTTCGCAACCCAGCAGAACGCGGTGCGCATCAACGGCCAGCGCGCCAGCTACATGAATATCCTGAAGAACTCGGATGCTTCGACGATTGCCGTGGTCAAGGCGATCCGCGACATCCTGCCGGAAGTTCAGTCTGCAGCGCCCGAAGGTCTCGAGCTCAAGCTCGACTTCGACCAATCCGTATTCGTGCAGGGCGCGGTCGACAACATCATTCACGAGGCCGTTCTGTCCTCGATCCTGGTTTCGCTGATGATCCTGATCTTCCTCGGGAGCTGGCGGAACACGGTGATCGTGTCGCTGTCGATCCCACTATCGATTGCGGCGGGCGTCGCGGGCCTCTTCCTCACCGGCCAGACCATCAACCTGATGACCCTCGGTGGGCTGGCGCTGGCGATCGGGCTCCTGGTCGACAACGCCACCGTGACGATCGAGAACATCCACCGCAACCAGGCGCTGGGCAAGCCGCTCACCATCGCCATCCTCGATGGCTCCAATGAGGTGATTCAGCCGCTGACCGTCGCCACTCTGGCGATCTGCATCGTGTTCTTTCCCGTTCTGCTGCTGACCGGCCCGTCGCGCTTCCTGTTCATCCCGCTCGCCATCACGGTCGTGCTGGCGATGCTGGCGTCATACATCCTTTCGTTCACGGTGGTGCCGGCGCTGGCGCGCTATTTGCTCAAGGACCACGACGACTACGCACCGAAAAATCTCGCTGGTCGCATGTCGGCTGCGTTCGACCGTGGCTTCGAGCGCGTGAAGAACGGCTACGGCAATGTGCTGGCGCTGTCGTTGCTCAAGCGCAAGTTCGTGCTCGGCTGCTTTGTCTTGTTGATCGCGGCGACCGGGGCGCTCGTGCCTGTCATCGGTACCGACTTCTTCCCGACCTCCGACGTGGGTATCCTGAAGATGCACGTCCGCGCGCCGCGCGGCATGCGGCTCGAGGAAACCGAGAAGGTCGTGGCGCAGGTCGAGCAGAGCATCCGCGAGGTGGTCCCGGCCAAGGAGCTGCGCACCATCAACTCGACCATCGGCCTGCCGTTCTCGCTCAATCTCGCCTTCGTGCCGAGCGACAACACCAGCGGCATGGACGCGGAATTGTTGATCTCGCTCGCCCACGGCCACAAGCCGACCGTGCAGTACCAGCGGCTGATCCGGGACAAGCTGAACGCAGAATTCCCCGGCGTTCTGTTCTATTTCCAGACCGCTGACATTGTCAGTCAGGTGCTGAACTTCGGCTTGGCGGCGCCAATCGACATCCAGATCCAGGATTCAAACTTCCCGCGCGCCTACGCCTCGGCGCAACGCATTCTCCGCGAGATCCAGAAGATCCCAGGTGTGGTCGATCCCCGCATCGCCCAGGTGCTGGACTTCCCGACCATCCAGATCGACGTCGATCGCCAGCGTGCCGCGCGGATGGGCATCGCCCAGCGCGACGTTGCCAACAACATGCTCACATCGCTTGCGGGCAGCGCATTGGTGGGTCCGACCTACTTCCTCAATCCGCTGACCGGCGTGAACTACACCGTCGCGGTGCAGACCCCGGCCGACAAGATCAACTCGATTTCGGACGTCATGAATCTACCAGCCAACCCGGCGGCACCCAACATCAATCCGAACATCCAGGTGCCGACGCTGCTCGCCACGCCAAACTCGCCGGTCACGCGGATCTCCGACATCGCCTCCATGAAGCCCACCACCGCGATGCAATCAATCAACCATTACACCGTGCAGCGGGTCGTGGACGTCAACGCCAACATCGACAGCCGCGATCTCGGCAGCGTGGCGGCTGAGATCAAGAAGGTCATCGCCGAGGAGCAGAAGAACCTTCCGTCATCGGTCAAGATATTCCTGCGCGGCCAGAACGAGGTGATGGAAACCTCGTTCCGCAATCTCGGCATTGGCCTGATTCTTGCGATCATCCTGGTTTATGCGGTGCTGGTCGTGCTGTTCCAGTCCTGGGTCGATCCCTTCATCATCATGATGGCGGTGCCCGGTGCGCTGGTCGGAATCCTCTGGACGCTGGCGGCCACAGGCACGACGATCAACGTCGCCTCGCTCATGGGCGCGATCATGTCGGTCGGCATCGCGGTGTCGAACTCGATCCTGGTCGTGAGCTTCGCCAACGATCTGCGTAGCCGCAACGAAAGCCTGACGCCATTCGAGGCGGTGATCGAGGCCGGCAAGACCCGGCTCCGGCCGATCCTGATGACCGCGCTGGCCATGATCATCGGCATGGTGCCGATGGCCTTGGCGCTCGGCGAAGCCGGCGAGCAGAACGCCCCGCTCGGCCGCGCCGTGATTGGCGGGCTCGCTTTTGCGACGATTGCGACTCTGATCCTGGTGCCGATCTTCTACACTCTACTGCGGCGCCAGTTACCGACCTTGCACACTCTCGACAAACGTTTTGAAGCTGAAGCCGCAGGTTCGGCGGCTGGAGGTTCCGTCCATGGCTGAAGATCGATCTGCGACCGCATCCGGGTCGGGGCGTTACATCAGGTTCTACCTGTCCGGCCTCGTCCTTGTGGCTGTGGCCATTGCTGCGGTCGGATATTTCCATCTGAGCCGCAACCAGACCGTCGCCGTGGCACGCGAAGCGCGAGGCAGCGCCGTCGATCGCGGGCCTCGTGTCGAGGTCGTGGCGGCTTCGCAGGGCCCGAGCGAGCGCACGGTTACGATGCTGGCAGACGTTCGGGCCAACTCGACGGCGATCATATACGCCAAGGTCAGCGGCTACATGAAGCAGGTTCTCGTCGATCGCGGCGACCGGGTTCAAGCTGGGCAGGTCATCGCCGTGATCGAATCGCCCGAGATCGATCAGCAATACAACGCCGCGGTAACCGATCTCGAGCACAAGAGGCGCAACCTCGCGCGCTCCCAGGAGTTGCTGACCAAGGGCAACACCACCCAGGTCTCCATGCTGCAGTTCGAGACCGACGCGCGCGTGGCAGAATCCAACGTCAAGGGCCTGGAAACCATGAAGGGTTATCAGACCCTTCGCGCGCCGTTCGCGGGCCGCGTGACTGCGCGTTATGTCGACCCCGGCACTCTGATCACCAATGCGCAGACCAACTATGTCAGCGCGCTGCCGATCATGACCATTTCCGACGACAGCCGCTTGCGGGTCTATTGCTATGTGCAACAGACCGACGTGCCGTACGTGAATGTTGGTGACGTCGCGGACGTCGTCGACGCCAGCAACCCCGAACGCCGCATGAAGGCCAAGATATCGCGCATGACCGGGGAACTCGAAACCCGCACACGCACCATGCAGATCGAGGTCAACATCGACAACACCGAAGGCTTCCTGGTCGCAGGCTCCTTCGCCAATGTGACGCTGCACATCCCGATCAAGAGCTATCCGCAGATTCCGGTAAGCGGGCTGATCGTGCGCGGCAATGATAGCTTTGTGGCGATGGTGGAGAGTGACACGCTGCGCTACAAACCGATCCGCGTCGCCTCCACTGACGGCAACACGGTGACCGTGTCAGAGGGCCTTCAGAAGGGCGACCGCGTCGCCATCAACCTGCCGGATGAAGTGACCGACGGCGCCAAGGTGCAGCCGATCCTCAAGAAGTAGCGTGGATTCCGGATACGGCCCTTTCGGGCCGTTCCGGAATGACGAGGAGAGTTCGGCGCCTTTAGCCCCGCTTGCGCCACATCGCGCGGCGCTGGCCGGTCGCGGCGGTGGTCGGCTGCGCCGACTTGTGGCGGAAGGTGATCCGCCCCCGCGCCAGATCGTAGGGCGACATCTCGACGGTGACACGGTCGCCGACGCCAGTGCGGATGCGGAATTTGCGCATCTTCCCCGCCGTGTAGGCGAGGATCACGTGTTCGTTGTCGAGCTTCACCCGGAAATTGCCGTCCGGCAGCTCCTCGGTGACCTCGCCTTCGAATTCAAGCAGTTCTTCCTTGGCCATGGATCGTCCTTCGGCTTCTCTCTCCGAGCCGCAGCTTAGCGCGGCTGCATGAATGACACTTTAGCAAAATCGGTGCCGACCGGCTGGGTCGAGGCGATCGGGCGGGGGCCCTGACTGGTATTGCTGTGCGGGACCTGATGCCGGCTCTGGCGGTCCGGCTGCGCGTGCTGGTCATTGCGCCCGTGGTTGCGCTTCTGACCGTTACGCTGTCCGCCTCGTCCGTTGCGGGGCTGCCCGTTGCGTTGCTGCTGGCCGGGGCGGCCATGATGCTGCGGCGGCCGTTGTCCCGGGCGCGGCTGCGAGGCTTGGCCGGTGGCGGGGATCGCCATCCGGATCAGCTTCTCGATGTCGCGCAGGAACGGCAGTTCGTCGTGCGAGCAGAGTGAGATGGCGATGCCGTCGGCGCCGGCGCGCGCGGTGCGGCCGATGCGGTGGACGTAGCTCTCCGGGATGTTGGGCAGATCGAAGTTGATGACGTGGCTGATGCCCTCGACGTCGATGCCGCGGGCGGCAATGTCCGTCGCCACCAGCGTCGTGATCCGGCCGTTGCGGAAGTCCTTCAGCACGCGCTCGCGTTGGTTTTGCGACTTGTTGCCGTGGATCGCTTCGGCGGCGATGCCGTCCTTGTTGAGGCCGCGAACCACTTTGTCGGCGCCGTGCTTGGTGCGGGTGAAAACGAGGACGCGATCGACTTTCTCCTGCTGGATGAGGTCGGACAGCATCTTCGGCTTGCTGCTGCGATCGACATGAATGATCCGCTGCGCGATGCGCTCCACCGTGGTGGCTTGTGGCGTAACCGATACCTTCGCCGGATCTTTCAGCATCTGGCGGCCGAGTTCGGCGATGTCCTCCGGCATGGTGGCCGAGAACATCAGCGTTTGCCGCTGGGCGGGTAGTTTCGCCACGATCTTTCGGATGTCGCGGATGAACCCCATGTCGAGCATGCGGTCGGCTTCGTCGAGCACGAACACCTCGACGCCGCTCAGCCGCAGCGCATTGCTTTGGATGAGGTCGAGAAGACGGCCCGGCGTTGCCACCAGCACGTCGAGGCCATTGAGCAGCGAGCGCACCTGGGCGCCCATCGACACGCCGCCGATGGCAAGTGCCGATTGGATGCGGACGTGGCGGCCGTAGGCGCGGAAGCTGTCGAGAATCTGGCCGGAAAGCTCGCGGGTCGGGCTCAGCACCAGCACGCGGCAGGTCTTGGGCTGCGGGCGGACGCGGTTGGCGGCGAGGTGATTGAGGATCGGCAGCGCGAAGGCTGCAGTCTTGCCGGTGCCGGTCTGGGCGATGCCGATGACGTCTCGCTTGGCGAGCAGCAGCGGAATGGTCTGGGCTTGGATCGGGGTGGGAGTGACGTATCTTTCTTCGGAAAGGGCGCGAAGGATCGGCTCTGCGAGGCCAAAATCGTTAAAAGAGTTCAATTCAAAGTCTTTCTATATGCGGCCGGTCCGCCTCGCATGAGTGCGAGCGGATACCGAACGCGGGGTTCGAGACATCCCGCGTGGACAGGGCTGTCAATTGAGAGAAGTGTCGGAAAACGGGGCTGAAAACCTCAGGCGCGGCCAAATCTCAAGAGAGTGAGGTGCGCCGAGATCGTCTTTCACGCGGCCCGGAAACAGCTTGGAGAATCAAGCCTTTGTTCCGACAGGGAAGTACATGGCAGGTTGCTGTGGTCTTTTCAAGGCCCATAGCCCCAAAGCGCCCCGGCGTGCCGAATTGGCCTTAACCCGCCGTCAAGAAGTCGCTGATCGGCCGGTAGACCGCCTCGTGCGAGCTCGCTCGGCCATTGGCCGATGGGGCCACAGCGCCCGGATCGCGCACCACACGCAAACCCATGAGTGGGGTGTGGCGGTCGAGCCCGCTGATCGGCAGCCACGTCATGTCCGGATGCGATGTCGCGATGGTGCCGCGGCGGGCGCTCGCCTCATCCGGGCTCATTCCGTCGAACGACACGGCCTGAAGTCCGCCTTGCGAAGGCACCGCGAAAGCCGCTTCCGCGGCGTTGCCGCCATCGAACAGATCGCGGCTCCAGTCAGTGATGTACGGCGCCCATTCGAAGAAACCCCAGTCCTTGGTGTATTGCTCGGTCTTGAAGGCATCCGGCGATTGCAGCGTCCAGAGCGCCAGATAGTCTCGGCCGCTCCCCGAAGTCCGCTTGAAGCGCTGGCAGGTGCGGAAGTGCGGCTTGCTCAGCATCTGCATGATTTTCGGCCCGCTGTACCAGGCGTTCCAGGCCTGCTCCTTGGTGGGCTCGGTGAAGTTGCAGCGCACGATATAGACGAAGGGCATCGGACTCTCTGTGCGGCCGGATCGACGGGGCCTAGGTCTTTCCGTTGCTTGTTGGAGCGCGATCCAATATTCCCGAAGGTGAGCGGGAAGGGAAGGCTGCCTTTGCCATGCTGAAAGGTGTCGGCGCCATGTTGTGGTGCGGAACGCTCCTGGCCGGGTGCTCCTACGTCATGGGGCCGCCGGATCGTGCGCCCGAACCGGCACCGCAACCGCTTCCGCCGGTCAAGCAGATCCTTGCCAACAACACCGACGTGATTTTCGATGCGTCGGCGAACGCCAAGAATGTCTCGATCAGCGAGTTGCGCCGGTTCGACACCGCGGCCGGTTCTGCTTTTGGCGTCTGCCTTCGCGCGACGGTAACCAATAGAACCGGCAAGGACACCAGCAGGGTCATCTACGTTGTCACGGTCGCCAACAACCGTGTGAGCGATCGGCGCAGGGCTGTGCCCGCGGACGGGTGCGATAAAGAAAATTACCAGCCGCTGTAGTGATCGCGAGCATTCGCCGCCGGGGTCTTTAATTTCTACTTTTGTTTCTACTTGGCTGGCTTGGCCTTCTTGTCCTTTTGCAGGTAGCTGCCCTCTAATTCGGGGAAGGGCACGCGGGGCTGTGCGGCGCAGCTTAGCGCGGCGTCCTCCATCACCAACTCGGGCGGCCGGCTGACGCCGTAAATGGCGACAAGGTAGTCCCGCTCGCCGGTATAGACTCCGAACGCCCCTTTGGTGTCGAGGCGGACGCAGACACGCCAAACGTCCACGTGGCGCAGCGGTGCGGCGATGCTCGCGTTCCGGATGCTTTCCAGATCGCGCCAGAGCAGCGACTTGTTTGCGATGATGATGCCGCGGGCATTAGGTGGCAGGTCAAGTTGCTCGCGGCTGCCGCTGGAACAGCCCGCCAGCCCCAGACTGAACAATATTGCTATCTTCAAAATTGCGATCTTCAAGCCCAATCGTCCGGCCGATGAGCTTGGCGGAAAACGTCCCGGCGGCATTGTAGGCGCTCTCCGCATATGGCCGCATGCGATGAATTACGATTGATCGGCGGGCCATGATGCGATTCGCGCCACAGCGACGGATGCAAACCATATACGAAGTGGTGAAGAAGGATAAGCGCAGGGCCTCGATCAAGGCGCGTCGCGGCGATAGGCCGAAGGCGTCGTGCCGACGATGCGGCGGAACGTCCTTGTCAGCTCCATGGCGCTGCTGAAGCCGGATTTTGCCGCGACTTCGGCGATTGTGCTCTGCCGCTCGGCCAGCACGTCCTTCGCGCGCTCGATCCGCCGCCGGAGGCGGCTGTCCATGTAGTCGGCGCGCGGATCCGGCGAGGGGCCGGGCCATGCCGATCAGCTCAATCTTGTCGGCTCGCAGGACGCGACGAAAGCGCTGAGGCGGCCGATCAGGTCGGCCCCGTCGAGGATAGGGGCGTGGCCCTGGTCCGGCAACCGTGATCGTTTCCATCGACGGCCGGCGTGTCCGCATGGCCGCTACCGTTTCCTCCGACAGCAGGTCTGAATTCTGTCCGCGCAGGACCAGCAGCGGAACGCGTCCGAGCCCGTCGAATTGCGGCCACATCGGCGGCAGCGGCCGGTCGAAGTCGATGCCCTCCATCGTCTTGGCAAGCCGCACGTCATAGGTCGGCACCAGCCGGTGCTGCTCGATCTTGAAGCTGCGGCGCGAGTAGCCGAGCCATTCCTCGTCGGTGAGCTTGGTGAAATGATGGCCGAACAGGCGGCGGAAGATTTCGGCGCCTTCCTCGAAGCTCTTGGGCTGCGGCAGCTTGCCGACATAGTTCTTGATCCGCGCAAGCCCGGTCGGTTCGATCACCGGACCGATGTCGTTCAGCACGGCGCCGGCAATCGCCGTCGGCTGGGCACTCGCCAGCAGCATGGTAAGAATGCCGCCGCGCGAGGTGCCGACGAACACAGCAGGCGCAACATCGAGCGCAGTCAGCACAGCTCGAAGGTCGGCGAGTTCGGTGCCGAGGCTGTAGTTGGCAGGACTGCGGTCATAATCGGACAGGCCGCGGCCGCGATAGTCGATTGCGAGCACCAGGCGCGGGGCATCCAGATTAGACGCCAAGCGCGACAGGCGAGATCGTCGAAATCGGCCGCCGTGCGGGTCAGTCCCGGCAGGCATACGACCGGCAGGCTCGGCGCAAGCCGCGGACCGTAGCACCGCACGTGAAGCTTGAGGCCGTCGGGAGCGGTGACGAAAACGCTGCTTTGCTCGACGTCCGCGGTGCCGCTATCCCCCATGAATCCTTCGCCTCCGCTTCCCATTCGATGCCCGATGCGCATTTTGCCCGAGAACAGGCACCGAACGCCATCGGTCTATGGGCGGAGACTATACCAGCGGGATCAGTTGGTGGCGCCGCCACGCCGCAGGTCGGCCTCGATCAGCAGGCGGGAGCGTGCCGCCGAAGCGGACGCGGTAGACCTGGACGTTCTCCATGACGCGCTGGACGTAGTTGCGTGTCTCGGAGAACGGGATGCGCTCCACCCAGTCGATCGGATCGACCTTGGGATCGCGCGGGTCGCCGTACCTGGCGACCCATTCCTTCACGCGGCCGCGGCCGGCGTTATAGGCGGCGAAGGCCATGATGTAGGAGCCGCGGTAGTCCTTGATGACGTCGCCGAGCTCGGCCGAGCCGATCTGCACGTTGTAGACTTGATCGCTGAGCAGGCGCTTCTGGTCGAACGTGCCCTTGAATTTGCCGGCGATGTACTTGCCGGCCGCGGGTGTCACCTGCATCAGGCCGAGCGCGTTCGCCGTCGAGACGGTCTTCGGATTGAACCAGCTTTCCTGCCGCACGATCGAATAGACCAGGGCCGGCTCGACCGGCGGCCCGATCGGCGTGTAGTCCGGCACGCCCACGGTCGGAAAGGCGGCATGCTCGAGCGCGTAGCCGCGGGCGAGCGCGAGCTTGCCGAGCAGCAGCATGCCGCGGGCGTCGCGATATTTCGCGGTCAGCTCGGACAAGACGGCGAGGGTCGGCGATGTCGGTCGACTTGTCGCCGAGGTCGGCCATCATCGTCCAGGCGAGGTCGCGGGCCTCGACGGCGTAGAGCAGCTCGGCTGCACGCACCAGGTCGGATGACGTCGCCTTGTTCGCGGTCGGCGCTGGAGAGGGTGGGGAAGGGATTGAGGGTAAGCTCGCCCAGTCCGGCCTTGGCGCGGGCGATCTGGCCGTAATAGGCGGTCGGATACCGCGCGGCCTCCTGGTAGCGCTGTTTCGCCTCCTGGGTCTTGTGCAGGGCCTCAGCCGCGCGGCCGGTCCAATAGGCGCCGCGCGCCAGCGAAATCGGGTTTTCGGCGCTCTCGGCGATCTTGGCGAAATGGCGCGTAGGCGGTGCGTCGGATCGTTGCAGGTAGCGCAGCGCGATCCAGCCCGCCATGAACTGGTGCTCGGAGCGGTAATTGCTGCTGTCCGGCGGCGTCGCGTCGCGGGCGACGGCGTAGGCGTCCTTGGGATTGCCGTCGTCGAGCAGCTTGCGGGCAAGCACACGGCGCTCGATCCACCATTCGTCGAGGTCGTGACTCTCGATCGAGCTGGGGGATGGTCTTGATCAGCGCCACGGCCTCGGCGAGCTCGTCGGCGCGGCGCAGCATCTGGATGCGGGCGAGCTTGTAGCCGATGTCGTTGCGTGCCGCGGCGGGCACGGCTTCGAGCGCGGCCTTGTTGCCGCCCTTGCTCAGCATCGCGATGCGCGCCTTGGCGATCAGGGGCTCGTTGCCGCCGAGCCGCGCCGCGGCGCGGAGACCCGCCTCGGTGTCGTCCTTCTCGTAGAGCCGGCGGTCCATGCGCGCCTTGTGGTCGGCGTGGGTGAGGAATTCGCCGAAGGTGTCGATCACCCGGGCTTCGACATCCTGCGAGAAGCTGTCATAGCGCCACGCATCGCGCACCTGACCCTCGGCCGTCCTTGCGGTCGCCGGCGGCGAGCAGCGCGCGGGCATAGCGCAAACCGCCCTTTGGCGGAGAGCGGCGGATACTGCGAGAAATAGGCCTGGACCTGTGTGTTGGACGGTCTGGTCCTGGAACGCCGCGGCCTCGGCCTTGCGGCGCAACGTGACGATGCTCGGCCAGTTCGGATTGGCGGGATGAAAGCGACGTAGCGTGAGAAATCGGCGCCGGAATCGTCGCTGCGCAGGATCACCCATTCGACGAGCTTCTTGGCGGCCGGATCGGAAATGTTCTTCTTGACTTCGCTGGCGTCGGTCTGCTTGCGGTTGCGCACCATTTCGATCGCGCGCTTGACGGCGGAGACGTCGATTGCGGCGGCGGTGATGATGGTGTTGGCGGGCGCCGGGAGTGCCTGCGGCTGCGGCGCGGCGGCGGATGCGGGCGGCCGGTGCGGCGCCATCCTCCTTCGGCAGCACGGGCTTCAAGGCCGCGGCGAGCGGAGGTGCGAGCGCGCCGGCGGCCTTGGCGGGCTGGCGGGCTTCGACGTTGGCTTGGCCGCAGTCTTTTCCTTCGCCGGCTTGTTTGCTGCCTTTGCTACGGGCTTCGTTTCGGATTTGGCCTTCTGCTCTGGCTTTGGCGTCGGACTTTGATTGGGCTTGCGGGCTTCGGCTTCACCGCTTGGTTTGCTGGCAGCTTCGTGTCCTTGGCCTTGTCTTCGTGCTTGATGCGGCAGGCTTGGCCGTGTCGGCTTGCGCCAGAATGAGCCGGGCAGGTGCTCGCGCAACGGCGGATGCGACGCCCTCGGGCGCGGCTGCGGCGGGGCCGAGAAGAACGACAGTCCCGCAGCGGCCATCGGCCACAGCGCGCGGTTTCGAATTCCCTGAGCCAAAATCCGTGAAGCCATCGCTCGAGCCAATGGCCGTTCCCTTCGTGCGGTTCAACTCATGCATTGCCCGCCGATAGCTATTCCGTTGATAAGATTGATGAAAGCTAAATCACCCGAAAACGCGGCCACAGTTGGGCGTAATCATCAATCGGATGAATGTGGAACCACGTTAGCAGGATGCGGCTCTTTCATCGACCAAGCCGAGCCGATATTTTGTTGGTATCTTTACCGCGCGGGCGCCCGCCGGGGTCGCCGCAACCGCGAATCGAGGAATGCCATGACCGCCAAGACGAGGTTCCGGGGCTCCTTCACCGCGCTCGTCACGCCGTTCAAGAACGGCTCGGTGGACGAAAAGGCGTTCCGCGAACTGGTGGACTGGCAGATCGCCGAGGGCACCAACGGCCTGGTTCCGGTCGGCACCACCGGCGAAAGCCCGACGCTGACCCACAAGGAGCACGAGCAGGTCGTCGAATGGTGCGTGGACCAGGCCAAGGGCCGGGTTCCGGTGATCGCGGGCGCGGGCTCGAACTCGACCGCCGAGGCGGTCAGCCTGTCCAAGCATGCCGAGAAGGCCGGCGCCGACGCGGTGCTGGTGGTCACGCCGTACTACAACAAGCCGACCCAGGAGGGGCTCTACCAGCACTTCAAGGCGATCAACGACGCGATCGGCATTCCGATCATCATGTACAACATTCCCGGCCGCTCGATCGTCGACATCAACGTCGACACGATGAAGCGGCTCTACGAGTTGAAGAACATCGCCGGCGTGAAGGACGCGACCGCCAACATGGCGCGGGTCTCGCAGCAGCGCATGGCGATGCGGCGAGGACTTCAACCAGCTCTCCGGCGAGGACATCACCGCGCTCGGCTTCAACGCCCACGGCGGTCACGGCTGCATCTCGGTGACCTCGAACGTGGCGCCGCGGCTGTGCTCGGAATTCCAGGCGGCGTGCCTGAAGGGCGACTACGCCACCGCGCTGAAGCTGCAGGACAAGCTCGCGCCGCTGCACATCAACCTGTTCGTCGAAACGAGCCCGGCGCCGATCAAGTACGCGATGTCGCTGCTCGGCAAATGCGCCAACACGCTGCGGCTGCCGATGGTGCCGGCGATCGAGAAGGCGCAGGCCGCCGTGCGCGAGGCCATGGTGCACGCGGGCCTGATCAACTAGCGCCCGAACATCAGCACCGCGCCCGACACGAGCAGCAGGCTCAGCACGACCTTGCGGAATTGCGCCTCGTCGAGCCGGCCATAGAGCTTCCAGCCGAGCCAGCATCCGGCGATCAGCGCGGGAAGCCCGAGTGGCACCAGCCAATAAGTGTCGGGCGGGATTTCGCCGCGCACGCCGAGCCAGGCGCCGCACATGATGAAGCTCGCGACGCCGACCGGCTGGAACACCGCGCGCTGGCGGTCGCGCGGGCCGCCGCGCAATTGGCACCAGATGGTGGCGAACACGCCGGCGAGCCCCGTGGTGCCGCCAACAAGGCCATTGATGAAGCCCGCTCCGATGTCGGCTGGGCGGCCGCCGGCGGTGAGCGGCTGCATCGCCGGCCGGAACAGGCCGTAAAGACTGTAGAGCACCAGCAAGGTACTAATGCCGACCCGCAGATGCGCCGGATCGGCCGCGGTCAGGATTGCGATGCCGACCGGGATGCCGAAGGCCGAGCCCAGCACCAGCGGCCAGATGCGGGGCCAGTCGAGCGCGCTTCGCTGCACCCACACCGCGTAGCTCTGCACCAGAAACCCGAACGCCAGGATCATGGTCGCGGTCTGCAGCGGGCTCAGGATGTAAAGCCAGATACCTGACGCCACCAGGCCGAAGGCGAAGCCGGCGAGCCCCACCACCGCCGCCGCGACGAAGGTCGAAAGCAGAAAAAGGCAGGTAAACAGCGTCGGATCGAGACCCCGGATCATCATGCTTCTCCCAAGACGCTACCCGCCCGTCAGCGAGCGAGCAGCGCTTGGATGGGGGCCATCTGACGGGGAGGCTGCGGTGTCCCCGCGAAATTATGATATGGAATTCCGCGCCGACATCCATCTCCATTTGAAGTCCGGAAAGCTACATTCCGAAGCATGGCTGCCAAGCCCGATCCCAGATTCAAGCTCGTCGCCGACAACCGCAAGGCGCGGTTCAACTATGCCATCGGCGAGGTGTTCGAGGCCGGCATCGTGCTGACCGGCAGCGAGGTGAAGTCGATGCGCGCCGGCAAGACCAGTATTGCCGAGGCCTACGCAACCTCACGCGACGGCGAACTGTGGCTGCTCAATTCCAACATCTCGGAATACAAGCAGGCCGGCCGCTTCAACCATGAGCCGAAGCGGCCGCGCAAGCTTCTCCTCCACCAGCGTCAGATCAACAAGCTGATCGGCGCGGTCGAGCGCGAGGGCATGACGGTCGTGCCGCTGAAGATCTATTTCAACGACAAGGGTCGCGCCAAGATCGAGATCGCGCTCGCCAAGGGCAAGAAGCTGCACGACAAGCGCGAGAGCGAGAAGAAGCGCGACTGGTCGCGCGAACGGGGCCGGCTGCTGCGGCAGAAGGAGTAGCGCAATGGCTGAACGCCTGATCGGAATGCTGATGTTCCCGCGGCTCACACAGCTCGACATGACCGGGCCATATGAGGTGCTGGCGCGGCTGCCCAACACCAAGGTGCACCTCGTAGCCCACACGATGGCGCCGGTGACGACCGACCGCGGCATGCAGATCGTGCCGACGATTACGTTTGCGGATTGCCCGCAGCTCGATCTCGTGATGGTTCCCGGCGGTCCCGGACAGCAGGATTTGATGGAAGATGCGTCGGTGCTGGAATTCCTCAACAAGCAGGCGGCGAGCGCGAAATATGTCACATCCGTCTGCACCGGCTCGCTGGTGCTGGGCGCCGCGGGTCTGCTGAAGGGCAAGCGCGCAACCAGTCATTGGGCCGCGATCGAGCATCTCAAACCGCTCGGCGCGATACCCGTCAGCCAGAAGGTGGTGATGGACGGCAACATCATCACTGGAGCGGGCGTCACCTCCGGTATCGACTTCGCGCTGGCGGTTGCGGCCGTGCTCGAAGGCGAGGAGGTGGCGCGGCAGATTCAATTGCAGATCGAATACGATCCGTCGCCGCCGTTCAACTCCGGCTCGCCCGCGACGGCGCCCGCGGAGACGCTGGCACTGGTCAGGAGCCGCCTGGCTCCGCTCAACGAGCAGCGGCGCGTGGTCGCTGAGCGTGTCGGCAAGAAACTGGGCGTCTAGGGAGTAGACCATGAGCGTTCCGACCAAGCTCGACCACTGCGTCATCCATGTTTCCGACTGGGAACGCTCCAACGCCTTCTATCGCGACGTCATGGGCGCGGAGCTGGTGCCGCGACCCGCCGGTTGGGCCTATCGCTTCGGCGACAAGCAGCTCAACGTCCACGGCAAGGGCGTAAGCCCCGCCGAGGTGGCGCGGTTGCCGGTGCAGCCTGGCAACAGCGATCTATGTTTCGAGTGGCAGGGGCCGATCGAGGACGCCATCGCGCATCTGAAAAAACACAATGTCGCGGTCGAGGCCGGCCCGATGAAACGGTTCGGCGCGAAGGGCGAGGGGACGAGCGTCTATTTCCGCGATCCGGACGGCTCGCTGATGGAATTCATGTCGTATCGTGGGAACTGAGCCGATGGCCGGTGTGTTGCACGATCCAAATGTGCTGCCGGAAGATCTGCCGGTGCCGCAGGACGACGGCGCGGCGTGTCATCTCACCGGGATGAAGCTTGCCGACATCGCGCTTGCCGCGACCGACGGCGCTCTGGTTAACCTGTCGAGCTCTGCCGGCCGCACCATCGTCTATGTCTATCCGCGCACCGGACGGCCCGGCCAGGCACTGCCCACCGGCTGGGACGCCATCCCGGGCGCGCGCGGCTGCACGCCGCAGTCCTGCGGCTTCCGCGATCATTTTGCCGAGTTGAAACGGCTGGGGGTCACCGCGGTGTACGGGCTTTCAACCCAGGACAGCGCCTATCAGCGCGAGGTGGTCGAGCGGCTGCATCTGCCGTTTGCAGTTCTGTCGGATGCGGAGTTCGCGCTCACCCGCGCGATGCGGCTACCGACGTTTACGGTCGACGGCATGACCCTGATCAAGCGCATGGCGTGGGTGGTCGACGATGGTGTCGTCACCAATGTGTTCTACCCGGTGTTTCCGCCGGACCGCAGCGCCGACGAGGTTATCGGTTGGCTCAAGCGGCAGCGGTGATTTTCACCGGCCGCGCAACGGAAGCCTAACCACGGCGTTGTAACGTGGCGGCTGTTATGGCCGATGATCCTACCAAGCCGAAAGCCTCTGCCGATTCCACGCCCGAGCAGCTACGCGAGCTCGCGCGCAATGGTTCGCCGAGGCACGCGAGGCCAGCGTGCACGACGACGCCGAGGTGAAAACTTGGAAGGGGATGAAGGAGTTGGGCTGGTGCCTCAGCCGCAATTTCTGGGACCGCGTCGATTGGAGCAATGACAGCTAGTTCTACTGGCGCGACAAGTCGCGCGCCAGAGCGGCCGAAAGCGCGGGCTGTTCGAGAGCTAACCGGCGCGCGCGAGGTGCTTGCACATCTCCCGCGCTGCGCCGGGTCCGGTCCGGCCGATTAGTACCCACCCAGTACAGCCGATAATATGGCCGGTAGTACGGCCCGCCGGATCCGTAGTAGGCGGGCCGGTAACCGCCGAATCACGGGCCGGTAATAGGGCCGATAGTACCCGTACCCCGGGCCCCAACCGCAATTCCAGCAAACCGGCTCCGTGAGCTTGATGTTGTCGCTTGCGCCTTTCAGCGCGGCCGGGGCGGAAATGGCCATCGCCTGGGCCGGCGCCGCAGTCCAAGACACCGCTGCCAGGATCACCAATCCGGCTGCAGCCAGCACGGCTTTACGCATGGATCCCTCCTGATCGTGGGTGCCATCAACGTCAATAGTTCCTGATGCTTAGATGGTTAACGCAACCCCTTTTTGGGTTCCGAAATAAGGCATTTCGGGCCTACAAATCCATGGTGCTGGGCGCGAACATTTCCTCCAGCGCGACCCGGCGCGTCGTCAGGCCCTGCTCGTGGACGTATTGCGTGATCGTCTCGAGCACCTTGCGGTTTCCCCTGACGCCATAGGCCATCGGGTCGGTCGCGAGCGTCCGGCGCACATCCTCGCCGATCAGGCCCGGCTCGAAATGCCGGTGCAGGGCTGTGTCGCGGGCATGCAGAACCTCGCCACGGGCTTGCGCGAAGGCGTTGTAGATGTTGAGCGCGGCCCAGGGGTAGCGCTCGAAGATCGAGCGGCGGATCACCATGCCGTGGTTGATCTGGTAGATGCCGGTCTTGGCGAAGTAGCGCTTGGACTCGGCTGCGCGATCGAACAGCGGCCTGAAGCGGGTGTCCTTGGACAAGTCGATCCGGCTGCGGTCGACGAGGTTTGGGTTCGTGAGATAGAGCAGCGTCGCGTCAAGCTCGCCGCGCACCATCATCTCGCCGATGTTGGTGGTCGGCGGGATCTGATGGACGGTGACGCCGTCGGGTGCCTTGAAGCCGGTCGAGCCGCCGTGGCTCGTTTCCGGCGTGCGCTCCATGAAGAATTCCATGTCGCGCGGATGCACGCCGAACTCGTGCTGCAGCACGCCGCGGCCCCAGATCGCGGCGGTCTGCTGATACTCCGGCACGCCGACGCGTTTGCCCTTCAGGTCGGCAGGCTTCTCGATGCCGGCGGCGACGCGGACGAGGATGCGCAGATGGAAGAATTCGCGCGTGGTGAACACCGGCAGCGCGACCCATTGCGTCGGCGCCTGCGATGTCGCGATGGTCAGCGACGACATCGACATCTCCGAGACGTCGAACTCGGCGAACTTGAGCTGCCGCCAGAACATCTCGGACGGATGCAGCGCCGTGGGATGCAAGCTTGATGGCGTCCGGCGCGATCCGGCCGTCGAGCACCGCGCGGGTGTTCTCGTTCTCGGACAGCGCGATGCTCAGTTCGAGTTTCGTGTCGGCCATGTCAATTTTCCGTTCACCGCGCCCCGGCGTTCTCCAATATCCGCGCCATCTCGACATAGCCCCGCCGTCGGGCGTGCTGCAATGGCGTGGCGCCCTGCTTGTCGGCGATGTTGACGTCGGCGCCCGCCTCGACCAGCGCGCGGACCGTGGCGGTGTGGTTTGCGCCGCCGTTGCCGAGCACGACCGCTTCCATCAGCGCGGTCCAGCCGAGATTGTTGACGTGGTTGAGCGGCGCCTTGGCGGCGATCAGCATTTTCACCGCCTCGGCGTGGCCGAGATGCGCGGCGGCGATCAGTGCCGTGCCGTCGTAGCGGCTGGTGATGTTCCTGGCGCTGGCGCCGCCGTCGAGCGCGATCTTCAGCATCTCCAGGTCGTTGGCGACCGCCGCGATGGTGACGATGTCGTAGCGATCGATCTCGAGCGCGTTCGGGTTGGCGCCGAGCTTGAGCAGCGCGCGCGCCGCCGCGTGCTGCTTCATGTAGACCGCGACGTGCAGCGGCGTACGGCTCTTGGAATCCTGGATGTTGGGCTTCTCGCCGTCGGCGATCAGCTTTTCGATTTCCGCGACGTCGCCCTTGGCCGCGGCCTCGTGCAGGCCGGCGTAGACCGCGATCTCCGTTCGGCGTCGGCGCGTTCTGCGCCGCGGCGGGTAGGGCGTAGCCGGTCAAGCAAAAGGCAAAGATGGCGAGCGCGCGGTCTCATTGCGCCTTCACCCCGGCGGCCTTCATGATCGCGGCGATGCGCTGGGATTCGCTCGCGACAAAGTCGCCGAATTCCGCGGCCGTCATGTACGACACATCGGCTGCCATCCGCTTGAGCTTGGCCGCAAAGTCGTCGGAGCGCAGGCCTGCGACGATTTCGGTCGCGCAGGCGTTCGACGATAGCCGGCGGGGTGCCGGCGGGCGCCAGCACGCCCGACCAGGACGAGCCTTCGACGCCCTGCACGCCGCTTTCGACCATGGTGGGCACGTCGGGCAGTTCCGGAATGCGGGCTGTCGCGCAGCACGGCCAGGCCGCGGATGTTGCCTTCATGCAGATGGGCCAGCATGACGGACGTGGTTTCGAAGCCGCCGTGGATGCGGCCCGCGAGCATGTCGGTGATCAGCGTCGACGCGCCCTTGTACGGCACGACCTGGATGTCGGCGCCGGTCTGCATCTTGAACATTTCCGCCAGCATGTGCGGCGGCGCGCCGTTCGGAACGCCCCAGTTGAGCGTGCCGGGGTTGGCCTTGGCGTAGGCGAGCAGCTCCGGCACGGTCTTGAACGGGGCGTTGGTCGCCCCGATCATCACGTAGGGCACGCTCGACACCATGGCGATTGGCGTGAAGCTCTTGACCGGATCGTAGCCGCTGTTGCCATAGAGCGCGGGCCCGATCGCCAGCGTCGCCGAACTGCCGAACAGCAGCGTATAGCCGTCGGGCTCGGCGCGGGCGGCCTCGCGGCCGGCCAGCGTGCCGCCGGCGCCGGGCTTGTTGTCGACGATCATCTGGCCGAGCGACGTCGAAAGCATCTGCGCGGTCAGGCGTGCCATGACGTCGAGCGGCCCGCCCGGCGGAAACGAAACGATCAGCCGGATCGGCTTGTTTGGATATTTCTCCTGCGCCTGCGCTGGGGCGCCGCTCGCGGCGAGCGTGCAGCGCTATCGATCCCAGCAATGTGCGTCGGTCGATCATTGCGTCATCTCCGCCCGTAATCCAGTTCCGTCCAGCAATCACAGACTTGAGTTTTCGCGCGCAAGCGCGGAGTTTAGACACCCGGCCGCGCGTGCGTGACAATTCTGGACCAATGGCACAGTGACAGAACAAGAACATTGCAATCATCGGCGCCGGTATCGGCGGCTTGACCGCGGCGCTGGCGCTGATCCGGCAGGGCATTGGCGTCGATGTCTACGAGCAGGCGCCGGAGCTCAAGGAGCTTGGCGCCGGGCGTGCAGATCAGTTCGAACGGCACGCGCGTGCTCTATGCGTTGGGCCTCGGCGAGGCGGCCGAGCGGCTGGGCGTCGTCGTCGCCGGCAAGGAAATCCGGCTCTGGAGCACCGGCCAGACCTGGAAGCTGTTCGATCTCGGCGCGGTATCGGTCGAACGCTACGGCTTTCCCTACATGATGTTTCACCGCGGCGATCTGCACGCGGTGCTGCTCGAGGCCATCCGCCGCGAGCGGCCGGACGCGATCCACCTCGACCGCAAGTGCGTCGGCCTCACGCCAGAACGAGGATTCCGTCACCATCGAATTCGAGTGCGGCGAGCCGGCTACGGCGCCGCTCGCGATCGGCGCTGACGGCGTGCAATCGCGCGTGCGTTTCGCGGTGTTCGGCGCCGACCGGCCGGAGTTCACCGGCATCGTCGCCTGGCGAGGCCTGGTGCCGCGCGAACGCGTTCCCGCCGGGCATAAAGATGAACGTCGGCACCAACTGGGTCGGGCCCGGTGGCCACGTCGTGCATTATCCGGTGCGCGGCGGCGCGCTGCTCAATTTCGTCGGCCTCCTGGAGCGCGACGACTGGCGGGTGGAAAGCTGGACCGTGCAGGGCACCAAGGACGAGTTCGCCAACGACTTTCGCAATTGGCATCCCGATATCCACGCCTGCATCCATAGCGTCGACGTGCCCTACAAGTGGGCGCTGTTCGCGCGTCCGCCGATGCCGGCCTGGACCAACGGCAGGGTCACGCTGCTGGGCGATGCCTGCCACTCGATGCTGCCGATGCTGGCGCAAGGCGCGGTGATGGCGCTGGAGGACGGCTATGTGCTGGGCCGCTGCGTGAAGAAATACGGTGTCGAGCCTGCGGCCTTGCAGGCCTATGAGGCGGTGCGCCGTGAGCGCGCCAACCGCGCGGTGTCGGGCTCGGCTGACAACGCCAAGCGTTTCCACAATCCCGATCTCGCTCACGCTTCCGGCGCCGAGGCCTACGTCACCCGTGAGTGGCAGGAGGACAAGGTGAAGGCCCGCTACGAGTGGCTGTTCACCTATGACGCGAGCGGCGTTGCCGTTTAGGGTCCGCATGCGGCCCTTCACCGCCGCGCCGCCTTCGAATATGGTCGCGCCCGCATGAATACGTTTTTCCCTCAGCCAGTGGGCCTGACCGTTCGCGAGATCGCGGACCTGACGGGTGCCATCCCGCGCGACGGCGCGCGACTCGATGCCGTCGTCACCGGCGTCGCGACGCTGGAGCGGGCGCGGCCCTCCGACTTGGTGTTCATGGACAACAACAAGTATCTCGACCCGCTGGCCGCGACCCGGGCCGGCGTCTGCCTCATGTCCGATCGCTTCGCCGATCAGGCGCCCGCGGCACTGAACGTGCTACGCACGGGACAGCCGTTCCGCGACTTCGTCGTGGTATCGAGCAAGCTTTTTCCCCACGCGCTGCGCCCGCGCTCGATGTTCGAGGCCGAAGGCGTGGCGCCGGGCGCCGTCGTCCATCCGACAGCGGAGATCGAGGACGACGTCACCATCGACCCCGGCGCGGTCATCGGTCCGGGCGCGGCGATTGGCTCGGGCACGGTGATCGGCGCGAACGCCGTGATCGGCCCTGGCGTTCAGATCGGACGCGACTGCGCCGTCGGTCCGGGCGCCTCGATCATGCATGCGCTGATCGGCGACAACGTCATCCTGCACGCCGGTTGCCGGATCGGGCAGGACGGTTTTCGCTACCATCCGACCGCCAAGGGTCACGTCAAGGTGCCGCAGCTTGGCCGCGTCATCATCCAGGACAATGTCGAGATCGGCGCCAACACTGCGATCGATCGCGGCGGCAGCGGCGACACCGTGATCGGCGAGGGGACCAAGATCGATAATCTCGTGCAGATCGGCCACAACTGCACGATCGGCCGGCATTGCATCATCGTCGCCGAATGCGGGTTGTCCGGCAGCATCGTGCTCGGAGATTACGTCATGCTGGGTGGCCAGGTCGGTATCGCGGACCACGTCACCATCGGCGAGCGCGCGGTCGTTGCGGCGAAAAGCGGCGTGCTCGGCGACATTCCGGCCGGCCAGCAGTGGTTCGGCTATCCTGCGATGCCGGGCCGCGATTATCTCCGCGTGTTTGCAGCGGCTCGCAAGCGGAAGAGAGAGCCTTAGGCGGATTTTGTAGATGACCCAGCGCGTCGTCGGGATGCGCTGTTTCGCTTAACGGGCTGTTTTGCGGTCGGCGGTCACGATCCGCGCCGACTTCGCCTGACCCATCGCGGCACGGCGGTCGCGCATGCAACTGGCTTCGAAATACGGCCACGCCTGCTCTGAACACTGGGTGCCGAGCGGACGGTAGTCGAGCCGGTCGCCCTTGCCGCTGTGGATCGGCGCGCTGGCAACCACCTTCTCGCTGAAGCTTGGGAGAACCGTGATCGTGCCCGCAATCAATCCAGCAAGCGCTATGGCTGAGATGGACCGATAAAATTTCCTGGTCATGATACGCCCCTGTCGAATGGCCGTTTTGCACCGGCCCTTTCATGTATTGGTCGCTTGGGCGCCCAATCGGGTTCAGCGACAGCCAAGACATTTCTGCTACTCGCGAAATTGCCGCTACCCATTGTAATTATTGGTTTTTTCGGGACTTGCGGTGGAAATGGCCTTGCCGGCCGGGGCACGGCGGGTTAGACCGCCGGGATGCTGCGCACCGCGCTCTACGCCGGGTCGTTCGACCCGGTTACCAACGGCCACCTCGATGTGGTGCGCCAGGCCGTCAGGCTTGCCGACAAATTGGTGCTGGCGATCGGCGTCCACCCCGGCAAGACGCCGCTGTTTCCGGCCGCGGACCGCCGCGCCATGTTGGAGGAAACCTGCGGACCGTTGGCCAAGGAGCGGGGTTGCTCGCTTGAGTTCGCCACCTTCGACGGCTTGGTGGTGACCGCCGCACAGAACGCCGGCGCGACTGTCTTGATCCGGGGTCTCCGCGACGGCAGTGATTTTGACTATGAGATGCAGATGGCCGGCATGAACGGCGCGATGGCGCCCGATGTGCAGACCGTATTTTTGCCGGCGTCTCCGGCGTCCCGCCCGATCACCGCCACTTTGGTGCGTCAGATCGCGGGCATGGGCGGCGACGTCTCGGGCTTCGTGCCCGCGCCGGTTGCGGCCCGCCTGAAGAAGAGATTCGCCGGCAAGCCCGGCATCTAAAGCATGACCCCGAAAAGCAGGAACCGGTTTTCGGACACGATCATGCGCAACGAACCCATCCATCCAAGGAGTTCATTGACCATGCGTCGCTCGCTCATCCCGCTCGCATTGCTGCTTGCTGCTTTCGCCACGCCGGCCTTCAGCCAGTCGGCAAACCTGGCCAGTCCCGCGGCGCTCCGCGAGCAGGCTCCGCCGGTTTACAAGGCGAAGTTCGATACCACCAAAGGCGTGTTCGTGATCGAGGTCACCCGCGAGTGGGCGCCGCAGGGCGCGGATCGCTTCTACAATCTCGTCAAGAACGGCTTCTACGACGACGTGCGATTCTTCCGGGTGATCTCGGGCTTCATGGTGCAGTTCGGCATCCACGGCGATCCGAAGATCTCGGCACCGTGGCGTGCCGCGCAGATCAAGGACGATCCAGTGAGGCAGAGCAACAAGCGCGGCTACGTCACCTACGCGATGGCTGGCCCGAACACGCGCACCAGCCAGGTGTTCATCAATTTCGGCGACAACAGTGGCAGTCTCGACAATCAGGGCTTCTCGCCGTTCGGCCGCGTGGTTTCGGGCATGGAGGTCGTGGACAAGCTCCACGCCGAATACGGCGAGGGAGCTCCGCGCGGCCGCGGTCCCGACCAGAGCCGCATGCAGATGGAAGGCAACGCCTACCTGACGAAGGACTTCAGCAAGCTCGACTACGTCAAGAAGGCAACCATCGAGAGATAGTGGTTGCGAGACAGCGCACGAGGGGGGCGATGCGTTTGAGTTTGATTCTCGGCACGGTGTTGCTGGCAGCAGCGGCGTCGTGGCCTGCGACGGCCTTGGCCGAGCCGGCTGCGTCGAAGAGTTTGCTCAATACCATTGCCGACATCCAAAGGGCGTTGCGCGCCTGCTGGCAATGGCCGCCGGCAAGCGAGAGCCGCTCCCACCTGGCGCTGACGGTGCGGGTGAGCTTCAAGCACAATGACGAAATCCTCGGCGCCCGCATCACCTACCAGTCCCAAGCCATCTCGGATGACGATCGCGTGGCCTATTACGGCGCGCTGCTGCAGACGCTCAAGCGCTGCTCGCCACTGCCGCTGTCGGCCGGTCTCGGCGGGGCGATTGCGGGACGGCCGTTGACCTTCCATATTCAAGACACACGACAACAACGAAAGGCTTGAGCTTCATGGCTAGTCCCGAAGACACGATGATCCTGGACACCACCAAGGGCAGGGTGGTGATCGCGATGCGCCCCGATCTCGCTCCCGGTCACGTCGCGCGGATCAAGGAACTGGTGCGCGAGGGCTTCTACGACGGTATCGTGTTCCATCGTGTGATCGACGGCTTCATGGCGCAGACCGGTTGTCCGCATGGCACCGGCACCGGCGGCTCTGGCAAGAAGCTCAAGGCTGAGTTCAATAAGGAACCGCACGTGCGCGGCACGGTGTCGATGGCGCGCGCCGGGGACCCAAATTCGGGCGACAGCCAGTTCTTCATCTGCTTCGGCGACGCGACCTTCCTCGACAACGAGTATACGGCGTGGGGCAACGTCGTGGAAGGCATGGAGCATGTCGACAAGATCAAGCGCGGTGAACCTGTGCGCGACCCCGACAAGATCATCAAGGCGACAATGGCCGCCGACGCGAAAAGGTAGCTTCAACGGGCGCCCCATTCTCGGCTGTCATGCCCGGGGCTTGACCCGGGCATCCATCTTCCCACGAAAGCGATGGATTGCCGGGTCGAAGGCGAGCAAAGCGATGCCGTCTTCGACGATGCTTGGCAATGACGGAATTGCATGCGCACAGATCTATTCGACTTCGACCTGCCACCCGAGCGCATCGCGCTGCGGCCGGCCGTGCCGCGCGACGCAGCGCGGTTGATGGTGGTGCGGCCGGGCGGCACGCTTGAGGATCGCAGCGTTCGCGACTTGCCGGATTTGCTCGATCCCGGCGATGCGCTGGTGGTGAACGACACCAAGGTGATACCGGCGCGGCTCACCGGCAGGCGTATCGGCCGCGAAACCGAGCCCAAGATCGAGGCGACATTGACGCAGCGGCTCGATGGCTCGCGCTGGCGCGCTTTTGTGCGTCCGGCGAAGAGGCTCGCTCCGGGCGACGTCGTCCGCTTCGGCGAGGAGGGCAAGGTTTGTTTCCTCGGCCAACTCGACGCCACGGTCGAGAGCAAGGGCGAGGGCGGCGAGGTGACGCTGTCATTCGCCTTTCATGGGCCGGTGCTGGACCAGGCCATCGCCGAGCGTGGCGACATGCCGCTGCCGCCCTACATTGCAGGCAAGCGCAAGCCCGACGCGCAGGACCGCGCCGACTACCAGACGCTGTTCGCGCGCGACGAAGGCTCGGTCGCGGCGCCGACCGCGGGCCTGCATTTCACCGACGAGCTGTTGGCAAGGCTCAAGGCGCGCGGCGTCGCCGTGCACAAGGTGACGCTCGATGTCGGGCCGGGAACGTTCCTGCCGGTGCATGCGGAGGACACTGCGGCTCATAAAATGCATGCGGAGCGTGCCGTGCTCAGCGCACTAACGGCCGACGCGCTCAATGCCGTGCGGGCCCAAGGCGGCAAGGTCGTGGCGGTGGGATCGACCGCGCTGCGGACGATCGAGAGCGCGGCCGACGACAACGGCACCATCAGGCCGTTTGCCGGTGACACGTCGCTTTTCATCACGCCGGGCTACCGGTTCAAGACAGTGGACGCGATGCTGACGAACTTCCATCTGCCGCGCTCGACCTTGTTCATGCTGGTTTCGGCCTTCTGTGGGCTCGATGTGATGAAACGCGCCTATGCGCACGCCATCGCGGAGGGCTATCGTTTCTATTCGTATGGCGACGCGTCGCTATTGTTTCGGACCTCATGACTGACGCCTTTTCCTTCCGCCTGATAGCGGCCGACGGTGCGGCCCGCCGCGGCGAGATCGGTACGCCGCATGGCGCCGTGCAGACGCCGGCGTTCATGCCGGTCGGTACGCAGGCCACGGTGAAGGGGCTGACCCCAGAAGCGGTGCGCGGCACCGGCGCCGAAATCCTGCTCGGCAACACCTATCACCTGATGCTGCGGCCGGGCGCCGAGCGGATCGCGGCGCTGGGCGGCCTGCACAAGTTCATGAACTGGCCGCGGCCGATCCTCACCGATTCCGGCGGCTTCCAGGTGATGTCGCTGGCCGCGCTGCCGCACCCTCGACGAGAAAAAAGGCGTCACCTTCCGCTCCCACATCGATGGCGCGATGATCGAGCTTTCGCCCGAGCGCGCCGTCGAAATCCAGACCTTGCTCGGCGCGGATATCGTCATGCAGCTCGACGAGTGCATCAAGCTGCCGAACACCACGGCCGAGCTCGAGCGTGCGATGCGGCTGTCGCTTGCCTGGGCTGAGCGCTGCAAACGCGCCTTCGAAAACGCGCCACCCGGCCGCGCGCTGTTCGGCATCGTGCAGGGCGGCGACGATCCGACGCTGCGCATCCAGAGCGCACGCGCGCTGACCGGCCTGGGCTTCCAGGGTTACGCCATCGGCGGGCTTGCGGTCGGCGAGCCACAGGATGTCATGCTCAAGGTCACCGAGACGACCGTGCGGGAGCTTCCGGCCGACCGGCCGCGCTATCTGATGGGCGTCGGCACGCCCGGCGATCTGATCGAAGCGGTGGCGCGCGGCATCGACATGTTCGACTGCGTACTGCCGACCCGCAACGGCCGCCACGGCGCGGTGTTCACGCGCTTCGGCCAGATCAATCTCGACAACGCCAGGCATCGCGACAATCCGCGGCCGCTCGACGAGCAGAGCCCTTACGAGACCACGCGCACCTATTCACGCGCCTACCTGCATCATCTGGTGCGGGTCAACGAAATGCTGGGCGCAATGCTGCTGTCGGCGATCAATCTCGCCTACTACCAGGAACTGATGGCGGGCATGCGCGACGCTATTGAGCAAGGGCGGTTCGCGGAATTCCGCGCGCAGGCCCGTGCAGGATGGGAACAAGGCGACTTGCCGCCGCTATAAATTCGCGCTGCTGGAAACCTACTCAGCGGGAGCGCGGCGCTGCGCGCTCAGGTCGTAGCTCGTGTCGTAGTGGATGGCGCGCAGACTGGCGTCATTGTGGCCGTGATGCCCGTCCCAGATTGCAAAGCCGATGCTGGCCGTGGCGGTGCCCAGCACCGCCAGTACGAATAGCGCGACTACCAATCTCATGATGGGCGCCCCCGCCGGTCGAATGCGCCGTCATAATACTGAAACAAAATGGGTTCCGCGAGTCCCTTCCGATAGGCCTCGACCTGCGTCGATCGTGCGGGCAGAATGGCGCAAATCTAAATAAGAACAAGGCGCTGCAGGCGCGCGCAAAGTTCCTTGCCAAGGGAAAGGCCCCGACCATGGCCATCAGTCTCAAAGTCAATGGTGCAAGCCACAGCACACCGGCCGAGCCCGACACGCCGCTGCTCTACGTGCTGCGCAACGATCTTTTCCTGGCCGGAGCGAAGTTCGGCTGTGGGCTCGCCCAGTGCGGCGCCTGCACGGTGCTGGTGAACGGCAAGGCGACGCGCTCCTGCGTCACCCCGATCGGCAGCCTCGGCAATGCCGACATCACCACCATCGAGGCGCTTGGCACGGCTGAAAAGCCGCATGCGCTGCAGAAGGCGTTCATCGACGAGCAGGCCGCGCAATGCGGCTATTGCATCAACGGCATGATCATGAAGGCAAAGGAACTGCTCGATCAAAAGCCGCAGGCGACCGAGGCCGAGGTGCGCGAGGCGCTGGCCGGGCATCTCTGCCGCTGCGGAACGCACAATCGGATCGTTGCCGCCGTCATGCGTGCGGGCAAGTCGATGGGGAGGACCTGACCATGAACGCTCCGACCCTCACACGTCGCGGTTTCACCAAGGCACTGGGCGGGATCGTGCTCGCCTTTTCGCTCGATCCCGCCGATCTGCTGGCCCAAGGCGCGGGCCAACCCGCCGCAGCCCGGCTGCCCGGCAGCCTCAACAACAACCGCTTGCTGCACGCCTGGGTGCGGATCGGCGGCGATGGCGATGCCACGGTCCATACAGGCAAGGTGGAGCTCGGACAGGGCATTCTGACCGCACTCTGGCAGATCGCGGCCGAGGAGCTCGATCTGCCGCTGTCGCGGGTGCGTATTTTCTCAGCCGATACCGCCCAATCGCCCGATGAAGGGCAGACCGCCGGCAGCCAGTCGGTCGAGAACAGCGGCACGGCGCTTCGCATGGCTTGCGCCGAGATGCGCGGAATTCTGATCGATCTCGCCGCTGCCAATCTTGCCGTGGATGCCAATTCGCTCACCGTCGTCGATGGCGTCATCATGACTCCCGATCGCCTCAAGGTGACCTATGCCGAGATCGCCGGCCAGGTCGATGTCAATCGCGAGGCGACCGGCAAGGTCGCGCCGAAGGCCCCTGGGGCTCACAAGATCGTCGGACAATCGGTGCCCCGCGTCGACATCCCTGGCAAGGTCACCGGCCGCATCGCCTATGTGCAGGATATCTTCGAGGCCGGCATGTTGCATGGCCGCGTGGTGCGGCCGCCGCGCTATGGCTCGACGCTCGAAAGCGTCGACGACGCTGCGGTCAAGTCGATGCCCGGCGTGGTGAAAGTGGTGCGCGACGGTTCCTTCCTCGGCGTCGTCGCCGAGCGCGAGGAGCAGGCGGTCAAGGCGCGCGAGGCGCTGGCGAAGGCCGCGAAATGGAAGCTCGGGCCGGAGTTGCCGGATCCGGCGAATATCTACGCTCATCTCAAATCACTGCCGAGTAAAGACGAGGTGATCGGGGTGAAGCAGGCGCCGGCGCTTGCCGCAGCCAATGCGCGCACGCTCGAGGCAACCTACACCAAGCCTTACCTGGCCCACGGCGCGATCGGCCCATCCTGCGCGATGGCCACCTTCCTCAACGGCCGGATGATCGTCTGGACCCATTCGCAAGGCGTGTTCCCGCTGCGCAACGAACTGGTCAAGGCGCTGAAGATGCCGGCGAAGGACATCCGCTGCATCCATGTCGAAGGCTCGGGCTGCTATGGCCAGAGCGGCGCCGACGACGTGGCGCTCGATGCAGCGCTGCTCGCGCGGGCGGTTCCCGACAAGCCGGTGCGGCTGCAATGGATGCGGGACGATGAGTTCGCCTGGGAGCCCTATGGCGCGGCAATGTCGATGAAGGCCAAGGCCTTCCTTGATGCCGAAGGAAAGATCGCCGACTGGCAGTACGAATTGTGGAGCAACGCCCACTCGATGCGGCCGGAAAGCACTTCGGGCACCAACGTGCTGGCGGCCTGGTACATGGCCGAACCGCAGAAGCACGGTGAGCCACGCGGTCTTCCGCAACCGGCCGGCGGCGGCGACCGAAACGCCATCCCGCTGTACGACTTCCCGAACCAGAAGATCGTGCATCATTTCATTCCGGAGATGCCGATCCGGGTATCGGCGCTGCGCACGCTCGGCGCCTACGCCAACGTGTTCGCGATGGAATCCTTCATGGATGAGATGGCGGCGCTGGCCAAGGCCGATCCGGTCGCGTTCCGGCTCGCGCATATGAAGGATCCGCGCGCTCGGGCGACCATCGAGAAAGTGGCGGCGATGGCGAACTGGAAGCCCGGCGAGGCGGGGAGTCTGAGCCGCGGCCGCGGCGTCGGCTTCTCCAAATACAAGAACCTCGCCTGCTATGTGGCGTGTATTGCCGATGTGGAAGTCGACCGGACAAGCGGCAAGGTGCGCGTGTCGCATGTGTGGGCCGCAACGGATGCCGGATTGGTCATCAATCCGGACGGTCTGAAGAACCAGATCGAAGGCGGCATCATCCAGTCCGCAAGCTGGACGCTCTACGAGCAGGTCCGCTTCGACAAAAGCGGCATCCAGTCGCGCGATTGGGCGAGTTATCCGATCATGACAATGCCGGACGTGCCGAAGGTCACGGTCGAGTTGATCAACCGTCCGAACGAGCGCTCGCTTGGAGCGGGCGAAGGATCACAGGGCCCGGCGGTGGCGGCGATCGCCAATGCCGTCGCCCACGCCACGGGAAAACGGCTGCGTGATCTACCGCTCGACGCTGGCCGGGTGAAGGCGGCGCTGGGCTGATTTCAGTCGGATCGGGCTATCGCCTTCGCCACTCTATCCATTCGCCAACCTATCGAGCGACAACATGACTGACACACCTGAATACACGCCGCCGGAAGTCTGGGTCTGGGAGAAGGGCGACAGCCCCAAGTGGCGCTATGGCAATACCAATCGACCTATCGCGGGCGCGACGCATGAGAAGGAGTTGGCGCGCGGAAAGCATCCGCTTCAACTCTATTCACTGGGGACGCCTAATGGCATCAAAGTTACGATCATGCTGGAGGAATTGCTGGCGGCCGGTCATAGCGGAGCGGAATATGACGCTTGGCTGATCCGGATCGGTGAGGGCGACCAGTTTGGCAGCGGATTTGTCGGGGTGAACCCGAATTCCAAAATCCCGGCGCTCATGGACTATAGCGAACAGACGCCGCTACGCGTGTTCGAATCCGGCGCGATTCTGCTCTACCTGGCAGATAAGTTCGGCGCCTTCCTGCCAAAGGATCGCGGCAAGCGCGCCGAGGCGCTGAACTGGCTGTTCTGGCAGATGGGTTCAACGCCCTATGTCGGCGGCGGCTTCGGGCATTTCTATGCCTATGCTCCGGTGAAGATCAAATACGCCATCGACCGTTTTGCAATGGAGGTGAAACGCTTGCTCGACGTGCTCGACCGGCAGCTTGCGGACCATCAGTTCATCGCCGGCGACGAATATACGATCGCCGATATGGCGATCTGGCCGTGGTACGGCAACGGCATGTTGAACGGCGCCTCCTACAACGACCCGCGCGAGTTCCTGCAGACGCATGAATATAGAAACCTGACGCGCTGGACGAAAGAAATCGGCGAGCGCGCGGCCGTCAAGCGCGGGCGCGTGGTCAACCGCACCAGCGGGCCGCCTGAAGAACAATTGCACGAGCGCCATGACGCCAGCGATTTCGCGATGAAGACGGGACAAGGCCGACCCGCGCGGGCAACCTAAGGGCGCGGTCGTCGTCGCGGTGGTCATGGTCTGGTCAAAACATTTCGGCTAATGTTCCCAATAATCTGTTGGAGTACACCTGTGCCCGAGAATTCATTCAAAGAATCGCCGTCAATTACTTTTCTAGACTGCCAGCCGTGCCCCGCATGCGACGAGGCCGTGTTTGTCGCCAATTCCGCGGACGTGAAAGCCAACACCGTTCGATATCGCTGGACTTGCGACAAATGCGGATGCGGCGTTCACAACGCACACTGAGCAAAAAAGTAAGGCTTCGGTTTAAGCGGCAAGCTTGCCCATGCGCCAATTAGGTGACGAACGCAACTTAGTCTAAGCCGAAGCGAACCCAAACATGGATAACCCAGTCCCTGTCCTTCTTGCTCTAATAGTCGCTACTATCGTGGCAGCTGGCAGCTTGATCCAGGCCTATGTTTCCTGGCAAGGCAGAAATGACTATCTCCGGGCTACTCTGATTTTTCAGACAGCGCAGCGATGTGCGGAAGCAAATACTGCAACTCTGAATTATGTTTCCGCCGCCCAGAACTACAAATACAATCGAGAGGATCTGGACCCTGTGTTGTTCTATGTGATCGAGAAGCTCACGATTATCGATTTGGTATTGTCGGGCCAGATAGAGTTGACGAAGGATGCAACAGATATAGGCATTTTACAGTTTCGGAAGTTGAATGACGAAATAACCAGCGCCACAAACGACACGCAACTTAAGCGGCTTACCGCCGACGCGACGGCATTACATCATCAAGTGAGGGCAAACTGTACGCGCCTCCTTCGAACGCTATCCACTAAGTAAATTGCTCGCTTAGTCGAATAGCGTTCTTCATGTCTGCTTATGGCACTTAGCGGACGGGCGCAGGTCAAATGTCCACGCCCCTCATCGCCCCCGCACTCTCCAACGCGGTTATGCAGCTTACCGGGGTGCGGCTGCGGCATGCCCCGTTCACGTCCGAGCGCGCGAAGAAGGCACTCGGATAGGCGCCGACCCTGAAGTCGGAATGCCCGAGAATCGAACCCGGCCGCCTGAGGGCGGTCCGGGATCGTTTCAGTGAACCTTGCTGGTGTTATGCGGCGAGACGACCAATTTCGACCGTGGTGCAGAAGCCGTGATCGCAGGCCTCACACAGCCAGGCGTGCCGGACGCTACCTTCATTCACGAAGGCCGAGCGCTCCGGCACGAACTGCTCGTGATTACACTGTGGGCAGAGCGGACGCGTGAAATAGCGCGCAAACGCAAACACTGCGGGCGTAGCATCCAAGCGCGACATGCTCGTCCTCCTTTGGTTCGTGAGATATCACGCCTTTCCCTCGTGAGCAGGACCGTGGCTGCTGTCTGTGGCGACAACGAGACCGCCTCGTGATGACCGGGAACAAAACAATCCGGTCGTGGTTGTTGCGGTGCAATCAAACCCCGTCGAGGGCTGTCAGGAGTATTTCATGTCGCGACAGAGCCGCGCGTCGGCGTTGGCCGAGCCTGCTCCCGCGAAGTGGGAAATAAAGCCTGCCGAGACGAAGGCTTCCACTGAGAGCGAGCAGTCGACTGCGGACATAGGTCGCATCTCCAAGACGTGACCTATTGCGTTGCCTTCCTGTCAGCGACGATCGTTCGTCGGAAATGGAGTGGTGTGAATGAGTATGCGGATGATCGTGTTACTGGCGTTTTTCACGGCGCTCTGGCTCTTCGGACTGATCGGCCAGTTTCACTCGGGCGAGGCCGCTATGCGCTACTTGGCGCTGTCGATGGTGATCCTGGCGGTGGGCGTGTGGCGGTGGCAGCCGCGGCCTGCGATGCGGCGGCGCTCTCGCGACCGCGGGTATCCCCGAGACGAACTTTGAGCGGATCCTGCTCGGTTAGTCGCAGCGCCTGATGCGCCGCACCACCGTCGACCCATCCGACCGCCGCATCCGCACCGGCTCGTTGCCACAGGCGCGCGCGTCCGATGGGGCCGAACCGACAGTTGCCGAATTGGACGGATGTTCGTTGTCGTAAAGGTAATGATGTCGGCCCTGCCAGCGATCCGGCTCGCGGTCCGTCAGCGCCTCGATATTTGGCAGCGTTGCATCATCCGAATTCGTTGGGGCAGCGGCTTGAGCCGGGGTGGTCAGAAGCACGCACGCTGCACAGATGGCCAAAAAGCAGGCTCGCATGGCAGCCTCCTTGTCACGGCATCAACCGCCCACCGAAGGAGATGTTCCGGGCGATGGCCGATTTCGTGACCCTTCGCGGCCTATGGTGCCGACCCCATCAAACGATCACCGGTTAGCGAGACAGGGGCTCACATGGCGATGTCGGCTATACCCCCAAAAGCGGAAATGGGCCTACACCTCTTTGATGTCCGCTAGGTGCCAATAGCCGATATCGGCCTATTCGATAATTTGGTTCGCACGTATCAAGACCGATTGCGGAATTGCCTGCGTAGTGCCTCCACCTGAGCCGCGCACTGCGGAAATATAGGCAGCCTCTCCGGTTTGTGGAATTGCCAGCCTAGATTGCAAAGGCAACCCCGGCACGGTCGGTTCTGCCGGGATTGCGTTTGACGGCCGGGTAGGTAGTCGGGGGTACCCGGCGCCGGGCAGCAACGCCAGCGGCCCCGTCAGCGTAAGTTAGGACGCCGATATAGGGTGTCTAGTATTCTTGCGAATAGACAAACGACATGTCGTACACGGCCTGAACCGGCAAGGTTTTGTTCTCGTGCATGCGCGTTACGTCTAGCCCCAATCCTTTGATGGTGTCGACGTTTGCCTTAGCAGTCGGGGCGAAGAAAAACACCTTTACTGTAACCGCCAGCAAAATGATCGCAACGATAGCCGCGAGCTGGTTTTTGCGCATTGGAATCTCCCATTCCGTTGTCGCCAGAATGCGAGTAACCCGGCGAAACGTGAAGTGCGAGAAGTCACAGGTCCAACGACTGCGCGATGTGACAGCAGGGCTGACTTACTCAGAGAGACAGCGCGGACGTCAGCAATTTTAGTGTCAACCGCCGACTTTGTTCGATATTACCGTCGCGCTAGCCGCCCATCCGGAGTTATCAGGCCCGACTTCCACGGCATCACCTGATCGGATACGCCACGCAGTTGTTTGTCACCTTGTGCGGTTGCCGCATTCGATGAGCTACGCGCTAGCCAAAGCGCGTTGGCATCGGCGCCCATCTGTCCGATTAAACTCGCCTTGTCGAACACGCCGCCGCGACCACATCTGCAGCCGATCATGACCTTGTCTCCATGCTGGCGGTCGAGACGGTAATTCGCGAACTGGCTATCCGCGCTGAAGCGGGTTTCCTGCACCGGGAGATAGGCCCGACGATCATACAGCACGTCGCGCCACCATTCGTCACCGACAGGACGAGGCTCGGTTGGTGCGCGGCCTGGCTGCAGCTCGCCACGGCTATCGGCGTGAACGTGCAGGCGTTTGAGAATGATGGTCGGGGATTGGGCACGGCAGGGGCTCCGGTGATCGTTTCACAGTTTCGGAGGCTGCTGCCGACAGCCGGTGGCGTAATGACGATAGCGGAAATCAATAAAGATGAAACCAAGAAGCGTTGCTATTTGTGGCGCTGAAGCCGGGTTGAATTCTCAATCACCGTGCCACCATCGCTGCTCGCCCGCGCCGACGAGGTGATCGGGTGATATCGGTTATTGGCACTTAGCGACCATTCGGGCCCGTCTGCTTTTTGGTCGGGTAAAGCGGACATCGCCGTTCAGGGCGGTAATGTCCGCTTTTTTGAACCAAAGCGGACATCATCTATCAGAGATTGTGAATAGCGCCCTGGTTGCCGTTGCTGGCACAATTTCGGATGATCAGCCGATGAGAACGACATGGATGTTGTATGCGGGCATATTGCTGGTTGCCACACCGGTATCTGCTCAAGACAAATCGAATTGCGCCCTGATGCAGCGCTTGGCACAGCAGCATTCAAACGATATGGCGAGACGCAACTCCTTGGATCATGCCGGTTTCCCTAACAGGGCAAAGCAGGGCGCGCGGGCCGAGAACGTCGCGATGGGTAGCACCACCAAGGCAGGGGCGATGGCCCAATGGTGGACTTCACCGGGGCATGCCGCGAACATGCTACTGCCAGGGTGCAAGGCCGTAGCACATGCCGTGTCGAAGTCGGGTCAACACTATTGGACTATGCTCATCGGGCGCTAGGCTCGCTGACTGGGCCAACGACCTTCGCCCGCGCAAGCGAGGTGATCGCGCAGGCCGCGATGTATGCTTCTGGCACTTAGCAGACATCCAGCGCATTCTGATCCATGTCCGCTTTTGGGGGTATAGCGGACATGTCCGAACTCTCATTTTATGAGTACACGCCCTAGTTCGGCCTGCACACAATCTCCGCTAAATTGTCGGCCAGTTCCTTCAGCGCATTGATTTTCCTTAACTGCAAGTTCGCTTCTTCAATTTTATCGTCTTCCATGAGCTTGATAGCCTCTAGCGTCAGGCGTTCATGCTCGCGGAAATTGAGAGAGCGGATAGAATCCACGCACCAACTTTTTACGCCCTCTACAGCTTCTTTGGTCTGAGCTGTCTCAAGGGCTTCGCGAGTTCTTCGGACGATATCGTCCTGAGAGGGCGTTTGTGTCTGTGCAACCGTTGAGGCCATGAGCAGGCCCAACAAAACTACGACGGACCGCATTTCCCAGTCCTCCCGACGCCGGAACATCGGAGGCTGCTGCCGACAGCCGGTGGCGTAAAGTTCAGAAGTAGTCGTTAACGTGATTCATGCAACGCAGCAAACAGCGTCTCTAGGCGAAGGTTATCGCTGCTACCTGAGTAGACCGCATCCCCTATAAAGCCCCGGCAGGCTTCGGCCCCTGCCGGGGCTTTATTTTGTCCGATGTCCGCTTTGGGTCATAAGCGGACATGACGCCCTTAGTTGCGATGTCCGCTATGTCCGCTAAGTGCCAATAGCGGACATCGGACCGCCTATTCGATCACCTCATCTGCGCGGCCGAGCATGGTGGCCGGTACGGTAGAGCGTATTTGTCGACTGAAATAACTGCCGTGCGCCCGTCCTCGTAGTCAACGACGATTGTAACGCGCACTCTTTCTGAATCGCTCACGCTCTACAAATATTACGCGAGCGTGTGGTTGTTTACTTCTCAAGTCCTTCTGATAGGAGCGCTATTCGCCTTCGCGAAAGTCGACTGGAGAGCGCTGTTCGACCACCACAAGCTGGCATGGTTGCGCAAATAGCGGCGGCGACCGCGAGCAGGAAGGATCAATTAAGGCGGCTGGCATGCGCGACAACGAAGGCTACGACATTCTGCACAACGGCGTGCCCCGGACCTTTCGGGACACAAGGGCGACCGTCTACGAAGCCGCCCGCTACGCCAAGAGCAAGGCCAAGGGCGACATCATCGAGATTGTCGATCGCTCGACGGGCACTAAGCTCGTCATGCTAGAGGACGGCCGGACCGGCTAGGTGCGCGAAGCGTACTCCCGCTTGGTGTGCCACGCCGGCATTAGGCTGATGTTCCGGCTGCCGCACTCGCTGCACTTCATTCGACGGGCGAACGACTGCACGGCTAAGTGACCCGGATAGCTATCCACGTTCACGTCCGCCGCGTGCGAGCAGTCAAGGCACGCAATAGACAGTGCCCGCACGCCATTCTCTCGCATGTTGGCAAGATCCATCGGCAGGCCGATTTATCTATCATTGTCAGCAAGTATTGCTGCGATTGCGCATCGGAAATAATATAGAAAGGTCCCGCGCGGCATCAAACGCACCGGGCAAGGGGAGCAGGGATATGGCTGGGGACTTGGGTAAGGACGCCCAAACGGCGGTCGAGCGCTCATTGGACAGCTTGTCGGATTACCTACGGAGAGGGCGGGAATTCAAAGATACAGATATTTCCGAGCTGCGCCCTCTGTACAGCCAAGCTGCAACCTTAGCGACCAAATCATGGGCCGCGTCCGATGTGCGCCGCGTAAGCGACTTGGAGGCCGAGTTTGACCTGAGAAACATTGAAGCGCCGCGAGATGTGAGGGACCGCGTTGGCCCCGCCATTGTTTCCAAACTGCTAAAAAACTCAGAGCTCCCTCGCCAAGCAATTCAGGATTACGTGCAGCGATGGAAAAAGCAGCGCCGCAACTGACACAAGATTAGTCCGGCAGCAAATCAAACTCTCGGCGCATCGTGTCCAATACGGCGAGCATTGCTTTCGTTTCCTGTAGTGTCCGGGGGGTGGCCGGGTGGCGAGAAACCATGATGTGCTTCCAGGTTTCTTCCGGAGGCTTAAGTCCTGTCGCCTTGACGTAAACGTAAGAGATGCCAGCGCAGTCTGGATGCTCGCTTAGTCGCTTCAAGATAGCGGCTTCGAGTTCAGCAGCCTTTAGCTGCGTCTTGGCGATGGGCTCGGTCATGACTGTCAGCAACGCCGGAAATCAGGCTTTCGTTCGACGATGACGGGGACCCGATTTAGGACCGCTTGGGCGACTTCGCGCGGCGAAGGTCTACGAAAGCATCCCACCCTTAGTGGCTGGTTTTGAAAATAGCAGTGGCCTACTTTGAATCCCTGTGGCTGCGGATAAAAAACTCACCTAAGCAACGTCCAGCGTGGGCGGCACCTCCCTAGACCCACGCGCTTGGCGCGTTCTTTGAGCCGTCCTCGCGTTTCTGGCCGCCTCAGTTGGCGGCCTCCTCATTTTTGGGCGACGACTAGGGCGTGCTTTTACTTCCAAATTCCCGGGCTAACCTGAGTTGCAATTCTTCGGGTAGATCAATGCCCGCTAGTTTCCATTTCCATTCGGTCAGCTTTAAGCGCAGACGAAATTGCTGCGGCGCCTGGGCGGACAGCGGAAGCGTCACATAGAAATTCCGCCCGCGGTATTCCGCCGCGCTTAGTAGTTTTCCAGCGTTGCGCAGATTGGGTGCGGCCCAGGCTTGCGGGTTGATATTTGGGCCAGCGAACGTTTCTATGCGCGCTGGTTTCAAGAGATCGAACAGTCGTTCGGACTTTACGATCTCGATCACGTAAGAATCCGCAAGCACAATCCCGGCATTGGTCGCCATGTTGAGCGCAAGCGGGCTTAATCGTCGGTTGGGATTTGTCAGTTTCAAATGCGCGCGCGCAACCTGCGAGGCTATCGATCGCTTGAGTTCGTTGACATCGAGTAGCTCGGTGAAACGTCCGGCATCCCGGGCGTCGATGGCATCCGCAATCCGTTTTAGATCGAGCAGAGGCCATGCCGCGTAGGCTATCAACCCAAAAACTCCAACTACGGACAACCGACCGAGCCAGCGCATTAAGCAAGTGTAATCCCTTGAGAGAGCGAGATACTAGGGCGGTAGACTCACCGGACCCCTCCGTCCCTCGTACAGCCCCATGGTCGCGTTGGCCTGGCCGATGCAGTTGATGCATCGCGTTTCGCAGCTCTTAACGGAACTTCGGGAAGGTCTACGCGACCTCGGCCGCATTGAAGGACAAAATTACTCCATCGAACTTCGGTCGGCGGAAGAACAACTCGGCCGGCTGCCACAATTGGCCGCAGAGCTAGTCGGGCTCAAGGTCGATGCCATCGTGGCTCTTTTCACGCCGTGCGCCTTAGCTGCGAAACAGGCTACGCACGAAATTCCAATCGTTATCATGAGGCGTACGGGATCAACACGCCAACACGCCGCACGCGCTCGCCCTGCTGCGCCCGCGCCACCGTCGGCCACGCAGCCGTCGCACCGCAGTGTCCCGGTTTGATTGTTCCTATGTCGTGCACAGGGCAGACGGAGAGCGACGCCGCGCGGTTTGTTCGGCAGGCACGAGCTGCATCCGAAGGTGTTTGTGCCGCTGCGAGACAGGTGGTGTTGCATAAAAACGACATGCGTTCTGATTTCCTGTGGCACAAATGTGGCTTGCGGCTGATTGGAGAAGAACAAGCAATTTGGCGTGCTACGGTCCAAGCAGAAGAACAATGGAGGACGGTATGCAAATACTCTCGTTTTCATCATTAACTGCTGGCACTTTGCTCGCTGCATCACTTACCGCGGTGACGGCATCCGCTGCGGATCTACCGCGCAGAGCGCCGGCGCCAGCGCCAGCGGCGGTCTATGCACCGGTCAGTTCCTGGACCGGCTGTTACCTCGGCGGCAATGTCGGCGCTGCGTGGGGTAGCCGAGAAATCACGACATCCGTCGGCACGATTTCTGGTTCTAGTGACAGTGCCCGTTTCGCCGGCGGCGGCCAGATCGGATGCGATTATCAGACCGGAGCCTGGGTGTTTGGCGTTCGCAACATGTTCGACGTAGCGGACGCGCACGCGAGCCGCACCATCCAGACTGGCCCGTATGCCGGTTACTCCGCTGAGCTTAAAAACAGCTGGCTGGATCTGCTGACAGGCCGCATTGGCTACGCGGCACAGCCGAACTGGTTGCTTTATTTCCAGGGTGGCGCTGCTTGGCGGAAGAATGAACTCACATTTTTCAATCCGGGAGGAGCTAATGTGTTTGACACCAGCAGAACCCGGACTGGCTGGACGGTTGGTGTCGGCACCGAATGGAAGTTCGCGCCAAATTGGTCAGCGTTTGTGGAATACAATCACGCGGACTTCGGCACCAACAGCGGCACTTTCAACAGTGCGGTCCTTGGCCCCGTCGCGCTCAATGCAAAGTCTAATGCCGATTTGGTTCTTTTTGGTGTGAACTGGCGGCCGAGCGGCGGCTTCGGCTACTGAAAACACGACTCGTCGCTGACGAGCCACAAAGGGCCGTAAGACAAAGGGGGATTCTATGAAGAAAGTTGCGTTGGCACTGGCATTGGTCGTTACCGCACTGAGCCTGGGTGGTTGCTTTGTTGGCAAGGGTAAGGCTCCAACCCCGATTGTCACCAAAGGATAGGCTTGAAGCGTCGGGCGCCGTTCGTTCGCGAGTACCGCGATGGTCTTGCGACGACGGCGCTCTTGCGTTTCGCGACGCTGATTGCGGCAATTGGATTTGGTGCGAGCCAGTAGCCCTCAACATTTCGCCAAACTGGACGCCGACGCCAGCGAATATAAAACGCGCTGCCAGACCCGCTGGCGCTGCCCGTCCTGTACAGCTTCAAAGCAGAGCGCGGCCAAAGGCGATGAGCGCGGCGGCGTCGGGCCGGTGCCACCTCCCGAGGCATGAAAAAGCCCTACGCGGGACACTGAACGCGCGTTTCGCCCTTTCGCCCAATTCAACTGACCTTGCGATCAGGTTTTTCACCAGCAGCGAGGGCGAATAGGTTCGCCGGCCAGTCTGAGTTCACCGTCTCGTTGTCACGATTGATCCCCCCTTCAACGCGATGCTCTGCGTTACGGAGAACAACATCAACGAGTAGGCGAACAGGCAGAAAATTGCCACACCGATGCCCACCGAAAGCAAGGTCGATTTTAGCTTTTTAGGAAATGTACGCTTCACCAAGCACTCCTTACGCAACAAACAAAGCAAACACGGCAGCCGTAACACTCGCAAAAAACGCCTGCGCGCGTCCCACCACACGCCAGGACTTTAGCCCGCCGAGAGAGTCTTGGCGACGGTCCGGCAGGCCGCAACGATGCTACGAGAAGCGGGGCCTACCGAGAAGGGGTGGCGGATATCGTTGTAACTAGCTGGCCTATCGGCCGATCATATACGGCAGCACGTCATTGCCGAATCGCACAGAAGCTTCCCGACGCCGATGACGCCAAGCTACTGGGTCGTATCGCTTACCCAATTCAGCTTGCCAGTCTATCCAGTCGCGAAGTGCCGGTGACAAATCTTGGCCCTTGCGATCCGCCCAATCTCTAACTTCGCGGGCTATCTCTTCCGTCACATCGCGCGACCAACCTTCGGACGTGTTAAAACAGACGACGCGAACGGGATTGTTATATTTGCCCCTCTATGAGGCGGGGGATGACCGTAGCCCTATCCGCTTTCGCTTCGCTTGGAACGCCCAACCATGGCACCGCGTTATCTCGCCATGGATATCAGCTTCACCATCGCGGTCTTGTTTATCGTTTTCACGATTGCGACCGCCATTGGGTTCGCCTGGACTGGCTTTAGGCGATAATCGCGACAGCTTGGGAAGGGCCGCACCGTCTAGTGCGGACAGTTTGCCTTGGTACCCCACGCCGGTCGAACGGTAACCCGCTTACTGCCGCACTTGCTGCACTTCATCCGGCGAGACAATGACGGCACCGCAAGGTGTTCCGGCAGATGGTCAACGTTCACCGTCGCTTCGTGAGAGCAATCGAGACAGATAGCCAGCAACGACCGCACGCCATTGGCGCGCATGTTCGCTAGGTCCATCGGCGCGCCGGTGTAGCGGCGCGGCTTGTCTGTCGTGTCCGCCATGAAAACGTGCCATCCTCGATTCGCGTCGCGGTAATCAGATAGAGTTGGCACAATA
Source organism: uncultured Alphaproteobacteria bacterium (assembly GCA_963842645.1). Lineage (GTDB taxonomy): Bacteria > Pseudomonadota > Alphaproteobacteria > Rhizobiales > Xanthobacteraceae > Z2-YC6860. Next base: position 451,866 of record CAWJGY010000013.1, on the reverse strand, counting down.
AGCCTATAACGAAACATGACGATTTTACGGTTGGCAGCCCTCGTATGTGTTGTGTTGAGTGCAAGTGGCCAAGCCAGTTTTGCCTCGCCGCTAGGTTTTTGGCTGGCCAAGGACGGCGCGATAATCAGAATAGAACCCTGCGGGTCAAAACCTGTGCGGGTTCATTGCACAAGCCAATCCATCACACGATCCTGCAACTGGACAAATAGTGAAGGATAAGAACAACACCGATCCAGCAAAGCGCAACCGCCCGCTCGTAGGTGTTCAAGTTCTGATTTCGATGCAACCGAACGGCGCTTCGAAGTGGTCTGGGCAGGTCTATAGCGACGACAACGGTCGAACATATTCGGGAAACTTGATCGAGCTAAGCCCTTCAACCATAAAAATCGAGGGCTGCTGGCTGATGATTTGTAATGGTGAAAACCTCACGCGCATTAAGTAGACAGATGGCCACCCGCGATTGTCGGCTAGCAGAATTCAAACAAGGCCCGCCACCGCCGACAGTCGCCACAATTGCTATCCGCAGATCACAACGGCGGCGTTTTGACGCGCGAGCCACATTGCCTTTTATGGCAATATCATCAAAGCTACGTCGACGTAATGTGGAATTCCCGGCTGCCTTGTGTTGTTGGGGAGAGCTGCCGCTCAACAACAGGCAACCAAATGCGGTTTGGCAATACCTTCTCATTCGCCCTGACGTTAACAGTCTTCGTTAGCAGCGCAGCCTACGCGACTGATCTTGATACCCGTGCAGTTACACGCTCGGCGGCGACCGCCGTTCCCGTGAGCAAGCTTCATAAAGACTTATTCTTGCCAACGCCTATTGCCGCCAATCCCGAATGGGGCGTCCTCGTATTTGGTGGAGCCTCGGCTGGCCGCACGGAGCTATATAAAATTATTTTGACACCATGGAACGGCGACTACACCGACAATTACTTTGTCGGTGGCGCATTGTCCCGCCGCCTAGTGCAACTTCACAAACATTGGACTATCGAAGCCGAAATTGGGGCGGGTTATCGCTTTAAACAAGTCGATGCACCAGAGGGCTGGGTTGCAGCATATCTGCGGTTCGACGGGCTTCCCTGGAATCATTGGGTTTATACGACGATTGCCGCAAGCGTAGGACTTTCCTATGTGGGGACCGTGTCCGAACTCGAAAAAGCTTCGTCAATTGGTCATGGCAATCCAAACGGCTCCAAGCTGTTGCATTATTTTTCGCCCGAATTCACCTTCGCCGATCCCAATCATCGGGATTGGGAATTTGTCGTTCGCTATCATCACCGATCAGGCGTGATGGGATTGTTTAACAGCGTCTGGGGCGGATCGAACATTGTCACAGGCGGGGTCCGCCACCGCTTCTAGTTGCCGCACGAAATGACGCCCGCCCTCGCAAAACAGATGGGGGTCGAGGACCCGCGCCGGTTTGCTTCTTGAAAGCCTTCTTTCGTGAAGCAATTCTGGCTATCAAGCAGAACGACAGTTGACGGCTCGTGCCAGCAAGCGTGGAGCAACGCCACCGGCTTCATGACAACCGAGTTCAGCATCGGTGGGAAGTGGCTGGAGTTGCTCAAGGAGATCGCGCCCGGGCGTGCCCGAATTAGATGTTGCAACGCTTAAGGCACTTCTACCGGAGGGATTGCGATCAAAGGTGGGCTACAATGCGTGCTTCGAGCAGCAGCCGGCTTGGGCTGAGTCAACTTTTTCGAAGCTATTACACGAGGCATTCTCATGCACAGTCTCTCGGCCGCTTGCAGATCGCACATCGATTCTCGGTTTTCTCGGGGTATAATCGGTACAATCGCCGCGCTGTCCATGTGTGGCTGCCTTGCGGCGCCTGCCTCGGCACAGGATGCCGCAAGCAAGACCAATCCGCCGGCGCGCGCCGAATTTCGCGAACCCGTAACGCTGGCGAGCAAGGACGGCGTACTCGAAGTCCGCCTCACCGCGCGTCAAGGTACGGCCAGGCTCGATACGGTGGCCACTCCGGTCGAGAACTTCTTAGTGTTCGACTATCAGTTGATCCGCGGCACGCCATCCGATGGGCAGATGTCGGGCGGCAACCTCTATCCGGCGCCGACCTTGCAGGTTTTTCCGGGTGAGACGCTAATCGTCCACCTGGAAAACGGCCTGTCAGGCCTGACAATTCGGGATTACTTCAGTCCGCAATACACGCCGAAGGGCGAGACGGTTCCGATCTACCCGGAGCAACTGACCTCATCGCCATTGAACCTTCACATTCACGGCGTCCACGTCAGCCCGAAAGGCAATGCCGACAACGTGCTGCTGCACATCCCCGCCGGCATGTCCAACACCTACACCTACAATATTCCGAACAACATGCCGCAGGGAGCGTATTGGTATCACAGCCACCTGCATGGCCTGACCGCAGCGCAAACCTACTTGGGCCTTGCCGGTCTGCTCTCGATCGGCCGCACCGACGGCAATCTGCCGCTCGTCACGCAGAACAGCATTCCGGTCCGCAACATGCTGCTGCAATACAACTTCGTCTCCAATCGCGAGAACGGTCTTGCGCAGCTCAACAACCCGTACTGGCCGCAATTCGTAAGCACGATAAAGGCGCCGCAAGGCGATGAACTGGCGAAGGGCACCTATCGCCCGCTGCTCACCCCGGTGAATTTCACCCAGTTCAAGCCGGGACAGAAATACTTCACGACGTGGTGGGGAGGGCCGCTCTGCGATCCAAAACCAGCGCGGTCGGCTCCAGTTCATCCCGAGCAATCTGTTGCGCTTCACCCCGCTGGCGGGCAGCGCGGACCCGGCTATTCCGCCAAATCCGTCGCTTCCCGACTCCCAGCGCGACGTGCAGTTCACGGTCAACGGCCAGTTCCAGCCGATCATCAACAGCAAGGCGGGTCAGACCGAGATCTGGGTGCTCGCCAATGTCAGCGACATCGCCTACATCAATGTCCAGCTGACGGAAACGGCGACCGGTCGGCATCCAAAGATTGCCATCGTCGGGCAGGACGGAAATCCGTATCCCGCCGTCCACTATCCTCCGACCGACAATGGTACGCGGCTGCTCATTCCGCCGGCCAGCCGTTTCGCCATCGCCGTGACAATTCCGGCACAAGGCGATCTGGTGCTGGAGATACCGCCGCGCGGGGGCGGCGCGAAGACGGTCAGCACACCAGGCGTGCTCTACACCAGCAACGGCACGGACAACCCTCCGGCTGTGCTCGGAAGCCTGAGCGCGCTGCCGTCCGCCATCAGCTACGACGACGGATTCTTCGTCTTCCCGACGCAGGTGCTGGCACGGGCCGTGCCTTCGCAAGGTCCAGGCCGGACGACCGAGTTCGCCGAGGGACAGGCGCTCGGCGTCTATACGTCCGTTCGTCGAGCTTTCCGACAAGACTCCCGATGTCAGGCGTGAGATCAGGATCACGTGGAGGCTTCCTCAACAATCTCACAAGCAACGACGAAGCGAAAGCTTTCGTCTACGCCTTCGACGGCGGTGCATTTCCCAATGTGCCGCTGATCCAGCCCCGTCTCAATTCGGTCGAGGAGTGGAGGTTTGTCAATCACAACAACGACGAGCATCCCATCCACGTCCACGTCAACGATTTTCAGGTGATCGAATACTACGATCCGACAACCGGGCTCCGCACCGGCCCGGACAAATTTGGCATCGACAATGCCAACACGCCGGCCCCGACCATGTACAGCGACGAGACCGTCATCGAGCCTGGCATTCTTTCCATCCGCACGCGGTTCGATAACTACACCGGTCTCTACGTGATGCATTGTCACCGGCTGAACCACGAAGACAACGGGCTCATGGCGCTCATCAGCGTCATTCCTGAAATTTCCAGCTACGCTGTGGCGGTGCCGGGCACGCCAGGTAAAGCGACCGAAGTGCACATCTACGACGGCAATGGCGACCGGCTGCTCGCTACCGTCACGCCGTTTCCCGGCCACCAAGGCAGCGTCAGCGTGGCGATGGGCGACGTCGACGACGATGGCGTATACGATTTGCTCGTCGGCGCCGGTAAGGATCGCGCGGCCGAAGTCGTCGTCTATTCGGGCAAGGCCAAGAATGGCAAAGCTAGCCTTCACGACCGAGCTGACACGCTTCCTCCCCTTCGCGAGTCTCGGCGCGTGGCGGCGTCAGCGTTGCCGCCGCGCAGATCGACGGGACGAGCGCTGACAACATCATTGTCGGCTCCGGTCTCGGCATTCCGAGCGAGGTCAGGATCTATGGTTCGAAGCTGCCGGCATCGCCTGGCACCGCGCCGGCGCTGTTCGCGACGTTCAATCCCTATAGCGGCGACCGCTCGGGCGTCAGCGTTAGCACCGGCTTCGTGGACTATGCGACCGGCCGCCAAAGCATCGTCACCGCGCCCGGGCCGGGGATGCCGGCCGAGGTGAAAGTGTTCGCCTTTTCGCTGCTGAAACCGTTTAGCAACGGGAGCGGCCACGACGTGGGCCACGCCGATGTGCATGCGGGCGGGCCAAGCCAGCCGGCCAACACCGCCTCGTTTAAGCCGTTTGGCGACGCCTACCAAGGCGGCCTTTCGCTCGCGACCGGCTGGCTTGCGGGATCGCTCGGCGGCGCCGAACGGATTGTCGTCAGCCAGCTCGCGGGTGCTGGCACGGTGAAAGTGTTCTCCAGCGGCTCGGCTTTGGACGACGGTCCCGCGCTGTACCTCCATAGCCCGAACGCACATGGCCACCCGCCCACCTTCCGCGAGATAGCGAGCTTCAACCCGTTCGACGGGACATCCGGGACACGGGTCGCCACCACGAGCACGACCACCGGCGCCGACCTGTTGGTCAGCGGCGTGCAGGACCGCAGCGCGCGCGTCGTGAAGTATGCGTTCGCCAGGCCGAACGCCCAAGCGACGGTCGCTGCAAGCCCGGCGTCTCGGGGAAGTCTTTTCCGCGGCAGGTTCTCAGCCACTGATACTCGGCGGGGATTAGACCCGGAACGCTCGCGTTCGAGAATGGGCCCATGCGGGAGCAAGGGAAGGGCGCTCCAAGGGTTAATTGGCGGCGCCCCTGTTCATCAGTCTGAGGGTATTGAGCCGAAGACCCCGCTAAATGGCGGCTTCTGTCGCAATCTGTGAGTTCTGGGAAACGTCTGGGAAGCGTCAGCCTCCAAAACTTGGGTACTGAATGAATCCACTCTGGCCAAGCGATCCTGCGTTGGGCATGTTGCACCGCATGATGGATCGTCCCAACCGCTTTGAGATCGAGCCCGCCACTTCAGGCTGGCGTGTCCGCATGACCAGAGCCAATGGACAGATTCAATACATCGGCGGTTTTGAGACCAAAACCCAAGCCTCGTTGTGGATCACATCTGAAGGCCCGGCTTGGTACAGCAGCACTGAAGCCGCGCTGGATCGCGTCTAAGACCCGACATTCCACGAACACCCGCACCACCGAGGCCTCCTCAGTTCGCGGTGTCAGGCTCCGCAAACCAGCCCACGCAACTTACCATGTCGGTCGGCTCGCACGGTGGATCAATCTTGGCAATCTCCCGCTCGAAGTCCTCATCGGTGTGACCGGTCACGACAACCAGGCGCCGCCGGCTCGCGCTAAGCCGCTCGGCTAGGGCGTCAACCTTGGCCTGTAGTTGGGCGAGACCTGGGCTGAAATCATCGCCCCCGTGAGCTGCCAAGTCCAAAACATCCGCAACATCCGCTCGGCAGCCCAAATGAATATTTTACTCTCAAAAAAAGCTAGCGGCGCCTATGCTTCAAGGATGCAGCACGGGCCAGTGGGCGGCGGGAGTGGAACCCGCAAATTGCAATCTCTTCGGCGACCGCGATCGAGCCGCTAGGATCATCGCTGGTGCGTTATTAACGAAGGACAACAAATGGCTTTCTGGAAGAAGAAAACCGAGGAGAGTCGCGGAGAGAAAATTAATCGTTGGGTGGCCGAGCTCCAGCGCGTAGCGGCTGGTGGGCGAGATGAAGGATTGCACCAGGTCGATGTTCTCACCGCACTGGCTATTGCTCTTGGAAGAGAAACCGCAAGTACGATCCACGTCGAATATTCGGGCTCCAGTGTAGATACGCTGTTGGATACCATGTTCGAGGGCGCACGAAAGGCGGCTTACGACGCTACTCGTCAATTGACGGGCTCGCTGCCAAAACACAATGAAAATCCTGACGGGCTAAGCGATGAGCAGTTCAAAGCTCTCGTGCAAAGGATCCTCGACACTGCGACCCGGGGCACAACGACTGGGGATTCCGTCGCCGCAACAGCTAAGGCTCTCGGTACTCAGATAGCTGTCTTATCGCGACGGCCTGATACCCCACTTGATCAATTGATTCAGACAAGCCTGCAATCGGTTGCCGCCTTTGCCTATGAAGGCCGTGCTTATTTGGAAGCGAACTCAACGCCCGCGCCTGTCAAACCTACCCGTTGAGGAAGAACAGCCAACCATGGCCCATGTCACGCTACACCGGCCAGCCGATGGATCTCGCCAACATGCGAGAGAATGGCGTGCGGGCGCTGCTGGTTAACTGTCTCGATTGTACTCATCGGGCGGAGATCAACGTGGACGATCAGCCGGGGCATCTAGCAGTGAAGTCATTCGAGACGCGCATGAAGTGTGGCAAGTGCGGCAGCAGGCGGGTCGACGTCCGGCGTGGGGAACCAAGACAAACTGGATTCCCCGCTAGCCGGTGCGACCATCCGCAAGCATGATCACCTTCGTGCCGGTCGAGCAATCGACAATCTCGATGATGTCAGCCGGGTTGGCGGCCACGTCTTTCCGGTCGCGGAACGTGCGGGGCACGCCGTTGTGCCGAATTTCAAAACCTTTGTTGTCCATAGGCGAAGCTACACAGATTCGCTGCCGCCAAAAAAGAAGCCCTGGCCGCCGGAGGGGCTGCGCCAGGGCTTGGCCTGTGGAGTGTTTCTTGGGGAAATGGTGCAGGCCATCGCTATCCTATATCTTCAAGCACTCCCGAAAAGCCCCAGCTCGCCTATATTTTCCGGGAGGAAGGCCCTTCAGGATCGATGCAGCCTCATTTGCTTCCATATTTCATGAAAAGCAATTAGCGCGGCTTGGCGATCCGACGCATGTCCGTGGTGGGGCCCTGACCGATGGTGCGGCCGGAATGCAATCCCCCAGTACCACGCTCCGCGACTTGTTGAGTTGGCTCGTGCTATCCGGCCAACGTACCGCCCTTCGCAAAGCACGTCATAATCAAAGTCAGCCCCTTCGCTGGTAGACGAGCTCTTTCTCACTGGGCTCAGAGTAAGTGGCATGGGTCCACATTTAGTCCGGCTGGGAAGCGAGGTCGAACGTGTGGAGTAGGTATCCACACCAATATCGGTGGCGACGACAGCGCGGCTGCACTATCCTGCGCGTCGAGTAACGCTGGGCTGGAGTTGCCACAAGGTCGACGAGGTCGCCGGCCTGCAATCTGGTTACTGGGCTAAGGTCTCCCATCCTGACGCGCCAAGCGGGAGAGTTGCTCAATGGGAGGTTTTGGGTTGGGTTTTTGAGGCGCTTTTCCCGAAAGAGAAGTTTGAATTGCTCGCAGCATCTATTTGGCGGTGGGCGCGTTTACGCGAAACCGCGCTCCGCGAGGCAGCAGTGGCGGTCTACCTTAGAGATATCCTGTTTATATTGGCCGCTTGCGCTAGACACCCACGTGCCCTTGACTTCGATGGCAGGCTGATCTGGTAACGGCGCGCGTAGCCAAAAGCTTTCTTTTCCTTCCAGCCGTTTAACCCACCGTCTCGGGCGAAAGTCGTCCGGGGCTGCTGTTTGAAACGGCCTGTCGTCGCCCTCGACCCAAATTTTACTCCACGGTCCTGTGAACGAATGGTCGAAGGTCTCGCTAAGATCAGCTAATTCACGAGCTATTCTGAGAGGCTCATGAAGGGCCCCCATGATCACACAATTGAAGTGAATGCCTTCGTCACAAGAGAGATAATATTGTGCCCGGTAGCCACTGCGCCCGTTGAACAACGCGTCGAAGACGTCCTGAGAAATCGGAATGACCGCGATGGCTCTGCCGCAGCCGGACATTAGTTCGCCAAGTTGCCATCGGCATTGGCATCGGCCATTCTCGGCAGCTTCCAAGGCCTCTTGTGCTACTCTGGTCACGAGAGTTTCTGGTTGCGGTGCGTCTTGCAGACGTTCGGCCCGAGCATGATTTCGCATTCCCGATAGATCCCACTCGATGGGGTCGACCATTCTCATTGGCGGCTAACCGCTCCACATTTTGCGCGCCGGCAAACGCGGCAGTCCTAGCGGGTAAACGGCGTAACTTAAATAACGCCCGTGACCGGCTTACGGAATCGATGGCGTCACTAATTCAGAAGACGAAGGAGACGCGGACGACCTCTCCATCGCTTTCCTCATGGCCACCGCCTGCCGGATGGCGCCTCGGCATTGCTTGACCAAAGGATCACGGTCGCTCAGCAGCGCCATGCGGGCGCGGGCTTTTGCGGCCTGGTACTTGGTGAGTGTGCTGGTGGGAAAGCCTTCTCTCGCCGCAAGCTCGGTGCACTCTCCTGGCACTTGGAATTGTGCCAGCGCGGGGGTTGCAGCGAGCAGGCAAGCGACGGCAACGATCACCAATCGCATCATTACTCCGAAGTGTTGGTGGGAAGTGTTAGCAGATGGCGGGCGGGGTAGGCTGCTTAGAACCTAGATCTGCACTATCGTCAATCCGGGTGCTACTTTTCCACCACCTCCCCGCGCCTGAGGAATTGGCGCGCCCTATTGGAAGCAATGGGGCGACTTTATAACGATGGCCCTCATCGAATACTGGCGCATGCCAATATATTTGCGATTTGCGGCCATCGCCCCGCCCAGATTTTTAGCCAGATGTTGCTTGCTGATAATGCGGGGTGCGACGTGCGGAAATGGTGGCGGATCGGTTTACCGGCAAAACAAATCGGATCCATCGAAGCCGAAGCGCGAGCCTTATGCGAAAATGCAAACGGGCCTGCGGCACGAAAAGCCATTTTCGATCGATCGAAGAAGCTCAGAAAAGAACATTGGCACGCGAGTATGCGGCTAAGCCGGCTAGCAGCTTGTATTGCGGATCAGACGAAAGAACGTACCGGGGGCGACGTCGAACCAGGCAGGGAATGACCGCGAGCGCCGATAAGCCGCATCATGTGCAATCTCTACAGCGTCACGAAAGGCCAAGCTGCCATCATCGCGCTCACCCGAGCTTTGCGAGATACGACTGGCAACCTTCCAACGAACGCTGCCCGGTGTGTTTCCTGACTACATGGCGCGCCGATCGTTGAGATAAAGCCGGAAGCGTGAGCCGTGGGGACGGATGGCCTTAACAGGCTTGCTCGGCGCGGCCTGACGACTGAGCCACGGGTCCACAATGACACTCGAACGACGCGGCGGCTTCATTCTGGCCTGCATGGGCCTGATCGCGGCCGTCGCGTTTGTTCTGTGGATCATCGGCACATAGACCGCCGCTAGACGGCCCGCCATTGCCCGCCCGCGAGTCACTGGTGCGTTTTCTTCGTGACTGCGCCAATCGGGCTGATCAATCACGAGCGTTAGCACTCTCGACTCTCCTAACGAAGTCGTCGCTACCGCATTCGGTGTGGCGAGTCTGAAAACTGGCAGCTCAGTGAACTGCTTCCCAGGCGCTTCCCCGAGGCGCTTTCTGGGAAGCAGCGGGGCTACAAAACGACCATAACCCCTTGTTTTACTTGGTGAGCGCGGTGGGGATCGAACCCACGACCCCATGATTAAAAGTCATGTGCTCTACCGACTGAGCTACGCGCTCCTGGCCGGCACATCTAGGCTATAAGAGCCTGCTTTCCAAGCCAAAACCGTCACCATCAACGCTCAGCGATCAGCCCGACCGGCCGGGACGGTTGACCTCACGCGATGGCTTCGGTTTGCTAGCTTATCCAGGCCGGGAAGACGTGTTTTCGAGCGCCGTTCCGTGCTCCAGGGAGAATTCCATGCCGATTATCAATCGCGTCGCCGATCTTTTTCCGGAAATTTCCGCTTGGCGGCAGGACATTCACGCCCATCCGGAACTGCTTTTCGATGTGCATCGCACCGCCGGCGTCGTGGCGGAGAAGCTCAAGAGCTTCGGCTGCGACGAGGTGGTGAGCGGCATCGGCCGAACTGGTGTGGTCGGGGTGATCCGCGGCAGGAAGGGTGCTGGCACCCGCACTATCGGCTTGCGTGCTGACATGGACGCGCTGCCGATCGAAGAAGCGACCGGGCTTTCTTATAAGTCGCAGAATCCCGGCAAGATGCACGCCTGCGGTCACGACGGGCACACTGCCATGCTGCTAGGCGCCGCCAAGTATCTTGCCGAGACGCGTAACTTCGATGGTACCGCAGTGGTGATCTTCCAGCCGGCCGAGGAAGGCGGTGGCGGTGGTCGCGAGATGGTCAACGACGGCATGATGGACCGCTTCCGCATCGAGGAGGTGTACGGGATGCACAACTATCCCGGTTTCCCCGTCGGCGACTTCGCGATCCGGTCCGGCCCTATGATGGCGGCGGCCGACCGCATTTACATCGACATTGAAGGTCTTGGCGGCCATGCGGCGCGGCCGCACACCTCCATCGACACGGTGCTGGTGGGCTCGGCGATCATCAACGCGTTGCAGTCGATCGTTTCCCGCAACGTCGATCCCCTGGAATCCGCGGTGGTCTCGATCACCCAGTTCCACGCAGGCACCGCCGACAACATCATCCCCCAGACGGGTCATCTGCGCGGCACTGCGCGAAGCCTGACACCGGAGACGCGCGATCTCGTCGAGAAGCGCGTCCACGAAGTGGTCGAAGGCACGGCCGAGACTCTACGGCGCCAAAGCCAACGTAACCTACAAGCGCGACTACCCGGTCACCAGGAACCACGATCGCCAGACTGCGTTCGCTGCGGAGGTCGCATCGCAGGTGGTCGGCAAAGACCGTGTGGATACCACCGTGCCACCCGTGATGGGGGCGGAGGATTTTTCGTTCATGCTGGAGGCCCGGCCCGGCGCCTTCATATTCGTCGGCAACGGCGATAGCGCGGGGCTGCACCACCCGGCCTACAACTTCAACGACGAGGTGATTCCGGTCGGTACGTCGTACTGGGTAAAACTGGTGGAGACCGCGCTGCGAGGTTGAGTTCGGCTATTGAGCCGGCTCGATCTGCTTGTCGGCGGGGACGGTGGCGGGGGCGGCCGCCTTAGTGGCCGCTGGACGGCGCGTCAGTATCTGCCCAAGCCGTGCCTCGAGGCCATGCCAGAACGCGAACTCATTGGCGCGGCTGCCTTCGAGGGCGGCCAGCGCCACCGAAGCGAGGAACGGCAGCGACTGAATGGCAAGCGCAAGCGCGAACAGATCGATCTCGCGCACGAGCTCCCAGTTGGTGGCGTGAAGAAAGATTGCGCTGGCAACCAGTAGTGCACCGAGCACCGCCTCCCAGAACGCCGGGAAGTCCGCGCTGCGGCGTCCGGACCCGCCCTTGGCGGTTCGCACGAACGGCAATCCATCTTTGATCAGGCCGAAGCCGACTGCCCGCGCGACGGTCCACTGCAAAGCCATGGCTGCGAATACCGCGCCCAGCATTTGGCCGCCGGGAAGCCGGACGCGAAGCTGATAGAGCGAGACGAAATGCAAGACCGATACCACGAAGGCTGCAAGGATCGGGATGGTCAACACCTTGTCGGGGATGGCGATGCCGATGATGGCGACAAACGGCACCCAGATCAGGTTGAGCAGCGCCACCAGCACGCCCACGCTTTCGGCGCCGAGCCATGAAAGCCAGCCGAGCGCGAATTCGCGCTTCTGCTCGCGGGTGAGCAGGCTACGGCCCGGAATGAACCGGCGCCAATGCTTCTTCATGATCTGGAAGCCGCCATAAGCCCAGCGGTCGCGCTGGCGCTTGTAGGCAAGATAGCTGTCCGGCAACAGCCCATAGCCGTAGCGGCGGTTGGTGTAATGCGCTGTGAACCCAAGCTCGAGGATAGTCAAACCGAGATCGGTATCCTCGCAGATCGTGTCGCTCGACCAGTTACCAGCCGCGAGCAGCGCGGAGCGGCGAATAAGGCACATGGTGCCATGCGCGATGATGGCGTTCTTTTCGTTCCGCTGCACCATGCCGATGTCGAAGAAGCCAGCATACTCGCCGTTCATGGCGTGATGCATGGCGCTGCGCGTGCCGTCGCGGTGGTCCTGCGGCGCCTGAATCATTCCGACCTTGGCATCGACGAATCCTGGCACGAGGTCCTTGAGCCAGGTCGGGTGAACGACGTAGTCGGCATCGAGCACGCCGATGATCTCGGCATCAGCTGCAGTATGGGCGAGGGCCAGACGGAGTGCGCCGGCCTTGAAGCCTGCCAGGTTGTCTTCGCGCACCAGCTTGAAACGCTCGCCTAGCGTTTTGCAGTGCTCTTCGACCGGACGCCATAGTGCCGGATCGGGCGTGTTGTTGATGACAAGGATGCATTCGAAGTTCGGGTATTCGAGCCGCGCCACAGCGTCCAGGGTGAGCTTGAGCATCTCTGGGGGTTCTTGATAGGCCGGGATATGGATCGAGACTTTCGGTGCGAACGGCAGTTCTGGCACGAGTGGCGGCGATACGATCAGACGGCGCGGTTTGTGGCCGAAGGCGACGCTGGCGATCTCTTCGATGCGTGTTAGCGCGATGAAGATCAACGGGATCAGGAGGAGCAGGGCCAGCGCGTAGGCGATGGCCGCGCCGGTCACGAAATAGTGCCCATTCCAGTAGGCGAACAGGATCGCAAACCAAGCGCCGACGGTATGGGCTGCGGTCGCGAGCAGGGCGGTCTGTGCCGCGGTCGCACCCGCGAGCGAAAGTATCGGCAGCGAAAGCAGCACGCCGAGAAGAACCGCGATGCCGGCGATCTTCCAATGATCGGGGTCGGTGATCGGCCCGCTCCAGGAGAATTTCGGCTGCCGCGAAGTGTCAAACATGCCCCAGTAGGGGCCGACGCCGCCTTCGAACGTCTTCCATGGCTGGTCGTAGGCTTCGATAATGTTGTAGTCGATGCCTTGAGCCTCGGCGCGGGAAACAAAGCCGCGCAGCACTTTGGCTTGCACCAGCGGGTCTGGGGTGGCGGCACGGCGGTTATAGCCAGCGCTCGGCCAGCCGAATTCAGCTATCACAATACGCTTGCCCGGATAGGCCGCCCGAAGCTGATCGTAGATGCGGATCGCTTGATCGACCGCGCCGGTCTCCGAGATTCCTTCCCAGTACGGCAGCACGTGGGCGGCGATGAAGTCCACCGCCGAGGCAAGCTCGGGATGCTCGATCCAGGCGCTCCAGATTTCGCCAGTGGTGACAGGGACAGAAGTCTCGCGTTTGACGCGATGAATCTTGCGGATGAGCTCGTCGATGGTCTGCTCACCGCGATAGATCGTCTCATTGCCGACCACGACGCTGTCGATGTTGCGATGCTTGCGAGCCAGATCGATCACGGCGCGCATTTCGCGGTCGTTGCGCTCGGTGTTCTTGTCGATCCAGGCGCCGACCGAAACGCGCAGCCCGAACTCGCGGGCGACCTCGGGCACGAGCTCCGCACCTCCGGTCGACGAGTAGGTCCGCACCATTCTGGTGTATGGCGCGATCGCCTTCAGATCGGCGCGGATCTGCTCCGCGCTCGATCGGCGCCCGCTGTCGGGATGGGCTGAACCGTCGAATGGTGTGTAGGAAACGCTGGCCAGTTGGCCGGTGAAGGCGGGAGCACTGATGATGTCCCGCGAAACAGCCCACACGCTGGCATGAATGCAAGCGATGAGAACGCCGACAATCGCGACGACGCGCATTAAAGCGACCAAGCGGGGCTTAAGACTTCTGGCGCCGACCCGTCCCCTGAGTGGGCCATTGCTGCGAGGCAGCATACCTCGTGAGAGGCCATAAGACTATACTTCCAACGTGATGGCGAATTGATGACGGACGAACCGTCCCAATGCCCTTCCGCTCAACGCGCCTCTTTGTTTGGGGTTCCAGCAACTGCCGGTGAAGAGCCTGAATTTTGCGCTGCCGGTGGCGACGCCGCGCCCGACCCCGACGATGCTGGGGGTACAGTGGGGGCCCCTACAGCGGCTTGCGAGGCGGTGGGGTTCAACCAGCAGGAATGCACCCTGGCATTAAGGCTCTGGGGCGATTTTGGGTCGATGTTGATGCCCTGACGGACAACGCAGCGGAACGCCGTCTGGATATGTGGGCCCGGGCAGCCAAAGCGGTCATACAGGTCAAGGTGGCGGAAGGCCGTATCCATGTCGTCCCGCCACATCAACCCCACCACGCGGCGGCCGAGCCAGACGCATTCGGGGTTGCCGGCTGGGCCGGTCACCAAGCGGGTAGCCTCTGCGAACTCGTCGACCTGGCGCTGGGCTTCCTTGGCGGGATCGGCCGGCTGGTTGTTGGGGGCTTTGTCACCGCTCTTGGTATCGCCGCTCTGGGCGACGGCAGGTAGGGACGCAAACACAAACGCAGCCGCGATAAGGACCGCGAAGCTGAAACGCACGAAGAAGGACATGGCCGGACCGATTGTTTGGGTCGTTGTTGGTTCGCGAATGGTGTGCCGCGTTATCTGTACACCGAATTGGTCCGTTTTGCGGCCTGTGCCGCGCGAACCTATGGCGGGAGATTGCCAAACCTGCAGGCTTTGTCCAGCACCCGATGTACTCTTGATTAAAGTGTCGCAGCGTGTCAGCGGAGCCGTCGTGATGCTCTAGATATGGCGCGGCAGCCGCGCGACCGGATCGCAATGTATAAACCTGTCAGTCTGTTCACTTTGACTGCTGCCATTATCATCGGGGCGTGGTGGTGGCTTGGGACTGCAGTGCCGATGCCGCCGTCGCCGCTCGATCCCGGTGACAAACTCTATTGTATTTCTTATGCGCCGTTCCGCGGTGCGCAGAGCCCGCTTGATCTTTCCACCAAAATCCACCCCGCGCAGATCGAAGCTGATCTTGCGCAATTGTCGAAGGTGACCGATTGCGTGCGCACCTATTCAGTCGATTTCGGCCTAGATAACGTCCCCGAGATCGCGCAACGGTACGGGCTCAAGGTGCTGCTAGGGCTCTGGGTGTCGAGCCACGCCGACCGCACGCAGTATCAGATCAGCAACGGCGTTGCGCTGGCGAACCGGTTCCCGGGTGTCGTGCGCGCGGTTATCGTCGGCAATGAAGTACTCCTTCGGGGGGAAGTTTCGCCGGCCATGCTGGCCGAAATGATCCGCGGCGTGAAAGCGCGGGTCAAGATGCCGGTAACCTATGCGGACGTCTGGGAGTTCTGGCTGCGCTATCGCGAACTTGCAGGCGTGGTGGATTTCGTCACCATCCACATTCTGCCGTACTGGGAGGATGAGCCTGTCGCGGCGCGCGACGCTGCAAGCCACGTCGATGCCATCCGTAAGCGCGTGGTCGAGAATTTTCCCACAAAAGAAATCGTGATCGGTGAGGTCGGGTGGCCGAGTGCCGGCCGCATGCGGGAAGGTGCGCTACCGTCGCCGGCCAACCAAGCGTTGGTCATCACGGATATTCTGACGCGCGGCAAGCAAGAGCATTTCCGTGTCAACGTGATCGAGGCCTTCGACCAGCCGTGGAAACGCGCTTTGGAGGGCACAGTCGGCGGTCATTGGGGATTGTTCGATGATGCAACGCGCCGGCAGAAATTCACTTGGGGAATGCCGGTTACCAATCATCCGCATTGGCCGTGGCACGCCGCGGGAGGCGTCGTTCTGGCGGCCTTAGTGTTCTCAGCCGCGATCCATGCGCGCCGGCGCAACATGGATGCACAAGAGATTGGCTCCGGCGCCTGGTGTGCGATTGCGTTGAACGCGGGCGTCGCCGGCGTTCTGGCAGGATGGACAATCGAGAATGTGCCGATCGAAAGCCTTGGCATTGGCGGTTGGTTGCGGGGGCTGTCGTTCGCCGCGCTTGCGATTGCCGTGCCGATCGCGGGCGCCGCGGCAATGGCCCTTTCGATCTCTCCGCCGGCGTTTGCACGGATCATCGGTCCGACGTCGGATCGCGTGCGCCGATCGCTGGCACTGGCGCTGGGAATCTTGCTGATGGTGCTGACCGTGCTGGCAGTGCAGTCGGCGCTGGCGCTATCGTTCAGTCCGCGCTACCGCGATTTCCCCTTCGCGCCATTGACGGCCGCGGCTGTGCCATTCCTGCTGTTGAGTTTCCTTGCTCGGTCGGCCGCCGGTCCGCGTCCGCTGGCGGAAACTGTCGCGGCGGGGGTGCTCGCGCTGAGCGCAGTTTTCATCGTCTGGAACGAGACGTTCGCTAACTGGCAAGCCTTGTGGTTTGCCACGGCTCTCGGCTTGGTTGCAGTTAGCTTGCTTCGGCCACGGGTCGCGCCAGGCTAAGGATCAAGAGGCCCACGGCGAGCGCGGACAGCGCCGTGTTGTAGAGTACGATGCCGGCGCCGCCGGCGAGCAGCGCGAGCGCCCAAAACATGACCGACGGTCGTATCAGGTTGAGCATCGCCGCGCCGAGCGCGACGATGCCGAACACCTGCGGTGTGAACAGCGCGATGGCGGTCCGGCGGGTGGCGCAGAGCCAGTTCGCGCCGCCAGCCTCGCAGGCGATCCCCACCGCTGCCTGCTCGATCAGCCCGTAGCGGACATAGAAGCCATAACCGAGCCCGGCCGAGGCGATAGCGGCGAGGCAGGCGGCTTGGCGCGGCGTCGGGCGAAACAGCGGGCGGCTCATTGAGCCATTATGCCAAACGATCTAACGACCGGCGAGCCGCTGCCCGTCGAACACCGCGGGCGCGCAGATCGCGCCTGCCGCGGTCATGGTGGCACAGAGTCGGGCCGCCGCCGTAGCGTTGGGGATAGGGCCGGCGATCAGGCGGAATTCCGTTGCGCCGGGCCGAGGCCGTTCCCGCATCTGCACGACCGGGCGCAGGCCTTCGAGCACGGCGCCATGCCGGCGGAGCGCGGTCGTTCCAGGCGGTGCGCAGCGCCTCGATGGCGGACGCGCTGCCAAGATCAAGGCCGTATTCGGTCTTGCACATGGTGGTCCCAGGCGGTGGCAATGGGACCGCGGGGGGGTGATGCTGGAGGTGACGTCCTCCGGTGTGGCCGTGGGCGGCGCCGCCTCGGCAGGCGCGGGGATAGGCGCAGGTCCGGGTGCGGAATCCGGCGGCGGGGCGGCCCGTGCGGCCTTTTCAACGCGAGCAATAGAGCCGGTGACGCCCTCGACGTTCTGTTCGAGGGTGGCGATGCGGCCGATCAGTTGTTCTTGGCGCCCGTGGGCATCAGGATCTGGTGGATGTCGGCAAAGGCCACGTGCAGGCGGTCGCGGCCGATTGCAGTGGTGCCGGCGTAAAGGGCGATGAACAGCGCGCACGCGGCCGAAAAGCCCCAGAGCGCCACCCGGAACAGGTCGCGCAGGCCGAATTTCGGCTTCGATGGTGCGAATTCCGTACCGGGGTCCGGTTTGGCCAAGCTTCGCCCCGTTGTTTGCCATCTGGGCCATGACTACGCCGCCCAGAATCACCTTGTTGAAAACGTTAGCAGATTCGTCCCGAACGTGCCCGTTGCCATGCATCCTGCTATGACGCCGCTGGCTTGGATGGAGTCGAAATGAACGGGCGAACCTGCCTGACGATCGTGCTGGCAGCCGGCGAGGGCACGCGCATGCGGTCGTCGCGGCCGAAGGTACTGCACGCCGTGGCGGGGCGCTCGCTGCTCGGTCATGTGCTGACGGCGGCCCAGAACACCGCGATAGCGGTCGTGCTCGGCCCCGAGCATGATGATGTTTCGAAGGAAACGCGCTTGTTTGCGCCGCAAGCACAGGTGTTCGTGCAGCGCGATCGCCGCGGCACCGCGCATGCCGTCCTGGCGGCGAAGGCTGCGATCGAAAACGGAGCCGACGACATCCTGGTGATCTTCGGCGACACCCCGCTGATCCGGCCACAGACCCTGGGCATGCTCCGGCAAGCGATTGCCGGAGGCGCCGCGGTTGCGGTGCTGGGATTTCGGCCCAGTGACCCGACCGGTTACGGCCGGCTGGTGACGCAGGGCAACGAATTGCTTTCGATCGTCGAGCATGCCGACGCCAGTGATGGCGAGCGCGCCATCGCGCTCTGCAACGGCGGACTGATGGCGCTCGATGGCAAGGTGGCGCTGCAAATCCTCGAGCGGATCGGCAACGCCAATCGCAAGGGCGAATTCTATCTCACTGACGCTGTGAAAATTGCGCGCGACATGAAGCGGAGCACGGTCGCGCTCGAAGTGACGGAGGATGAAGTGAGCGGCATCAACACCAAGGCGCAACTCGCGGCAACGGAAGCCACCATGCAGCAGAAGTTGCGGCAGGCGGCAATGGAAGGCGGCGTGACGCTCGTTGCGCCCGAGACCGTGCACCTCTCGGCTGACACCAAGCTCGGCCGCGACGTCACGGTCGAGCCCTATGTGGTGTTCGGCCCCGGCGTCACGGTCGAGGACGGAGCGACCATCCGCTCGTTCTCGCATTTGCAGGGCGCCCATGTCGGCAATAACGCCACCGTCGGTCCGTTCGCTCGCCTGCGTCCGGGCGCCAAGCTCGAAGAGGGTGTCCACATCGGCAATTTCGTCGAGATCAAGGAGGCGCTGATCGAGGCCGGTGCCAAGGCCAATCACTTGAGTTACATCGGTGACTTCCCGTGTAGGCGCGGGTGCCAACATCGGCGCCGGCACCATCACCTGCAACTACGACGGCGCCGCCAAGCACCGCACCGACATCGGCGCGGGGGCGTTCATCGGCTCGAACTCGGCGCTCGTGGCGCCGGTCAAGATCGGCGACGGCGCTTATGTCGGCTCGGGTTCCGTTATCACCGCCGATGTGCCTGCGGATGCATTGGCGCTCGGCCGCGGCCGGCAGACAGTGAAGGAAGGCTGGGCGCGGCGTCTGCGTGAACTGAAGTCGCTGGTGAAGCAGAAGGCGTAAATAGGGGCGCGGCGTTATTCAATCGCCGCCGAGGCTTCAAAGTTTGGTTGCCAGTGGCTGCAGTTCAGGTGCCGCATGATCGACCCCCGATTTTGCCACATCGGGGCCTGCATTGTGATTTTCCGAAAGCCGCCGGCGGTGCATAACAAGCGCGTCGAATGCGGCGAGGGGGTAGAGCCATTTGTGCGGGATTGTTGGAATACTCGGCCGCGGGCCGGTGGCGGGGCAACTCGTCGATGCGCTGAAGCGCCTGGAATACCGCGGCTACGATTCCGCAGGCGTCGCGACGCTTGAGCGCGGCGCGCTGACGCGGCGCAGAGCCGAGGGCAAGCTCCGTAATCTCGAAACCCGCCTGCAAAGCGAGCCGCTAGAAGGCTCGATTGGCATTGGCCACACCCGCTGGGCGACCCACGGCAAGCCGACCGAGAACAACGCGCATCCGCATGCCACCGCCCGGATCGCGGTCGTGCATAACGGCATCATCGAGAATTTCCGCGAGCTGCGGATCGAGCTTGAGAAGGCCGGCGCGAAGTTCACCAGCGACACCGATACCGAGGTGGTTGCGCATCTCGTCACCGACGAAATGAACAAAGGCAAGAAGCCGGCCGAGGCGGTGCAGGCCGCCCTGCCGCGGCTGCGCGGCGCGTTCGCCCTGGCGTTCCTGTTCGCCGGCGAAGACAATCTCCTGGTTGGCGCCCGCAGGGGCTCGCCGCTCGCGGTCGGCTACGGTGACGGCGAAATGTTTCTCGGCTCTGACGCGATTGCGCTGGCGCCTTTCACCGACACCGTCAGCTACCTTGAGGACGGCGACTGGGCGGTGGTGACGCGCACGGGCGTCCAGGTGCACGACGCCAAAGGCAAGGCGGTCGAACGCGCGGTGCTGAAATCGAATGCCTCCGCCTTCCTGGTGGACAAGGGCAATCATCGCCATTTCATGGCGAAGGAAATCCACGAGCAGCCCGAGGTCGTGGGCCATACGCTGGCGAACTACCTTGACATGGGCAATGAGCGTGTCGCGCTGCCGATGACGCTGCCGTTCGACTTCAAGAAGATCCAGCGCGTGGCGATCTCGGCCTGCGGCACCGCCTACTATGCCGGCCTCGTCGCCAAATACTGGTTCGAGCGTTTCGCGCGGCTGCCGGTCGAAATCGACGTCGCTTCCGAGTTTCGCTACCGCGAGGCGCCGTTCGATCCGGGCAATCTGGCGGTGTTCGTCTCGCAGTCGGGCGAGACCGCCGACACGCTGGCGACCTTGCGCTACGCCAAAGAGCAGAAGCAGCACGTGCTTTCGATCGTCAACGTGCCGACCTCGACGATCGCCCGCGAGAGCGACGTGGTGATGCCGACGTTGGCCGGCCCCGAGATCGGCGTGGCCTCGACCAAGGCGTTCACCTGCCAGCTCGCGGCGCTGCTCTGCCTCGCTGTCGCCGCCGGCCGCATCCGCGGCGTCCTGTCGGAGGAAGACGAACGCAATCTTGTTCGCGCCATGATCGAGGTGCCGCGCCACATCTCGGAGGCGCTGCGGCTGGAGCCGCAGATCGAGGCGCTGTCGCGGGATCTCGCCAAGTCCCAGGACGTGCTCTATCTCGGCCGCGGGACCGCCTATCCGATCGCGCTCGAAGGCGCGCTGAAGCTCAAGGAAATTTCCTACATCCACGCGGAGGGCTACGCCGCGGGCGAGCTCAAGCACGGGCCGATCGCGCTGATCGACGAGACCATGCCGGTGGTCGTCGTCGCGCCGTTCGACAAGAGCGTCCGGCGCGAGGGCGTGTTCGACAAAACCGTATCGAACATGCAGGAGGTGGCCGCGCGCGGCGGCAAGATCATCCTGATCACCGATCCGAAGGGCGCCGCTGAAACCAGCGCACTGTCGCTTTCCACGCTGGTGTTGCCGGACATGGCGACGACGGTTACGCCCATCGTCTATGCCATCCCGGTGCAGCTCATCGCCTATCATACGGCGCTGAACATCGGCACCGACGTGGACCAGCCGCGCAACCTGGCGAAGTCCGTCACCGTCGAATGAGCACGCAACGATGACGCTGAGCGACCAGAACGCAACTCCACCGGAGCCCGCCGCGCCGCATCACGGGGTCGCCAGCCGGCTGCGCAACTATTTCCTCACCGGCCTGGTTCTGGTCGGGCCGATCTACATCACGATCAATCTGACCTGGTGGTTCATCAACTGGGTGGACGACGCGATGCGGCCGTTCATCCCGGCAGGGCTCCGCACCGAGACCTACCTGCCGTTCCGCGTGCCGGGCTATGGCTTGATCATCGCGCTCGTCGCATTGACGCTGCTCGGCTTCCTGACCGCGGGCCTCGTCGGGCGCACCTTTGTCGAGTTCGGCGAGCGGCTGCTCAACCGCATGCCGATCGTGCGGCCGATCTACAAGACGATGAAGCAGATCTTCGAGACGCTGTTCTCGAAGTCCGGCGCAAGCTTCGGCAAGGTGGCGCTGGCGGAATTCCCGGCCGGGATGTGGTCGGTGGTGTTCCTGGCGTCACCGCCGAGCGGCGAGATCGCGGAGCGGCTGCCGGGCGGCGGCGACTACGTGTCTTGCTTCATGCCATGCACGCCCAACCCGACCACGGGCTTCTTTTTCTATGCGCCGCGCAACCAGGTCATCGAGCTCGACATCACGGTCGAGCAGGCGATGACGCTGATCATGTCGGCCGGCATGGCGCAGCCCAACGGCGATGCGCAGAAGAAGCTGTCGGCGATCGTCGACAACGCACGCGCCAGCCGGACGCCACCGGCGGCGCTGCCGCCAAGCGCGGCGGCGCGTTAACGGACACCGATCAAACCGTCTGCTATGATTGTTTCAGTCGCCAGAGCTCATCTGGACATGTTGGACGATGGGGAGAAGACATAAATGTGCCTCTGCAGCCGGCAGACGCTGGGCCGACGAAAATTTCTCGCATTGGCCGGGATCGGCCTTGCGACGGGCAGCGTTCTTTTCGGGAGCGGTGAGGCCGCTGCCGCTGTGGGTCCGACCACGTCGGTGACAGCGGATCAGGCGCTCGCTAACTTGAAATCCGGAAACGAAAAATATGTGAAGGCTCCAGAAGTGTGCGCTGCCGATCTCGCCAAGCGCCGCACCGGTGTCGCCAACTCACAGACGCCGTGGGCAACCATCGTGAGCTGCTCTGACAGCCGCGTGCCGCCGGAGTTGGTGTTCGGAGGCCTGGGGGTCGGCGAGCTGTTCGTCGCGCGCAATGCCGGCAACATGGTCGACACGGCGACCATGGGCACGATCGAATATGGCAGTGCTGTGCTCGGCGCATCGTCGAGCGTTGTGGCGCGGTGGTGGCGGCCTGCGAAGGCGTGACCAAGAAGGCAACCTTCCCGGGCTCGATCGGACCGATGGTCAAGGCGATCGTGCCTGCGGCTATGGCGGTGAAGAGTTAGCCCGTCGATTTTGTCGACAACGCCGTACGCGAAAGTGCCAAGCGCACAGCGGGTCAGATCGCCGGCAAAAGCACGATCGTCGCCGATTTGATCAAGGCCGGGAAAGTAAAGGTCGTGGCTGCGCGCTACGACCTCGACGAAGGTAAGGTCGAATTCCTGTCCTGACCGACAAGTTACCCGGCCCGTAGCAGCCGGATCGCCTCGTCGCGCTCGAACAGATAGAGCAGGTTGCGCAACGCCGCGCCGCGCGGCGACGCCAGGTCGGGATCGCGCGATAGCGTCAGTGCGACGTCGTCGCGGGCCGGGCCGAGCAGCTTGCCGTGGAATTCGAGCCGCGCCACGCGAAAGCCCGGCATGCCGCTCTGGCGGGTTCCGAGCAGGTCGCCTTCGCCGCGCAGCCGCAAATCCTCCTCGGCGATGCGGAAGCCATCTTCGGTGTCGCGCATAATGGCGAGCCGGGCCTTGGCGGTTTCGCCGAGCGGCGCGCGATAAAGAAGCAGGCATGTCGAGCGCTCGTGGCCGCGGCCGATGCGGCCGCGCAATTGGTGCAACTGGGAGAGACCAAAACGCTCGGCGTGCTCGATCACCATGATGGTCGCAGCCGGCACGTCGACGCCAACCTCGATTACCGTGGTGGCGACCAGGAGCCGGGTTTCGCCGGCCGAGAACCGCGCCATGGCGGCGTCCTTGTCGGCGCCTTTCATGCGGCCGTGAACGAGATCGACCTTGGCGCCGAAGTGCTGCCGGAGATCGGCGAAACGGTCTTCGGCGGCGGCGAGGTCGCTCGTTTCGGATTCCTCGACCAGCGGACAGACCCAATAGACGCGCTGGCCTTCGTCGAGCGCGCGGCCGATGGCGCTGATCACCTCATCGATGCGGTCAAGCGCGATGGTGCGGGTGTCGATCGGCTGGCGGCCGGCCGGCTTCTCGCGCAGCTCCGAGATTTCCATGTCGCCGAAGTAGGTGAGCACCAAGGTGCGCGGGATCGGCGTCGCGGTCAGCACCAGCATGTCGACGGATTCGCCCTTGCGGGCGAGCGCGAGGCGCTGGTGCACACCGAAGCGGTGCTGTTCGTCGACGATGGCGAGCGCCAGATCGCGGAACGCCACTTCGTCCTGGAACAGCGCGTGGGTGCCGACCAGCAGATCGATCTCGCCCAGCGCCAGGCGGTCGAGCGTCTCGGCGCGCTCCTTGCCACGCTCGCGGCCGGTGAGGATGGCCGTGCGGATGCCGGCTTTCTCGGCCAGTGGCGCGATGGTTGCGAGATGCTGGCGCACCAGGATTTCGGTCGGCGCCATCAGCGCGGCCTGGCGGCCGGCCTCGACCACGGTTGCCGCGGCGAGCAGCGCCACCACGGTCTTGCCGGAGCCGACGTCGCCTTGCAGCAGGCGGATCATCCGCTGCGGGCGGGCGAGGTCCGTCACGATGTCGTCGACGGCGCGGCCCTGCGACGGCGTCAGCGAATAGGGCAGTGCCGCAATCACCCTGGCCCGCAGAATGCCTTCGCCGGAGCTGCCGCGGCCAGGCTGCCGGCGCTGGTGGGCGCGAACCAGCGCCAGCGCGAGCTGGCCGGCCAGCAACTCGTCGTAGGCGAGCCGCGACCAGGGCTTGCCCTCCGGCAGGATGTCGGTCGGCTCAGCCGGGTGGTGCAAGGTTCGCAGCGCGCCAGCGAACTCCGGAAAGCCCTGCGCGCTGCAGCCATGCGGCGTCCTGCCATTCCGGCAGCTCGGGGATTTTGGTCAGCGCGGCTTCTGCGGCCTTGCGCACCGGGTTGAGCGTCAGGCCTTCGGTGAGCGGATAGACCGGCTCGACCATCGGCAGCTTGTCGAGCTCGGCCTCGCTCACCACGCGGTCGGGATGCACCATCTGCAGTGTTCCGTCATAGAGCGCGGTGGTGCCCGACACGTAGCGCAGCTCGCCCACGGGAAAGAGCTTTTCGAGATAGTCTCGCTTGGCGTGGAAATAGGTCAGCGTCAGCGTTCCGGTGTCGTCATAGGTTTCGATGCGATAGGGCAGGCGGGGGCGGTTGGGCGGCGGCGGCCGATGGCTGTCGACGGTCACGGCGACGGTCGCGACCGATCCCGGCACAACGTCACGCAATTTCGGCCGCGCCCGGCGGTCGATCGTGCCGGTCGGCAGGTGGAACAGCAGATCGATGACGCGCGCCGGCGTATCCTCCCGCCCGAACAGCTTGCGGTAGAGCTTCTCGAGCTTCGGACCCACGCCCGGAAGCGTGGTCAGCGCGGCAAACAGCGGATCGAGCAGCGAGGGTCGCATGGCGCCACGCTGCACGGGTTTTTGACGCGCTTCAACACGTGCGCCTAAGATGGTGGAGAAGTGGGTACAACATGAAGCGCTGGATCATCGCGGCGGCCCTGATGGCGCCGCCAAACGCGGCCATGGCGCAGGATTATCCGAGCCGGCCGGTCACTATGGTGGTGGCCGCGGCGGCCGGTGGCCCGATTGACGTGTTCACGCGGATCATGGCCGAGCGCATGAGCCCGATCCTCGGCCAGCGCGTGGTGGTGGAAAACGTCGGCGGGGGCGGCGGCACGCTCGGCGGCCAGCGCGTCGCGCGCGCCGAGCCGGACGGTTACACGACGCTGCTCGGCACCATCGCCACCCACGCCAATCCGCAGCTCTACGGCGACAAGCCGCTGTACGACCCGCTGAACGATTTCGTCAACGTGGCGTTGATCGCGGAAATCCCGCTGGTCGTGATCGTGCGCAAAGATTATCCGGCCAAGACGTTCCAGGAGTTCATGGCGCACGCGAAGGCCAATCCCGGCAAGCTGAACTATGGCTCGGCTGGCGTCGGCTCGGCATCGCATCTGGGCTGCGTGATGCTCGATCAGGCGATGGGCACCGGCGCGCAGCACGTGCCGTATCGCGGCACCGGGCCCGCGATGCAGGATCTGATCGGCGGACGCATCGATTTTCTCTGCGACATCGCGGTGACGGCGGTGCCGGCGATCAAGGGCGGCACGGTGACGGGGCTGGCTACCTTGGCGGGCCGGCGCATGGCGGTGCTGCCGGACATGCCGACCGCGGCGGAAAGCGGCCTGCCGGTGCTGCGGGCCTATACCTGGACGGCGCTGTTCCTGCCGAAAGGCGCGCCGCCGGCGATCGCCGCGAAGCTGAACGCGGCCGCGGTTGCTGCGATGGAGGGGCCGGGGTTGCG
The DNA here is from genome assembly GCA_963842645.1 of uncultured Alphaproteobacteria bacterium. GTDB lineage: Bacteria > Pseudomonadota > Alphaproteobacteria > Rhizobiales > Xanthobacteraceae > Z2-YC6860. The sequence goes on along the minus strand of CAWJGY010000013.1, from coordinate 426,390 downwards.
CGAGCAGTTGAACGAACTCGCCGCGACCCTGGTGACGCCTGAGCGGCGGACGCCTGACTATCTCGCGGGCTTCGTGAAGAGCGAATGGGACAAGTGGGGCGCGGCGATCCGAGCCGGGGGAGCCATCCCGAAGTGAGCCTGCGCGCCGCGGCCTTTGCGCTTGGACTTGTGGTGCTCGCGGGCCTCGCGCCGCGGGATATTGCCTACGGCCAGACCGCGCAGACGCTGCCCGGCACGGTTGACGCCTACGGCATCGTGTTCGACCAATGGGTGAAGGAGCGTCAGCCCAAGACAGCGATCCTGGTGATACGCCGCGGCGGCAAGACCGTGTTCGCCAAAGGTCACGGCGTCGATCCGTTCAAGCCGACACTGATCGCGAGCCTGTCAAAGGCGATCACCGGCACCTGCATCGCGACGCTGGTCCGCGACGGCAAGCTCAGCTTCACCATGCCGCTGCGCGAGGCCATCCCGCAGTTCTTCAAGCAATTCGGCGCGCCGGTCGATCCGCGTTTGTATGAGGCGACGGTCGAGGAACTGCTGGTCCATCGCGCCGGATTCCGCGGCAATGCGGACGACGATTCGATCTACGGCATCTTCGCCAAGCGTGCCAGCGGCGGCCACGGCTGGGTGGCCGCGGCGTCCCCGGTGCTCAGCGAATACCTTTTGAAGGACCGGTTGGCGCGTCATCCGGGCGGCCGCTATTCCTACAGCAACACCGGATATGAAATTCTCACCGCGATCATCGAGGAACAGACCGGCCGTTCCTACGAGGATTATTGCAGCGAAGCGGTGTTCGGTCAGCTCGGTATCGCGAAACCGAAATTGCATCCCGATTGGCGGATGCTGGCGGGAGCGGGTGGCTGGTTCATACCTGGGCCGGATTATCTGGCCTTCCTCGACATCTTCGATCCGGCACACCCGTTTCTTGGCGACGACGTCAAAGCCTGGATCGACCGTGCGCAAAAGCGCTGGACTCCGACCAACCGCGACCGCTGGTACAGTCTTGGCGCGAACACCTGGGCCGGTGGCGGCCGCTGGACGGTGTCGCACGGCGGCATCCTGCATGCGCGCGGCAAGAACGTGCAGGGCGACGTTATCGAGGGCTCGATTGTCAGCCACGCGTTCCGCGCCGCAGACGGCACCGCGGTGTTCATCGCGCTGGAATGGTCGCCGCAAGCCGAGGTGTCGCTGAATGCTTTGCGCGAGGCGATCGGGGATACGCACAAGCTCGTCAAAACGCTCCCCTGACTCGTAGTGAGTTGACTAGGCGTGGACGCATAAAATACAGCATCCGCTCTTCCCCCAAAAGCGGACATTTGATCCGGCGATTGCATGGCCGCTTGGTGTCGATAGGCGACATAGGTCTACGCGATTGCGATACATTCTACTTCGATATCGAAGGGATGCGGCCATGACCCGACGTTTACGAAGGTGCGCGCCGGCGGGTCGGTGTGGAAATATTCCCGGTAGATGGCGTTGAACGTGTCGAACCACGCCACGTTGGTGCAGAACACTGTCGTTTTGACGACCTTATCCATCGAGGAGCCCGCGGCTTCGAGACAGAGCTTCATGTTGTCCAGAACGCGGCGGGATTGGATGCGGATATCGCCTTGGACGAGCTCACCGGTTTCCGGATCATGCGGCGGCAAGCCTGCGACGAAAATGAAATCGCCGGCCCGCACCACGCGGGACAGCGGGACACGCGGCTTTCCCGAAGTGTCCAGCCTATCCTTCATGGCCGGCACAGCAATGATCTCTTTTTTCATGATCGATGTCCTTTCGGTCGGCCGCACTGACGCGATCGCAGCGTCGGCTTCTGGTAATTTAGGCGCGCGACGATTCGGATTGCAAACATGCCGGGTAGGTTCTAGTCAGCCGTATCGTCATTGCCTTTGCGAGCTCCCAAACCGTGCGCCGACCTGATCCAGGAATCGCCATGTGGTCTCGCCTGCTGCTCCTTGCCCTCCTGCTGCTGCCCGCCCAAGCTTTGGCCGGCCAGGCACTAGCCGACGTCAAGGAGAAGGTCGCGGCTCTCGCGCCTTCGGGGCTGGTGCTCGTTGTGGACACCAAGGGCAACGAGCTTCTGGCCCAGAACGCCGACGAGCCCTTCGTCCCGGCCTCGGTGACCAAGATCGTGACCGCCTGGCTGGCGATAGAGGTCTTAGGCGCGGACTACCGCTTCCAGACCCGCTTCTATCTGGACAAGGACCGAGTGTTGTACGTACGCGGGGGCGGAGACCCCTTCCTGATCTCCGAAGAATTGGCTCTGCTCGCGCCGGCGCTGGTGACCGCGGTCGGCAAGAAGCCACTGACCGGCATCGTGCTCGACGCGAGCTACTACCCCGCCGATCTCCGCATTCCGGGCGTCGAGGACACCAAAGCGTCCTACGATGCCTTGAACTCGGCGCTCGCGGTGAACTTCAACACGATCAACGCAGTGCGCCACGGCAACAAGGTCGAGTCAGCCGAAAAGCAGACCCCGATCACTCCGCTCGCGATCCAAGAGTACCGGGCGCGGGGGCCCGACGGCCGCGGCCGCATAAGTCTGAGCAAGGACCCCGCGGTGAGCTTGCAATATGCCGGCGAACTGCTCGTCGCATTCATCAAGCAAGCCGGCGGCAGCGTCGGCGGCAAGATCTCGACCGGATCCGTACCCGCGGGCCTCGCGCCGGTCTACGTTCACCGCCAGTCTCGCCCCCTTTCCAAGGTCCTCCGCGACCTGCTCCTGGCATCGAACAACTATATTGCCAATCAGGTCTTCCTGGAAATCGGCGCGCATAGCCTGGGCGGTCCCGTCAGTCTCGAGAAGTCTCTTGAGGTCGCGCGCAAGAGTCTCGCCGCTCACGGCCTTGCCGGGGCCATCCAGTTGGAGGAGGGCTCGGGCATCAGCCACGGCAACCGCTTCACGGCTCGCGGCCTCGCCAAGGTGCTCAACCTCTTCGCGCCCCACGCCGACCTGCTCGACGGTCGCAAGGGCTCTTCGTACAAGACCGGCACGCTCGAGGGCGTCCGGACGCTCGCGGGCTACGCCAGCACCTCCACGCACGGGCAGGTGCGCTTCGTGATCGCGCTCAAGAGCAACAACGGCGCGATGCGATTCCAGCTGCTCCAGGCCATCGGGTCCGGACTGTAGCCACACCTCATCGCTTAGGCCCCGCATTGGGCCGGCTCTGCGGCGTGCTACATTGCCTGCATCTTTCGCCGTGCCCGGGCGCGGGAAACTCTGGCAGGAGTGCCTGACCGTGTTTCGAGCCTTCGCTTTTGCCGCCATAGTCTGGAGCTTGGCGCTTGGCGCTGCGCCGGCCACAGCCGATGCGGTCGCCGATTTCTACAAGGGCAAGACCGTCTCCTTGGTCGTCGGATACAGCGCCGGCGGTGGAGCAGACTTGTGGGCCCGTTTTATCGCCCGCCATCTGGGCAAGCACATTCCGGGCAATCCGACCGTCATCGTTCAGAACATGCCGGGCGGCAGCGGGCTCACGGCCGTCAATCACGTTTACAACACCGTCCCCCAGGACGGGACGCGCATCATCCTTCCATCGGTGACGGTGCCCACCGCCGCGGCGATGGGCATGCCGAACGTTCGCTGGGACACGCTTAAATTCAATTGGCTCGGCAACCTGGTCCGGGACGCGCAGTCCTGCGTCGCCTCCGGACGGTCGGGCATCCAGAGCGTCGCCGATGCAAAGGAGCGCGAGATCATCTTCGGATCCGATGGGGCCACCAACTCGACAGGGCAGCATCCGCGTCTGCTCGCCACGCTTTTCGGTTACAAGCTCAAGATCATCACAGGTTACGGGGGAACCGCCCAGGTCCGTCTCGCGATGGAGAGAGGTGAGGTGGAGGCCGTGTGTTCGGTATGGGCCTCCTCCGTCCTGGGACCGCAGCGGGCCGACATCGACTCCGGCAAGTTGGTGCCGATCGTGCAGATGGGCACGAAGAAACATTCGATCTTTGGCAATGCACCCATGGTCTACGAACTCACGCAGAGCAAACAAGATTTGCAGCTCATGCAGTTCGTTTTCGGCCCGGGGGAAATCTCCAGGCCCCTTGCCGTGGGGCCGGACACGCCGGCGGATCGGGTCACTGCGCTACGGGACGCGTTCTGGGCGATGGCGCACTCGCCCGAGCTCAAGGCCGACGCCGAGAAGCAACAGTTGGTGGTCGATCCCATGGACTGGAAGGAAACCGAAGCCGCGCTCCGCGACGTGCTCGCTATTTCGGAAGACGTCGTCGCCCGCGCAAGAGAAATGATGAAGTGATAGAGGCAGCAAGTCGCCCGGATGAGCGACGAGACACTCTGTGCGTTTATGAGGACACGCCCTAATGCAATTCGTTCGAAGGGTACGTCTCAAATTCGACGTCGTAGCTGGTGAGCAGCGAATCCATCAACAGCGTCACCAAAGCAGCCCGTTCCGGCTCGGGCAATTCCGGCAAGGCAACAGTAATCCATTTGCTGACAGCGTCACCGCCGCCGGCTTCGTGGATGCTGACGCATTTTTCGACGAACGCGGTCACGGCGCCGCTTCCGCCCATGCGAAGCGTATTGAGAAGCTCTTTTTGCTTTTCCATGCGGAAGGGACAACCAATCCAGTGCCCTTGTGGGGTAGATGGGCGCCACAACCTGGCTTTCAATAGCGGCAAAGTTCCATATAGAGCCTTGCCACCTTCCGTTGCCCGAGTGCCGGCAGCCTCAGTGCCGTCAGCCTGACTGCTCTTACTACTTGAAGATGGATTTCGGGATCATTCCGTGAATCCCCTTGGTGCCATCGACCACCTGCGTGACGTGATAATCCACCGCCACGCTGGCGATCATGTAGGCCTCCTCGCGCGTCAGATTCGGGAATTTTCCGGTGATGAAGTCGATCGTCTCGCGCACGGCGATCTTCATCGCCTCGTCCAGATCGGGATTGAGCCCCATCACCATCCAGTGTGTCGGCGTCTCGGCGCGAGGCCAGCGCAGCTTCATGTCCTTGCGGACGATGAACTGGAACTTGCCGCGCATTCCGGTTTCGATCCCGGTCAGATCGACCTCGCCGTGCCCCTGCGCGGCATGCGCGTCGCCGGCGGAGAACAGCGCGCCGGGCGCATGCACAGGCATGAAAAGTGTCGTGCCAGCGATCAGGTCCTTGTTGTCCATGTTGCCGGCATGCACGCCGGGCGGGCCGCTGCTGATCCGGCCTGTGTCAGGCGCAAGACCCATGATCCCGAAGAACGGCCGGTCGACCGGCACCACCACGCCCCGCGCGACCTCGGCGGTCTTGGTGGACCGGTTGATCGGGATAATCCGATTCCACAGCGCGGGGAATTCGTCGGGCAGCGTGCCGGTGTAGGGCCGCTGCCGGTTGTAGCCCCAGTCGAGCGCAAGCTGGACGTCGAGGATACGGACCTCCAGTACGTCGCCCGGCATAGCGCCTTTGATTTCGATCGGGCCGGTCAACACATGCGGGCCCGGGCCGCGGTCCTGCACCTTGCCGTAGATTTCCCGCTGATAGTCCGGCACGGCCGAGGGGGGCACGACACCGGCCGCATCGACCACCGATGGAACGATCGAGGCGGTGCTTTCCAGTGTGACGATGTCCCCGGATTCGACGCTCAGGACTGGCTTCAGCGTGGCGAGAAAGTGGCCGATATGCACGGTCTGCGGAGTGGGCATCAGCGTGTGTTCGGCTGCGCGCACGGCCGTGCTGCCAGCCAATGCAAACAGTGTTGCAACAGCGAAGACATGCTGGCGATGAAAGCGGTCAGTGAGCATTGGCATGATAGCCCCCCAGGTGAATGCATGAATGTGGATCGCGGCGCGATGAAAAGCGTAGCAAGTGCCCCGGTCGTGCGGAAGCGGGCTACCAACCTTCGGCATGATACGCCGCCAGCCCGCTGACATTCGTCGCGCCGCGTTCTATATAAATCCCGCACCCGGCCGCCGCCGGGTTTTTGCCGTTGGAGAATTCATGACCGGGAGCATCCGATCGAGCGACGGCCTGGACCCGCGAAGGCGGCGGCTGTTGTTCCGGTCGTGGCATCGCGGCACGCGGGAGGCGGATCTGATCATGGGCCGCTTCGCCGACGTTCATATCGAGGGTTTCAGCGACGCCGAGCTCGACCAGTACGAGCATCTGCTCGAAGCGATCGAGACGGACCTCCTGGCCTGGGTGACGGGCGTCATGGCGGTGCCGGCCGAGCACGACACCGCGATGTTCCGGCGCGTGCGCGATTTCCATCTCAAGCCAGACCGATAACCGATGGCAAAAATGCCAGCCAAGTCTCCCGCCGAACTTCTGGCGCCCGACCGCCCGCTGACGCTTGCCAACGTCGCCGACGGCGCCGAAGGCCTGGTGATCTCCGATCTGGCCCGCGCCGTCGCAGCGCGCTCCAATCCGCCGGCGACCAGCGCTTTGGTGATCTGCCGCGACGGCCCACGAATGGCGGCGCTGGCGCGGGCCCTGTCATTCTTCTCCCCGGATATCGAGGTGCTCCAATTCCCGGCCTGGGATTGCCTGCCATACGACCGCGTCTCGCCGCACGGCGCGGTGGTGGCGCAGCGCATGACCGCACTGTCGCGGCTCGCTCGCGTCAAGGGCCGCGAGAAGCCCGCGGTGCTGCTCACCACCGTCAACGCCGTGCTTCAGCGCGTGCCGGCGCGCGCCCTGATCGGCAAGCTGGCGTTGTCGGCCGCGCCCGGCAATACGATCGGCATGGAGGGCGTTATCCGCTGGCTGGAGCTGAACGGCTTCACCCGCGCCTCGACCGTGCGCGAGTTCGGCGATTACGCCGTGCGCGGCGGCATCCTCGATCTGTTCGCCTCCGGCATGGACCTGCCCGTGCGGCTGGATTTTTTCGGCGACACGCTGGAAAGCATCCGCACCTTCGATCCGGAAACGCAGCGCACGGTGATGGAGATGCGCGCGCTCGATCTTGTTCCGGTCGCCGAATTTCAGCTCACCACCGATACGATCCGCAAATTTCGCACCGGTTATGTTGCCGCGTTCGGTGCGACTGATCCCGAGGACATGCTGTACGAAGCGGTGAGCGAAGGCCGCCGCCATCCCGGCATGGAGCATTGGCTGCCGCTGTTCCACGACAAGCTCGACACGCTGTTCGACTACGTTCAAGGCGCGCCGATTTTTCTCGAAAGCCTCGTGGAAGATGCGGCGCGTGAGCGGCTGTCGCAGATCAAGGACTATTACGACGCCAGGAAAGAGGCGCTCGCCGAGCACAGCGGTACGATCTACAAGCCGCTGCCGCCGGACCGGCTCTATCTGCCGGAAGCCGAATGGGTTGAGCGCTTGACGACCGCGGCAGTGGCGCGGCTGACGCCGTTCGCCGTGCCGGACGAGGGCAGCGCGGTGTTCGATGTGGGCGCGCGGGCCGGCCACAATTTTTCTTCGGAGCGCGCGGAAAATGCCGCCGGCGTGTTCGACGCGGTGAGCAAGCACGTCCAGTCGCTGCAGGTGGCGGGCAGGCGCGTCGTGATCGCGCTGTGGAGTGAGGGCGCCCGCGAGCGGATGAAGCACGTGCTGGCCGAGCACGGTCTGCACAATCTTTCTCCGGTTGCGTCGTGGCTTGAAGCGCTGGCGCTGCCGAAGCCGCAGGTCGCGCTCGCGGTGCTGGGCCTGGAAGGCGGGTTCGAGACCGCGGATGTCGCCGTGGTCAGCGAGCAGGACATCCTGGGCGACCGGCTGGTGCGGCCTCGGCGTGCGTCCAAGCGCTCGGACAATTTCATTGCCGAGGTGACGAGTCTTTCGGCGGGCGATCTCGTCGTGCATGTCGATCATGGCATCGGCCGCTTCATCGGCTTGCAGAACATCGAGGCCGCCGGCGCGCCGCACGATTGCCTGGAAATCCACTACGCCGAGAGCGCGAAGCTCTATCTGCCGGTGGAGAATATCGAGCTGCTGTCGCGCTACGGCTCCGAAGACACCGATGTCGAGCTCGACCGGCTCGGCGGTACTGGCTGGCAGAACCGCAAAGCGCGCCTGAAGAACCGCATCCGCGAGATCGCCCACGAGCTGATCAAGATCGCGGCTGAGCGAAAGCTCCGTGATGCGCCCAAGCTGACGATCGCGCCCGGAGCGTCCGATGAGTTCGCCGCGGGCTTCCCCTACGAGGAAACCGATGACCAGCAGACCGCGATCGACGCGACGCTCGGCGATCTCGCCACCGGCCGCCCGATGGACCGGCTGATCTGCGGTGACGTCGGCTTCGGCAAGACCGAGGTTGCGCTGCGCGCGGCGTTCGCCACGGTGATGGGCGGCAAGCAGGTCGCGGTGGTGGTGCCGACGACGCTGCTGGCCCGCCAACACACCAAGACCTTCAGCGAGCGTTTCAAGGGTTTTCCGGTCAACATCGGGCAAGCCTCGCGGCTGGTGTCTTCGGCTGAGCTCGCCCGCGTCAAGAAAGGCATCGCCGACGGCCAGATCGACATCGTGGTCGGCACCCATGCGCTCTTGGGCAAGGCCATCAAGTTCAAGGACCTCGGCCTCGTCGTCGTCGATGAGGAGCAGCATTTCGGCGTGGCGCACAAGGAGCGGCTGAAGACGCTGCGCGCCGAGGTGCATGTGCTGACGCTGACCGCAACGCCGATCCCGCGCACGCTGCAATTGGCGCTGACCGGCGTGCGTGATCTGTCGATCATCGCCTCGCCGCCGGTCGATCGCCTCGCGGTGCGGACCTTCGTGTCGCCGTTCGACCCGCTGATCGTGCGCGAGGCGCTGCTGCGCGAACGTTACAGGGGAGGACAGTCGTTCTATGTCTGCCCGCGGATCGAGGATCTGGCCGGCGCCAAGGATTTCCTCGACAAGAACGTGCCCGAGGTAAAGGTCGCGGCCGCGCACGGCCAGATGCCGTCGCAGGTGCTGGAAGACATCATGTCGGCATTCTACGACGGCAAATACGACGTGCTGCTGTCGACCACCATTATCGAATCCGGGCTCGACATCCCGACCGCGAACACCCTGATCGTGCATCGCGCCGACATGTTCGGGCTGGCGCAACTCTATCAGTTGCGCGGGCGGGTTGGCCGCTCGAAGCTCCGCGCCTACGCGCTGTTCACGCTGCCGGAGAAAAAGAAGATCACCGCCCAGGCCGAGCGGCGGCTCAAGGTGCTGCAATCGCTCGATACCCTGGGCGCTGGCTTCCAGCTCGCCTCCCACGATCTCGACATCCGTGGCGCCGGAAATCTTCTGGGCGACGAGCAGTCCGGCCACATCAAGGAGGTCGGCTTCGAGCTTTACCAGCAGATGCTCGAAGAGGCGGTGATGAGTTTCAAGGCCGGTATCGCCGCGCCGGTCGCCGACCGGTGGTCGCCGCAGATCACCATCGGTACGCCGGTGCTCATTCCGGAAAATTACGTGGCCGACCTCTCGGTCCGGCTCGGGCTCTACCGGCGGCTCGCCGACATCGAGGACGAGCAGGAGATCGAGGCATTCGGCGCCGAGTTGGTGGACCGCTTCGGCAAGCTGCCGGAAGAGGTCGAGCACCTGCTCAAGATCGTGGCGATCAAGGGCCTGTGCCGGCGCGCCAACGTCGAGAAGATCGAGACCGGGCCGAAGGGCGCGGTGCTGTCGTTCCGCGACAATACTTTCGTCAACCCGGAAGGGCTGATCGCGTTCATCGGCAAGCAGGGGGCTGCGGCGCGGGTGCGGCCCGACATGAAGGTTGTGCTGTTCTACGATTGGGAGCAGCCGAGCCAACGGCTGCACGGCACCACGGCGGTGCTGCGCAACCTCGTGCGCATCGCCGCCGCGCCGCCGAGCGCGAATGCGCGAGGGCCCGGCGCGGCTGCTTCATGAGTGCCCGCGCTGGCGGCTCGCCCTTTGGGCTCGCCAGCGGGGGATGCAGGCCAAGGCGGCGTAGCCCTCACCCCTGAGGAGCCGTGCGCAGCACGGCGTCTCGAAGGGCGAGGGCGGTGTCCATGTCCCATCCTTCGAGACGCGGGCTTCGCCCGCTCCTCAGGATTAGGCCCAGAACTCACTCCGGCTTTATGTTTCCCGCTGCGATGATCTTGATCCACTTCTCGATCTCGCGGTCCACATGGACGCGGTATTCTTCGGTGGTGCTGCCGATCGGCTGGAAGCCGCGCTCCAGCAAGGTGGCGCGGAACGCCGGGTCATTCACCGCGCCGGCGGAAATCTTCTGCAGCCTCTCGACGATGGCGGGCGGCGTTGCCGCTGGTACGATCATCCCCATCTCGCTCGCTGAATCCACCGCGCCGTAGCCGATCTCGTCCATGCCGGGGATGTCGGGGAGCTGTGGCGCGCGGCCACGCGTGACGCCAAGGCCGCGCGCCTTGCCGCCCTCGATGTGCGGCTTGATTGTCGGGACTGCGCCGAACGTGAAATCGACCTTGCCGGACAGGAAGTCGGCGAGCGCGGGCGCGCCGCCACGATAGGGGACGATGACGATTTCGATGCCCGCGACCTGGCGAAACTGCTCGCCCGCCAGATGGATACCCGTGCCGATGCCCGCGGAAGCGAAGGTGAGCTTGCCGGGATTGGCCTTGGCGTGCTCGACCAGTTCCTTCGCGGTCCTGAACGGCGACGAGGGGTGGACGGACAGCACGAGCTGGGTGCGCGACAGCAGCGACACCGTGATGAAATCCTTGCGCGTGTCATAGGGCAGCTTGTCCTTGAGCAGGCCCGGGTTGGTGAAGAACGCGGAGTCCATCATGCCGATGGTGTATCCGTCGGGCGCGGCCTCGGCGACCGCGCGGGTGCCGATGACGCTCGCTCCGCCGGCGCGGTTGTCGATCACCAGTGTCTGGCCGAACTCTCGCTCGATCTGCTGAGCCATCAGCCGCGAGAACACGTCAGTGCCGCCGCCCGGCGCATAGGGCACGATCAGCTTGACCGGCCGGTGCGGATAGCCTTGTGCGAAGGCAGGCGTGGCGGCGAGCGCCGCCGAACCGGCAACGAATGTCCGTCGGTTCAAAGCTGTCATGCGTTCTCTCCCGGAGCGTTTCTCAGACTTTGAACTTCATCAGCAGATCCACCTCCGGGTCAGCGCCGAGACCGGGGCCGTCCGGCACGTCCACGCCGCCGTTCTTGTCGGGAACGGTGTTCGCGTAGGCGACCCAGGCCACATCGGCGAACAGCCGCTCGAGCGGCGCGTCGCGCTCCTTGCAGGCGATGCAATGCAGCGTCGCGAGAAAGCCCGGTCCGAAGAAGAACGCGTGCGGCACGCAGGTGACGCCGGCCTTCTCGGATTCGGTGGCGATCCGGAACAGTTGTGTGATGCCGCCGATCTTGACGATCGAAGGCTGCACGTAGTCGGTCGCGCCGGCCGCGATCATCTTGCGGAAATCGCTTGGGCTCGTCGCGTTTTCGCCCATAGCGAGCGGCAGGCCGGTGGCCTTGCGGAGCTTCGCCAGCGATTCAAAGTCTTCCGGCGGCCAGATCGGCTCCTCGACCCAGAACGGATTGGATGGCTTCATGGCGGCGACTGGCTTTTCCGCCTCGGCCGGCAGCCAGCCGCAGTTGGTGTCGACCTTGATCGGAATATCGGGGCCACAGACCTCGCGTGAAGCAGCGACCGATTCAGCGGTCCGCTCGTGCAGCTTGATGTGCTTGTAGCCAAGCTTGAGCGCTCGCTCTGTGTTGCGCTTCACATGCTCGACGTTGCCGGAGTATTGCAGCAACGAAGCGTAGGTCTCGACGTGCTTTCGCTTCGGGCCGCCGAGCAGCTTCGACACCGACACGCGCTCTAGCTTGCCGCGGATATCCCACAGTGCGATGTCGAGCCCGCTGATCGCGTGCATGACCGGGCCGGCGCGGCCGAGCCCGTGGAGGAGGCGCTCGATTCCGGGGATCAGATTCGGATCGGTGGGATCCTTGCCGACCGCAAGATACCGGACCCATTTGTCGAACGCAGCGACCACGATGGTACCGCTGCTGCCGAAAGACTCGCCCCAGCCTACGGTCCCGTCGCTGCACGTAACCCGCACATAGACCGCCTCGACATGGGTGCGCGGCTTGCCAGCGAACATCGGCGGCGGTGCCCAGGTGTCGAGTGGGATGTTGAGATGGATGGTGTCGACGGCGGTGATCGTGACGGGCATTCTTGTTTCCTTGGGCCTTTGCAGATTTTGTGGCCACAACGTTGCCACGTCATGGCCGGGCTTGTCCCGGCCATCCACGTCTTGCTTTCATGTAGGAAAGGCATGGATGCCCGGCACCATGGGCGAGCGAAGCGACGCCGTCCTTCGGACGGGCTATGCCTGGGCATGACGGGGGCACCACTTGCGTTCAATCGCCATCGCCGTAGCGTTCGCGTGTTTGGCGTCGCCCGCGCTGGCCCACACCGGCAGCGTGAGCGGCGGCTTTGGCGGGGGCTTCGCCCATCCGTTGTTCGGGCTCGACCATGCCGTGGCGATGGTGGCGGTCGGCTTGTGGGGCGCGTTTCTCGGCGCGCCTGCGATGTTCATTCTGCCGGTGGTATTTCCACTGGTGATGGCTTTGGGCGGCGTGCTCGGCATTTTCGGCGTGGCGCTGCCCGGCGTCGAGATCGGCATCGCAGTCTCGGCTGCGGTGCTTGGCATGATGGTTGCGCTGGCGGCACGGCCGCCGCTGTGGGTTGCCGTGGTCATCGTCGGCCTGTTCGCGATCTTCCATGGCCACGCTCATGGCGCCGAACTGCCGGCCGGCGCCGACGCGCTCGCCTATTCGGCAGGCTTTGTCATCGCCACCGGCTGCCTGCATCTGTGCGGCATCGCCTTCGGCCAGTTGGCGCGCTGGCCGGCGGGCCAGATGGCAGTGCGCGCGGCCGGCGGGATGATCGCCATCGCCGGCGTGATGTTTCTCGGGTGGCTGATATGACGCCGTTCGTCGTGGGCTTGCTGCATCCGTTGCTGGTGCCGACGCATCTGATGGCCGTGCTGGCGCTGACCCTGCTGATCGGCCAGCAGAACTGGGGCTACGGCGTGCCGGCGATCTATGCCGCCGCGGTGCTGGTGGGCCTCGGCGCGATTGCGATGGCTTATGTGCCAACCCGGGCGGAACAGTGCTTGCTGGCATCGGCAGCGAGTGCGGGCGCGCTGGTGGCGCTGGCGCGACCGCTGCCGCGGGCTATGGGCTGGCTCGTTGCCGCAGCGAGCGGGCTGGCGCTGGCGCTCGATTCGCCGCCCGAGGCGATCGCCTTGCAGGACGCCAACCTGACGCTGCTCGGCACCGCGATCAGCGCAATCGTGGTGCTCGTGTTTTTGCTGCTGATGATATCGCGGCTGCATCGCGCCTGGCAGGGCATCGGCACGCGCATCGTCGGCTCATGGATCGCCGCCAGCGCCATCCTGGTGCTGGCGTTGCGGTTTGTTCGCTGATGGTTAGGCGGTCGCGGCCTTGCGCTGCTCCGCCAGGAACTGTTCGCGGTTGACCGCGATCTGCTCGATCGCGTTGGCCAGCACCTCCGGCGACTGCGCGCCGCTGACCGCCGCTACCCCGCCGAGGATGAAGGTCGGCACGCCGTCGATGCCGGCGTCCTTGGCGGAATTGGCAGCGCTCTCGACACGCTCGACGTCAGCATCGCTCGACAGCATTTCCCGGGTCTTGTCGGGATCCATGCCGACGTCGGCCGCGGCGCCGACCAGTACCTCACGGTTGGAAAGATCGGCCCCTTCGGTGAAATACAGGTCCATCAGCCGCTGCTTCATCTGCGCGGCTTTGCCGGTAGATTGCGCCCACAGGATCAGGCGGTGGCAATCGAGCGTATTGGGTTGGCGGCGCATCTTGTCGACAGCGTAGGTGAGGCCTTCGGCGGCGGCTGCGGCGGCGACCCGTCCGGCGATGGCCGTGTACTTGTCGGGCGACCCGAACTTGGTGGTGAGATATTCGTCGCGCGCCATGCCCTCGCGCGGCACCCAGGGATTGAGGAAATAGGGGTGGAAGCGCACCTCCACCGGAACATTCGGTTTCAGTGCCAAGGCTTTCTCAAGCCTACGCTTTCCAATGAAACACCAAGGGCAGACCACGTCCGAGATGACGTCGATGGTGACGGGCGCGATGGTTTTCGGAGCGTCGGCGGTCTGGGTATCGGACATGGTCGGGCCTCTGTGAGCGACCCACCAGACTTAAGCCCGCTGTCAGGCGGCGGCAACCGGGCGGGGCGCTACCCGCGCCAGCAGCGTGAGCATGGTGTCGGCAGGCTTCAGCGTCGCCAGCGTCACGGAAGGGCTCATCCCGGGCCGCTCGCGGTCCGGCCGCAGCATGGTGTGCTTGAGAACGCTGGCGAGGCGGCGCGCCACCACGTGGGCGTCGCGCAGATCCGTGTCGCCGAACGCGAACAGGATCGAGCCGTCCGCCTGACGGCAGGCAAAGTCGGCGTCGCGGACAAGGCGGCTGATGAGGCGGGCCGCGTCCATGCTGGTGCGCCGGTCGGTCGGCTCGTCAAACGAGAAGCGCGCGAGCGACAGCCGGACGCCACGCTCGCCTGCGTCTGCAATGGCGTGGGTGAGTGCTTCGCCGAAGGCGTTTTCGTTGAACAGTCCGGTCTGGGCATCGACCATGCCCTTACATTCGATCGACTTGAGCAGGCGCTTGAGAGCCGTCTCGAACGCTCGCATCCGGATGAACGGCGTGACCCGTTCGAGCAGTACCAGCGGATCGCGGGCGCGGACGAAATTCGGCAGCTTCTCGGCGTCGCAGCCAGCGTTGAGCACCGCCACCGGCAGGTCGCGGAAACGCGCGTCCTCGGTCAATACGGTGAGGAAGGCGTCGACCGAGCCCGCAGCGAGTCCATCGCCGATGATGATGCCGTCGATCTCGCGCGCCTTGAGGCAGGCTGCGCCCTGATCGATGCTGAGCGCACCCATCACACCCACCCGCTCGCCGACCGCGACGCTGAGCGTCGGATGATGCCGGCCGCGGCCGATCAGCAGCACGATGGCATCGTCAAGCGGCTCGCCCGCCGGTAGCTCGGCCACGATGCTGCGCTCATCCTTGAGCGTCTTCGCACGGCCGATCACGGTCGAATGCAGCGTGCGCAGCCGCACTGCCGCGGTCACGCGCGCGATTAGATGTTCGATCGGCGCGTCATCTGAGATCGGCAGCGCCCCGGGTAGTGAGGGCGCCAGGTCCTCACGCACGCGGATGACCATGGGAACGAAAGGCGTGACTTTGGCGATATGGCGGGACAGCGCCAGCGCCGCGGCATTGTCTGCGGCATCCGGCTCGGACAGCACGATGGCGGAAGGCTTGACCTCGGCCGCTGCCGTCTGCGCGCCGGCCCAGGATGCCTCGATGATCGGGAACGCACCGGCGTCGGTGAAGGCCTGCGCCAAGCCCGCGACGGGCTTGTTGGCGACGATGAGGATCGGACCTTGCAGCGACATGATGACGAAGCGCGATTCCCGGCGGCGAAAGAGGCAAATCCTACGCGTCCGCCATTAATGCCTCGTCAACAACTCCGGCAGCCTCGGGGCGGCGGTCATGGAAGGCATCGGCAATGAGCGGATTGACGCCAAACTCGGTCAGCGCGGCGCGGACGTCGCCGTGGCCACCGGAAATGCCGGCGAGCCGCTGTCCGGCCAGCGCATCCGGCAACGCCGTGACGAAAGCGTCGGCGTTGACGCGCCGGACCAAGTCCTCCAACTCTCCCAGTACGAAGTGATAACCGCCAACGTTAATGACGCCGGGAGGCGGGGCGGTCACCGTGAGAGTGCCCACCATGCGATCGATCCGGCAGGGATAGCCGGTATCGACGAACCCTTCGGCGTCGGCCTTTAGGTGCGGTGCGGCCAAGCGTTCGGCGCCGGGAGGGAAGGGATGGCGCGGCACCATAGGTCCGCGCAGCGCCATCGTGCTGGTGGCGGTCCGGGCAATATCGACAACCGGCACAGCATGGGTCGAGTCTCGTGGCGCCGTCACCGCAAAGGCGGGCAGCGGGATAGGTAAGCCCGTGGCGTCACGGCGCGAGCCGATCAGCGCGGTCTCGCCGAACACCATCATGTCGGTCAGCTTTGCAGTTGGATGCTGCCACACGGTGCTCGCCATGAGCCGCTCGGGAGCCCGCCACACTCCAATCACGTTCTTGAGCGCGCCGTGCGCCAGCAGACCCGCCTCCGCGAGTTGCGGCACCACCGCGCCCGGCACCATGACCGTATCGCAACGATCGTCGCGGCACTGCGCCGCAAACGTGTCGGCATCAAAGCCGTGATGCAGCGACAACGTTCCGCCGCTGAGCAGCCAGGGCATAATGGCAAGAGCAACGCCGGCGAACGAGCCGGTGGCGCAGCAGCCGAGCATGCACGCGTCCGGCTCAATTCCGCCTTCGAGCAGCGTCGCGCGACCGCCGGCGATCAGCTCGGCGTGGTTGCGTGCCACCGGGACCAACCCGTGGGGTGTGACGTCGAAGGTCACCAGCGCGATATGGGCGGCCGGATTGCCGTCGCGTCCGACCTCGGTCGAGGATTCGGGCGGCGCCTGGTGCAGCAGATCGCCGAAGGCCATCACGCCATCGGGGAGATTTTGTCCGAAGCCGCAGACGTGGCGAATTGGAAAGACATCCGCCGCGACCTGCATCGCCATTGCGCAGGCATCGAAGTCGCCAATGCGCGACGCGGTGATGATGGCCTTGGCGCCAAGCCGGCCGAGCGCGATGGCAGCGTCGGCGCGCCGCCACAGCAGCGGCAGCGGCACCGCGATCATGCCGGCCCGCAACACGCCGAGAACGGTCAGCACACTCTCGACCGTGTTGGGGAGCTGTATGCCAATGAGCGCATCGGTCTGCAGTCCGAGAGCGCGAAGCCGCGTTGCGATCGCCGAGACGATGCGGTCGGTTTCGGCATAGGTGAGCCGGCGCGGCGGTCCATCGGTGAAGCTTTCGCGATCGGGTGGGTCGGCGAGGGCGATGGCGTCGGGACGGCGTGCGGCCGTCCGGCGAAACAGGTCGTCGAGCGTCGTCGCCTGCACGGGTTCGGTTCTGGTATCGCCGAGGATCATTTGGCCGGTTCGTGCCACCAGGTTTCCGGCAAATAGCCGAATAGCGAGATCTCGGCTGGATGCGCGATCGTGGTCCAACGCGCGACCCACTGCGCCGGCAGGTGGTAGAGCGGCACGACGTAGAATCCCGACATCAAGATGCGATCGAGCGCGCGCACCGCTGCGAGGAATTCGTCGCGTTCCTCGACCTTCAAAAGGGTCGCGATCATGGCGTCGATCGCGGCGCTCTTGACGCCCATGTAATTGCGCGTGCCGTCGGAATCGGCCGCGGCCGATGACCAGTAGAATGCCTGCTCGTTGCCGGGCGAGAGCGATTGGTCCCAGCGGTTTTCGATCATGTCGTAATCGTAGGTGAGTCGCCGCCGGTCGTATTGGACGGCGTCCACAACCCGCACCCGCGCGGTGATGCCGGCGCGCTTCAAGTCGCGCGCAAAGGCGAGCGCCAGCCGCTCCTGATCTCTGGTGGTGACCAGGACTTCGAAGCTCAGCGGCTTTCGCGTCGCGCGCGACCGCAGCACGGTGCCGTCGAGCGTGTAGCCCGCCGATTTCAGGAGCGCGAGCGCACGCTTGAGCGTGTCGCGGTCGCGGCCGGAGCCGTCGGCCACCTGCGGCTGCCAGGCGCCCTCCATGAAGTCTGAGCGCACCACATTGGGAAACGGCTTGAGTAAAACGCGTTCGCGCGCGTCAGCCGGTCGGCCGCGTGCCGAAAGCTCGGAGCCTTCGAAGTAGCTCGCGGAACGTTCGTAGCGATCATAAAAGTAATTGTGGTTGAGCCATTCGAAGTCGAGCAACATCCCGATCGCTTCACGGACGCGAACGTCGGAAAACACCGGCCGGCGGGTGTTGAAAACGAGGCCGGAAAAGATCTTCGGCAGGCCGTAGGGGAGCGCCTCTTTGACGATGCGGCCATCGCGCACCGCCGGGACGTCGTAGGCCGTCTCCCATCGGCCGGGATCGGTCTCCGTGCGCACGTCATAGAGGCCCTTCTTGAACGCCTCCAGATGCGAATTGCCGTCGCGATAGAAGTCGAAGCGGACCTCGTCGAAATTCCAGAGCCCGCGGTTGATAGCAAGGTCGCGTCCCCAATAGTTGGGATTGCGCTTCAACGCGATGCTGCGCCCGGCCTCGACCTTGTCGACTACATAGGGGCCGCTGCCGATGATGGGGTCGAACGTGGTGTCCTCGAAGGTATCCGGGTTGACGGCGTGCTTGGCCAGCACCGGCATCAGGCCCAGGATCAGCGGCAGCTCGCGATCGTCGGCCCCGGTCAGGTCGAAGCGCACCGCGCGTTCGGACAGCGCCTCGGCCTTGGCGACCTTGACGTAGTAGGTGCGGAAGTTCGGCCGGCCTTTGTCGCGCAGAAGCTGCCAGGAAAAGATCACATCCTCGGCAGTCACCGGCTTGCCATCGGAGAATTTCGCGGCGGGATCGAGTGCGAAGGTAACATAGGTGCGGCCGGCGTCGGTCTCGACGGTGCGGGCGAGCAGGCCGTAGAGCGTGAACGGCTCGTCATAACCCCGTGCGAGCAGGCTCTCGACCACGTAGCCGCGGATTTGCGACAGTGCGAGACCTTTGACGATGAACGGGTTGATGCTGTCGAAGGTGCCGAGCACGCCTTGGGTCATGCGGCCGCCTTTTGGCGCCGCCGGATTGGCGTAGCGCACACGATCAAATCCGGGCGGCAGCGCCGGCTCGCCGTGCATGGCGATGCCGTGTTCCGGGACGCCCGGCCGCGCCAAGGCGCTCCCGCAGAAGCCGACGCCACCCGAGGCAAGAATCGCCCAGATACAGCAAGCCAAGGCGCAGCGAGAGGGTCACGACGCTCCTTCACCCGTTGGAATCGCTGGTCGATCATCGGTCTAGCACAGGCTGGCCGGGGGCGATCGGACCGCATTCGGCAATCCACGGCGCCGTAGGGCGTTAATCCTGCCCTGCGCTTAAGGCTTTATCGCGCCGTCGAATTCGGCTAATCAGGCGCATATCCCGCGTCACGCTCCTGCCTTTTTTAAGGCGTCGAGACAGGCGATGGGCGCCCGCACGGGCAGCGCCGTAAAACCGGCGGGAAAGAGGGACAACGGATGACGTATCGGATCATGTCCGCGAAGGCGCGGACAGCCAGCAAGATCATTGTTGCGGCCACTGCGACGGCCATGTGCGGCGCGGTCGCGCTGGCACAGCCGACGCCTGCACCTGCGACAGGGAGTCCACCGGCGGCACGGCCACGGCCTGCACCGGCAAGGCCAGCCCAGCCGGCGCAACCGGCGCAGCAACAGCAGGCCCCGGCAGCGCAGCAACAGCAGCAGGCTCCGCAGGGCCAGGCCCAGGCTCCGGGAGGCGAAGCGCCGCAGCTGATTTATTCGCCGTGGGTCAAGCTCTGCAACAAGGACGCAGATCCCAAGGCCAAGCGCATCTGCGTCACGGTCAAGGACGGCCGCGTTGAATCCGGCCTCCTGGTCGTCAGCGTCGCGATCATCGAGATGGACGGCGAGCAGAAAAAGCTCCTCCGCATGAGCCTGCCCTATGGTGTGGCCTTGCAGCACGGCACCCGCCTGATCGTCGACCAGAGCGCGCCGGCGACCTCGCCGTTCGTGACCTGTCTGCCGCCGGTGGTTCCGCCGGGCGGCTGCATCGCCGACTACGAGGCGTCGGCCGACATGATCGGGCGCATGAAGAAAGGCCAGGTCCTCACGGTTCAGGCGATCCACATGAACGGTCAGGCCATGAGCCCGCAACTGGAGCTCAAGGATTTCGCCAAGGCCTATGACGGCCCGCCGACCGATCCGAAGGTGTTCGAAGAGCAGCAGAAGAAGCTCCAGGACGAATTGCAGAAGCGGGCCGAAGAGGCGCGCAAGCGTCTCGAAAACCAGCCGCCGCAAGCGGCGGCGCCGGGCACACCGGCGGCTCGCTGAGCTTGCGAACAAAAATCAAAGGCCCGCCGCGAGGCGGGCCTTTTGCTATTGGACGGTAGAGGCAGGTTCAGTTCAGCATCGCGTTGCGCGGCTTGTAGCCGCCGTGATCGTCGCGCTCGAACACCTCGGACACCTGCGGATGGCGGATCGGCTTGCCCGACGTGTCCGGCAACAGGTTCTGCTCCGACACATAGGCGATGTATTCGGTTTCGCCGTTCTCGGCGAACAGATGATAGAACGGCTGGTCCTTGCTCGGCCGCACGTTCTCGGGGATCGACAGCCACCATTCGTCGGTGTTGTTGAACACCGGATCGATGTCGAAGATCACGCCGCGGAACGGAAACACGCGGTGCTTCACCACCTCGCCGAGCTTGTAGTGGGCGAGGCGGCTTCTGGATGGGCTGTCGAACAGCTTCTTGGTCATGGTCTTAGTCATGTCACGCCCAATCTAGTCGCGAATCTCACGTTGTAACAGGCTCAAAATCCGTATCGTGGCGGCCAGATCGGGGTCCTTCGCCGCCACCAGGCGGGCCAGGTCGACCACCACTTTGGCCTGCTTCCAGGTGGCGTCGTCCTGCATCTTGCCGTCGATCATCACGGCACCGCTGCCGTCCGGCATCGCGGCGAGGATTTTCTTCGCCATCGCGACCTCGGCCGGATCGGGCGAGAACACACGCTTGGCGATGGCGATTTGCGATCGGGTGCAGCGACCAAGCACCGGCGCAGCCCATCAGAAACGCATTGCGGAACTGCGCCTCGCAGCCGTCCGGATCGGAGAAATCGCCGAACGGGCCGTAGAATGGCTTGATGCCGGCGGCCGTGCAGGCATCGACCATCTTGGCCGTGGTGTAGTGCCAGAGGTCCTGCTGAAATTTCTGGCGCGCATGCGCCGGGTTTGCCGTCGGCAAGCACGACATAGTCCGGATGGCCGCCGCCGACGCGGGTGGTCTTCATGCCGCGCGAGGCGGCGAGATCGGCGGGGCCGAGACTCATGCCGTGCATGCGCGGCGAGGCGGCGGCGATCGCCTCGACATTGTTGACGCCCTGCGCGGTCTCCAGAATGGCGTGGATCAGGATCGGCTTCTTGACGGCATGCCGGGCTTCGAGCTGGGCCAGAAGCTGGTCGAGATAATGAATGTCCCAGGCGCCCTCGACCTTGGGCAGCATGATCACGTCGAGCTTGTTGCCGATCGCGGCGACGATCTCGGTGATGTCGTCGAGCGCCCAGGGCGAGTTGAGCGCGTTGATCCGCGTCCACAGACCGGTCGCGCCGAACTCGGTCGCCTTCGCCATGGCGATGAAACCCTTGCGCGCCGTCTCCTTGGCGTCGGCCGGGAATGGCGTCCTCGAGATTGCCGAGCACCACGTCGACCTGCCGGACCAGCTCCGGGCACCTTGGCAGTGACCTTTTCGACGTGCGGCGGCACGAAATGGATCATGCGCTCGAGCTCGACCGGCAGCTCGCGCAGCGGCGCCGGCGCTCCGATCGCCAGCGGCTGATAGAATTGGCGCGGGAGCTTCATCGTCCTGTCCTTTCAAAAGGCCGGTCTGCCGTCTAGAGGAAAGCAAGCCCTGAGCCAAGTTACACGTCCGTTGGCACTCTCCGGAATAGCCCCAGACCCACCCGCATGATCGACGTCCTCAACCTCGCGCTACCGTATTTCGGCTTGATCTTCCTGGGCTTCGCCTGCGGGCGGTTCAAGGGAATTCCCGACCGCGGCCTGGCCTGGATGGATTTCTTCATCGTCTATCATGTCGTTGCCGGCGCTGTTCTATCGCATCCTGGCGCAGGACGCCGTTCGAGCAGCTCAACAATGTGCCGTTCATCCTGGCCGCCACGCTTGCGACCTTCCTGGTGCTGGTGCTGTCGCTTCGGTCGCCCTGGCGATCCGCCGCAACCTGGCGAAGTCCGCGATCGCGGCGCTGGCCGGCGCCTATGGCAACATCGGCTACATGGGGCCGGGCCTGGCGCTTGCGACCGTCGGCGCGCAGGCGGCGGCGCCGGTGGCGCTGATCTTCTGTTTCGAGACGCTGCTGTTCTTTTCGATCCTGCCGCTGCTGATGGCGTTGGCGCGGCCGTCGGACAAAGGCGCCGGCCGTGTCGTGCTCGAAGTGGCGCGCAAAATCGCTGCTGCATCCGTTCGTTGTCGCGACTGCGCTCGGCGTTGCTTCGGCGGCGTTGCACGTCGAGCCGCCGGTCGCGCTCGACCGCTTGCTGGCATTTCTTCAGAACGCCTCGGCGCCGTGCGCGCTGTTCACGCTGGGCGTGACGGTTGCACTTCGGCCATTCACGCGCGTGCCGTGGGAGGTGCCGTTTCTGGTTCTGATCAAGCTCGTGGCGCATCCTTTGATCGCGCTCTCTTTGATGATCGCGCTCGGGCCGTTCGATCCGGACTGGGTCAAGACCGTGGTGCTGATGGCGGCGCTGCCGCCCGCGCTCAACGTGTTCGTGCTGGCGCGGCAGTACGAGGCCTGGGTCGAGCCGGCCTCGGGCTCGGTTCTGCTCGGGACGCTCCTTTCGGTTGCGACCCTGACCACGGTGATGTGGCTCGTGCAGCATGGCGTCCTGACCAAACTTGTGTTCGGCTAGGAGCATGATCCCGAAAAGTGGAAACCAGTTTTCGGAAGAGATCATGCTCAATGTCTGAAGCCATGCAACCACTGTCCGGAATTCTGGTTCTCGATTTCACGACGCTGTTGCCGGGACCGCTCGCCACCTTGCTGCTGGCGGAGGCCGGCGCCGAGGTCATCAAGATCGAGCGGCCGGGCGGCGAGGACATGCGCCGCTACGAACCACGCTTCGACGGCGAAAGCGCGATGTTCGCGCTGCTCAATAGTGGCAAGAAAAGCCTGGTGCTCGATCTCAAGAACGCGACTGACCGCGACAAGCTAAATCCGTTGCTGGCGCGCGCCGACGTGCTGGTTGAGCAGTTCCGCCCTGGCGTGATGGTGCGGCTGGGGCTCGGCTACGAGACGGTGAGGGCGATCAATCCGAAGATCGATCTATTGCTCGATCACCGGTTATGGGCAGACAGGCCCGCGAGCCGACGAAGCCGGGCATGATCTCAACTACATCGGTCACACCGGACTCCTGGCGCTCAACCCGGGCCCGCCCGACCGGCCGGTGGTGCCGCCGGCGCTGATCGCCGACATCGCCGGTGGGACGCTGCCGGCGGTGATGAACATTCTGCTGGCGCTGCGCCAGCGCGACCAAAGCGGGCAGGGTTGTCATCTGGACATCGCCATGACCGATGCGATGTTCACCTTCGCCGGCCATGCGCTCGCATCGGGCCACGCCACCGGGCAGTTTCCCGGCATGGGCGGCGCGCGGTTGTCAGGCGGCTCGCCGCGCTACCAGCTCTATCCGACACGCGACGGCAAGCTCGTCTGCTGCGCGGCACTGGAGCAACGCTTCTGGGAGCCGTTCACCGCGGCCATCGGGCTCGCGCCGGAATTCATCGACGATCGCAGCAACCCGGAGGCGACCAAGACGGCGGTTGCCACCATCATCGCCGGGCAGACCGCCAAGGAGTGGCGGCTGGTGTTCGCCGCGGCCGATTGCTGCGTCACAATCATGGCGACGCTGGAAGAGGCGCTGCGCGACCCGCATTTCATCGAACGTGGGCTGTTCGCGCACAAGGTCGTGGGGCCGACCGGGACGACGATGCCGGCGCTGCCGGTGCCGATCGCCCCGCAATTCCGCGCTGAGCCGAGTGATCTAAAGGCGGTGCCGAAGCTCAACGAATGAAGGCGAGGTAGACGCCGAGCCATCCCGGTGAAGAACAGCAGACGGAATATTTCCGGGATCGGATGAACCCGCGAACGTATTGGCCGAGGAACATGCCGGCGAAGGTGAACGACAACCAGCGCGATGGCTTCGCCTGGCGACATGATCAGGCTCAGCAGACCGACCGCGATGGTCGGCAAGCCCTGGCCGAGGACGCCCTTGACGAAGCCGGCGAGAACGAAGGCAATCGCCGCAACGGCGATAAGGAAACTTGAATCCAGCATGAGGGATTTACAAAGCCTCGCCGCGCATCAGACGGGGTTGTGAGGCGGCAGGCGCCACACCTTCGCGCAACACCGCGCGGCGCAGAGGTCCGATCCGGTCGATCAGGTAGAGGCCGAGGCCACGCGCGCTCTGGGTGGGCAGAAAATCGGAAAGGAGCGTACGGTTGAGCAAATCGACCGCGAAGGTCCGGCCCTTCACATCGGCGCGGCGGAGCGCGTCGTAGCGCGCAAGCAGTTCGGCTGCGCCGACGTCGCTGCCATCGCGGCGCGAAGACACCACAAGCTCGCCGATGGTCGCGGCGTCGCGGAGGCCGAGATTGAGGCCCTGCGCGCCGATCGGCGGGATGAGGTGGGCGGCTTCGCCGACAAGCGCGATGCGGCTCTGCCCAAAGCTTCGTACGGTTTCGACCGCGAGCGGAAACACGCCACGACCCGGCTCGACCTCGATTTTTCCGAAGATCGAGTGCGAACGCCGCTCGATCTCGCCGTTGAGCGCAGTATGGTCGAGCGCAGCAATCCGCTCGGCCTCAATGGGTTCGACCACGCAGACCAGGCTCGACCTTTCGCCCGGCAGTGGCACGAGCGTGAATGGCCCGCTTTCCGTGTGGAATTCAGTCGAGGTGTCCTGGTGCGGCCGCGCGTGCGCGAGATTGAAAGTCAGCGCGGTCTGCGGGTAAGCGCGGCCGTCGCTCTCGATGCCGGCCGCGGTTCGGCAGAGCGAGCGCCGTCCGTCGGCGCCGATGACGAGGCGGGCCATGATCCGGTCGCCGCTTTTGAGTGCGATCGTTGCGCCAGCGTCGTCGGTTTCCACCGCGCGCGCTTCGTCCTCGCTCCGCGTCAGCGAAGGAAGCCGTCCCGCACGCGCCTCGAGCGCGGCGAGCAGATGGCGGTTCTCGATGTTGTAGCCGAACGCTTCGAGCCCAATCTCGGATGCGGCGAAACGGACCTCCGGTGCGCGCACAAGTCGCGAGGTGGCGTCGACAATCCTCATCACCCGGAGCGGAGCGGCCTGCGCCGCGCAGTCGGCCCAGACCCCGAGCGTCTCCAGCGCGGTCACCGAACCCGAAAGCAACGCGGTGGTGCGATGGTCCACTGCGGAGCGGCGCGCGACCAGCGCGGTTTCGATCCCGGCCTCCGCCAACGCTATGGCGGCGGTCAGCCCGGCTGGCCCGCCGCCGACGATCGCCACTTCAACGGTTAACGGCTTCATGACCCTGTTCCTACCGCGTCTTTGCGGCCTAGGCGAGTGGCCGGAAACCATGATCCGCGCCGCCGTTTCCGCCCGTATCGGCAATGCGCTATCGTTTGCCGTGACCGATTTCGCAAACGAGCATCTGCTCACCCATTTGTCCGCGAGTGAGACGCGGTTGTCGGGAGCGCTGTCGCAACCCAAGCGCATCGCGCTCGGCTGCGTCGCGTCGCTCACTGCGCTTGGCTGGCTGGCGATGGGGCTGATGTCGGCGGGCTCGCCGCTGAACTGGCCGGCGGTGTGCATGCCGGGCGGGGCCGGCGGCCTGGGCGAACTCGCGATTGCAGCGCCGATGTGGATGGCGATGACGCTGGCGATGATGCTGCCGACCGCTGGCCCGATGATCCTGACCTATGCCGAAATCGCCGACACCGCGGCAAGGAAGCGCGAGCCAGTGGTGTCGCCGCTCATTCTGACCGCGGGCTATGTCGCGGCGTGGTTCGGCTTTGCACTCGCGGCAGCGTTGCTGCAATGGATGCTGTCGCGCGCGGGCCTGCTCGACGGCGGCAACGTCGGGCGGCTTATCGGCGGCACGATCTTCCTCGGTGCCGGGCTCTATCAATTCTCCGCGTTCAAGCAGGCGTGTCTCTCGGTGTGCCAGCGGCCGTTTCCGTTCTTCTTTTCGAATTGGACCACCGAACGTGGTGGGGTGCTGCGGCTTGGCCTGCGGCAGGGCTTGCTTTGCCTCGGCTGCTGCTGGGCGATCATGCTGCTGATGTTCGCGCTCGGTGCGATGAACGTGGTGTGGATGGCGGCGCTTGGCGTGTTGATGACGATCGAGAAGCTTACCACCAGCGCGCGGTTCAGCGAGGCGGTCGGCCTCGGCTTCGTCGCGGTGGGCTTCGGCATGATCGTTTGGTCGGTGATGTAGGTGGAAAGCGAATGGACTTGAACGAAGAACTGCGCGTCACCGATGCCTGGTCGATCAAGGGCGAACTCACGCTGTCGTGCAACTGCGAGGTGTTCTGCCCTTGCGTCCTGTCGCTTGGCCAGAGCGCGCCGACCGAGAACTATTGTCTGACCTGGGCCGCTGTGCGCATCGACGAGGGCCATTTCGGCGATACTGATCTCGCCGGCGTGAAGTTCGGCTTCATGGCGGAAATTCCGGGCAAACTCGGTCGCGGCAACTGGACGGTGGCGCTGTTCGTCGACGACAAGGCGTCCGTTCATGCGACCAAGGCGCTGACCTGGATCATGACCGGCCGCGCCGGCGGCTCGACGGGCCTGCTGAAAATCCTCGCCGGCAGTTTTCTCGGCGTGCGGCAGGTGCCAATCGCCTATGAGACGCAAGGCCAGACCCGCATCATCAAGATCGAGAAGATCATCGATGGCGCGATCACGCCGGTGCGCGGCAAGGACGAGGGCAACGTCGTCATCCGCAACAGCGAATACTGGATTTCGCCGGATATCATCGTGTCGCGCGCCGACAAGTCGCGCTTCCGCCTGTTCGGCCGCAACTGGAATTTCGAGGGCAGGTCGGCGGAAATCTGCCAACTCGACTGGGGCAATCAGAAGCGGCGGTGACGCTTTCGAATTCCGCGCCGGAACGCTAGAACAGCGCTCATGGGCGGCACCACCTTTCAGCGCATTTTGGCATTTTCAGTTCATATTCTCACCGCATGCGGCGCGGCGCTGGCGCTGTTGGCGCTGCTGGCGGCCGCGCGCGGCGATTGGCCACTGATGTTTGCCTGGCTCGGTGTTGCGCTTGTGGTCGATGCGATCGACGGGCCGCTGGCGCGGGCGGCCAATGTCGCTGAGCTTGTGCCGCGGTGGTCGGGCGACACGCTCGATCTGGTGGTGGACTACACGACCTATGTATTCGTGCCGGCCTATGCCGTTGCCGCCAGTGGGCTGATGCCGGACGGTTGGGCGGTCCTGGCAGCGGCCGTCATCGCGGTCACCGGCACGCTTTATTTTGCCGACAACGAGATGAAAACAACCGACAATTTCTTCCGAGGCTTTCCGGCAGTGTGGAACCTGATCGCATTCTATCTGCTTGTGCTGCGGCCCGCGTCCGTCGTCGCTGCGGCAACGATCGGGCTGTTTGCAGTTCTGACGTTCGTGCCGATCCGTTTTGTCCATCCGTTCCGGGTTCGGCGGCTGCGCACGCTAACTGTGGCACTGCTGACGTCGTGGGCGGCCTTTGCGGCCGTCGCCGTGAAGCAGGGGCTTGCGCCGGAACCCTGGATTTCCGCGGCATTATGTCTGTTTGCCGGGTATTTCTGCGTTATCGGCCTGTTGCCGCCGCGCGACACTCCTACATAGTCCGCGATGCTCGAACTCCTCACAGATCCCAATGCCTGGGCGGCGCTCGCCACTTTGACGGTGCTGGAGGTCGTCCTTGGCATCGACAACGTTGTCTTCATCTCCATCCTGGTCTCGCGCTGCTCGCCCGAGCAGGCGCTTCGGGCGCGGCAGATCGGACTCTCGCTCGCCTTCATCTTCCGCATCGCGATGCTGTTCGGCCTGACCTGGATGATGAAGCTGACCTATCCGCTGTTCTCGATTTCCGGCACCGGCATCTCCTGGCGCGACATCATCCTGATCGGCGGCGGCATGTTCCTGATCGCGAAGGCGACGCATGAGATCCACGCCGAACTCGAGCATCACGACACGGACCGCACCGCGAACGTGGCGACGCAATCGTTCGCCTTGGTGGTGGCCCAACTGGTCGTGGTCGACCTGGTCTTTTCGCTCGACTCGATCATCACGGCGATCGGCATGGCAAAGGACATCGAAATCATGGTCGGCGCGGTGGTGATCGCGATGGTGGTGATGTACCTCGCCTCCGGCCCGGTATCGGCCTTCATTGCAGCCCACCCGACCACCAAGATGCTGGCGCTGGCGTTCCTCGTTTTGATTGGTGTCGCGCTGGTCGCAGAGGGCTTCGACTTCCATTTCCCGCGCGGCTACATTTACTTCGCCATGGGGTTCGCGGCCGCGGTTGAGGCCTTCAACGTGCTGGCAGGCCGCAAACGCCGTCGCACGTAAAACATCGGAGAATGAAATGCCCGTGCTTCTAATCACCGGCGCCGGCCGCGGCATCGGCGCCGCGACCGCGAGGCTCGCAGCGGCGCGGGGCTACGACGTCGGCGTCACCTACAAGACCGATACCAAATCCGCAGCGGATGTGGTTGTCGCAGTGAAGGCGCAAGGCCGCAAGGCCGTGGCGATCCAGGCCGATACGGGACGCGAAGCCGACGTCGAGCGCATGTTCAAGGAGGCCGATGCGCTCGGGCCGCTCACCCATTTCGTCTACAACGCCGGCATCCCCGGCCGCGCGGGGCGGCTCGAAACTGCGGATTCCGCCATGATGCGGGAGGTGATCGAGGTCAATGTGCTGGGTGCGCTGTGGTCGATGCAGCATGCAACCCGCCGGATGTCGAAGAAGCACGGCGGGGCGGGCGGCTCAGCGGTGCTGCTGTCGTCGGTCGCAGCCGACATCGGCGGCCCCAACGAGTATGTGTGGTACGCCGCGTCGAAGGGCGCGGTTGAATCCATCACCTATGGCCTGAGCAAGGAGCTTGCCGGCGACGGCATCCGGGTCAATTGCGTCTCGCCCGGTGCGAGCGAAACCCGCATTCACACCGACGCCGGCACGCCGGACAAGCTCGCCAAGGTCGCGCCGATGATCCCGATGGGCCGCGTCGGTCAGCCGGAGGAGAGCGCAGAAGCGGTGCTGTTTCTTCTGTCGGACGCCGCCTCCTACATCAGCGGGACGGTGCTGCGCGTTGCCGGTGGACGCTAGGCTAACCGTTCATCCCTTGCACCAATCCGATCCGCCCCTATGATCGCGCCGACGGGCGTCGCGCGGCGTCGGCACGCCTAAAAACGGGAGTGAATCATGGTTGCAGCAGTCCGGGTGCACAAGACAGGCGGTCCCGAAGTTCTGACCTACGAGCAGATCGAGATCGGCGCGCCCGGACCGGGGCAGGTCAAGCTCAAGCAGCACGCCGCGGGCGTCAACTACATCGACACCTATTTCCGCATGGGCATGTATCCGGCGCCGGCGGGCATGCCCTTCGTGGCGGGCAACGAGGGCACGGGCGAGGTCACCGCGGTCGGTCCCGGCGTCACCGATCTCAAGGTCGGCGACCGCGTCGCCTATGTCGTGGCGATGGGCGCCTATGGCGAGGAGCGGCTGCTTGTCGCTGACCGCGCGGTGAAGCTGCCCGACAACATCAGCTATGAACAGGCGGCTGCGATGATGCTCAAGGGCATGACCGCGGAATATCTGCTGCGCCGGACCTACCAGGTGAAAAAGGGCGATACCATTCTGGTGCATGCCGCGGCCGGCGGCGTCGGCCTGATCCTCTGCCAGTGGGGCAAGGCGCTCGGCGCCACCGTGATCGGCACAGTCGGCACCGAGGACAAGGGCAAGCTTGCGATGGCGAACGGCGCAGACCACGTCATCTACTACCGAAAAGAAGACTTTGCGGCGCGGGTCAAGGAGATCACCAAGGGCGAACTCTGCAATGTGGTCTACGACGGCATCGGCAAGACCACATTCCCAGCCTCGCTCGATTGTATTCGTCCGCTCGGAATGTTTGCGAGTTTCGGCAGCGCCTCGGGTCAGATCGATGCCTTCAATATCAACATCCTGCAGACCAAAGGCTCGCTGTTTGCGACCCGTCCGACGTTGAACACCTACGCGGCCAAGCGAGCCGACCTGCTCGACATCGCCAAGCATCTGTTCGAGGTGGTCGGTAGCGGCAAGGTCAAGATTCCGATCAACCAGAAATATAAGCTCAAGGACGCCGTGAAGGCGCATCAGGATCTTGAAGGCCGCAACACCACAGGCTCGACCATCCTTGTCCCGTAGCGCCGGCAATCTGCCTATTTTGCGATCATGCCCGGGCCCTTGACCCGGGCATGATTTTTTCGTGCAACAGGACATGGGCCGCTTGAGCACGCACGTTCTCGATACATCGGTTGGCCGGCCGGGCGCGGATGTGCGTGTCGTGCTCCGGAGCGGCGGCAAGGTGCTCGTGGATATGCGGACCAATGCCGATGGCCGGACCGACCAACCGCTGCTGGAGGGCGCGGCCTTTCAGACTGGAAGCTACGAACTGAGCTTCCACGTCGGGGATTATTTCCGAGGCCGAGGCATTCCGCTCGCCAACCCGCCGTTCCTCGACGTCATTCCGCTGCGTTTTTCGATCGCCGCAGACACTCATTACCACGTGCCGCTGCTCGTCTCGCCATACGGCTATTCGACCTACCGGGGAAGCTGAACCGTGGACGTCTTCTTTGGCGAATGGCTGAACCTGCTGATCCGCTGGGCACACATGGTGGTGGCGATCGGCTGGATCGGCACGTCGTTCTATTTCATGGCGCTCGACTACACGCTGTCCAAGCACAAGCGGATGAACACGGGCGTGCTCGGCACCGCTTGGCAAGTCCACGGCGGCGGCTTCTACCACGTGGAGAAATACACGGTGGCGCCCCCGGTGCTGCCGGACGTGCTGCACTGGTTCAAATGGGAGGCCTATCTCACCTGGGTCACCGGCTTCGGCCTTCTCATCGTGCAGTACTACTTCCACGCCGATGCGTTCCTGATCGATCCAGGCGTGGTGCCGCTCGAGCCGTTGCAAGCGATTGCGATTTCGATCGGGTCGCTGGTGGTGGGCTGGTTCATCTATGACGGCCTGTGCCGCACCAAGTTCGGCGAGAAGACCACGCTGCTCGCGCTGGCCGTGTTCGCGCTGATCCTGATCGCGTCGGTGCTCTACACCAAGGTGTTCTCCGGCCGCGGCGCGTTCATCCATGTCGGCGCGCTGGTCGGGACCATCATGGCGGTCAACGTGTTCGGCGTGATCATCCCGAACCAGAAGAAGATGATAGCGCAGATGATCGCCGGGCAAACTCCGGATGCGCGCTATGGCGAGATCGGCAAGCAGCGGTCGATCCACAACAACTACCTGACGCTCCCGGTGCTGCTGATGATGGTGTCTCAGCACTATCCGTTCCTGTTTACGCACCCGCACTCGTGGCTCATCGTGGCGCTGATCATTGTCATTGGGGCGCTGGTCCGTCACATGCTCAACCGGATCGAGGCCGCCGATACTTGGGACAGCTATGGCTGGACTTTGCCGATCACAGCCATGGCGCTGATCGCCACGATCTACGTGACCGCGCCGGCCGCGCGCACGGTATCCGCGGGTCCCGCCGTAAGCGATATCGAGGCGCTGACGATCGCGGCCAAGCACTGCGTGATGTGCCATTCGCGCAACCCAGCACATCCTGCTTTTAAGGAGCCGCCGAAGAACGTCGCGCTCGAGACCGTTCCCGAAATGCGCCGTTTTGCGCAGCAAATCTATATGCAGACCGTACAGAATCGGGCCATGCCGCTTGGCAATCAGACCGGCATGACTGAGGCCGAGCGGGATGCGCTCGGCCGCTGGCTGGGCGGACAAAAGTAAGGATCGCCTGACACGGCGCAGATCGCTTGACGCATGAGTTTCATCACCGATCGGGATCCGACGAAATCTGATCCGCCGCCGTGGGGTATCCCCGCCACGATCGCCTGGCTGTTGTTTGCGTTTCTGGTCAGCGTCGTGGTGGCAACCGGCGTCTACGCCGCATGGCAGGCCGACCGTGCCAATGCGCGGACCTTCACCTATGACGGCGTGGTCATCACGATCGGCACGCTCGTGTCGATCCCTGTGCAGGTCACTGTCTTGGCGTTCGCCGCCCGGCTGCGGCGCTGGACGCCGGCCAGCTATTTCGCTCTCGGTAGGGCCAAGCGTGGCGAGATCGTCTTCGCCGTGCTTTGCATCATTGCGATCAATATCGTTTTCGACACGCTGTTGTATGTCAGTGGACGCGACCTCGTGCCGCTGTTCCAGACCGAGGCTTATCAAAGCGCCAAGGATGCCGGTGTGCTGATCTGGCTGCTGCTGGCCATCGTCGTGGTTGCGCCGATCGGAGAGGAGATTGCCTTTCGCGGCTTTCTCTATCGCGGGTTCGCGCGTCCCGGCTACGAGAGGCTGGCCATCGTCGTCATTTCGTTGGCCTGGGCGTTGCTGCACATCCAATACGACTGGCTCGGGATGGCGCAAATCTTTGCGGCAGGCCTTATGCTCGGCTGGTTCCGCTGGGCCAGCGGCTCGACCACGCTGACCATCGTGATGCACGTCCTGATCAACTTTGAAGCCATGCTCGAAACCGCCATCAAGGTGGAGCTTCTGTCGTGAACGCGCCCGATCCAAACGCGCTGGGAGCGCGCGCCGAAGCGATGATCTCGGAGCTTGGCGCGATTTCCGCCGAGTCCGGCCGCCTGGTGCGGCTGTTTCTCACGCCGGAGCATCGCCGCGGGGCCGATCTAGTCGCCGGTTGGATGCGGGCGGCTGGGCTGTCGGTCAGCGAGGACGCGCTCGGTACTGTGCGCGGGAGCTTCGGCAATGCCAAGCGGCGGCTGCTGATCGGCTCGCATATCGACACGGTGGTCGATGCCGGCAAATACGACGGCCCGCTCGGCGTCATTGCCGGAATCCTGGCGGCGGAGCATTTCGCGCGCACCAAGACGGAGTTGCCCTTCGGCATTGACGTGCTCGCATTCGGTGACGAAGAGGGCTCGCGCTTTCCCGCGACGCTGACGTCGTCATCAGCCTGCGCCGGAGCGTTCGAGAACGAGACGCTTGCGGCAGCCGACCGGAACGGCGTGACGCTGGCCGCTGCGCTCAAGGCCTACGGGAAAAATCCGAACGACATTCCAACCGCTGCCTACCGCGCGGGAGATGCCGCCGGCTACGTCGAGGTGCATATCGAGCAGGGCCCGGTGCTGGAAGCCAAGGGCGAGCCGCTCGGCATCGTCACGGGCATCGTCGGGCAGGTCAGGCTTCGCGTCACCGTGACGGGCGAGGCCGGGCACGCCGGCACCGTGCCGATGGATCTCCGCCGCGATGCCTACGCCGGCGCGGCGGAAATGGCGCTGTCGCTGGAGAAGATCGCCGGCGAGCACCCCGAGGACGGCATGGTTGGCACCGTCGGCCGCATCGAGGCCATCCCCGGCGCGGTCAATATCATTCCCGGCCGCGTGCTGTTCACTGTCGACCTGCGCGCGCTCACTGATGCGTTGCGGGTTGCGGCCACCGAACGTTTCGCGGCCGAGGCAGCGCGCATTGCAAAAGCGCGTGGACTCAGGGTTGCAGTCGACCCGTTCCATGAAATAGGGACTGCGCATTGCGCGCCGGCGCTGCAGGATACGCTGGCGACGAGCGTCACCGAATTGGGCCACGCGCCGATCCGCCTGCCGTCGGGCGCCGGGCACGACGCCCAGGTGATGGCGAGGCTTTGTCCCGCTGCCATGCTGTTCGTGCGCTGCCGCGGCGGTATCAGCCATAACCCGGCCGAGTTCGCCAGCGTCGCCGACATGGGGCTGGCGGTCGCGGCGCTGACGCGTTTCATCGAGCGTTTCAAGCCGTAAGATTCTCCGCGCTAAAGCAATGCGGCGATTTCTGCGAACGCTGGGTGCGTTGCACCGGCTGGCAGGCGCGGGAGCGTTACGACCGGGATGGGTGCAACGAACCGGTTGAGCGTCGCCGTTGTTTCCGGCATCGGTACTGTCGAGCCCGGGGTCTCGTTGACCACCAGCGCTTTCACCACAAGGTTCCGACGCCGCAACGCGTCCAGAGCGGTCAGCGTATGGCTCAGGCTGCCGAGATAGCTGCCGGCCGTCAGCACAACTGGGATGGCGAGCTCTGCCATCCAATCCAGCACAGTATGCTTGCCGTCGAGCGGCACCATGACGCCGCCAATGCCCTCGACCAGCAGCGTTCCTTCGGCGTTTGTGGTTGCGCCGCGCGAGAAGGCCACTAACGCCTCAAAATCCACTGCGCGATTCTCGCGACGCGCGGCCATGTCAGGGGAGAGCGGTGCGGAAAAACGCCAGGGCGCGATGCGCGCGATCTCTGTCGACTTGACTGGGCGGCCGAGTGCGGCGAGCAACACGCCCGGGTCGCTCGCCGCCGCGTCAGCCGGATCGAAACCGGTCGCCACCGGCTTCAGTGCATCGACGGTTCGGCCAGCGGCGCGGCAATGCCGGATCAGGCCCGCGGCAACGAAGGTCTTGCCGATGTCGGTGCCGGTCGCGGTGATGAAGATCGCGCTCATGTGATGCGAAGGATGCGGGTGCGGACAATCTCGGCGAGGCGCGCGATCTCGGCGTCGGGGTGGGCTGCGCTGAACGACAGCCGCAGGCGTGCAGTGCCTTCCGGCACGGTCGGGGGGCGGATCGCGACTGCAAGATAGCCCTCGGCCTCCAAAAGTTGCGAGGCAGAGAGCGCAGCGGCAGCCTCGCCGATGACAACCGGTACGATCGCGCTCTGCGCTTGCGGCAGGCCGGCGGCGCGGGTGAACGCTTGGGCCTTCGTAACCGGCATCGCCAGCCGCTTCGGTTCGCGCTCGATCAGATCGAGGGCGGCGATGGCGGCGGCAACGGTCGCCGGCGGCAGTCCAGTCGAATAGATCAGCGTGCGGGCGCGATTACGGACGAAGTCGATCACCGGCTGCGACGCACAGAGATAGCCGCCGTATCCGCCGATGGCCTTGGACAGGGTGCCGATGCGGAGCGGCACCTCCGCGCGTATGGTGGCGGCGAAATCGAGGTCATGGGCATCATCGACCATGAGCCATGCCGCGGCCTCACGCGCCAGGCTCGCCAGTTCGGCGAGGGGCGCGCGATCGCCGTCCATCGAGAACACGCCTTCGGTGACGATCAGCGCCCGCTGGTGATTGCTTCGATACTGTTTGAGCAGATCGGCGAGGTGGCCGGCATCGTTGTGGCGAAAGGACAGTAACTCCGAACGCGACAGTCGCGCCCCGGTCCACAGGCTCGAATGCGCCAGCTCGTCGATCAGGATCAGATCGCCGCGGCCGACCAGTGCCGGCGCGATCCCGGCGTTGGCGAGATAGCCGGAGCCGAATACGCATGCCGCCTCGGTCCTTTTGAGGCGGGCAAGCCGTTGCTCCAACTCAGCGTAGAGCGGGTGATCGCCGGTGACGAGCCGTGAGGCGCCGGCACCGACGCCATGGCGTTCGATCGCCGCGATGGCGGCAGCCTTCAGCGCGGGATGTTGGCTCAGACCCAGATAGTCGTTGCAGGAGAACGACAGGAGCTTCCGGCCGTTGCGCTCGACGAAGAGATCGTCGAATCGGCCGGTCGGCACCAGCCTGCGGCGCAGGTGGGCCTGCTCCAGCGTGGCTAGCTTGTGCCGTGCGAAGTCATCGAGAGAGGACATGTTTCGCTTATACTAGCACTCAATGGATCGGAATCACTGGTACGAGGCCGGACTCGATCATGTCTGGCTGCCCTATACGCAAATGAAGGTCGCGCCGCCGCCGCTTGCGGTCGCGCGCACGCGAGGGCTGTCGCATCGTGCTCGCCGACGGCCGCGAGCTGATCGACGGCATCGCGTCATGGTGGACCGCCTGCCACGGCTACAACCATCAGCACATCAGGCAGGCGGTGGAGCGGCAGCTTTCGGTCATGCCGCATGTGATGTTCGGCGGCCTCGTTCATGAGCAGGCCTTGACCCTGGCGCAGCGGCTCACAGCGCTGCTGCCGGGGGATCTCGATCGGGTGTTCTTCTCGGAATCCGGCTCGGTCGCGGTCGAGATCGCGATGAAGATGGCGCAGCAATATTGGATCAACCGCGGCGAGCCGAACAAGACGAAATTCGTCACTTTCAAAGGCGGCTATCACGGCGACACCACCGGCGCGATGGCGGTGAGCGACCCGGACGCCGGGATGCACGACGTATTCCGCGGCCTTCTGCCGGAGCATGTTATCGTCGATCTGCCGGCAGACGCGGCAAGTGCGCGATGCGCTCGAACTGGTCCTGGCGCGGCACGCCGAGCGCATCGCCGGGCTGATGATCGAGCCGCTGGTGCAGGGGGCTGGCGGGCATGCGTTTCCACGACGCAGCCACGCTGCAACGGCTGCGCGCCGTCGCGGACCGGTGCGGCGCCTTGCTCATTTTCGACGAGATATTCACCGGCTTTGGCCGCACCGGCTCGATGTTCGCCTGCGAGCAGGCTGGCGTCATTCCCGACATCATCATGCTATCCAAGGCGCTGACCGGTGGCACACTGCCGCTGGCTGCGACCGTCGCGCGTAAACATGTATTCGAAGCGTTTTGGTCGGACGACCCGCGAAAGGCTCTGATGCACGGGCCGACCTACATGGGCAATGCGCTCGCCTCTGCCGCCGCCAACGCCTCGCTCGACCTGTTCGAGCGCGAGCCGCGCCTTGAGCAGGTCAAGGCGATGTCGGAGCAGATGGCGCGCGAGCTTGCGCCATGTCGGGGCCATGCCGGGCGTGAAGGACGTGCGGGTGAGGGGCGCAATCGGCGTGGTGGAGCTCGAGCGGATCGGCGACCTCCATGCGCTGCGGGCGCGGTTCGTGGACGAGGGCGTGTTCATTCGCCCGTTCGGCGCTATCATCTATCTGACGCCGGCCTTCACCATCGAGTCGCAAGAGGTTGCCCGGTTGACGGGTGCAATCGTCAAGGTTGTGGGCGAGGGAATTGCAAGAGGTCCCTGAATGACTTGGCCATTCATGCGAAATGCCGCGGTAGGCGCGCTGGCGCTATTGTTTTCGTTTGGCTTGGCTGACGCGCAAGAGTTCCCGACACGGCCGGTGACATTGATCGTGCCGTTTGCCGCGGGCGGCACCACCGACATCGGGCTTCGCGCGCTGGCGGCCGCGACCGAGAAGCATCTCGGCCAGTCGATCGTCATCGAGAACCGGACGGGCGCTGGCGGTGTGCTGGGACCGCTGCAGATGGCCACCAACAGCGCACCGGACGGCTACACGATCGCGCAAATCCCGATCACCGTGTTCCGCTATCCATTCACCCGAAAAACGACGTTCGACCCGATCAACGACCTCAGCTACATCCTGAGCTTGTCGGGTTATACCTTCGGCGTCGTGGTGAAAAAGGACGCGCCCTGGGCAACGTTTCAGGATCTGATCGCCGACGCCAAGGCCAATCCTGGCAAGATCAGCTACGGCACGCCCGGCGCGGGCACGACCTTGCATCTGACGATGGAACAGCTTGCCAAGGAGCGCGGCATCAAATGGACCCATGTGCCGTTCCGTGGCACGTCGGAATCGACCAACGCGCTGCTGGGTGGCCACATCAGTGCCGTCGCCGACGCGAGCGGCTGGGCGCCGCTGGTCGACGGCGGGCAGCTGCGTCTGCTGGTGATCTGGACCGACAAGCGCAGCAAGAGCTGGCCGGACGTGCCGACGCTGAAGGAAGCGGGCATCGCCATGGTGTCGAACTCGCCGTTCGGTCTGGCGGGACCCAAGGGCATGGACCCGAAGGTCGTGAAAGTCCTACA
Source organism: uncultured Alphaproteobacteria bacterium (assembly GCA_963842645.1). GTDB lineage: Bacteria > Pseudomonadota > Alphaproteobacteria > Rhizobiales > Xanthobacteraceae > Z2-YC6860. Next base: position 388,945 of record CAWJGY010000013.1, on the reverse strand, counting down.
CGACGCCTTCAAGAAGGGGATGGACGAGCCGTCCTACGTCGAGACGATCGCCAAGATCGATCAGGAGCCGTTCTATCTGAACACCGAGGATTACCGCGCCTTCGTGCTGCGAACTGTCGCTGAGCAGAAGCAATTGATGGAAGAACTCGGCTTCAAGCCGGAGTGAGCGCTCGTTGGATCAGAACCCTGCCGCGGTGCCGTGCAGGTCGTATTCGTCGGCGCGTTCGATTTTCACTGTGGCGAATCTCGCCGACGCGGAGTGGCCGTGTGCTCTTCACATAGACCGCGCCGTCGATCTCTGGTGCATCGCCCTTTGAGCGGCCTTTGGCGACGGTCGGTCCCGACTTCGTCGATGATGATCTGCTGGCGCGTGCCGACTTTGCGCTTGAGGCGTTTCTTGGAGATCGCCTGCTGGTGCGCCATGAAGCGGTGCCACCGCTCCTCGGTGAGTTCTTTCGGCACCGGCGCGGCGAGATCATTCGACACCGCGCCCGAAACCGGCTCGTAGCGGAAGCAGCCGACGCGATCGAGGGCGGCCTCGTCCAGCCATTCGAGCAGCATCTCGAAGTCTTTTTCTGTTTCGCCCGGGAAGCCGACGATGAAGGTCGAGCGCGATCGTCAGATCGGGACAGATTTCGCGCCAGCGGGCGATGCGCGACAGCGTCTTCTCCTGTGCCGCCGGGCGCTTCATGCGCTTGAGCACATCAGGTGAGGCGTGTTGGAAGGGAATGTCGAGATAGGGCAGCACCTTGCCCTCCGTCATCAGCGGGATCACGTCGTCGACGTGCGGGTAAGGGTAGACGTAGTGCAGCCGTACCCAAGCGCCGAGCGTGCCGAGTTCGGTTGCGAGATCGAGGAACTTCGCGCGGATATCGCGATCTTTCCACCTGCTCACGGCGTACTTGATATCGATCGCCATAGGCCGAGGTGTCCTGCGAGATCACCAGCAGTTCCTTCACCCCGGCGCTGACCAGCCGCTCGGCCTCGCGCAGCACGTCCGCAGCCGGCCGCGAAACCAGATCGCCGCGCAGCTTCGGGATGATGCAGAACGTGCAGCGGTTGTTGCAGCCCTCGGAAATCTTCAGATAGGCGTAATGCCGCGGCGTCAGCTTGATGCCTTCGGGCGGCACGAGATCGAGAAACGGATCGTGCTTCGGCGGCGCTGCGCGGTGCACGGCGTCGAGCACGCTCTCGTATTGCTGCGGGCCGGTGATGGCCAGCACATTGGGATATTTGTCGGTGATCTTTTCCGGCTCGGCGCCCATGCAGCCGGTGACGATGACCTTGCCGTTCTCGGCCATGCGCCTCGCCGATAGCGTCGAGCGATTCCGCCTGCGCGCTGTCGAGAAATCCGCAGGTGTTGACGATGACGAGATCGGCGCCCTTGTGCTCGCGCGTCAGCGCGTAGCCCTCGGCGCGGAGCCGCGTGATGATGCGCTCGGAATCGACCAGCGCCTTCGGGCAGCCGAGCGAGACGAAGCTCACCGACGGAGCCGCGGATTTTGCGGTGTTTTTGGATCGCACGTCGTTGAGCTATAGGCGATCGAGGTTAAGATCAAGGCGCGAGATCGGCCAGCAATGCCAGGACGTTAAATCGCACCCGCCAACGCCATTTCCAGCATTGCAAGGACCACCTTTTGTCATGCAGGCTGCGGCAATCAGTGGAGGATCACTATGCGCCTCGCGTTTGCCGCTGTTGTGTCGGGCCTGATGCTACTGAGCCAGCCGGCCGTATCTCAGACCTATCCAGCCAAGCCGATCCACATCCTGGTGCCCTACGCGCCGGGCGGGATCGCCGACATCGCATCCCGCATCGTCGGCGCCAAGCTGACGGAAGCCTGGGGCCAGCAGGTGGTGGTGGAGAACAAGCCTGGCGGCAACGGCTTCATCGCCATGGGCGCGGGCGCCAAGGCTCCGGCCGACGGCTACACGCTGATCATGGCGACGGTCGGCGACGTTTCAATCAATCCGGCGCTGTTCAAGGACATGCCCTACAAGTGGGAGGATTTTGCGCCGATCAGCACGATCAGCGACGCGCCGATGGTTTGGGCGACCAACGCCGCAACGCCGTACAAAAGCATCGCTGAGGTGCTCGCGGGGGCCAAGGCCCAGCCCGGCCGCCTTTCGGTCGGCACGCCCGGCAACGGCAGCATCAATCAGATCGTGCTGGAATGGATGGCGCTCAACACGGGCACCCAGTTCCAGCACATTCCTTACAAGGGCGGGGCGCCGGCGGCGGCGGCGCTGGCTGGTGGCGATATTCCGTTCGCTGTACTGGCAAGTTCGTCGGCCGCGCCGCAGGTCAAGGCCGGGCGGCTGCGGGTGCTGGCGGTGACCGGCGCGCAGCCCTCGAAGTTCAACCCGGAATGGCCGACCCTGCAGTCGCAGGGCGTGAAGGAGGTCGACGCCTCGAACTGGACGCTGCTGTTGGCGCCTAAGGGCACGCCCAAGGCGATCGTCGACAAGCTCCAAGCCGAAGTCGTGAAAATTCTCGCGATGCCGGACGTGAAGGAGCGCTTCGCCGGCGGCGGCGTCGAAACGCTCGGATCGAGCGGGGCCGAGCTCGACGCCAAGGTCAAGAAGACCGCGCAGCAGTTGTCGGTGATCGTGGAGAAGGCCAAGATCAAGCCGGATTGATGCTGCGGGAAGCGGAGCGTGACAGGTTGATGTGATGCGCATCCGCTCTCCCAAGGACTTTTGGGCCGGCCTGTTCTTCATTGCGGTCGCGCTCGGATTCATTCTCCTGGCGCGCCACTACGGCACCGGCAACATGCACCGCATGGGGCCGGGGCTGTTTCCGATCCTGGTCAGCACGCTGCTCGCCTTGCTCGGCCTGATCATCGCGGTGCGCTCGTTCGCCATCGACGGCCCGCCGGTGCCGCGTTTCCATGCACGGCCCATCATCATCAGCCTTGCCGCCATCGCGCTGTTCGGCGTGGCGCTGGCGCATCTTGGGTTGATGGCGGCCGTAGCCGTGCTGGTGCTGGTCGGCGCGCTGGCGTCGCGCGAGAGCCGTCCGCTGGAGACAATCGGGCTTGTTGTTGTCCTCATTGCGTTCTCGAGCGTGGTTTTCGTGTGGCTGCTGGGCTTGCCTATCCCGCTCTGGCCGGACGCGTAAGCTATGGAGACCCTCGGCAATCTCGCCTTCGGGCTTGGCGTCGCGCTGACGTGGCAGAATCTCATCTATTGTTTCGTCGGCTGCTTCCTCGGCACGCTGGTTGGCGTGCTGCCCGGCATCGGCCCGGTGGCGACGGTGGCGATGCTGCTGCCGTTCACCTTCAACCTTGGCCCCGCGCCGGCGCTGATCATGCTCGCCGGCATCTATTACGGCGCGCAGTACGGCGGCTCGACCACGGCGATCCTAGTCAATATTCCGGGTGAATCGTCCTCGGTCGTCACCACGCTCGACGGCCATCAGATGGCGCGCCAGGGGCGCGCCGGCCCGGCGCTTGGTATAGCGGCGATCGGGTCATTCATCGCCGGCTGCATCGCCACGCTGGTGGTCGCGTATTTCGCGCCGCCGCTCGCCGAGTTGGCGCTGAAATTCGGCCCGGCGGAATATTTCTCCCTGATGGTGTTCGGCCTGATCGCCGCCGTGGTGCTGGCGCGAGGCTCGGTCATCAAGGCGATCGCGATGGTGTGCTTCGGCATCCTGCTGGGTCTCGTTGGCACCGACGTCAATTCCGGCACGATCCGCTTCGGCTTCGGCCAGCCGGAACTGACCGACGGCATCGGCTTCGTTGCGCTGGCGATGGCGTTCTTCGGCATTACCGATGTGGTCGCGAACCTGGAGCACAAGGACAAGGCCGACGTGTACAGCGAGCGGCTCGGCAGCGTGTTGCCCTCGTTGCACGATCTTCGGATCAGCTTCTGGTCGATCGTGCGCGGCACGGCGCTGGGCTCCATCCTTGGCATCCTGCCGGGCGGCGGCGCGCTGCTTGCCTCGTTCGCCGCCTATATGTGCGAGAAGAAGATCGCAAAACCGCCGCGCACATTCGGGGAGGGCGACATCCGCGGCGTCGCTGCGCCGGAATCCGCCAACAACGCCGGCGCGCAGACCTCGTTTATTCCGATGCTGACGCTGGGCATTCCCTCCAATCCGACCATGGCGTTGATGATCGGCGCGCTGATGATCCAGGGTATCGCGCCAGGTCCACAGGTGATGACGGAGCGGCCGGAGCTTTTCTGGGGCCTCGTTGCCAGCATGTGGATCGGCAATCTGATGCTGTTGGTACTGAATCTTCCGTTGATCGGGCTCTGGGTGAAGCTTTTGGCTGTGCCATACCGGCTTCTGTTCCCCGCGATTTTTGTGTTCTGCTGCATCGGCGTTTATACCGTCGACAACAAGATTTTCGACATCTACGTGCTTGCGGCCTTGAGCCTGGTCGCATACGTGCTGCTCAAGCTCGACTGCGAGCCGGCGCCGCTCATTCTCGGTTTCATCCTTGGCCCGATGATGGAAGAGCAGATGCGGCGCGCCATGATGATCAATTTCGGCGACGTCACCATTTTTCTCACCCGGCCATTGTCGGCGGCGTTCCTGATCGCGGCGGCGATCCTGATGCTGCTGATCGCGCTGCCGTCGTTGCGGGCCAAGCGCGAGGTGGCGTTGCAGGAGTGAACCGGCGATATCAGCGCGACTTCACCTTGTCTTTGTCGTCGACCTTCTTCTCGACGTCGGCGCTTAGCCGCTGAAAGATGCCGAGGCCGACGACAATGACGATCGCGGTCAAAAGCAGCGCCGTCGGATAGATCATCTCCGGCAGGCGTTCCTTGCTTGCCTGGAACACGATCACCAGGCCTTCGATGAAGATCGCGATCGCAATGGTGGAGATGAACTTGGTCAGGCTGCGGCGCGCCTCGGCGGCGCCCCGCATCTCGCGGCCACGGATCACCTCTTCCTCGATGAAATATTTGGCGACATCGAACACGGCCATGGCGATAACGACGTAACCGATAGCGGCGAGCAGGACCGAGCCCGCATCCTTCCAGGATGACCAGCCGACGGTGACGACCTCGATCCCGCCGTAGATGACCATCGCAAACGACATCGCCATCAGGACGAGGCTTGCGCTGGCAAAGGCGAAGCGCGACAGCAAGTCCATGACCCGTTCGATGTTCATGCCGCCATAACGCGCGACAGGCCGGATTAGTTTCCCAGCACGCGCCAAAGGGCCTAATTCAGGCGTATTCCGGCAGCGGCGTGGTCCACGCGTCGTAGCCATAGACCCAGGACGGATCGGTCGGCTGGCGCATGAAAGTGTTCTGCGACGACGTGCCCTGGATGCGCGCGGTGCGCTCCCGGCGCGCCGCTTCGTAACGGGCGAATGCCGCGGGCAGGTCGTCTCGCGCGTCAACGATGCAGCGGCTCAGCACGACTGCGTCCTCCATCGCGGTGGCGGCCCCCTGAGCCATATACTGTGTCATGGGATGGGCGGCGTCGCCGAGCAACGCCATCGCGCCGTCGCTCCAGTGGGGCAGGGGGTCGCGATCGACGATCGCCCATTTGTGCACGCGCGGGCAGGCGTGAACGACGCGCCGGACTTGTTCATGAAAACCCGCGAACGCCGCACGCAGTCTTCCCAGATCGCCGGTCGCCGACCAGGATTCGACGGTGAACTCCGGCTCAGGCACGCTGGTGACGAAATAGACTTCGTCGCGGTTTGCCGTGACGTAATAGATGACGATGTGGCGGTCCGGCCCCCACCACTTGCAGCATTGATCGATGGCATGGCCCTCGAGCAGTGCCGCGGGGAACGTGGTGCGGTAGGCGACGCGGCCGGTAAAATTGGCCTTCTCCGCACCGAGCCAGAGTTCGCGCGCCTTGGAATGGATGCCATCGGCCGCGATTACGGCATCGGCGCGGGCGCTGGTGCCGTCGGCAAAGCGCAACGTGACGCCACCGCTGCGCCAATCGAGATCGATGAGCTTCTTGTCCAGCGCGATGCGATCGTTCGGAACGCGCGAGGCCAGCACCTCGTGCAGGTCGCCGCGATGCATCAGCAGATAGGGCGCACCGTATTTCGCCTCCGCATCAGCGCCGAGCGGCAACTCGTTCGACAGCACTCCGGTATCCCAGTCGCGATTGGTCCAGGAGTGCGGCTGGAACGCGGTCGCGCGGATGCGGGGCTCAAGGCCGATGCCGCGCAGCACGCGCATGGCGTTCGGGCTCATCTGGATGCCGGCACCGAGGCGAACGAAGTGCGGCGCCTGTTCGTAGATCTGGGCCTCGACGCCGCGCTGATGGAGCGCGGCGGCAAGCGTAAGTCCGCCCATCCCGGCGCCGATGATCGCGAGCGATGGTGTCATGTGGGCAGAATGCGACGCGCGAGCCTGCCGGTCCATAGCCGCCGCAACAGGCCCGCGAGCGGCCTGCATTGGCCGCCGCGATCCCGCTTTGAGGGCCTTGGACGGATGGCCGAGTGCTTTAAGGCACCGATCTTGAAATTCGTTTGGCCCCGTATTCGCGCGTTATTCGACGTGCCGAGCCGTACGAAAAAATCAATAGCGACCTATCTGGACGGCGCGTGTCCGCTTTACCTCCAAAAGCGGACATCAGGCAGTCGTGCTGGGATGTCCGCTAAGTGCCAATAGCGGACATCACGACCCTTCCGCACATGGTCGCGAGCGGCTAGCCTTTTGGAAGAAGGGGCAGCGGCAAACGCATAAGCGTCGCCTTTTCCGCAATGGGAGGGCCACCATGAAATTTCCCCGCCGCACATTCTTGCACCTGGCCGCGGGCGCTGCCGCACTCCCGGCGGTGTCGCGGATCGCGTGGGCGCAAACCTATCCAGCGCGACCTATCACAATGATCGTGCCGTTTGCTGCCGGCGGTCCAAACGACGGCATCGCCCGCATCATGGCTGAGCGCATGAGTGTGTCGCTGGGCCAGACCGTCACGGTCGAAAACATCGATGGGGCCGCCGGCAGCATCGGCACCGGCCGTGCGGCGCGCGCTGCACCCGACGGCTATACGATTTCCATCGGATATTGGGGCACCCATGTCGCGAATGCTGCCATCTACCCACTCGACTACGACGTGGTGAAGGATTTCGAGCCGATCACGCTGCTGGTCGAGAGTCCGCTGCTGATCGTCGCCAGCAACGCCACGCCGGCGCGCGACCTGAGGGAGTTTGTGGGTTGGCTTCGGGCGAATCCCGGCAAGGCGTCTTCGGCGGTCCCCGGTTCTGCCTCCCACGTCGCCAGCGTTTTCTTTCAGAAGGAAACCGGCACGAGCTTTCGTCTGGTGCCTTATCGCGGCGCTGGACCCGCCATCCAGGACCTGGCGCAAGGGCGGATCGACATGGGGCTGCTCAATGCCGGCGCTCCGCTGCCGCATGTGCGTTCGGGCGCCTTCAAGGCCTATGCCGTTACCGCCAAGCGTCGTCTTGCGGCAGCGCCCGGCATTCCGACTGTTGAGGAGGCGGGATTTCCGGGTCTCGACGCGACTGCCTGGTTCGGTTTCTGGGCGCCGGCACGGACGCCGAACGACATCATCGCCAAGCTCAATGCTGCCGCCGTGGAGACTTTGGCCGATCCCAGCGTCCGGGCACGACTGGCCGATTTGGCGCAGGAGATTTTTCCGCGCGAGCAGCAAACTCCGGCAGCACTTGCCGAGATGCAGAAGGCAGAGATCAGTAAATGGTGGCCGATCATCAAGGCCGCAAACATCAAGCCGGAGTGACCCTGCCCCACGTTCCATCACGTGACGTTCCTCGAATGCGTTCCGATGTCCGCTTTGGGTCATTAGCGGACATGGCGGCCTAATTGCGATGTCCGCTATACCCCCAAAAGCGGACATGGATCAGAGCGCTGGGTGTCCGCTAAGTACCAAAGGCGGACATTGATGGGCTTCGCGGTCCGTTGACGGAACGTTTTAGTCTTCGACAGGAACTATGTCGCATTCCAAGCATCTGTTAAGCTCATGCCGTCTGTTGCCGATGCACGTCTGGAAAGATATTTTGGTCCATGCTGACTGCTAACCGACTGCGCAAAGTCCTTAGTTACGCCCCTACAACCGGGATATTTCGGTGGAAGGTAAGCGCTAGCACTCGCGCTCCTGTTGGCACTATCGCTGGGGCGAAAAATGGGAGGGGTTACCGTCAAATTCGCTTTGATGGTCGGCCTTATTCAGCAAGTCGTTTGGCTTGGCTGTATATGACCGGCAAGTGGCCGAACTCTGAAATCAGCTATCTCAACGGTAAGCCGTCTGACACGAGATGGGCAAACCTTCGGAAAGCAACATCGTCGTCAGATCGCAATCGCCCTAAAGAGAAATAGCTAAAGCGTTTGCGGCAAGAGCGGTCAGAAAATCATCCGCTTCCCCCCGAAAGAGGACCTCCGCTAGCGCTAGCTCAATGTCAGCTATGGGTCAAAAGCGGACATGACAGCCCCTAGTCGCAATGTCCGCTTTACCCCGAATAGCGGACAAACTCAGAGGCAGTCGGTTTGTCCGTTAAGTGCCAATAGCCGACATCGCGCCGCTCACTCGATCACCTCGTCGGCGCGGGCGAGTAGTGTGGATGGCACCGTGAGGCCGAGCGCCTTCGCAGTTTTCTGATTGATAAGCAATTCATATTTGGTCGGTGCCTGAACCGGAAGGCCGGCGGGCTTCTCGCCCTTGAAGATGCGATCGATGTACGCAGCCACTTGCCGGAACTGACCGTTCGCGTCGGACCCATAGGACATCAGGCCGCCGCCGTTGACGAAGATTCGCCGAGGGAATACAGCGGGCAACCTGTGCTGGGCGGCAAGAGCGATAATCCGATCGCGATGTATCAGCGTCGCCGCGCTCACCGTAACAATGAGACCACCATTGCCGAGGCGAGCGAATGCTGTGATGGAGCGCTCGATTTCGCCCGCGTCGCGCAGGTTGACCGGACGTACTTCTAGCCCAAGCGGCTGCGCCACGGACTGAATCGACGGCGAACTGGCCAATTCCGGCGGTGATGTTCGGGTCCCGAAGTACGGCCGCCCTCGTCACACCCGGCGCGATCTCCCGAAGCAGCTCCAGCCATTTCCCGCTCAGGCTATATTCGAACTGCATGAAGCCGGTGGCGTTGCCACCCGGTTGCGGCAAGCTTTCGACGAAGCCGGCACCGACCGGATCGGCGACGTTCACAAACACAATCGGCAGGGTGCGGGTCGCCAGCAGCAACTGCGCCAAGCTTGCTGTGCCGGAGGACAAGATCACGTCCGGCGCAAGCGCGACCATCTCCGCGGCATTCTTTCGAAGGTTGTCGGCACCTGCGCCCCAACGCGCATCGATCCGCAGATTGCGGCCCTCGATCCAGCCCGCCTGCTCCAGCCCACGCTTGAGTTCCGCGATGCGAACCTGACGTTCCGGATCGTCGCCTTCGATGGCCATAAGGATGCCGAGGCGGCGTACACGCTCGGCCTGCTGCGCGCGCGCGGCAAACGGCCACGCTGCTGCACCGCCTATGGCACCGAGAAATTCCCGCCGCCTCATGCCTGCTCTCCGGCTCAGGATGGTCATCGTACCGGCTCAAGCGAATGCTTTGATAGGGGCTGAAACTGGCTTCGCTACCGCAACATGAGATGCTGTCCGATGTCCGCTTTGGGTCATTAGCCGACATTTCCCGGCTGCTCAGGCATGTCCGCTTTACCCCGAAGCGGACATCAAGCGGGCCGCCTGGGATGTCCGCTTTGTGCCATTAGCCACCGTTCGCAACGCAGCAAACAGCGTCGTTATTCGATCACTTCGTCGGCGCGGGCGAGCAGCGTAGGTGGCACGTCTAGGCCGAGGGCCTTGGCGGTTTTGAGGTTGATGACGAGCTCAAGTTTGGTCGGCGCCTGCACCGGCAGGTCGGCGGGCTTCTCGCCCCTGAGAATACGATCGACGTAGCCGGCAGCGCGCCGGTATTGGTCTGTATAATCGGCTCCATAGGCGATCAGGCCACCAATAGTCACGAAATCGCGGTTAGAGTAGATCGTCGGCAGTTTGTGCCGAGCCGCAGATGTGACAATCAGTTCACGATGAACGACCGTGAACGCGCTCAGCGTCACGATCAGTCCGCCATTGCCGGACCGCGAGAGACCCGTGACCGCTCGCGCTCAATCTCCGCCACATCGCGGGCGTTGAGCGGGCTCACATCGATGCCGAGGGACGCCGCCACGGACTGGATGGCGGCGAATTGACCGATCCCCGCAGTTGTGGCGGCATCGCGAAACACGCCGGCTCGTGTCACGCCCGGCGCGATCTCTTTGAGAAGCTCCAGCCACTTCCCGCTCAAACTGTATTCAAACTGCATAAATCCGGTGGCATTGCCGCCTGGTCGCGCCAAACTATCGACGAGACCAGCGCCGACCGGATCAGGAATGATCACAAACACAATCGGTACCGTGCGCGTCGCCTGCAGCATCGGTGCCGCAGCGGAGCCACTGGCCAGGATGACGTCCGGGGCGAGCGCCGCAAGCTCCGCTGCGTATTTGCGAATGGTGTTGGCATCGCCCCCACCCCAACGATAGTCGATCCGAATGTTGCGGCCTTCGATCCAGCCCAATTGCTGCAACGTCTGCCGGAATTCCGCGCTCCGCACCCGATTGCCCGCCTCGTCCGCGCCTGATAGCACGCCGATCTGCCGCACACGGTCTGCTTGTTGTGCGTGCGCGGTGAGCGGCCACGTAGCCGCTGCGCCACCAACAAGGCCGATAAATTCCCGCCGCCTCATGTTTGCCCCAGGCTTAGGACAAGACATCGTATCGGCTCAAACGAGCACATTGATAGGGGTGAAACAGGTTTCGCCACTGCAACATGAAATGATGGCCGATGTCGCCTATGGGTCATTGGCGGACATCGCGACCCTGATTGGTTATGTCCGCTTTACCCCCGAAAGCGGACATCCGCGGCGGCCTTCCGATGTCCGTTAAGTGCCATTCGTGTCACTTCGCGCCGTAACAAAACAGCTCGTCCCCGACACACAGATGACGCAATCGCTCTTGCGCCTTCGGAGAAACGGGTAACCGGAAAATCGGCGACGGTAGCGCCGTTGCTTCTCTGGGCATATGCTGCTGGATCATTGCCGTCACGGCAATCTCGCAGAAGAAACGATTATTCATAAAGTGAGTGTGTTGACATGGCGAAGACACGCCGGGTCATTATCGTCGGAGCAGGCTTGGGAGGACTGGCCGCCGCGGTCGGCTTACGGCAGCGGGGCTTCGAGGTCGAAGTCTATGAGCAATCGCCAGCACTCGGCGAAATTGGTGCTGGCATCAACATCACGCCAAATGGAGCGAAGGTCCTAAACGCGTTTGGGCTCGGCGACGAGGCGCGCCGGCTGGGCAACATCGGCAGCGAACTGACGATGTGCGACATGAAAACGGACGAGCGTCTGTTCGGATTTGCGTGGAGCGAGTTCGAGGCGCGCTACGGCCAACCCCAGTACCAATTTCACCGGGCCGACCTTCTCGGCATGCTTCAGCGCGCGGTCCCAGAATCAGCCATCAATCTCGGGGCGCGGTGTGTCGGTGTATCGACGACCGAAACCTCCGCTGCGATCACTTTAGAAAGCGGTAAGCAGATCGAAGCCGACGTCGTAATTGGCGCGGATGGCATCCGCTCGAGTATTCGCGCCGCGTTGTGGCAAGACGAAAATCCGGTATTCACCAGGCAGATCGCGTGGCGTGCGCTACTCAAGGGAAAAGACCTGCCGACCGATATCCTCGGTTCGTCCGGTGCGCGAGCGTGGATGGGCCCGGATCATTATTGCGTCAGTTACTTCCTGCGCGGTCGCGACCTGATCAACGTCGTCCTGCGTGGCAAGAGCGAAGAGTGGGCCGAGAAATCCTGGACTGCACAGGATGACCCGGAAGCGGTGCGCGCAAAGTTTGCGCCGCTTGCCTGCGAGCGGCTGAACACATTGATGGGCCAAATTCGGTCTTGCAACAAGTTCGGTCTTTTCGGCCGCAAATCCTCGGAGCGCTGGGGCAAAGGCCGCATCCAGCTTCTCGGCGATGCCGCCCATCCCGTCCTCCCCAACGGCGGCCAGGGCGCCAACGGGGCGTTTGAGGATGCATTCATCCTCGCCGCTTGGCTCGACGAGCAGCGCGACGACGCGACCGCTGCGCTTCAATCTTATGAAGCCGTGCGCAAGCCGAGGGCCACGAAGGTGCAGAGCCGTTCGCGCGAGAACGCGAAGCTACACCTTGCGAGCGATCCTGCAGAAATAGCGCAGCGACAAAAACAAGGTGCGGAACTTGTTGCAAAGGGCGACACCTTCAACAACATGGGCTGGGTGTTTGCTTACGATCCGGTTACCGAATGGAGGACGGTCCCAACTTGACGGATCGACCCACGCCGCCAGGCTTTAAATGCTTTGAAACCCGCTTACGAACAAGCAAAACGCGCGGACGGAACATGAAACACTGGACGTTGCGCCGGGTATTCCTGGCCCTGCCGATCGTCGCCGCTGCGCTTGCATTCACCTCGACCGCAGCGCTGGCACAGAATTATCCCAGCCAGACCGTCCGCATCATTGTGCCGCAAGCGGCCGGTGGCCTGAACGACATCTCGGCGCGGCTGATCCAGCCCCATCTCGAACGCGCTCTGAAGCAGCCCGTGATTATCGAGAACAAGCCCGGTGCCGCAGGCGTAATCGGCACCGACGCCGTTGCCAAGGCCGCCCCGGACGGCCAGACGCTGCTGATGGTCGCCGGCTCGCTCACCGTCCTTGCGGCGACCAATCCGAAGCTGCCCTACGACACCGAGCGCGACCTCGTGCCGATCGCTCAGTTGTTCGGCTATCCGTTCGTGTTCGTCCTCAACTCGGGCGTCCCGGCCAAGACGCTGCTGGAGTTCATCGCGCTGACCAAGCAGAATCCCGACAAGTACAACTATTCAACGACCGGACAGGCGAGCCACAACCACCTCGTCACCGAACGGCTGAAGCTTTTGAGCGGCATGCAGATCCAGCACTTGCCCTACCGCGGCGGGGCGCCGGCGATGTTGGCGGTCGTAAAGGGTGAGGCGCATCTCCTGGCCATTTCGACAACGCTCGCACAGCCACATATCCAGTCCGGGGCCGTTCGTGCGCTCGCGATCGGCGGGCTTGTTCGCGACAAGCAATATCCTGACCTGCCGACCGTCGCCGAGCAGGGCTTCCGGGACTTCGAGGCGGTGTCCTGGATCGGCGTGTTCGCCCCGCGCGGCACGCCGCGCCCGATCGTTGAACGGTTAAATGCCGAGGTGAATAGCGCGCTGCGCGATCCAGAGGTGGCCGCGCGCTTCGCCCAGCAGGGCGTCGAGGTCGAGCAGAGCAATCCGGACGAATTCCGCAAGCGGATCAGCATCGAGGTCCGTAACTGGACCGAGGTTGCGCGCAGCGCCAACATCCGGGCAGAGTAGGCGCCCTAGCGCCCTCGCGGCGAGCGGCCAAGTTGCGGCTGTGCCACCTAAAGCGCGAGAAATTCCCGCCGCCTCATAGCCGCCCGCCCTCGAGAGGGTGCATCGTAACGGCTCAATTGAGCATCCCGGAAGGGGCAGCAGCAACTTCGCTGCGGCAACATGAGATGCGGGCCGCTGTCCGCTTTGGGTCAAAAGCGGACATGACAGCCCTTAGCCGCGATGTGCGCTATACCCCCGATAGCGGATATTTCGTGCGGGGTTCCGCATGTCTGCTACGTGCCCATAGCTGCCGTCAGCGTATGTGTTCGCCCCGGAGCGACATTGCCCTTTGGGGCAGCTGGTAGGGCACACAATCCCGAGTTAGCGAACGCTTGACCGCGCACAGCAAACGCTTCCTGTTGTGGTCTGCTGCCGTCGCGGTAGCTTTCCTGCGGCCTAAAGTACGTTTCCTCGACGTTGTCCGTGGTCAGGGGCAGTGCATGAATACCCCAGAGGTCCGAGTACCCTCCCAGACCATTCAGAAATGGCAAGAAATTATTGATGTTGTTGCTGAGGTCCTACACGTCCCCTCTGCTTTGGTTATGAAGGTGGAGCCTCCGAATATTAAGGTTTTTGTTTCCAGTGAGTCGGAGGGAAATCCATACGAGAGGGACGAAGTCGCTAGCCTGAACACAGGATTGTATTGCGAGACGGTGATGAAAACCCGTCAGCTTCTGCTGGTGCCCAACGCTCTGGTGGATCAGGATTGGAAAGCTAATCCCGACATCAAGTTGGGAATGATCTCGTACATGGGGTTTCCGGTCGCTTGGCCTAATGGCGATATTTTCGGAACCATCTGCGTTCTAGACAGCAAGCGAAATGAGTACGGCGAGCTGTACAGGAAATTTCTGGTCCAATGTCGCGACGTGCTGCAGGCGGATCTGACGTCATTGCAGGCGACGAAAGAACTCGAACTCAAGGTTTTAGAGCGGACAGCGGAGCTAAGGAGAAGCGAGGTCTATTTGACCGAAGCGCAGAGATTGAGCCGCACCGGCAGCTTCGGCTGGAGTGTCTCCAGGGGAGAAATCTTCTGGTCAGAGGAATGCTTCAGAATTTATGGATACGACAAGGCGCGTTCCGTTACTGTCGACATGGTCCTTCAACGCACCCATCCGGAAGATCGTGCCCACGTGCAGCGGTCACTCGACCATGGATCCAGCGACGGAAAGGATTTAGATTATGAGCATCGATTGTTGATGCCGGATGGCTCAGTCAAACATGTCCATGTGGTCGCCCATGCCGTCAGAGATCAAGCAGGCCAGCTGGAATTCATTGGGGCGCTCATGGACGTCACCGCGGCCAAACGGACCGCTGAGGAACTGCTTAATGCTCAGACCGAGATCGCGCACACCACGCGCGTCACAACCTTGGGCGAGCTGACAGCCTCGATCGCGCACGAAGTTAACCAGCCGCTCGCTGCCGTCGTCACCAGTGCTTCGGCTTGCCTGCGCTGGCTCAACCGCGAAAATCCCGACTTGGGCGAAGCGCGCCGCGCCGTGGAGCTAATCATCAACGAGGGCAATCGGGCGAGTGCGGTGCTGGGGCGCGTCCGTGCACTCGCGAACAAGACCGAAATCAAAAAGGTGCCGCTCGATATCAATGACGTGATCGAAGAGGTAATGCTCCTTTTTCGGCACGAAGCGCGCTCCCATGGTGTTTCGCTGCGGCTGGAACTTGCATCCGCGCTGCCGCCAGTGCTTGGTGATCGGGTTCAGTTGCAACAGGTCATAATGAATGTTCTGATGAACGGCATCCAGGCCATGAGTTCCGTGACAGGCCGCCGTCACGAGCTGCGGATACGCTCGCACGAGCACGAGCCCGGTCAGATACTCGTTGCGGTCGAGGATTTCGGTATCGGAATCGAGCCGGAAAACGTCGACCGGCTGTTCAGCGCCTTCTTCACGACCAAGCCGAACGGCATGGGAATCGGCCTGTCGATCTGTCGGTCGATTATCGAGCAGCACGGCGGCCGCATATGGGCCACTCGGAATTCCGAGGCGGGCAGCACGTTTCAGTTTACATTGCGCGCATATCGAGAGATGGCTTCGTAGCGGAAGCGCGCAGTCACCTAGGGCCGTCCTCCGGCGTCAGGCCCACGAACACCAAAGCGGACATCGCCAGATTCATCCGATCACCTCATCGGCGGGCGCGAGCCAGCGTCGGTGTTGCGGTGAAGCCTAGGCGCCCTAGCGGCGGTCAGGTTGATGACGAGATCGAACTTGGTCGGCTGCTAAACCGGCCTCCAAACAGACATGAGCGGCTCGAGCCCGAGCGCCTTGGCGGTCTTGAGGTTGATGACGAGCGAGTAATTGACCGCCGCCTGCTGAACCGGCGGATCGCCGAGTTGGTCCCTTTGAGGCGCTGTCATCGTACCTGCCGCTTACCGAAATTGGTCGCGCGTGCAATCGCTTTGTATCGTTTTCACCATCGAGACCCGCGTTGCATCTGGGCAACACGTTTCGAGAAAATGACTATCCGCAGCTTTCACATGTGCACGAAGCCGGCATGATCCAACAATCGACCCGATCGTGGGGAGGCTATGGGGGTGCCTTAAGTGGAGCGCGGGGAGGGACTGATGACGCCGCGGCAACTTGTCCCGTTGGTGATGTTGTGCGGAACGGTCGCTTTCGCCAGTTGGGGTTTTGCCAGGCTCGGCGTCTTCGGTTCGTCGGGCGTCGAGAATAGCGCAATCGGGGACGGCGGGGCGACACGGGGAGCAACGCCTTTGAGCGCTGACGTCGGAGGGGCCGTCGACGCGCCATTAGCAAGCCCAATGGGCTCCATAGCCGCCGCGGCGACGTCCCATCTCAATCTGCCCGAGCCTATCGTCGCGTCCGCGGCCATATCCGAGGCGGCGACGGCTGATCCAGAGCCGCCCGAAACTGCCTCCGTCCTTGCGGGTTTTTCCGCCGCCGATGTGCCCGTCCTCGAGGGCCCTTTGCCCGATTCTCGTCCGACGCCGCCGCCCGAAACGCGCGTGCAGCTCGTGTCCCTGTCCATGTTGATGGAGGTCAAGGAGTACCCGAAACCAGTCGTGCGCCCGGCTGAAACTCCCGACGAATGCCTCGTGGCTGAAATCTGCATCGACCAGTACCTGTGGTCGCTGTACGAACGAACACCCAAAATCGACACGAACAAGGTGACGGAGAAAATCAAGACGACGGTCAAGAAGAAAGGCAAAACGCGGATCGTCATCAAAACCATTACCAAATACGTCCTCGGGGACTTCACGTGGAAGGATCCGATAGCGGCGCAAAGAGCCGGCATGTCGCTCAAGGACTACGTGATCGGAGGCATGGATCGTCGCTTCAAACTGAAGCTTTACCACGCGCTTCGCGCGATGGACGACGCCGGGCTCATGCCGGGCATAACCAGCGCATTCCGTGACGATTACCGACAATCGATCGCAAGCGGGAACAAGGCTGCGAGTGACAGCTCATACCACGGCGGGAGCCGCCGCGGTGGCTACGGTCACTCGCTTGCGGTCGATCTCGTGAGCGTCAAAGGCGGGACCCGTGCGCAGCGATATGCCTCAAGCGAAGAGTTGTGGAAGTGGATCGATGCGCGCGAGAAGGAGTTTGGGATTGGGCGCCCGTATCTCGATCGAGACCCGCCGCATGTCGCGCCGATCGATGGCAAGGAATATGCCGGCAAGCGCGGCCGGACCAATGTGCAAAAGGCAAGATTGCAAACGAAGAATGCGCAAGAGGCGGGATTGGAAACAAAGAAGCGCCAGTTGGATATGCGCAACAATCCCGGCGCAACTGTACGCGCAGAGTTGGCAAAATCGTCGAAGGTGAGCAGCGTTCAAGACCCGGACAAGCATTCGACGTCGAAATGACCTGCGCGCAAGCTGCCACTGCAACATCAGTGGTGGCAATGTCCGTTTCGGGTCAAAAAGCGGACATCGGGGCTCGAATTGCTATGTCCGCTATACCCCCAACAGCGGACATCCGTTGGCACGGCAAAGACGTCGGCTTTGTGCCAATAGCTGCCCCAAACAAAATAGCGCACGTTATTCGATCACCTCGTCGGCAGTAGCAAGTAGTGACGATGGCACGGCGAGGCCCAGCGCTTTGGCGGTCTTGAGGTTAATCGCAAGCTCATACCTGGTCGGCGCCTGCACCGGCAGATCGGCCGCCTTTTCGCCCTTGAGGATGCGATCGACGTAGCCCGCGGCGCGGCGGTGCGGATCGATCAAGTCCGGCCCGTAGGATGCCAAGCCGCCCTCGGTGGCGAAGGGGCGAAACGGATAGATCGCAGGCAATCGATGCTGGGCTGCGAGCTTGATAATCAAATCGCGATGAATCAACGCGGTCGGGCTTGAAGTGACAATAAGACCACCATTTGCTCTGCCAGCGAAATCACCGATAGCACGATCAATTTCGCTTCCTTCTTGCGCATCGAGCGGACGCAACTCCACACCGAAGGTTGCCGCAGCGGCTTGAATAGCTGCGAACTGCCCGACACCCCTGGTCGAGGCGCTATCACGGAGAACCGCGACACGAGCGACGGACGGAGCAATCTGCTTGAGAAGCTCTAGCCATTTTCCGCTGATGCCAAATTCAAACAAGCTGAATCCCGTGGCGTTGCCGCCGGGGTGAGACAAGCTGGAGATCAATCCAGAGCCGACCGGATCGATCACGCTAGTGAACACAATGGGGATTGTCCGGGTGGATTGTTGAAGGGCACGCACCGTATCGGTCACAGTGGTGACCAGAACGTCAGGCCGAAGCGCGACCAACTCCGCGGCGTGTTTGCGATACAGCTCGGCCTGACCAACGGCCCATCGATAATCGATTTGAATATTTCGGTCCGTTGCCCAGCCTTGCTCCTGCAAACCTTGCAAAAAGCCTGCGACCCGAGCCATCGCTTCGGGATCGCCAGGAGCCAGATGCATCAAAAATCCAATGCGCGGGCGTTTCACGCGCTCCTGCGCAAGCGCCCCGAGCGGCCAAGCCGCTGCCGCACCACCCAGAAAACTGAAAAACTCCCGCCGCCTCATGTCCGACCCCAGGCTCAGGAGCAGGCATCGTAACGGCTCAAACGAGTGCTTTGATAGAGGCTAAAAACAGCTTCGCTACTGCAATGTCCGCTAAGTGCCAATAGTGGACATCGCGCGCTTCGTTTGAAATGAAAGAGGCCGTCAACCGAGGCGGCCTCGCAAACCTAAAAGCGACGCCAATTCGATAGGCCCTCAACGGCCAAGATTGCGGAATGTTGCGTACCTATCGGCTTGAGTGATCGGCTGGTCTTAGCGTGTGCCCCTTACCACCCGCACGATCCAGATCAGCAAGAGCCGCGCCGATGAAACCGGCAATCAGATAGCCGATCCATCCCCCCAGGTTGACCCCAAAGAAGCTCAAAATGGCGCTGCCAACAGCCGCCCCGACGATACCGAGTACGATATTCATCAGGAGCCCCATGTCACTCTTCATGAATTGCTCTGCCAGCCAGCCGGCAATTCCGCCGATGATGATGGCTGCGATCCAGCCCACTTGGGGGTCTTTCATGGCTTGATCTCCTCAAAAGTCGCACTCTGCGACTAGACTGGATTGTCTAACGTGTAAGGGCCAATAACAAGACCGAGCGTATCAATATCCGCTTTGGGTCATTAGCGGACGTGACGGGCTTGGATTGGGATGTCGCTTTACCCCCCGAAAGCGGACATGCGGAGGACGGGTCGGGATGTCCGCTAAGTGCCAGAAGCAGACATCAAGTCACAACCTAATCAAGCACCTCATCTGCGCGTACGAGTAGCGACGGTGGCAGATTAATCCCGATGGCCTTTGCGGTTCTGGTATTGACCACTAATTCGAATTTCGTCGGTTGCTCGACCGGCATGTCGGCCGGTTTGGCGCCTTTCAACAGCTTGGCGGCGATGTTGCCGGCCTGCCGCCATAACTGGACTAGACTTGGCCCGTAAGACACCAAGCCTCCGTTCTCAACGTTCTCTTTCCACTGGTAGATCGTCGGTACGCGGTGTGCGGCGGCAATCCCAATAATCTCTCCGGACAATGACGAAAGAAACGGAGAAGCAAATACGTTGACGGCTTGCACCTCGCCCTTTCGCGCCGTTGCAAAGGCTTCCGCAAGGTCGTCGCGATGCTGAACCTTTAGGACTTGCAGTTGTATGTTCTTGGCGCGGGCAGCGACGCCATCCGCAAAACGCAGGTCGAGGACGTAGTCCCGATCCTCGACGAGCCCGTTGTCGCGCATTCCGTGCTTGAAAGCGTCCACAAAAATCGCAAGGAATCTGCTGAACCACTGACCAGGAATCCGATCACCGGCTTTGTCAGCTGTTGCGCAGCCGCCGAGAGCGGCCAACACGCCGCCGAGCCGCTGAGCAGCGTGATGAACTCACGTCGCTTCATGCTCCGCCCCAAAGTCTCAAGAGGCAGTATCGTAACGGCTCAGATTAGCATTTTGGAAGAGCTTCTGGTTGCTACCGAATGTCCGTTTTGGGTCAAAAGCGGGACATGACGCCCCAATTCCGCGATGTCCGCTTTACCCCCAAAAGCGGACATCAGGCGGTTGTGCTGGGATGTCCGCTAAGTGCCATTAGCCGACATTGGGCCCTATTCGATCACCTCGTCGGGGCGAGCGAGCAGCGTAGGAGGAACAGTAAGACCAAGGCCTCGACGCGGTCGGCGCGCGCGCGGGCGCGCTTGATCTAAATCAACACGCCCGCCAGAAATTGGACATATCCGATCGTGTGGCAAGTCCACCGGGGATTGATCATGCGCAAACTGATTTTGGCTTTGGCTTTTTCAGCAACGATCACGCCTGTTCCAGGTCACGCCCAGGCGGTCAACATGAGCGCCGTGACCTGCGGGCAATATCTGGCAATGGGGCCCGATCAGGCCCGCGTGTTCAGCGCCTGGATGAGCGGCTGGTTCAACCAGCGGCGCGGCTATGTCTGGGTCAATCCGGCCGCATTTGCGGAGAACGTCGGTAGCGTGCGGCAGTGGTGCACCACCTACCCGTATGAAACCATCATGACGGGTCTGGAGCGTTCTATGCCGCAGCCGGGGCCGATGACAGGTCAGGAACGAATCGACATGTCGCTGTTCACCTGCCGGCAATACCTGCAGTCGAATCCCGAGCGCCGCGAGTTCGTTGCAGGGTGGATGAGCGGTTACCTTCGGGCGGCGCTCGACCAGCCGGTGTTCGATGTGCAGCGCTGGTCGGACAACCGCGTGACGGTGAGCACCTATTGCACGAAGCACCGGCCCGAGACGCTGATGAGCGCGATCCAGAAGAATGCACGGTGAATAGCGCCACGGGCCAGCTGGGCAGAGCAATGGCGCTTGGTCATGAGCTTTGGTGGATGGCTTGGATATTTGTTCGCCGGTTTCATCGGAGCTTGTATTCTGATTTTGATCGCCCGTGCGGTCCGAGGTTCAACCGCATAGAGCGATTTCAAATCACCAGTCTGCGGCTCAGCGGCTGGAAGGATTTCAGACGGCGAAAATCCCTTGGCCTCGGCGTGCCGGCTTCATTACTCGCCCGAGCCGACCAGGAGATTGAATAGCCGCCTTACCAAGGACCGTTCATGGTACGAACCGGACATCGTCGCTGCGCTATGCCAAGTCCGCTTTCGGGGGCACGCTAACGAGGTGATCGAATGAGTCGAGCCAAGAACGAAACATGACGACTTTGCGATTGGTATTCCTCGTATGTGTTGTGTTGAGTGCAAGTGGCCAAACCAGTTTTGCCTCGCCGCTAGGTCTTTGGCAAGCGAAGGACGGCGCGAAAATCAGAATAGAACCATGCGGCCAAAACCTGTGCGGCTTTATTGAACAAACCAATCCATCACACGATCCAGTAACTGGGCAAATGGTGAAGGACAAGAACAATGCCGATCCAGCAAAGCGCAACCGCCCGCTTGTAGGTGTTCAAGTGTTGATTTCGATGCAACCGAACGGCGCGTCTAAATGGTCCGGGCAGGTCTATAGCGACGACAACGGACGAACCTATTCGGGAAACTTGATCGAGCTGAGCTCTTCAACCATAAAAATTGAGGGCTGCTGGCTAATGATTTGTGATGGTGAAAACCTCACGCGCATTAAGTAGACAGATGACCACGCGATCTATCGCGACCCAATTATTGCGGTGGCGGCGCGGCACAAACTTCCTACGATCTATTATGAACGCAACTTCGTCGCCGCCGGTGGCCTGATCTCCTATGGTCCTGATTTCCTCGATCAATACAGGCGTGCGGCGACTTACGTCGATCGTATCCTCAGAGGGCGAAAAGCCCGCCGACTTGCCGGTGCAGGCGCCGACCAAGTACGAGCTGGTAATCAACCTCAAGACCGCCAGGGCGCTCGGCCTGACCATACCGCCTACGCTGCTTGCTCGCGCCGACGAGGTGATCGAGTAGCGGCACCAATGTCGGCTTGTGTCACAAAGCGGACATTCGGCGTGGGCTGATCGATGTCCGCTTTCTGGTATATTGCGCTTTCGCAGTTCCAGATTGGAGAGCACAAACTTGACGTCTTCTACCCGCGTGACCGTTCTGGTTGGCACAACAAAGGGCGCGTTTTTGATTTCTGCTGGCAATGACCATAGCGGCTGGGTCATTCAAGGTCCGCACTGTGACGGTTGGCCAATCAACCACGTGATCGGAGATAAAGAGACCGGCACCCTTTGGGCGGGAGGCGGTGGCGAATGGCATGGCGCGGGTATTTGGCGCAGCGAAGACGGCGGCGCGAGTTGGAAGGTGACCCGGCTCACAAAGGGAAAGATGGATGATTGGGCCGCCAACGATCCCAATTTCGCGAAGATGATCGGATGGACCGACGAACCGCTGCCCTTTACTGACGCATTCGCGCAAATCTGGTCGCTCAGCTACGCGCACGGGACGCTTTATGCCGGCACCAAACCGGCGAACCTTCTGGCCAGTGAGAACGGGGGTAAGGATTGGAAACGGATGCAAGCTTTGACGGATCACCCCTCCGCCGCTAGCTGGAACCCCGGTGCTGCCGGGCTAGTGCTGCACACCATCGTGTCCGATCCAGACAACGCGAAAAAGCTCTGGGTTGGAATCTCGGCGGCAGGCGTCTTCGCGACCGAGGACGGCGGTGCGACGTGGGAGCGCCGCAACCGTCTCTCGAACGCCGAAGCATGTGGCCACCACGACCACCCTGCCGCACCACGCGATGGCGAAATCGGGCACTGCGTCCACAACATGATGCGTGCGCCGGGCACGAGTGACGTGCTTTACCAGCAGAACCACCACGGTGTATGGCGCTCCGCCGATGGCGGCCGAAGTTGGGACGACCGGACCAAAGGCTTGCCGTCGACTTTCGGCTTCCCGATCCGCGTCCATCCACGCGATCCGAATACCATCTGGACGCTGCCACTCAACGGCGACATGGCCGGACGGTTTCCACCCAACGCAGCGGCGGCAGTCTGGAGGTCACGTGACGGCGGCCAAAACTGGCAGGCGATGCGCCAAGGTCTGCCGCAGCAAGGCTGTTTCTTCACCGTGCTCAGACAAGCAATGGCGGGTGACGAGCGCGATCCGGCGGGAATCTATTTCGGCACGAATAGTGGCTCGGTCTTTGCGAGTTTCGATGAAGGTGAGAATTGGCAGGAGATCGCACGTCACTTGCCAACGATACTTGCCGTCGAAGTACTCGAACGGAGATAATATCCGTCGGTCGCATCCTCAACGGCGAGAAGCCCGCCGATCTCCCGGTGCAGGCGCCAACCAAGTTCGAAACGGTGATCAATCTCAAGACCGCCAAGGCGCTCGGGCTCACTGTACCGCCAACACTACTCACCCATGCCGAGGAGGTGATCGAATAGCGACGCCATTTGCTGCGGTGCATTTGGTCGCTTTTGGGGGTATAGCGGGCATCGCAATCCCGGGCTGTCATGTCCGCTAATGACCCTAAGCGGACATCGCCAGTCAGTGGTGTGAACAATGCCGAATTCAGCCCCTATCGAACCCGCGGTCCGACTCGATACAATCGCCTGCCTACTCGGGCGCTCGGGAAGCCAAGGAGCCGCCAATGACGAACCAACAGTTCAACATTAGGCGTGTCACCGCAGCCGGCCTCGTCGCGGCTTGCTTGTTTGTCACGGTGGCCGCCTCACAGGACGTCACCACCGATATCGGCACGCTCGACAAGGCGACGGCCGAAAGGATGTTTCCGGCCAAGCCGCCTTACTCGCCCTACGCGGGGCGCACTTTCCCGACGCGGCCGTACTTCGGCGACACGCACACTCACACCTCGTACTCGATGGACGCGGGCGCATTTGGCGCGCGGCTCGGCCCGAAGGACGCTTATCGCTTCGCCAAGGGCGAGGAGATCGTCGTCGTCCAGCGGACAGCGTGCCAAGCTCTCGCGGCCGCTGGATTTCCTAGTGGTCACTGACCACTCGGACGGGATGGGCTTTTTCCCGCTTCTGTCGGCGGCGATCCGACCCTGCTGGGGACGCCGCAAGGTCGCAAATGGTACGACGAGATCAATTCCGGCAAGGGCGCGCAGGCCGCCGTCGACATCATCACCAGCTTCGGCAAGGGCCAGTTGCCAAAAGGATTTCCGACTCCAGGTACGCCTGCCTATCGCAGCGCCTGGCGCGAGACCATCAAGGCGGCGGATGAGGCGAACGAGCCGGGCCGGTTCACCGCGTTCATCGGCTATGAGTGGACGTCAAACGCCGGCGGAAACAACCTTCACCGCAACGTCATCTGGCGCGACAACGGCGCAAAGGCGAGCCTCGTCGAGCCATTCACGACTCTGCCGCCGCTCGGTAGTCCCAATCCCCGCGATCTGTGGAAGTGGATGGCCACGACCGAAGAAAAGACCGGCGCCGAAATCCTGGCGCTCGCGCACAACGGCAATCTGAGCAACGGCCGCATGTTCCCGATCATCGAGTTCTTCAACGGCAGGCGGATCGACCGCGAGTATGCCGAGAACCGCGTCCGTTGGGAGCCGCTTTACGAAGCGACGCAGATCAAGGGAGACGGCGAAACGCATCCGTTCCTTTCGCCCAATGACGAATTTGCGAACTTCGAACGCTGGGACAAGGGCAACCTTGACCTCACAGAGGTCAAGAAGCCCGAAATGCTGGAGTTCGAATATGCGCGCTCGGCGCTGAAGAACGGTCTCAAGATGGAAGCCGAACTCGGGGTCAATCCCTACAAGTTCGGCCTCGTCGGCAGCACCGACGCCCACACCGGCCTTGCGGCCGTCGAGGAGGACAATTTCTTTGGCAAGACATCCTCCTCGGAACCGAGTCCCGGACCGCGCAACGCATCCGTTCGTCAAGACCGACAAGGCCGTCATCATGGGCTGGGAGACGACGGCGTCCGGCTATGCGGCGGTGTGGGCGACAGAGAACACGCGCGAAGCGATCTTCGACGCGATGAAGCGCCGCGAGACCTACGCGACCACCGGCCCGCGCATGATCGTGCGCTTCTTCGGCGGCTGGGACTTCGAGGCGGCAGATGCAAACAATCGGATGCCCGCGAGAGTTGGCTACACCAAGGGCGTCCCGATGGGAGGCGATATGAGCGCCGCGCCGCAGGGCAAGTCGCCGAGCTTCCTCGTTGCTGCCCTCAAGGACCCGATCGGCGCCAACCTGGACCGCATCCAGATCATCAAGGGCTGGCTCGGCAAGGACGGCAATACGCAGGAGCGCATCTATGACGTGGCCGTGTCCGGCGGCCGCACCATCGGTCCGGATGGCCGCGCCAGAGCGTCCGTCGGCAACACGGTGGATGTTGCCAACGCGACCTGGACCAACAGCATCGGCGCGGGCGAGATGATCACGGTCTGGAAAGACCCGGACTTCGATCCGATCGCTGCGTGCGTTCTACTACGTGCGCGTGATCGAAATTCCGACGCCGCGCTGGACCGCCTACGACGCGAAATATTACGGCGTCAAAATGCCCAGCGAAGCCCCGATGACGACAACGGAGCGCGCCTACACGTCGCCGATCTGGTACACGCCTTGAAGCTCCCTCTTCTGAGGGAGCCGTTGCTGCATTTTCTCGTGCTGGGGGCCGCCCTGTTCGGCCTCTTCAGCATAGTCGGCAAGAAGGACGCCGAGGCTCCCGCCAAGATCGTCATTTCGGAATCGCGCGTTGCCAACCTCGCGGACAGATTCGCTCGCACTTGGCGGCGTCCTCCGACAGAACAGGAGTTGCAGGGGCTCGTCGAGGATTACATCCGCGAGGAGGTTTTCTATCGCGAAGGCCGGGTGGCGGGCCTCGACCGCGACGATGTGATCATTCGCCGCCGCGTGCGGCAGAAAATGGAATTTCTCGCCGAGGACACGGCCGCCGCCGAGGCAACCGAAGAACAACTCGCGGCCTATCTGGCATCCAACCCCGAGCGGTTTCGGACCGAGGACCGGTTCACCT
Organism: uncultured Alphaproteobacteria bacterium; assembly: GCA_963842645.1. Taxonomy (GTDB): domain Bacteria; phylum Pseudomonadota; class Alphaproteobacteria; order Rhizobiales; family Xanthobacteraceae; genus Z2-YC6860. The sequence goes on along the minus strand of CAWJGY010000013.1, from coordinate 363,161 downwards.
TCCAGCACGTCTTCTTAAGCGCGACGCGGCGCGGTGGCACATTGGACGTTGATGCCAAGCAGATTGGCCGACGCATTGGCCGGCACGACTGCCACCGCGGACGCGGCCGCGATGGGCGATCCCTTTCTGCTCGGCGAGGAGTTTCGTTCGCTACCGCAAAGCGAGGTCGCGCGCACATTCGGCGAAGGATTTGCGCAGAAGCTCTCCGGACTGGAACCGGGCGCTTGGCGGGGGCCGATTCCGTCGAGCTTCGGCGTTCATTTCGTTTTCATCCATGAACGCGCGAAGGGCGGCATCCCGCTCGATTACTTCTGTTCGCGAGGCTGTCCAGCGCGAATGGCAGAACGAGCGCCGGGTCGAGGCTGAGCAAAAGCTTTATCGGACGCTGCGTGACCGCTACCAGATTGTGGTGGAGATGCCGCCGAAGGCTGCAACGTCCGAGAGTGGGCGATGAAACGCCTCGCGATCATTCTGGGCATCCTGGGCGCGCTGCTTGCATACCCCGCGCAGCCGGATGAAATCCGGCCGGGCTATCTGGAACTGCGCCAGACGGCTTCCGACACATACAGCCTGCTGTTCAAGATACCCGCGCTCGGCGATGACCTCCGGCTGGCGATCTATGTGAGCCTGCCCGAAGGCACGAATGACGTGACGCCGCCGCGAGCCGGTTTTAACGGAGGCGCATACACCGAGCGACGCACGATCCGGCGCAGCGGCGGGCTTGCAGGGCAGACCATTGCAATCGAAGGGCTGTCTGGCACGTCCACCGACGTTCTGGTGCGGATCGAAAGTCTCGGCGGAGCGACGCAGACCGAGCGGCTCTCGCCGACAAAAACCGCTTTTGTTGTCCAGGCTACGCCCGGTGCCGGAGAAGTTGCCGCGACGTACCTGCACCTTGGCATCGAGCATATCCTGTTCGGCTTCGACCATCTGCTGTTCGTGCTGGCGCTGGTGATCCTGGTTCGGGACTGGCGGCGTGTTGCGCTCACAGTGACAGCGTTCACCGTCGCGCACAGCATCACGCTTGCGGCGGCGACGCTCGACTGGGTCAATGTGCCCGGCCCGCCGGTCGAGGCCGCCATCGCACTCAGCATCGTGCTGATCGCAGTCGAGATCGTGAATGCGCGGCGCGGGATGGTTTCGCTGACGGTTCGCTGGCCTTGGCTCGTCGCCTTCTGCTTTGGTCTTTTGCACGGCCTGGGATTTGCGGGCGCTCTGGCCGAAGTCGGTTTGCCGCATCATGCGATCCCCATTGCGCTTCTGTTCTTCAATCTGGGTGTGGAGGTCGGACAACTGGCCTTCGTTGCTGCGGTCCTGACGGCAGGGCTGGCTGTTTCACCGCGCAGTGGCTGCTTCGCCATGAGCCGGGTTTGATCCAAACGACCGTCAATCGGCCTCGACATGGCTGCGGCCTACGCAATCGGCACGGTGGCGGCCTACTGGCTGGTCGAAAGGACTGTCGGTTTTTTTGCCTGAGGCATGCTTCTGGCACAAAGCAGACATTCAACGCGCAGTCGCTGCTCGCCCGCGCCGACGAGGTGATCGAATAGATCGCTGTTTGCTGCGGTGCGTTGGGACGCTAATGGCACAAAGCGGACATCGGTCAGCATCCTATGTTGCGGTAGCGAAGCAGGTTTCAGCCACTACCAAAGCACTCGTTTGAAGCGCACGATGCTGTCTCCTGAGCCTAGAGGCGGGCATGAGGCGGTGGGAATTTCTCGGTGCTCTCGCACGGTTTCTCCCGTCCGCTTGGCAGGGCAATCTGGCGTTCTGCCGCAGCCGCATTACGATAATCCGACCCGAACCCTGCCTGGAGAATGACCATGAAACGTCTTGCTCTCGCGCTGCTGGTGATCTCTTTTTCGACCGGCGCAGCTTTCGCACAATCGTGCGCGACCAAGCGGTCAGCAAGGAAGGCAAGCCGCTCGCTGGCGCTGCCAAGACGAGCGCGATCAAGAAGTGCTGCAAAACCGCAGCTGTCAGCAAGGAAGGCAAGCCGCTCGCCGGTGCTGCGAAGAATAGCTTCGTCAAGAAATGCGTCAGCGAGGGCTGATCGCGGCAATTGGCGTACGCGCCCGGCGCGGTCAAGATCGCCGGGCGGCGATTGCCTCCGCGAAGTCGCCTGTTGGCACTTTTGCGGAATTGCAGTAGCGAAGCCGGTTTCAGCCCTATCAAAGCACTCGTTGGAGGCGCACGATCTGGTTGCCAAGCGAGGGGCAAACATGCGGCGGCGGGAATTTTTCGGCATTCTAGGTGGTGCGGCGGCGTGGCCGGTGGTGGCGCGGGCGCAGCGGGCCGAACGGGTGCGGCGGATCGGTTTTCTGCTTGGGCTCGCCGAAAAGGACCCCGAAGCGAACACTCGTATCAAGGCATTCCGGCTGGGTATGCGCGATTTGGGGTGGATCGAAGGGCGCAACGTTCACATCGAATATCGGTTTGCCGGGAGCAATTTGGAGTTGATAAAGCAACATGTTGCGGAGTTAGTCAGGCTTGCTCCCGACGTAATTGTTGCAAATAACACGCCAGTCATGGCCGCGCTGAAACCGGCGACGAGCACCATTCCAGTCGTGTTCGTGGTTGTGAACGATGCGGTCGGCCAAGGCTTCATTTCGAGTTTGGCGCGACCGGGCGGCAACATAACCGGGTTCTCATTCATCGAGCCCGAGATAGTCGGCAAGTGGATAAATCTGCTCAGCGACGTTAAGCCAAATCTGTCGCGGGTCGCACTTATGTTTAATCCGGATACCGCACCTTACTATGATGTTTACCTTCGCTCGTTCATCGCATTGCGACAGCAAACATCCGTCGAGGTCAAAGCATCGCATGTGCGGAATCCAGATGAAGTCGATCTGGCAGTCGCCGAGTTAGGGCGCGAGCCGGGCAGCGGTTTGATAGCTGCGGCGGATCCATTCATTCTCTCTGTGCGCGGGGCGATCGCGAAGGCGGCAATTCAGCACCGGGTGCCGATTATTTCCCCCTACAGACAATTCGTCGCCGAAGGGAGTTTGATGTCCTATGGGCCTGATACGGCCGATATCTTCCGGCGTTCAAGCTCTTATGTTGATCGCATCCTTAAGGGCGAATTGCCGCGCAATTTGCCAGCGCAGTCGCCGACTAAGTTTGAGCTCGTGATCAATCTTCAGGCGGCGAAGGCGCTTGGCCTATCGGTTCGCGAAACATTCTTGCAACTCGCCGACGAGGTGATCGAGTGAGGCCGCGCATGTCTGCTTCTGGCACTTAGCGGACATCCCAACCCGTCCTCCGCATGTCCGCTTTCAGGGGGGTAAAGCGGACATCGCAATTCGAGAAGGTCAGCTAATCCAAAGCAGACTTCTGCAATCCAGAGCCCCAGTGGAGGGGTGTTACGCGCAACGAGGTTCGCGGCTCTTCGAACCGACCGCGGTCAGTCGCGTAGCTGCCTATCCGCTCTCACCGGACCGGAGACGACCATCGCTGCCAGCGCACAGTAGGGAGGAAAAGCTTGAATCGAGCCCCTTTGAGACCGTTTTCAGAAGTACGCGCCGATTTAGTACTCAAAAAGAGGGGGTGTCTGGTCTCATAATTCCCCGGCGACGGGGGTGGGGGTACTAAGAAGAGAATTGGGCGGTTTAGAGCGGGGAGCGTCAGGTTCTATTTGTTACGTGTAACGACGTTGCGCGTAACGAAATGTCACCAGACTCGGTGTTCCCGCGCCTAACTCTCCTGCTCAGGGAGGCCGAGCTCGCGAATGACAAAGCCATCCAAGACATCTTTAACTGCCTTGCTGTTCCCTCGTTGCTCCGAACGAAGATGGCCTTTCGCGACGAGTTCATCGATCTCTGTTTCGTGCAACAGGACGGAAATGCAATGTAAGCCGTTGCGCCGCCTCTTACGCGAGTCGCGCATCCGCTGGGCAGCGGTAGAAGGGGCCGGGTTCCCGGTCATAGCCGCTATTATCACACGGGGCTGGTTAACGTGGCCTCAGTCCGAGGACTCGTCTGGCCCTGCTTCGTCGAGCACGCGCAGCCGTGTGTGAGCACGATCCGGCTCCGCGTTATTCTGAAATAACTGCTAAGTGTTTGGGCGTGTTGGGATGGTTTAGCAGGCCCGTTTCAGAACGTGCGTTGAAAAACAAAAAGAGTGACGCGGATTTGCAGTCCGCTGCGTCACCACTCCGCCACGTGGCCCCGGCAGCGCTATATAGGACGTGTTGCCAATCGACAACACGGCGCAACGGCGCGCCGATGCTTGCCTTTTTTTGGGCCTTGCCGCAAAAGTTTACGCCTTCCGCATGATCGGGGACCACGCATGACCGACTTTGCCGCCTTGCGCCGCATGATGGTCGACGGCCAGGTCCGGACCGCCGACGTGACCGATCTGCGCCTGCTGGCCGCCATGCTTGAGCTGCCGCGGGAGCGATTTTTCCCCGGCGAGAAGGCGCCGCTTGCCTATCTCGATCTCGATGTGCCGGTGAACGACTCGGGGCAGGCGATCCGCCGGCTGCTCAAGCCCATGGTCCTGGCCAAGCTGATCCAGGCTGCCGCTATTTCCGAGACCGACCGCGTGCTCGATGTCGGCTGCGCCACCGGCTATTCCACCGTGCTGCTCACCCACCTCGCCGGTTTCGTGGTGGAACTCGAGGAGGATGCGATCCTGGCGCGGCGGGCAGCCGAAGCGCTCGCTTCGGCCCGGCTGCCGATCGCGAAGATTGTGACAGGCTCGCTGTCGCGCGGCTGCGCCGGGGAAGGTCCCTATGACGTCATCCTTCTACAGGGATCGGCCGAGGTCGTGCCGACGCCGCTGTTCGATCAGCTCAAGGACGGTGGCCGGCTGGTGGGCGTGATCGGGCGCGGCCCGGCGGCCAAGGCCATGCTCTATCGCCGCATTGAAGGCGAACTCAGCGGCCGTCCGGTGTTCGACGCCGCCGCCACGCCGCTTCCGGGTTTTTCCAAGCCGCCGGAATTCGTTTTTTAGCCGAATTGTGTTCTGCCATTTCGCACTTCATACGCGCGGCCAAAGGGCTGGCGGTGAACGTGTTTCTGTGCATGACTGACGGCGCGGGGGTCATACAGCTGGTCGGCTCGCCCATACACTTGGCCGTTGTACCGTATTTCGCGTGGCTTTGGGCGTTCCATGCGTATTTTCGTGTTGTGCGAGGGTGCGTGAACGTGCGCGTTTGGGGTTTTGTAGTTGGTGCAGGCGTTGGATGGGGCATGCGCGCGGTCGCGACCGCTGCTGCAGTGCTGCCATTTGCAGCCGGCGCTGCGTCAGCCGACACGCTGCGAGGAGCCCTGATCCAGGCCTACCAGACTAATCCGCTGCTCAATGCCCAGCGCGCTTCGGTGCGCGCCACCGATGAGACCGTTCCGCAGGCGCTGTCGGGCTATCGTCCGCGCGTCAGCCTGACCGCCTCCGCCGGTGAGGCCTATCTCGACGCGCTGACCAAGACCAGCGGTCCGACATCGCCGGCCACCTACAACCACGTGTCCGGCAATGTTGCCGTACAGAGCTACGGCGGCACGATCTCGCAGACCCTGCTGAACGGATTTGGCACCGCCAGCCGGACGCGGCAGGCCGAGCAACTGGTGTCTGCCGCACGCGAGATACTCCGGTTTACCGAGCAGAACCTGCTGCTCGCGGCTGCCACGGCTTACATGAATTTGATCCGCGACGCTGCGATCCTCGATCTGCAGCGCCGCAACGTTGAGGTGCTGCAGGAGCAGCTTCGCCAGACCCGCGATCGCTTCAGCGTCGGCGAAGTCACGCGCACCGACGTCGCGCAGGCGGAATCGCGGCTCGCTGCCGCCCGCGCCACGATGCTGACCGCGGAATCCAACTTTACGACCTCGCGTGCGACCTACCGGCAGGTGATTGGCGTGGAACCGGGTACGCTCGCGCCGGGGGCCCCGGTCGACCGGCTTTCGCCGAAAACATTGCCGCAGGGGATCACCGAAGCGCGGGCGCGGCATCCTTCCGTCACCACCGCGATGTTCAACGTCGATGCGGCCGTGTTCCAGGTCAAGATCGCCGAGAGTTCGCTTTATCCCACGCTCAACCTGGTCGCCAGCGCCCAGCAGAACTATGGCTCGGCCACGGTTCTGACTGGGGTCCAGAGCTTCACCGGCTCGGTCCTCGGCCAGCTCGCGGTCCCGGTGTATCAAGGCGGCACCGAATACGCGACCATCCGCCAGGCCAAGGAAACCCTGAGCCAACGCCGCATCGACCTCGATACCGCGCGCGATCAGTCGCAGCAGACGCTCGTGCAGACGTGGGGTCAGCTTGAGGCAGCCAAGGCCCAGATCCAGGCGACCACCACCCAGGTGAATGCGGCTGAGATCGCGCTCAATGGGGTGCGCGAGGAGGCGCGCGTCGGCCAGCGCACCACTCTCGACGTGCTCAACGCCCAGCAGGAACTGGTGAACGCCCGCGTCGCCCTCGTGTCCGCCCAGCGCGACCGTGTCGTGGCCTCTTATGCGCTGCTGGCGGCGTCGGGACGGCTATCGCCGGAGGTGCTGGAACTCGGCGTGCCGGTTTATGACCCGAAGGTGCACTACCACCAGGTGCGCGATACCTGGGTGGGCGTGCGCACGCCCGACGGAAAATAATTTTACAGCCCGAAAATAGTCCAGGTTTTCCGCGCGGCGCGGGGCTTGTGCGTATCCACAAGGCTGCGTTTGCGTTCGCGTCCTGCAGTGACATACTTGGGGCGATCCGAGTAAATATTGAGTGGGCGGGTGATTCGCTGTGCGCGTCTTCGACCGGCGTGGCGCAGGGATCGTAGGGATTCGGCAATGAGCCAATCGGCGAAGGCGCAAGAGCCGTCGATGGAGGAAATTCTCGCCTCCATTCGCCGTATCATCGCCGACGACGATGTCCCCAAGCCCGCCGCGGCCAAGCCAGCGCCTGCCGCACCTCCGCCGCGCCCCGCGGCCATGCCGCCGCGCAATCCCGCGCCGCCACCGCCCCGGCCGGCCGAGCCGCCGCAGGCGGCCATGGATCAGCGGGATATCGATGCGATGCTGGCGGGACTCCACGCGCCACCGGGCGGGATTCCAGCTGCCTCCGACAATGTTCTCGACCTGACCGAGCAGATGGCGGCCCCCGCCGGGGGCGAGACGCCGAGCTTCCAGACCATCGACGGGCAGCCGGACGTGATATTCACCGACGCGCCGGCTCAGCCGGAGCCCCCGCCGCGCGCGTTCGAGGAACCGCGCAACGCCGAGGAGCCATGGCGGCAGTCCGCGCCTCAGCCCAGTGGGCCCGGCCCGACGTTGATGTCGTCCACCACCTCGGCAGCGGTCGATTCCGCCTTCAATACTCTGGCCCACACCGTGCTGGTGCAGAACGCCCGCACGCTCGAAGACCTGGTGCGGGAAATGCTCCGGCCATTGTTGAAATCGTGGCTCGACGACAACCTGCCGGGCATGGTCGAGCGCATCGTCAAGGCCGAGATCGAACGGGTCTCGCGCGGACGAGGCTAGACCGCTTCCGACCGATCGGCATGCGGCTCACTTCGAATTGTAGGTTTCCTCTCCGGAGGCCAATGCGATCGCGCGTCGCATTCGCAGGCGGCTGCGCACAAAGACGGCGCGGGAAAGCAGCGAAGCGGGAATCCTGAAGCCCTCCGCGTAGGCAGCTTTGATATTGATGACGAACTCGAAGCGGTCAGGCAGCGCAACGGGCAGGTCTGAAGGCTTTTCGCCGTCCAGGATGTGCCCCACAGCGGACGGTGGGCCGCCGGCGGCGACGATGACATTGACGCCCTGATCGGCCAGTTCCTTGGCGTGCTGATCCAGTGTCCGACTGGGTTCATCGCCCGCCCACTTTTCTTCGATCTTGACGTCTTCCTCTTCGATGAAATCGTGCAGGCGGGAAACGAATGCCGCGTAATGTTTTTGAAACGAGCCTTTGGTGCCGTTGTGAAGAAATCCAACCTTGCGTGCTGCCATGATCGTTGCTGCCTGAAACGAACTATCCTTGTCAGCTTCTGCTCCGACCCTGCTCTCGCCTGAAGGTCAGCCGGCTTTGTAATCCTCCGATAATCGCGATTGCGACAAGCTACTCTCGGCAACGTTGTGAACAGTCCGTAAGGCGCCGCCCCCGTTATTTGGTTATTCGGTCACCTCATTGGCGAGCGCGAGCAGCAGGGACGGGACTTCGATATTGAGCGTCTTGGCGGTTTTCTGATTGATCACCAGTTCGAACCGGGTGGGCTGCATCACCGGCAGATCTTCAGGGCGCGCCCCCTTGATAATGCGGCCCGCGTAGGCGCCGGCTTGCTGATAGGCGTCGGCGATGCTTGGGCCGTAGCTCATCAGGCCGCCGTCCGCCACGAACTCGCGCCATTGGTAGATTGCCGGCATCGCATGGCGGGCAGCGAGTGCGACCACTTGCGCGCGCCTGAAGTTGAAGAACGGGTCCGCAGTGACGACCACGCCGTCGACCTTTTGTTCGGCGAGCCTGTCGAATGCGGCGTCGAGCGGATGCTCGGAGCCGGCGTTCTGGAAAATGAGCCGGCATCCGAGGGCCTGCGCTGCGTCCAGCAGCTCCTTGTTGTTGGCGTCCACGCCCGGGCGGTTCGGATTGACCAGGACGCCAATCACACGGGCGCTCGGCTTGATCTGGTGCAGCAGCTCCAGCCGTTTTGAATTGAGTTCGGACGTCAATCCGGCGGTGCCGGTGGCGTTTCCGCCGGGCCGGCTCAAGCCATCGACAAGGCCGCTTTTGACCGGGTCGGCGATGGTGGTGAAAACGATCGGTACGGTGTCGCTCGCCTTCTTTGCCGCCAGCGCAGAAACCGGGCCTCCGGCTGCGACGATCACCGCGACTTTATTGCGGACGAGTTCGGCGGCGAGGGCGGGCAGCCGGTCGTACCGATCGTCGGCTGCGCGATAGTCGACCGTGACATTCTGGCCGTCGACGTAGCCGGCCTCGGCAAGACCGCGATGGAATGCCGCCATCCACCGCTTGTCCAGCGCAGCCTGGGAACCGCTGGTGAGAAACCCGACAATTGGGGTCGTGTGCTGTTGTGCGCTAGGCGACAGCGGCCAGAGGAAGGCCGCAGCGACGACGAACGACATTAATCGGCGCCGGGGCATTCGATCACCTCATCGACCCAATTGTCGTAATCGCGGTCACTATACCGGCCAGCGCGATGGGGTTCGAGGCCTCAGTCATGGTTAACGCCGCCGTGCCCAAATTACCGGCGTTTCAACCGGTGTGTGAACCAGAATGCCAAGGCCGGTAGGCCCACCGCAGCGAATACGAACAGCGGCCGCGCGCCGGCATTGTCCATCACTGGCGCCGCCAGCGCCACGCCGGCGGTCTGGCCGATGAAATACATCGAGGCGAACAGCGCAACCGACGTGCCGCGCGCCTCCGGCGTCATTTGGGTGGCCTCGGTCTGCAGGGTGTTGTGCAGCATGAAGAAGCCCAGCCCGATGCCGAGCACAGCCAGCGGCGCGAATTGCCAGACCGGTTGGACCGCGAGCATCAGGAAGGCCAGCCCCATCAGTACGCCGCCGGCGTTGGCGAGGCCAGTCTGTCCGAGCCGCTGCATCAGCGGCTTTACGGCCGCCGCGTAGGCGAGCCCGGCGATGCCGAACATGCCGATGATAATACCGATGGCGGTGAAGCTCAGGCCAAAGCGCAGATGCAGATCGGCGCTGACGTAGGGAAACACACCTTGTAGCAACGCACCCTCGAGGCCGGCCACGAGCAGCATCACGCGCGCCCACGGGTTGCTCAGTACGATCTTGTAGCTTGCCATCGCGCCGCGCCCTGCGGGCGAGTTCCGGCCCGCGCGCGTGATGGCGTTGGTCGCCAGCTCGTAGGCCAGCGCCGCGGCGGCGAGCGCCAGCATCGCGGCGAGCAGGAAGAACATGGTGCGCCAGCCGAAATAGTCGCCGACGATGCCGCCGGCGGCCTGACCGAACAGTTGCCCCAGCACCTGGGCGGAGAGGAAGCGGCCGAGCAACTGCTGGCGCTGCTCGTAGGGCACCACATCGCCGATATAGGCCAGGCTGATTGGCAGGATCCAGGCGACCGTGATGCCGGATGCAAACCGCGCGGCGGTCAGGCTGTCGAGCGAACCCGCGATCCCGCACAGCGCCACCGTGCCGGCGGAGATCGCACAGGCGATCGCCACGGTGCGGTACTTGCCGAACCGGTCGGCGATCGGCCCGGTGATGAACTGCATCAAGCCGTGGGTCAGCGCATAGGCGGTGATGACGATGGACGCCACGCCGACCGAAACGGCGAAATCCGTCGCGATCTGCGGCAGCAGCGTGTCGGCCGTTCGCACCAGGGCCTGGCTGGCGAAGCTTGCGAGGCCGAGCGCTGCGATCGCGCGCATCGCCTGGGGCGAACGGGCAGGGGCCGGCGTAGGGGATGGCGTTGACAGCATCGGGGGTGGCGGGCTTTGTACCGCGCCACCAGATTCAAGCACAATGATCGACAAGACATACCAGCCGACCGAGGTCGAAGGCCGAATTTATGCGCAGTGGGAGCAGGCGGGCGCGTTTCGCGCCGGCCGGCCCGAACGCGCCAAAGCGGAGCCCTACAGCATCGTGATCCCCCCGCCCAACGTGACGGGCTCGCTGCACATGGGGCACGCGCTCAACAACACCTTGCAGGATATTCTCGCTCGCTTTCACCGGATGCGCGGGCGTGACGTGCTGTGGCAGCCCGGCACCGATCACGCCGGGATCGCGACGCAGATGGTGGTCGAACGGCAACTAATGGAGCGGCAGGAGCCGAGCCGCCGCGACATGGGCCGGGCGAAGTTCCTGGAGCGGGTTTGGGCCTGGAAGGCGGAAAGCGGCGGGACGATCACCCGCCAGCTCAAGCGGCTCGGCGCCTCGTGCGACTGGTCGCGCGAACGCTTCACCATGGACGAGGGGCTATCGCGCGCGGTGCTCAAGGTGTTTGTCGCGCTCTACAACGAGGGCCTGATCTACAAAGACAAGCGGTTGGTCAACTGGGACCCGAAGCTTTTGACCGCGATCTCCGACCTAGAGGTGCAGCAGGTCGAGGTGAGGGGTCATCTCTGGCACATCAAGTATCCGATCGAGGGCTCCGACGAGTTCATCGTTGTTGCCACCACACGGCCCGAGACGATGCTGGGCGACGTTGCGGTCGCAGTGCATCCCGAGAATGAAAAGCTGAAGCACCTGATCGGCAAGAAGGCGATCCTGCCGCTGGTCGGCCGAAAGATTCCGATCGTCGGCGACGACTATGCCGATCCCGAGAAGGGCACCGGCGCGGTGAAGATCACGCCGGCGCACGACTTCAACGACTTCGAGGTCGGCAAGCGGCACGACCTGCCGCAGGTCAGCGTGCTCGACATCGAGGGCAAATTATCGCTGAAGGACAACGAGGCATTTCTCGCTGGAGTGCCGGGCTCGGCCGATCTCGACGCGACGATGACGCTGCACGGCATCGATCGCTTCAAGGCGCGCAAGATCGTCGTCGAGCGGCTGGAAGCCGCCGGCCTGATGGACAAGATCGAGCCGCACACGCACATGGTGCCGCACGGCGACCGCTCCAACGTGGTGATAGAGCCGTTCCTCACCGACCAGTGGTACGTCAACGCCAAGGCGCTGGCGGTGGACGCCATCGCTGCGGTGCGCGAGGGCAAGACTAACTTCGTGCCGAAGAACTGGGAGAAGACCTATTTCGACTGGATGGAGAACATCCAGCCGTGGTGCATCTCGCGGCAATTGTGGTGGGGCCACCAGATTCCGGCCTGGTACGGACCGGACGGCAAGGTGTTTGTGGCCGAGACGGAAGAAGACGCGGTTTCCCGTGCGCTCGCCTATTACGCCGAGACCGGCGCGATCAGCGATGCGCAGGCGCGCAACATGGCGACGCACCCCGACAAGCGCGCGCCATTCCTGACGCGCGACGAGGACGTGCTCGACACCTGGTTCTCCTCGGCGCTTTGGCCGTTCTCGACGCTCGGCTGGCCGGACGAGACGCCGGAGGTGAAGCGCTTCTATCCGACCAACGCTCTCGTCACCGGCTTCGACATCATCTTCTTCTGGGTCGCCCGCATGATGATGATGGGCCTGCATTTCCGAAAAGAAGGGCCGTTCAAAGATGTCTACATCCACCGTCTCGTCCGCGACGAGAAGGGCGCGAAGATGTCGAAGTCGAAGGGCAATGTCGTCGACCCGCTCGGCATCATCGACGACTACGGCGCCGATGCGCTGCGCTTCACGCTCGCGCGCGGTGCTGCGCTCGGCCACGACATCAGGCTTTCGCCGCAGAGTGTCGAGATCAACCGCAACTTCGCGACCAAGCTCTGGAACGCGGCGCGCTTCGTCGAGTTCAACGGCGCCGGGCGTGTCGCGGGCTTTGATCCGAAGGGCGCGAAGGAAACGCTCAACCGCTGGATCGCGCACGAGACCGCGAAGGCCACCGGCGAGGTGACCGAAGCGATTGAGCAGTACCGGTTCAACGAGGCGGCGGATGCCGCTTACCGCTTTGTCTGGAACGTCTATTGCGACTGGTATGTGGAATTGTCCAAGCCGCTGCTCACTGGGCCGGACGGCGCGGCCAAGGACGAGACGCGCGCCATGGCGGCCTGGGCGCTCGACGAGATCCTCCGGCTGCTGCATCCGTTCATGCCGTTCATCACCGAAGAGCTATGGCTCGTCACCGCCGAGACCGGACCGAAGCGCGACACGCTCTTGGTGCTGGCGGCCTGGCCCACCCATGACGCCCTCGACGACGACAAGGCCGAGGGCGAGATTGGCTGGCTGATTGATCTCGTCACAGCGATTCGCTCGGTGCGCGCCGAAATGAACATTTCGCCCGCGACGCCCATCCCGGTGGTGCTGGCTGGCGCATCGGCCGAGACCAAGGCGCGGGCCGGACGCTGGGCCGAGTTTGCCAAGCGGCTGGCGCGGGTCGCTGATATTTCATTTGCCGATGTGGCCCCGCAGGGCTCGGTGCAGCTTCTCATTCGCGGCGAGGTTGCGGCCCTGCCGCTCAAGGGCGTGATCGACTTCGCCGCCGAGCGCGCGCGGCTCGACAAGGAAATGCAGAAGGCTGAGGCCGACATCGCGCGCGTCGACGCCAAGCTCAACAATCCGAAATTCGTCGCCAACGCCGCCGAGGAGATCGTTGAGGGCGAGCGCGAAAAGCGCGAGGAGGCCGAAGGCCGCCGCGGCAAGATCCTCGAAGCATTGGAACGGCTGAAAAGCGCCACATGAGTTTTACATGAGTTCGGAGTGAGCGAAAGCCGGACATTCGGGGAGCGGCTGAAGGGGCTGCTGGTGCGCCGGCCCTATGGCGACGCGCAGGGCCGCAAGGGTCTGTTCAAGCCGATTGCGCGCGCGCAGCCCCATGTCGTGCGGCACTATGCACTGACGCTGGCGGGCTGGCCGCGGTTTGACCGCGCGCTTCGCATCGCATTCCTCTCGGACTTTCATGTTGGCGCGCACACCGACGACGTGACGCGCTTTACCGCCATCGCCAAGGAGGTCGCCGCGTTCCTGCCGGACCTGGTGCTGTTCGGCGGTGACTTCGTCAACATGCAGATCATCGGCGGCGGGCGCGTGCCGCCGCGCGTGATCGCCCGGCTGCTGGCCCGGATCATGGGGCGGCACGGCCGCTTCGCCATCCTCGGCAATCACGACTACGTCTATGGTGAGCAGGACGTGGTGGCGGCGTTGCGCGCGTACGGCATTGTGGTGCTCGACCACGAGCGTGGCACGTTCACGTTCGGCAAACACGCTATCGAGGTGGTCGGCGTGCCAGATGCCCATGTCGCGCGGCCGCAAGGCAGGGCCTTGCTCTCGTCATTGGCGCCGAACCAGCCGTCGATCGTGCTGGCGCACGATCCGGTGTGGTTCGAGCACGTTCCGTCCGGCCCCCACCTGACGCTCGCCGGCCACACCCACGGCGGCCAGATCAAGCTTCCGGGGTTGGGCGTGCTGAAAAATGGCAGCTTGGCGCCGCTGCGCTGGTCCCACGGCCTGGTCGTGGAGGGCGGCCGCCACCTGATCGTGACCGCGGGGCTGGGCACCAGCGGCATCCCGCTGCGGATCGGCGTGCCTCCCGAGTTCGTCCTAATCGAGGTGACGGGGCGCTGACGTTGCGCCACGCCGGGTCCTGCGGTTTGATATCGCGAGCAAGGGAGGCGACCGATGGCGAACGAAACGCGCGAAGGCGAAATCTTGAAGGAAATCTACAAGAACTGGGCGGCCACCAAGGGCGGCAGCGTAGACGACTGGCTGAAGATCTGCGGCGACAACATCGACTTCGGTTCGCTTGCCCAAGGCGCGGCGCCGAAGGTGCAATACATGACGGATTACAGCAGCAGGGATGCGCTCAGGGATTATTTCGCCGGCCTCACGCGCGATTGGGAAATGATCGAATACGTCGCCGATGAGTTCGTCGCGCAGGGTGATCGTGTCGTCATGCTGGGTCGCTGCTCTTGGCGGTTCAAGAAGACCGGCAAGGTGGTATCGACGCCCAAGGTCGACGTTTGGATGATGGCGAACAGCAAGGCTGTTGCCTTCTTCGAGTATTACGACACCGCGCAGGTTCATGCGGCGACGGCATAATGGATCAGGCGAGATGAATGTCTTCGTGGCCGGCGCGACCGGCGTGATCGGGCTGCCGTTGTTGAAATTCCTTCGTGACGCGGGCCACACGGTGACCGGCACAACGCGATCGGCCAAAAAAATCGCCACCATTGAGGCACTCGGCGCGCGGGGCGTGGCGGTCGATGCGTTCGATGCGGACGCGCTGCGGCGGGCGGTGGTCGCGGCGAAGCCCGAGGCCATCATCCATCAATTGACCGATCTGCCGGACACTGTTCCCGCGCAACGCGCCAGCATGAGCGAAAAGAACTCGCGGCTGCGTGTCGAAGGCACGCGCAACCTGATGGCGGCTGCGAAGGCCGCGAACGTGCAGCGCGTGGTAGCGCAGAGCATTGCCTTCATCTACGCGCCGGGGGAAAAGCCATACCGCGAGGGCGATCCGCTCGATTCGAGCGAAGCTCAGCGGGTGAGCATCGCCGGGGTCAAGGCGCTGGAGGACGCGGTGCTGAACACGCCCGGCATCGACGGCATCGTACTGCGCTACGGTCGCCTCTATGGCCCGGGCACCTGGTTCGATAAACCGGGCAGCGCCGGAGCGCTTACCACGGACGCGGCGGCCCAGGCGGCTTTGCTAGCGCTCGGTGGCGGCGCGCCCGGGATCTACAACGTTGCCGAGGACGACGGCGAATTCTCCATCGAGAAGGCCAGGCGCGAGCTTGGCTTCGATCCCGGGTTCCGAATGTCTGCTTGAATCCGGGCCGCAAGCCTGTAAATAGCGGCCATGAACATTCCCGTCCGGGCGCCCGGTACAGGCCACAATCGTTCGCCGCTGGCCGCCGAGATCGAGCGCCGGCGCACGTTCGCCATCATCTCGCATCCGGACGCCGGCAAGACCACGCTGACCGAGAAGCTGCTGCTGTTCGGCGGCGCCATCCAGCTCGCCGGCCACGTCAAGGCCAAGCGCAACCGCCGCTCGACCCAGTCCGACTGGATGGCGATCGAGCGCGAGCGCGGCATCTCGGTCGTTACCTCGGTGATGACCTTCGAATACGACAACCTCGTCTTCAATCTGCTCGACACGCCGGGCCACGAGGACTTCTCCGAGGACACCTACCGCACGCTCACCGCGGTCGATTCAGCAGTGATGGTGATCGACGCCGCGAAGGGCATCGAGGCGCGCACGCGAAAGCTGTTCGAGGTCTGCCGCCTGCGCGACATCCCGATCGTCACCTTCATCAACAAGATGGACCGCGAGGCCCGCGACCCGTTCGACCTGCTCGACGAGATCGAGAAGACGCTCGCCCTCGACACCACCCCGGTGAACTGGCCGGTGGGCCGCGGCCGCGATTTCGTCGGCACTATCGCGGTGGAGGGGGGCGGCGTGCGGCTCTTGGAGGGTGACGCCGGCAGGGCCGGCACGCTCCGCGAGATGACCATCAAGGACGTCGCCGCGCTCAACGCCAACCTCGACGCTGCCGCGATCGAAGAAGAGATCGGGCTCGTGCGTGACGCTTGCAAGCCGTTCGATCTGGCGACGTTCCGCGAGGGCCACCTGAGCCCGGTGTTCTTCGGCTCGGCGCTGAAGAATTTCGGCGTCGGCGATCTGCTCGACGCGCATCGGCCGGATGGCGCCGCCGCCGCGCGCGCAGAAGGCCGACAAGCGCACCGTCGAGGCCGACGAGCAGAGCATGTCGGCTTTCGTCTTCAAGATCCAAGCCAACATGGACCCGAACCATCGCGACCGCATCGCCTTCGCGCGGCTGTGCTCGGGGAAGCTTACTCGCGGCATGAAGGTCAAGCAGGTCCGCACCGGCAAATCGATTTCGCTCAACGCGCCGCAGTTCTTCTTCGCGCAGGACCGTTCCGTCGCCGACGATGCATACGCGGGCGATGTGGTCGGCATCCCGAACCACGGTGCGATCTCGATCGGCGACACGCTGACCGAGGGCGAGGACATCAACTTCATGGGCGTGCCGAACTTCGCCCCCGAAATCCTGCGCCGCGTGCGGCTGCCCGACGCGATGAAGGCGAAGAAGCTGAAGGAGGCGCTGCAGCAGCTCGCGGAGGAGGGCGTGGTCCAGGTGTTCCGTCCGCAGGACGGCTCGCCCGCGCTTGTTGGTGTGGTCGGTCCGCTGCAGCTGGACGTGCTGCGTGTGCGGCTCAAGGACGAATACGGCCTGGAAGTGTTGTGGGACACCGCCGAGTTTGCGCTCGCCCGATGGATCACGTCAGAGGATCCCAAGGTGCTGGCGAAGTTCATCTCCGAAAACGGGCTCAGCATCGCCGACGATCTCGACGGCGATCCGGTGTATCTCGCGCGCAACGATTTCTACCTCGGCTACACCCGCGAGCGCGCGCCGGGCATCGTCTTCACCGACGTGAAGGACCGCCACGCCGCCGGCAAGCCGGCGGCGTAATATTCCGCCGTCATTCCGGACGCCGCGAAGCGGCGATCCGGAATCTATAACCCCTGTGCCGATGACCTGAATGCTGCGGGTTAGGATTCCGGCTCTCGCTTCGCTCGGCCGGAATGACAGTCGCGACCGTCTCACCGGAACGGCTTGCTCAAAAATTTCGAGTCCCTTCAGCCCATACCGCCACGGCAGGTCCGCCGCCTTGGTGATGCCGATCCGCACCCCCACCGCGACCTCCAGCGTTTCCTCGCGGCCGTACAGCTCGAACGGCAGACGATCGAGCGCGAGCCCGTTGTGCAGGCGCGTGACGCCCAGCGCCTGCGCCAGGCGTCCGGGGCCCGAGCACAACAGCCGCTCGTCCAAATGGCGTTGGGCAAGCTTCCTCCGCCGCCGCATCTTGGCCAGGCCCTCCAGCGGCTCGATCGCGCGGATCAGCACGGCGCTGGCCGAACCCTCCGGCTCGCAGACGAAATTCAGGCACCAGTGGATTCCGTAGGAGCGGTAGACGTAGGCGTAGCCAGGCGGCCCGAACATCACGGCGTTGCGCTCGGTCGGTCCGTTGAAGCTGTGTGCCGCCGGGTCGGTGTGGTGATAGGCCTCGACCTCGACGATCCGGCCGCCGACGTCATTCACGAGCAGGGTCGCCCCGACCAATTCCGGCGCAACCTCGTGCACGGAGCGGGCGAAGAACGGTCGTTTGAGGCTTCGCTGAGCCATTGGCCCGATGTTGCAGTGCGGCCGCCGCCTGTGGCGCGGCGGCAACATTCTTGGAACATTTGGATCATAGCGCGGCCGGCGCTCAGTCGTGCCGCGATTTGGCCATACCCTTCGCCGAGATCAAAGCCCGTCCCAAGCTGTTGTGACATTTCCTGTTTTTTCAACCGGATCGGATAGCAGCAGGACGGAATTGGTGTCCGCAAGCGATTTCCCGCGGGGGGAGAGTTGGCGGAAGGGCTGGGGCCGAACGAAGCCCCGAAACGCCCCAAGAAAGCTGCCTGATCGTCGATGGACGCCAAGACCAAGCTCAAAGACCGGCTGCCCAGCCGGCACGTCACCGAGGGTCCTGAGCGCGCCCCGCATCGCTCGTATTATTACGCGATGGGTCTGACCACCGGGCAGATCCATCAGCCGTTCGTCGGCGTTGCGTCATGCTGGAACGAAGCCGCGCCCTGCAACATCGCGCTGATGCGCCAGGCCCAGGCCGCCAAGAAGGGCGTGGCCGCCGCCGGCGGCACGCCGCGCGAGTTCTGCACCATCACCGTCACCGACGGTATCGCCATGGGCCACGACGGCATGAAGGCCTCGCTGCCGTCGCGCGAGGTGATCGCGGACTTGGTCGAACTGACCGTTCGCGGCCACGCTTACGACGCGCTGGTCGGCATCGCCGGCTGCGACAAGTCGCTGCCCGGCATGATGATGGCGATGTGCCGGCTGAACGTGCCCTCAGTCTTCATCTATGGCGGCTCGATCCTGCCCGGCCGGTTCAAGGGTCAGCCGGTCACCGTGCAGGACGTGTTCGAGGCGGTCGGCAAGTATTCGGTCGGCAAAATGTCAGCGGCCGATCTCGACGACCTCGAGCAGCACGCCTGTCCCTCTGCCGGCGCCTGCGGTGCGCAGTTCACCGCCAACACGATGGCCACGGTGTCCGAAGCGATCGGCCTTGCGCTGCCCTACTCGGCGGGAGCGCCGGCGCCCTACGAGATCCGTGACGCCTTCTGCATGACGGCTGGCGAGCAGGTGATGAACCTGATCGTCGAGAACATCCGGCCGCGCGACATTGTGACGAAAAAGGCGCTGGAGAATGCCGCGGCCGTGGTCGCAGCCTCCGGCGGCTCGACCAATGCCGCGCTGCATCTGCCTGCAATCGCTCATGAATGCGGTATCGAATTCACGATGTTCGATGTCGCCGAAGTCTTCAAAAGGACACCATATGTCGCGGATTTGAAACCGGGTGGCCGTTATGTCGCCAAGGACATGTTCGAAGCTGGTGGTGTTCCGCTCCTGATGAAAACGCTGCTGGACCATGGCTTCCTGCACGGCAACTGCATGACCGTGACGGGCCGGACCATCGCGCAGAACCTCAAGAGCGTGAAGTGGAACCCGGATCAGGACGTGGTCCGTCCGGCCAACAAGCCCATCACCAAGACGGGCGGCGTCGTTGGCTTGAAGGGCAATCTCGCGCCGGAGGGTGCGATCGTGAAAGTTGCCGGAATGGAGGAACTGAAATTCTCCGGCCCGGCGCGTTGCTTCGACCGCGAGGAGCAGGCCTTCGCCGCGGTCAAGGCGCGCAAGTACAAGGAAGGCGACGTGTTCGTCATTCGTTACGAGGGTCCCAAGGGCGGCCCGGGCATGCGTGAGATGCTGGCGACCACCGCCGTGCTGTACGGCCAAGGCACCGGCGGCAAGGTGGCGCTCATCACCGACGGCCGGTTCTCCGGTGCCACGCGGGGATTCTGCATCGGCCACGTCGGACCGGAGGCCGCGGTCGGCGGTCCGATCGCGCTCGTTCGCGACGGCGATATCATCGAGATCGATGCCAAGGCCGGCACCATCAACGTGAAGCTCTCGGCGGCGGAACTCGACAAACGCCGCAAGAGCTGGAAGCCGAAGGCGGGCAACGTCGCCTCCGGCGCCATCTGGAAATACGCCCAACAGGTTGGCGACGCGCTGCATGGCGCGGTCACCCATCCGGGCGGAGCGGCTGAGAGTTCGTGCTATGCGGATATTTAGCGTTCTCGCCAGCGCTGCGGTGATCGCGCTCGCCTTCGGGATCGAGCCGACCCGCTCGCTTGACGGCAGCCCGTCGCCGGCGGCCGCCGCGCTGTCGCCGGTCGATGCGATGCGCAACGCCACCGAGGCGCTCAAGACCGGCGAGAAGACCCGCGCGGTGACCTCGCTGCAATACGCAGCCGACCACGGCCACGGCTACGCGCTCTGGCAGCTCGGCCGCATGTATGCCGAGGGCGACGGTGTGGCCCGCGACCACTATCGTGCGTTCGAATATTTTCAGAAATTCGCCGACAGCCACGCCGACGAAAATCCGGCAATTCCGCGGGCGCGCTTCGTTGCCAACGCCTTCGTGGCGCTTGGTCACTACTATCTCGACGGCATTCCCAATACGTCGGTGAGCTCGAGCCCTGAGCTCGCCCGCCGGATGTTCGCCCATGCCGCGTCGTATTTCGGCGATCCCGAGGCGCAGTTCCAGCTCGCCTCGCTCTACCTCGACGGCAACGGCGTCGCACGGGATACCAAGCGGGCAGTTCCCTGGCTGGTGCTGGCCTCCAACAAGGGACACTACAAGTCGCAGGCGCTGCTCGGCCGCATCCTGTTCAACGGCGAGCATGGCATTCGCCAGCGCGCATCGGGCCTGATGTGGCTGACCGTGGCCTGCGACGGGCCGGGTGCCAAGGAAGCCTGGATCACCCAGCTTCGCGAAACCGCTGTGCAACAGGCCAGCGACGACGAGCGCGCGCTTGCGCTTATTCTGCTCAAGCGCTGGGTCGAAGGCCGTCGCGAGTAAGGGCTCGGCTAGGCCGGCTCGATATCCAGATCAACATACACCGGCACGTGATCGGAGGGCCGCTCCCAGGCGCGGACGTGCTTGTCGATGCCCGCCGTTATCAGCCGGTCGGCCGCCTGCGGCGACAGAAGCAAGTGGTCGATGCGAATGCCCCAGTTCTTCTGCCAGGCGCCGGCCTGGTAGTCCCAGAACGTGTAGAGGCCGGGATCGTCGCTCACGGCGCGCAGCGCATCAGTCAGACCCAGATGGGCGAGGCTGCGGAATTTCTCCCGGGTTTGCGGCAGGAACAGCGCGTCGGTGACCCAGGCGGCCGGATTGTGGACGTCGGCCGCTGTCGGGATGACGTTGTAATCGCCCGCCATGATCAGCGGTTCTTCCAGTAGAAGTCGTTCATGTGCGTATTTATAAAGCCGATCCATCCAATTGATTTTGTAGGAATATTTTTCAGTCCCGGCCGGGTTTCCATTGGGCAAGTAGATCGATGCCACCCGCAATGCGCCGGCCTTGGTGGAAACCGTGGCCTCGATGAAGCGGGCATGATCGTCGGCGGGGTCGCCGGGCAGCCGCGGTGTGACCTCGTCGAACTTGTATTTGGACAGGATGGCCACCCCATTGAAGGTCTTCTGGCCATGCACCGCAACATTGTACCCCAGCGCCTCGATCGGCCCGCGCGGGAAGGCCTCATCCACGGTCTTGGTTTCCTGCAGGCAAACGATGTCCGGGGCCCGTTCGGCCAGCCAGGCGGTCAGGTTCTCGATCCGCTGCCTGATCGAATTCACGTTCCAGGTGGCAATGCGCATGGCTGTTCTTTTGGGCGGGTTTTTGGGTTGTTCTTCGGGCTAAGTCTTGCGGCGATTTCCGGGCGGATTTGATGGCCGGGGCGACATTAACCAACATGCCCGACTTCTCGAACGGTCAAAAGGATTTGAAGCAAAATAGGGTTCCTGGTGTTGGTTGGGGTGCACGGGGCGTGCACGCCGGACGCCCAATGTGCTAGATGACCCTGTAGAACTTGGGGGAGACGGGTTCGAAACCGCCACGGCGGAAGAGGGAGTGCGGGACACCGGTTCTCAGTCGGGGCCGGGCAGCGCGCGAATGAAGAAACGAACAGTGGTCCTAGGGGTGGCTGCGGGGCTCGCCCTGGCGGGCACGGCCATCTTTTTCTGGAATGGATCGTCGTCGCAGAAGGCTGCGGCGCAGGCGTCCCGTGGCGACCAGCGGACGGTGCCTGTCGCCGCTGCCAAGGCGGTCAGGAAATCCGTCCCGGTCCGGCTCGAGGCGCTGGGCACCGTGACGACCATCGCCAGCGTTGCGATCAAGCCGCGTGTGGATAGCGAAATCATCGCGGTCAAGTTCGAGGACGGCGCGCGCGTCAATCAGGGCGACGTCCTGTTCGTCCTCGACAGCCGCGGCATCGAGAGTGAAATCAAACGGGTCGAGGCGGTTATCGCCGGGGCCGAAGCTCAATTCGAACAGGCGACCCGCGACGTGCAGCGCTACACGGAGCTGGTTTCGAAAAATGCCACCACCGTCGTCACGCTCAACAATGCGCAAACCCAGGTCAACATTTCCAGCGCCACCGCCAATTCAAACAAGGCCGCGCTTGAAGGTCTGAAGATCCAGCTCGGCTACACCACGATCCGTGCGCCAATCTCCGGCCGCATCAGCATGGCAAGCGTCAAGGTCGGCAACATCGTGCGGCAGGCCGACCTCAGTCCGCTCGCGACTATCAATCAGCTCGGGCCGATCTACGTCTCCTTCACCGTGCCGCAGCGCAGCCTGCCCGAGGTGCGGGCGGCGATCGCAGCCGAGTTCGCGTCGCTCGAGGCGGTCGTCCCCGGCAGCGATGCGCGCGAATCCGGACAGGTTACGATGGTCGAGAACACGGTCGACCCCGCCACCGGCATGGTCACCATCCGCGCCACCATGCCGAATAAGAAGGAAGTCCTTTGGCCCGGCACCCTGGTCAATACCGCGCTGACGCTTCGAGCGGAGAGCCGAGTTACCATTCCAGCGACGGCATTGCAGCTCAGCCAGGCCGGTGCGTTCGTGTTCGTGGTGAAGGACAACGCCGCCACCGTTCGTTCGGTCAAGATCGAGCGGACCGTCGATGGCGTGTCAGTGGTCGAAACAGGAATTGAAGAGGGCGACGTTGTGGTCACCGATGGCCAGCTTCTACTGTCCAATGGGACCAAGGTGACGATACGCAGCGGCGCTGCCGTATCCTGACATGAAGACCGTCCTGCCATGAACATTTCCGAGGCCTGTATCCGACGCCCGGTGATGACGACGCTCATCACGGCGTCGCTTATTGTATTCGGGATTTTCGGCTACCGGCTGCTCGCCGTGGCGGCGCTGCCGCGGGTCGACTTCCCGACCATTCAGGTGACGGCGACCCTGCCGGGCGCGAGCCCGGAGACGATGGCGGCCTCGGTCGCGGGGCCGATCGAGCGGCAGTTCTCGACCATCGCCGGCATATCGAGCATGACCTCGACGTCAAGCCTTGGGCAGTCGCAGATTACCATCCAGTTCGACCTCAAGCGCGACATCGACGGCGCGGCGCTCGACGTGCAGACCGCGCTTGCGGTGGCGCAGCGGCGGCTGCCGATCGAAATGACGACGCCGCCTTCGTTCCGCAAGGTCAATCCCGGCGACCAGCCGGTGCTCTTCATCAGCCTGAATTCGCCGACCTTGCCGATGTCGACCGTCGACGAATATGGCCAGACCATCCTGGCCCAGCAGATTTCGCAGCTTCCCGGCGTCGCCCAGGTCATCGTCTACGGCTCGCAGAAGTTCGCGGTCCGCATCCAGGTCGATCCGGTGGCGGCTGCGGCGCGCAACATTTCGCTCGACGATGTCCGGACCGTCCTCACCAAGGCCAACTCCAATACGCCGGTCGGCACGCTCTCCGGGCCCGACCGCAACGTCACCCTCCTGGCATCGGGCGCGATGCGGCGGGCTTCGGACTACAAAAATGTCGTCGCGGCATGGCGAAGTGGCGGGCCGGTCCGGCTGAGCGAGATCGCTGATGTTGTTGACAGCGTCGAAAACGACAAGATTGCGAGTTGGTTCAACGACGCCCGCGCGGTGGTGCTGGCGATTCAGCGGCAGCCCGACGCCAATACCGTCGAGGTCGTTGAACTCGGTGAAGGCCCGGTTGCCGCAATTCCGCGCCCAGGTTCCGCCGTCGATCCGCATGGAAACGCTGCTTGACCGGTCGATCTCGATCCGGATGGCGGTCCATGACGTGCAAGAAACGCTGGCGATCGCCTTCTGCCTCGTCATCCTGGTGATCTTCCTGTTCCTGCGTTCGGCCACGGCAACCATCATCCCGGCGCTCGCGGTACCGATTTCGCTGATCGCTACGTGCGCGGCGATGTACGCCTTCGATTTCTCGATCAACAATATGACGCTGTTGGCTTTGACGCTTTCGGTCGGCTTCGTCGTCGACGACGCCATCGTCATGCTGGAAAACATCGTCCGCCACATCGAGGGCGGCATGCGGCCGTTCGAGGCGGCCCTCAAGGGCTCGCGCGAAATCGGCTTCACCATCGTGTCGATCACCTTCTCGCTGATCGCGGTGTTCATCCCGGTGCTCTTGATGGGCGGCATCGTCGGCCGCGTATTCCGCGAATTCGCGGTGACGATCGCCATCGCGATCGTGCTGTCCGGATTTGTCTCGCTGACGCTCACCCCCATGCTGTGCGCGCGCGTGCTGCGCGGTCACCATGAGGGCGACGAGAAGAAGCAGCAGATATGGATCCTGCGGGTCTTTGAACGCGCGTTCGATCTCTGGCTCAAGAGCTACGAGTGGGCGCTCGACCGGGTGCTTGCTTACAAGTCGATCACGCTGATGGTCACCGTCGCCACGATCCTCGGCACGGTGTGGCTCTATATTGCTATCCCGAAGGGCTTCTTCCCGCAGGAAGACACCGGCTTCATGCTGGCGATCACCGAGGCGCAGGCGGACATCTCGTTCGACGCCATGTCCGAGCGCCAGCGCAAGCTTGCCGAAATCATCCGCAAGGATCCGGCGGTGCTCTACGTCAACTCGACGGTCGGCGTTGGTGGCCCCAATTCGTCGCTCAACAACGGCCGCATGCTGGTGGCTCTCAAGCCCAAGCACGAGCGCGGCGCGTTGAGCGAGATCATTCCGCGCATGCGGCGTTCAGCGGGCCAAGTCACCGGCATGAACGTGTTCTTCCAGATGATCCAGAACATCAACGTCGGCGGCCGGATCAACAAGAGCCAGTATCAGTACACGCTACAATCGAGCGACACCGAGACACTCTATAAGATCGCGCCGGAGCTGCGCGACAAGATTTCCAAAGTCGACGGCCTGCTCGACGTGACGACCGATCTCTACGTGACCAATCCGCAGGTGATGATCGACGTCGATCGCGAGAAGGCGGCGGTGTACGGCGTCACCATCGACCAGGTCCGCCAGGAGTTGTTCAACGCCTTCGGCAATCGCCAGGTCGCGACCATCTACACGCCGAGCAACGACTATCAGGTGATCCTGGAAACCAAGCCTGAGTTCAGGCGCGATCCGACGAGCCTGCAGAACATCTTCGTCAAGACCAACGGCGGCGGCGCGGTCGCTTCGCCCGTGGGCACAGCCGCTGGCCCGGGCACCGGCATCACCGGCAACGGGATCCCGTCGGGCGCATCAATCCCGCTTTCGGCGGTCACCAAGCCGGTGCCATCGGTCGGCCCGCTCCTGGTCAACCATCAGGGCCAGCAGCCGTCGGTGACCATCTCGTTCAACCTAGCGCCGGGCTTCGCGCTCGGCGACGCGGTGACCGCGATCCAGGGCATCGAACGCGATTCCAATCTGCCGGCGACGATTTCGACCGGGTTCCAGGGCACGGCGCAGGTGTTCCAGGATTCGCTGAAGGGCCAGGGCATCCTCATCCTCGCGGCGATCTTCGCCGCCTTCGTGGTGCTCGGCATTCTCTACGAGAGCTTCATTCACCCGATCACCATCATTTCCGGCCTGCCGTCGGCGGGCATTGGCGCGCTCCTGACGCTGATCCTGTTCAAAATGGATTTGTCGGTGATCGCCATGATCGGCATCGTCATGCTCGTCGGCATCGTCAAGAAGAACGCCATCATGATGGTGGACTTCGCGCTTGAGCGCCGCCGTGTGGGATTGAGCGCCGAGGCGGCCATCCGCGAAGCATGTCTGTTGCGCTTCCGGCCGATCATGATGACCACGTTCGCGGCGATCTTCGGTGCGCTGCCGATTGCGCTGGGCTCAGGCGAGGGCGCCGAGCTCCGCCAGCCGCTCGGCGTCGCGGTGGTCGGCGGCTTGATCCTGTCGCAACTGCTGACGCTGTTCATCACGCCCGTCATCTACGTGTACCTCGACCGCATCGACCGTGTGCTCCGGCGCCGGCTCGAACCGCAGCTCGAGGAGGTGGCCGAGCCGCCACACAAGCCGGCGGTGGCGGCGGAGTAGGGCACGCGCCCGCCGCGGCTTGTTTTTGACGGCTAAACGCACGTATCGTTGCCGCCCGACGGCAACGATACGTGCATCCATGAAGCGAACGCTCATCAAATGCGGCTGGCTCGTCACGCTCGATCCCGGGATCGGCGAGATCAAGGGCGGCGAGTTACTCTATCGCGGCAACACCATCGAGGCCGCCGGGCGCAACCTCAGCGCCACCGCCGACGAGACGATCGACGCCCCCGACAAGATCGTCATGCCGGGCCTCGTCAACGCCCACATGCACACCTGGGAGACGGCGTTGCGCGGCATCGGCGCCGAATGGCTGTCGGCCGATTATTTCAAGCACGTCCATTCCAACCTGGCGACGCGCTACAAGCCCGAGGACAACTACGTCGCCAATCTGATGGGTTCGCTGGCCCAGATCGATGCCGGCGTCACCACACTCGTCGACTGGTGCCACAACATCACGACGCTGGAGCACGCCGAGCGCGCGGTCGATGGCCTCGTCGACAGCGGCATCCGCGCGGTGTTCGCGCATGGCACGGCCAAGCCGATCGGGCTGGAAACCGGCACCCCGTTCACCCAGGTGCCGCATCCACGCGAGCGGATCGAGGCGCTGCGCAAGGGGCGCCTCGCGAGCGACGACGGCCGGGTCACGCTCGCCATGGCGATCCTCGGGCCCGATTGGGGCGCCTGGGAGGTGGTGGAGCACGACATCCGCATGGCGCGTGAGTTCGGCTTGGTTTCGTCGTCGCACACGCGCCGGCGCGAGGATTGCGCCGTGCCGGACGGCTACGCGCGAATGGCCCGGGAAGGGCTGCTCGGTCCCGACCACAATCTGGTGCATGGCACGAGCTACGATCACGCCGACCTTCGCGTTGTCGTCAACTCGGGCGCAAGCCTGACCTCCACCGTGCTGGTCGAGTTGCACCACCACATCGGCGACACCATGGTCGCGGCATTCCGCGAGGCGGGGGGCCTGCCATCGATCGGCATCGACGTCGAGCTTTACTGCTCGGGCCAGATGTTCCGCGAGATGCAGGCGGCGCTGCTGTTCGCGCGCGGCAAGGAGGTGCGCAACAACGCGTCGCGCGGCAACTCGCCGCTCAAGGCCATTCCGGTGAAATCCCGCGAGGCGCTGGAATGGACGACCATCAACGGCGCCAAGGCCTTCGGACTGGACGGCAAGATCGGCACGCTCAGCCCCGGCAAGAGGGCCGACATCGTCATGCTCCGCGCCGACGATGTGAACATGGTGCCGGTTTACGACCCGATCTATTCGATTGTCGAGATTGCTGGGGCCGGCAACGTTGACACCGTCATCATCGACGGCGTGGTCCGCAAACAGAACGGCAAGCTGACCATCGCCAACGACGTGCTGCGCAAGCGCACCGAAGAATTGAAAGAATCCGGCGCGCGTATCATGCGCGAGGGCAACTACCGCGTCGCAACCGCGCCAAATTGAAACGATCCGGAAACACCCATCATGACCAAGAAAATCACACGCCGCGTGGCGATTGCCGGACTTTCCGCAATAAGCGTCGCGCCGGTGCTTGCCCAGTCGGCGAAGCCCGAGGGCACCATCACCATCGCGCATGGTTTCACGCCTGGCGGCAACGTCGATCTCACCGCTCGCCTCATCGCCGAGCGGCTCGCGGCCAAGCTCGGGCAGCAGGTGATCGTCGAGCCCAAGCCCGGCGCCGGCGGCTCCACCGCGGCGGCGCAGGTCGCGCGCGCCACGCCCGACGGCACGACGTTGTTCCTCGCCGCCGGCGGGCACGCGGTGTCGGCTGCGATCTACAACAAGCTTCCTTACGACGCGCTGAAGGATTTTTCCTGGATCAGCATGCTGTCGGACTTTCCCTTTGTGTTCGTCACCTATCCCGACCATCCGGCGAAGCATCTTCGCGAATTCATCGCGATGGCGAAGGACGAGCCGGTCAAGTTGCTCTGCGCCACGCCGGGCAACGGCACCGGCCAGCATCTGGCGCTCGAATTGTTCGCGGCGACCGCCGGGGTGAAGGTCCAGCATGTGCCGTATCGCGGCTCGCCGCAGGCCGCGACCGATCTGCTCGGCAAGCGCGTCGATGCGTTCATGGACAACATGACGGTGGTTGCTGAAATGGTGCGGGACGGGCGCGTGCGCGCGCTCGGCATCACTGGGCCGTCGCGCTTCTTCGTGCTGCCGGATGTGCCGACCTTCGCGGAGGCCGGCGTGCCGGACTATGCGGTGACCTCGTGGCTCGGGCTTGCTGGCCCGGCCGGAATTCCGCAGCCGATGCTGGCGCGGCTCAATGCCGAGGTCGTGGCGATCCTGGCGGAGCCCGAGACGATCGAGCGCCTCAAGAAGATCGGCGGCGAGGCAAGGCCGACCACCTCCGAGGGTTTTCGCTCGCGGGTCGCCTCAGACATCGAGAAATGGACCAAGGTGGTCGCCAACGCCGGCATCGCGCGGATCTGAGCGGGCTGCCGCCGGCACGGACCGGCATGGCTCTTGCTTGATGATCCTCCGAACCAACGGAGGATTTCATCGTGCGCCGCATACTTCTCGCCGCGACTGCCCTTGTGGCCGGCTTCATCGCCAGCGCTTCGGCGCAAACCTGGCCGTCGAAGTCGATCCACGCCGTCATTCCGTTCGGGCCAGGCAGCGCCGTCGATGTCGTGCCGCGCATCGTTTTTGAGCAGATGTCGGCGCAGCTTGGGCAGAGCATCGTGGTGGAGAATCGCGCGGGGGCGGGCGGTACACTCGGCTCGGCGATGGTCGCCCGCGCCGAGCCGGACGGCTACACCATGCTGGTGCATTCCTCGGCGCACACCATCACGCCTGCGCTCTATCCGAAGCTCAACTATGACATCGTGCGCGACTTCGTGACGGTGGGAGCGATCGGCAGTGTGCCGAACGTGATGATCATCGCGCCGCAGCGAGGCTTCAAGACGGTGCAGGACTACGTTGTGGCGGCCAAGGCCAAGCCCGACATGTCCACTTACGCTTCGCTCGGGGTCGGTTCAGCCGTCCAGATGAGCGCCGAGCGTTTCCGCCTGAGCGCGGGCTATGAATCGGTGCACGTGCCGTTCAAGGGCGGGTCCGAGGCGCTGACCGAGATCATCGCCGGCCGCGTCGATTACTATTTCTGTCCGATCGCGACCGCGCTGCCGCATATCAAGGAAGGCCGCCTTGTAGGCCTTGCAGTCTCAAGTCCGAAGCGTGCCGCCGCGCTGGCGGACATCCCGACCACGCTGGAATCCGGCTATCCGGATTCCGACTACACGTTCTGGATGGGCATCTTCATGCCCGCTAAGACGCCGCCGGAGGTCGTCGTCAAGATGCACGAGGAACTGATGAAGGCGCTGCAGGCGCCCTCGGTGAAGGAGCGGCTGATGATGCTCGGCATGGAGCCGATGCCGCTGACGGCCGCGCAGTTCGACGCGCAGGTGAAGAGCGAGATCGCAACCTATGCAGTGTTCGCCAAGAAGGCCGGCCTGCAGACCAACTAAAGCGAGAAGCTCGTGCCGCAGCCGCAAGACGCCTTGGCCTTCGGATTGTTGACCTTGAACGAGGCGCCGATCAGGTCATCGACGAAGTCGATTTCGGAGCCGGCCAGGTACTGCAGCGAAACCGAATCGACCAGCAGGGTAACCCCACCGCGGTCGATGGTGATGTCGTCCTCGGCCTTGTCGCGCTCGACGTCGAACTTGTACTGAAAGCCGGAGCAGCCGCCGCCCAGCACGCTGAGCCGCAGCATTGCTCCGGACGGCTCGGAGCGCAGGATCTCGCCGATCCGCCGAGCCGCCCGTTCAGAAATGGTCACCGCCTCGGTCATCCAGGCACCTGCGTCATCGTCGTACGGATTAGTTAAGTACTCGCTGTCCGGGGGTCAACATCGGCCTGCGCCGCGCGCCGCCCTCGACCCCGAGCGGCCGATCCCATAGCATACTCGATTGCCACTTCCGAGATTCCGGGCCTCGATGGCCGTTTCCGACGAAATGATAGACCAGGTGGCACGGGAAATTCATGGCGGTCGATTCCTTCCAAGCCCGTGCGCCATTTGCATCGGAGCCGGCGCAGAGCCGCGGCCGGCGCTTTGCCGAGCCGGCCAGCGCCACCCGCAGCGCCTTCCGCCGCGACTGCGACCGGATCATCCACTCGACCGCGTTCCGCCGGCTCGCTCACAAGACCCAGGTGTTCGTATTCCACGAGGGCGATCATTTTCGCACGCGCCTGACCCACACTCTGGAGGTGACGCAAATCGCCCGCTCGCTGGCCCGCGCACTGGGCCTCGACGAGGATTTGGCCGAAGCCTCCGCGCTCGGCCACGATCTCGGCCATCCGCCGTTCGGCCACGCCGGCGAGCGCGCGCTCGATCAATGCCTCGCGGCGTTCGGCGGCTTCGACCACAACGCGCAGACCTTGCATGTGGTCACGGCGTTGGAGCGACGGTACGCCGACTTCGACGGGCTCAATCTTACCTGGGAAACGCTGGAAGGGCTGGTCAAGCACAACGGCCCGCTGATCGACCGCGCCGGACGGCCGATGGAGCGCTATCGCGCCCGCGGCCTGCCGCTCGCGATCGCGGATTATACGCAGAGCCATGACCTCGAGCTTTGGAGCTATCCGAGCGCCGAGGCGCAGTGTGGCGCCATCGCCGACGACATCGCCTACGACGCCCACGATATCGACGATGGCTTGCGCGCCGAGATGTTCCGGATCCAGGAGCTTGCGGACCTGCCGCTGCTCGATGAGATCTTTCGGGAGATCGCGATCCAGCATCCGCGCCTTGAACCAGGGCGGCATGCTCATGAGATCATTCGCCGCCTAATCACCCGCATGATCGAGGACGTGATCGCGCAAAGCCGGCGTCATGTCGTCACGCTCGAACCGGAAGCCGTGGACGAGGTGCGCAATGCCGGGGCGCCGCTCGTCGGTTTCTCCGCGGCGATGGCGAAGGCCGACCGTGCGATCAAGGATTTCCTCTACCCGAAGCTTTATCGCCACGTCCGCATCATGCGGATCATGGAGGAGGCGGAGGAGGTGGTGCGGCGGCTGTTTGCCCACTATGGCGAGACGCCAAGCGATCTGCCGGCCGAATGGCTGGCAGGCTTCGACCGCTCCGACGCCGCGGGCCGCGCGGTGCGGATCGCCGATTTCATCGCCGGCATGACCGACCGGTACGCGATGGTGGAGCATACGCGGATTTTCGGCGCGACGCCTGAACTGCGCTAGGCGCTTTTGGCGAGCTTGCGGCGCTGCGGCTCGAACAGCGGCATGATCTGCGAGCGGGAACGGCCGGCTGAACAGATAGCCCTGCATCTCGACGCAACCGAGCGCCCGGATCGCCTCCAGTTGCTCCGCGGTCTCGACGCCTTCGGCGGTCGCCGTCATGTTGAGGTTGGCGGCAAGCCGCGCGATCACCCGGCAGGCCTGAGATGAACGAGCCGTCGATCTTGATCTTGTCGAAGGGAAATTTGCGCAGATAGCTCAGCGACGAATAGCCGGTGCCGAAATCGTCCATCGAGATGCGCACGCCAAGCTCGCGCAGCTGCAACCCACGACGTGGGCCTTGCCGAACATGGCGCGCAGGTCCCGATAGCGCCATCGGGTGCGGACCGCAACCCGAAATACAAGACGAGATCGGCGTCGGCGAAATCTGTAGCCGGCGCGCACCAGCGGTTGGCCGCATTCCACGACAATTGATGCGCCCGCATCGCAAGGCCTCGTTCAGCACACGTGAAACCGGCGGCTAAGCGCTATACGGGACAGGTGAAAATCAGGTTAGCGCACGTTCCCATAATTCATTGATAATAAGCCGTATTTCGGCTCCGAAACGGGTCCGGAGTGGCCGCGCGACGGTCGCCGACAATGCCGCGCAATCGCGCAACACAACGTTCATGTTGA
Organism: uncultured Alphaproteobacteria bacterium; assembly: GCA_963842645.1. GTDB lineage: Bacteria > Pseudomonadota > Alphaproteobacteria > Rhizobiales > Xanthobacteraceae > Z2-YC6860. The sequence goes on along the minus strand of CAWJGY010000013.1, from coordinate 331,351 downwards.
TCGCCCCTCGTGCCGTAATTTTGCTATCACCCGCGGCATGCACGTCTTTCATCTCTTCACCGAGCACGTTCGTTCCGCCGTCACGGCGCTGGCCCAGGCGGGGGTCTTCCCGACACAGCCCGATCTCACGCGCATCGTGGTCGAGCCGCCGCGCGAGGCGAGCCATGGCGATCTTGCCACCAATGCCGCCATGGCCTTGGCTAAGGACGCTGGGCTGAAGCCCCGCGATCTGGCCGAGAAGATCGCAGCCGAGCTCGCCAAGCTCCCGGAAGTGACTAAGACCGAGATCGCGGGGCCGGGCTTCATCAACCTGACGCTCGATCCCGTGGTTTGGCGAACGGCGCTCGCCGACATGATCCGCACCGGTGCGGATTATGGGCGAAGCTCGATCGGCGCGGGGCAGAAGGTCAATGTCGAGTATGTCTCGGCCAATCCAACCGGCCCGATGCACGTTGGCCATTGCCGCGGTGCGGTGTTCGGCGACGCGCTCGCCAATCTGTTGGCGGTCGCGGGCTTCGCGGTGGCACGCGAGTACTACATCAACGATGCGGGCGGACAGGTCGATGTGTTGGCGCGCTCGGCGTTCCTGCGCTACCGCGAGGCTCTCGGCGAGGACATCGGCGCAGTGCCCGAGGGACTTTATCCCGGGGATTATCTCAAGCCGGTCGGCGCTGCACTAGAATCGGAATACGGCGACAGGCTCAAAGCCCAGCCCGAGAGCCTGTGGCTGCCGCTGGTGCGTACGAAAGCGATCGCCATGATGATGGCGATGATCCGCGACGATCTCGCCGCGCTCAACGTCGAGCATGACGTGTTCTTCTCGGAGCGTTCGCTGATCGAGGGCAGGGATCAGGTCGGCGCGACCATCGAGTTGTTGCGCGCGCAGGAGCAGGTCTACGAGGGCCGCCTGCCGCCGCCGAAGGGCGCACCGGTCGAGGATTACGAGGACCGCGAACAGACGCTGTTCCGCGCCACCGCCTTTGGCGACGATGTCGACCGGCCGCTGAAGAAATCCGACGGCAGCTATACGTACTTCGCCTCCGACATCGCCTATCACAAGTCGAAGTTCGACCGCGGCTTTCGCGACATGATCGACGTCTGGGGCGCCGATCACGGCGGCTACGTCAAGCGCATGAAGGCTGCAGTGAAGGCGGTCAGCGGCGGCACCGCCGAGCTCGACGTCAAGATCGTGCAGCTCGTGAAGCTGATGCGGGCCGGCGTCGAAGTGAAGATGTCGAAGCGGTCCGGCGAGTTCGTCACGCTCCGCGAGGTCGTCGACGAGGTCGGACGCGACGCTGTGCGCTTCATGATGCTCTACCGCAAGAACGATGCGGTGCTCGACTTCGACCTCACCAAGGTGATCGAGCAGTCCAAGGATAATCCGGTGTTCTACGTGCAGTACGGCCACGCCCGGGGTCAGTCGATCTTCCGCAACGCCGCCGAGGCCCTGCCGGAACTGCCGGCGGACCCCGCGGTTCGAACAGCCTATTTGTCGCAGGTTCCGCTTGATCGACTCGGCGATCCGGCGGAACTTGCGCTGATGCGCAAGCTCGCGCTCTACCCGCGACTCGTCGAGTCTGCTGCACTGGCGCACGAGCCGCACCGGGTGGCGTTCTATCTCTATGAGCTGGCGAGCGAATTTCATGCCCAATGGACGCGCGGAACTAGCGCGCCTCATTTACGCTTCATTATCCAAGATGATCCACAACTAACCGTGGCGCGCCTGGCTTTGGTACAAGGGGTAGTCACCGTTTTGGCCTTAGGGCTCGGGCTTCTAGGGGTGGAAGCGCCGAACGAGATGCGGTAGCTCGGAGTCATTGGACCTGGGTTTTTCGACTCGAGTTCAGTGCCGGAGACGGCCAAGGGGGGCCGCCGAGACCTACCGGAACCGGACATAAATGGCGGACGACAACAACGCGCGTTACCGAACGAACGACCCGTTCAGCGGTGGGCCGGCTCCAGCAGCGCCCGCGAGCGATCCGCTCGCGGAATTGGCGCGGCTGATCGGGCAGAACGATCCATTTTCCGAATACGGCCGGGAGGCCCGACCGGCGGCGGCGCAGGCCGATGCCGGCGCGCGACTTGGCAGCAGCCCGGCGGCCTCTCATGTCAGCCCGGCGCCGCAGTATGGCAGCGAGCCGGCACCTGTGCGCTACAGCGATCCGGCTCCTTCGCGCTCCAGCGATCCGGCCCCGCAATACGACACCGGTCCCCGCTACGCCGCCGACAATCCGCCGCGCTACAACGGCGATCAGGCGGCCCAGAATGACTGGCCTGGCTCGCCTTCGCCGTCCTATCCGGACAGTGATCCACTCGCACTGCCGCCGGATCGGTATTTGTCACAGCCCGCCGCGCAGTCTTACGACAGTCAGGGTTATGCGAGCCAAGGCTACGCCAGTCCGAGTTATCCGAGCCAAGGCTATGCCGATCCGCTTGGCCAGCGTGACGGCTACCAATCCGATCCGGCCGCCTTCGATACCGCGGGCTACCCGCCTGCGGCGGAGCGGCAAGGTTATTCGCCGCTCTATCCGCACGAGCCGGAGGCCGGCGGCATGCCGGCGCCGCACGATGACGAATTCTACGATGACGAGCCGCGTGGCGGCCGGCGCCGGGGTCTATTGACGGTGGTTGCTGTGCTTGGCCTTGCCGTGGTCGGCACCGCCGGCGCATTCGGTTATCGCAGCCTGTTCGGCGGTCCGGGATCCGCGTCGCCGCCACCGGTGATCCGCGCCAGCGGGGAGCCCAGCAAGGTTGCGCCGCCGCCGCCCACGAGCGCTGACCAGGCGGCCCCCAACAAGTTCAGCTACGACCGGTTCGGCGATGCCGGCAAGGACGAGCAAGTGGTGCGCCGCGAAGAAAAGCCCGTCGACCTGTCGAAGGCGCCGCCGCGCACCGTGCTTCCCGGAGCGCCGGTTGCCAATTCGCCATCGGGCCGGCAGGCCAACTCTGGATCGGCCGCCGGAGCCAATCCTCCGAGCGCCATCGGCGAGCCCCGCCGCGTGCGAACCGTTCCGATCCGCCCCGAGGGCGAGGCCGCGGCCACAGCGCCGGCTCAGCAGCCGACGTCGGTCGCGCCGCCGCGCCAAGCTAATGCCGCGGCCATTCAGCCGGCCGACGCGCGCGCATCCTCGCGCGTCGCAACGCGGCCGGCTCCGGCGCAGCAAGCCCCTCTGGCCAACGCGCCGTTGTCCTTGAGTCCTGACGCCAACAATTCGCTGCCGCCGCCGGCCGTGCAGGAGCCCTCGCCGCCGCCGCAGGCTCCGCCGCGCGCATCCGCGCCGCCGTCGTCGCGGATGGCATCTGCCCCTGCCGCGGCCCCCAGCTCGGGTGGCGGGAACTATCTGGTGCAGGTGTCCTCGCAACGGAGCGAAGCTGACGCGGAAAACGCCTATCGCGGCATTCAGTCGAAGTTCTCGAGCGTGCTGGGCAACCAGCCGCACACCGTCCGCCGCGCTGACCTCGGCGCCAAGGGCGTCTACTACCGCGCCATGGTCGGGCCGTTCGGCAGCCGCGAAGAGGCGGTCCAGATTTGCAGCAGCCTGAAGCAGGCCGGCGGCGATTGCGTTGTGCAGCAGTGAGGTTGGGCGGGGCGTTCGCCTTGACCCTTGACGGCGCGCCACGTTAATCCGCGCCGATGGCGCCACGCGCTTTCATCACAGGGCTATCCGGTCTGACGCTGACAGCTGATGAGCGCGCATTCCTGCGCGAGGCCCGCCCGTGGGGCCTAATCCTGTTCAAGCGAAACATTCAAGATAAGACTTCAAGTAACTGATCTGATAAAGGAAGTTTTGGAGGAACTCGTCGCCGATGCGCCTGTCCTGGTCGACCAGGAGGGCGGGCGGGTGCAGCGTCTCGGGCCGCCACATTGGCCGGCCTATCCTGCCGGTGCTGCCTATGGCCGGCTCTATGACCGCGACGCGGGCGCGGGGCTTACGGCGGCCCGGCTCGGCGCGCGGCTGATCGCAGCCGATCTCGCGCAACTCGGCATCAATGTCGATTGCCTGCCGCTCGCCGACGTGCCGGTCAGCGGCGCCGACCGGGTGATCGGCGACCGCGCCTATGGCGAGACGCCGGCAAAGGTCGCAGCCATCGCCGCGGCCATCGCCGAAGGGCTCGCGGCGGGCGGCGTCCTGCCGGTGCTCAAGCACATCCCCGGCCATGGCCGCGCCAACGCCGATAGCCACGAAAAACTGCCGGTTGTGCACGCTCCGCGCGCAACGCTCGAAGCCAGCGACTTCGCCGCATTCCGTCCCCTGAAAAAATTGCCGTTGGCAATGACGGCGCATGTGGTTTTCACCGCAATCGACCCTGTGCTACCTGCAACGACTTCGGCCACAATGATTGGCGAAGTGATTCGCGGCTTGATCGGTTTTGACGGGATTTTGATGAGCGACGACATCTCCATGGGCGCCTTGTCCGGTTCGATCGCGGAGCGCACGCGCGCTGCTATCGCGGCGGGTATTGATGTGGTGCTTCACTGCAACGGCAAGCTCGATGAAATGCAGGCGGTGGCTGCGGCAGCGCCTGAGCTTGCCGGCGACGCCAGCAGGCGTGCGGTTGCGGCGCTCGCGGCGCGCAAGTCCGCGCAGGCGATTGACCTGACCGTCGCCCGCCGCGAATTCGCCGCCATGATGACGGAGCCGATCGCCTGATGAGCGAAATCGAGGCATTCGAGACCGAACTCGCCGAACGCGGTTCCGACGAGCCGGCGCTGCTGATCGACGTCGAGGGCTTCGAGGGCCCGCTCGACCTGCTGTTGGCGCTCGCCCGCCAGCAGAAGGTCGATCTCGCCAAGATCTCGATCCTGGCGCTCGCCGAGCAGTATCTTGCGTTCGTCGAGGAGGCGCGAAAGCTCCGCCTCGAGCTTGCCGCCGATTATCTGGTGATGGCGGCGTGGCTCGCCTACCTGAAATCGCGGCTGCTGCTGCCCGAGGCTGCGACCCCCGACGGGCCGAGCGCCGAGGACATGGCCAATGCGCTCGCCTGGCGGCTGAAGCGCCTGGAGGCGTTCCGCGAGGTGTCCGGCCAGCTCATGGGCCGGCCGCAGTTGCAGCGCGACATATTCCAGCGCGGCGATCCCGAGCCGATCGCCGACATTAAGCATCCGCAATGGACCGCGACGCTCTACGACCTGCTTTCGGCCTATGCGCATCAGCGCCAGCAGAGCGCGCTCGCCCATGTCCGCTTCAAGCCGCGCAACGTCTGGGCGCTGCAGGAGGCGCGCGACATCCTGGAGCGGCTGGTCGGGCAGGCGGGCGACTGGGGCCGGCTCGACGGCTTCCTGATGGAATATCTGGTGGAGCCCTCCATGCGCGCGACGGTGATGGCGTCGAGCCTGGCGGCGACCCTGGAACTCGTTCGCGAAGGGGTGATGGAAGTGCACCAGCAATCGGCGTTCGCGCCGATCTATCTGCGTAAGCGCGACGAGGCGGGCTTTGCGGCGGTTAATTCGAGCGTGGCCATGCCGCGCGCGACGGAATAACAGAATGAACTGTTGAGGAGACGGAGGCATGGCGGCTTTGGCGGAACGGCGCATCATCCCCCACGAGGAGCTTCAAGCGCGAGCCGAGGAGAAATCGGAGGCAGCCGTACGCCCGGAGCATCTGCGGCTCCTGGAGGCGCTGCTGTTTGCCGCGGCCGTGCCGCTCGACGAGAAAACGCTTGGCGCGCGCCTGCCCGAGGACGTCGATCTCAAGGCCAGCCTGCGCGCGCTACAGGCCGAATTCGCCCCGCGCGGGGTCAACCTCGTGCGCATCGGCAACAAATGGACCTTCCGCACCGCCGGCGACCTGTCGTGGCTTCTCACCAAGGAAGCGGTGGTCCCGAAGAAGCTGTCGCGCGCCGGGGTCGAGACGCTGGCCGTGATCGCCTACCACCAGCCGGTGACCCGCGCCGAGGTCGAGGAAATCCGCGGCGTGGTGATGTCGAAGGGCACCTTCGACGTGCTGATGGAGACCGGCTGGATCAAGCCGCGCGGTCGCCGCAAGGTGCCGGGCCGGCCGATCACCTACGGCACCACCGAGGACTTCCTGTCGCATTTCGGCCTGGAGCAATTGGGTGATCTGCCGGGCCTTGAGGAACTCAAGGGCTCGGGCCTGCTCGACAACCGCCTGCCGCCGGGCTTCGCGGTGCCGATGCCGTCCGACGATCCGGCGCTGCGCGATGACGAAGACCCGCTTGAGCCGGGCGATCTCGACCTCGGCCTGGCGCCGCCGCCGGAGCGCATTGAGGAATAGCGGAGTCCCCCGGACTTCAGAGCGATTTGAACGCCTTAGCCATGTTCCGCGAGGCCGCTCGCGGGGACAATCGGTCGTTCTTGTTTTTGCCGCCCTCAACGCCTAGGTTCGGGCCAAACCGAGGGGGCGGCGTTCCGCCGGTTGGTGCGGAGGGTTTTCGATGGGTTCTTTGAGCATCTGGCACTGGATCGTGGTGATCGCGGTGGTCCTGCTGCTGTTCGGTCGTGGCAAGATCTCCGAGCTGATGGGCGACGTCGCGCAGGGCATCAAGGCGTTTAAGAAGGGCATGTCCGACGAGGAGGCCGCCAAGGCGGAAACCACGCCGGTCGACCCAAAGACGATCAACCACCAGGCCGATCCCACCAAGCCCGCCGATCCGCTGAAGCAGCACGCCCAGACCGAGCGCAAGTTCGAGAGCTCGACCTGAGAGCCGGAGCGGTAAGGCGTCCGCGTTGATTTTCGGGGGCGCCAGCACCAGCTAGCGCCCCTTGGAGTTTGAGCGATCATGTTTGATATCGGTTGGAGCGAGCTTGTCGTCATCGCGGTTGTCGCGCTGATCGTCATCGGTCCGAAGGAATTGCCCGGCGTGCTGCGCACCGTCGGCCACTACATGCGCAAGATTCGCGGCATGGCGTCGGAATTCCAGGGCCAGTTCCAGGAAGCGATGCGCGAGGCCGAGATGGCCGACCTGAAGAAGCACGTCGACGAGATGACCGACACCGCCAAGGGCTTCACCGACTTCGATCCGCTCGCCTCGGTGAAAAAGGAAGTCGAAAGTTTTTCGGCCGATCCGCTCGGCACCTCCACGCCGGCCCCGTCGATGGCCAGCGCGTCGCCGGAACCGGCAGCGCCCGGCGCGCCCGCGCCGGTCTCGCCTGACACCACCATTCCTGCGCCTGCTTCGTCCGACACCGCGATCGCGCCGCAGCCCAAGACTAAGTCCAGTTCGGAGAGCGGCGCGTGACGACCGAGGAGGACGAGAAGGAGATCGAGGCCAGCAAGGCCCCGCTGATGTCGCATCTGATCGAGTTGCGCTCGCGGCTGATCAAGGCGCTGTTGGCCTTTTTCGTCGCCGCGGTGTTCTGCTTCTTCTTCGCCAAGCCGATCTACAACATCCTGGTGTGGCCCTATGTCTGGATCGCCGGCGCGGAGAATTCCAAGTTCATCTACACCGCGCTGCTCGAATACTTCATCACCCAGTTGAAATTGTCGCTGTTCGGCGCGGCCTTCATCTCGTTCCCGGTGGTGGCGGCGCAGATCTATATGTTCGTCGCGCCCGGTCTCTACCGCCACGAGCGCGGCGCCTTCCTGCCGTACCTGATCGCGACGCCGTTCTTCTTCGCGCTCGGCTCGGCGGTGGTCTATTTCATCGTTATGCCGATGATCGTGCGCTTTTCGCTCGGCATGCAGCAGTCGGCCGGCGACGGCTCGCCCGAGATCGCGCTGTTGCCCAAGGTCGGCGAATACCTGTCGCTGATGATGTCGCTGATCCTGGCGTTCGGCGTGGCGTTCCAGCTTCCGGTGATCCTGACGCTGCTCGGCCGCATCGGCATCGTCACTTCCGACATGCTGAAAGCCAAACGCCGCTACTTCATCGTCATCGCTTTCATCATCGCCGCGGTGCTGACGCCGCCCGACGTGCTGTCGCAGATGTCGCTCGCGATCCCGCTGCTCATTCTTTACGAGGGCTCGATCTGGTCGGTGAAGATGGTCGAGGGCAAGGCCGCCAGGGCGAAGGCCGATGCCGCGGCTGCTGGGGACACCGAGGTCAAGCCGGCGGAGTAGGGCGGCTTCGCAGAAATAGGAGGCGGTGATCTCATGCAAGTCCGTAACCGTCGCAGCACTCACTCACGATCTCATCCGTAAGCGCTCCATTGCGACGTTGGTCTGGGACAACGATCCGGAGAAACACTCGCGGGCTTTGACCATATTCCCATAGGAATATATACACAAATCGTCCCGTTCGTCGTGACCGCAACCGGTGCGGTTGTCGCCGGCGCTCCATTCCCCCTGTGGGGAAAAGGAAAAAGGGAGACGGCGCGCCCGGCGCCGCTACCAAACCGGGCGGCGAAGCGTTGGCTAACAGCGCCGGCGGCACGTTGTCAGGCCGCGCCGATTCCTCTAACCGATGGACCACATGCACGACATTCGCTGGATTCGCGAGCACAAGGACGAGTTCGACCGCGGCCTTTCGCGGCGCGGCCTCGCGCCCGAGGGGGACCGGCTGCTCGCCGTCGACGAGCGCCGCCGTGCCGCGATCCTGAAATCCGAGCAGGCCCAGGCGCGCAGAAACGCAGCGTCGAAAGAGATCGGTGCAGCCAAGGCGAAGAAGGACGAGGCCGCGGCGCAGAAGCTGATGGCCGAGGTCAATGAGCTGAAGGTGACGCTGCCGGCCTTGGAAGCGGAGTTGAAAGCGGCCGAAGAAGAGCTGAACGATAGTCTGGCGTCGATCCCGAACCTGCCGCTCGCCGAAGTGCCGGACGGCAAGGATGAGAGCGCTAACGTCGAGCATCACAAGCATGGTGAGAAGCGCGAATACGCGTTCAAGCCGAAAGAGCATTACGAGTTGGGTGAAGCCCTTGGACTGATGGACTTCGAAACGGCGGCGAAATTATCCGGCGCGCGCTTTGTCGTTCTGAGTGGTGGCCTCGCGCGCATGGAACGCGCGCTCGGGCAATTCATGCTGGATGTGCATACGACTGAGCACGGTTACACCGAGGTCAATCCGCCGCTGCTGGTCCGAAATGAAACGATGTTCGGCACTGCGCAGCTTCCAAAGTTCAAGAATGATCAATTCTCAGCGCACCGTGCTTTGACGGTCGACGAATGGAGCGATATTGCCAAACAATTGAACGAGGGTCGGTTTTGGGAGCAGGCCGGGCCGGCAAAAGAAGCCAAGGTTGGCGCGACCGAAATGTCGGTTCGCTTTACTGCGGAAGGATTGGTGCGGGTTGAAGAGCTGCGTGAGCAGCTTGGTCATCTCTGGCTCATTCCCACCGCCGAAGTGTCCCTGACAAATCTCGTTCGCGAATCCATCGTCGAGGAAGCCACGCTGCCGATGCGGCTGACCGCCTGCACGCCGTGCTTCCGTGCTGAGGCGGGCGCTGCTGGCAAAGACACCCGCGGCATGATCCGCCAGCACCAGTTCACCAAGGTCGAACTCGTTTCCATCACCACGCCGGAGCAGAGTAAGGACGAGCATGAGCGCATGCTCGCCTCCGCCGAAAAAGTCCTGCAAAAGCTCGGGCTGCACTATCGCGTCATCACGCTCTGCACCGGCGACATGGGTTTTGCCTCGCAGAAGACCTACGACATCGAGGTGTGGCTGCCCGGGCAGAACATGTATCGCGAAATCTCGTCCTGTTCGGTCTGCGGCGAATTCCAGGCGCGGCGAATGATGGCGCGCTATCGCGGCAAGGATAACAAGCCCGCGTTCGTGCACACGCTCAACGGCTCCGGCGTCGCGGTCGGCCGCGCGCTGGTCGCGGTGATGGAAACGTATCAGCAGGCCGACGGCTCGATCGCGGTGCCGGACGCGCTCGCGCCCTATATGGGCGGCGTCAAGAAGATCGAAAAAAAGTAATGCGCATTCTCGTCACCAACGACGACGGCATCAACGCACAAGGCCTGAAGGTCTGCGAGGAGATCGCGCGCAAGATTTCCGACGACGTCTGGGTGATCGCGCCGGAGCACGACCAGTCCGGCGTGTCGCATTCGCTGTCGCTCAACGATCCGCTGCGGCTCCGCCAGATCGGCGAGCGGCACTATGCGGTCAAGGGCACGCCGACCGATTGCGTCATCATGGCGGCGCGCAACGTGATGCCGCAGGGGCCCGATCTCGTCCTGTCAGGCGTTAACCGCGGCCGCAACGCCGCCGAGGACGTGCTCTATTCCGGCACCATCGCGGCGGCGAAGGAGGCCTGTGTGCTCGGCATTCCCGCGTTCGCGCTGTCGCAGGGCTACACCTCGGCGAACAAGCAGCAGCCGTACTGGCAGACCGCGACCGAGCACGCGCCGCGCATCATCCGCCGCGTGCTCGAGCAGGGTATCCCGCCTGACGTGCTGGTCAATATCAACTTTCCGGATTGCCCGCCGGGCGCGGTGAAGGGCATCAATGCCGCGACCCAAGGCAAGCGCGACGCGCAATTGTTGCACATCGACGCGCGCCACGACGGGCGCGGCAATCCGTATTTCTGGATCGCCTATGCGCGCGGCGTGAAGCCCGCCGGTAAGAACGGCACCGATCTCGCGGCGCTCGCCGACAATCGCATCTCGATCACGCCACTTCGTCTCGATTTGACCGATCAGCCGTTCCTGTCGAAGCTCGCGGAGCTGTTTCCAAACCGATAGAGGAACAATGCTGCCCCCCGGCGACGAAAGCGAACAGCGCATGGAGTTCATGCTGACGCTGCGCCGCCGCGGCATCAGCGACCAGGCGGTGCTGCGCGCGATGGACGAGGTGCCGCGCGAGCATTTCGTCGAGACGCGCTTTGTCGAAAACGCCTATGCCGACCGAGCGATGCCGATCGCCTGCGGCCAGACCATCAGCCAGCCTTTTGTCGTCGCCTACATGACCGAGCAGTTGCAGGTGCGGCCCAATCATCGCGTGCTCGAGGTCGGCACCGGCTCGGGCTATCAGGCGGCGGTGCTGTCGCGAATTGCCCGCGAGGTGGTGACGCTCGAGCGTTATCGCACGCTCGCCAACAGCGCGCGGGCGCGGCTGAAGACGCTCGGCTACACCAACGTCGAGGTGCTGCTCGGCGACGGCCTCGGCGGCGAACCGCTGCGTGCGCCATATGATCGCATCATGGTGACCGCCGCGGCGGAAAACATCCCGCCGGCCCTGACCGCCCAGCTCGCCGAGGGCGGCATCATGGTGCTGCCGCTTGGGCCACACGGTGGCCCGCAGGAGTTGATCAAGCTGACCAAGGCCGGGCAGGGACCTGGAGACGGATTGGCGCGCGAAAGCCTGATCGCGGTCCGCTTCGTGCCGCTGCTGCCCGGCCAGGCGCGTGAATTGTGACCGCGGCGAGGCTTCGCCTTTCAAATTTGTCCGACTTCCGGCGTCGTCTGGTTAGGGTTGAAAAATCTTCATCCTTAAACGCTTGTTTACCCGCACGCTGTTAACTCTCCCTCCGTCCTGTTGCGTACGAGTGGGAAAGCCCTATGCGTTGCGTCGACGAGCCCGGCCGCTCGCTCCGTTGGTATCGTGTCGCTGTCATGGCGACGATTTCGATCGCTGCGGTCAGTTGCAGTTCCGACACCGCGCGCTTCAGCTCCAATCCGTTCCGATCGCAGGCCCAGTCGAACGAGGCGCCAGCGAACGAGGTGACCGGCTCGGTCGCCTCGCGAAAGAATTCGTCGATCGAGAGCTCGCCGTTGCCGGGGGTGCCGCAGACGGCCGCGGCAAAACCCGGTTGGAACTGGGAGGGCGGCACCGCCATTACGGTGCAGAAGGGCGATACCATCGACGGGTTCGTGACGCGCTATGGCGTGCCGGCGGCCGCCATCGCCGAGGCCAACAACATTCCCAATGGCACGGCGCTGAAGCCCGGCCAGCGCCTGGTCATCCCGAAATACGAAGTGACCGGTAGCACGGTGCCGCGTCAGGGTTCCAATGCGCCGCGCACGACCGCGCCGGTGATCGCGGCGCCCGCGACCAGCGCCACCCAGCACGTGCATGTCGTCGCTCCCGGCGAAACGCTGATGGCGCTGTCGCGCAAGTACCACAAATCGCTCGGCGAGATCGCCAAGGCCAACAACATCGAACCGCACACCCTGGTGAAGGTCGGCGACCGCATCGTGATCCCGGGCGTGCGCGCGACCCAGGCCGCGGCGCCCAAGCCGCCGGCGGCAGTCGCCCAGCAGCAAAAGTCTACGCCCGCGTCAAAGGTCGCCGCCGTTCCCAGCACGCCCACGACGACGCCCACCGCCAGCGTGGTGACGCCCGCGGCGCACGAGCCCGAGTCGCCAAAGACCAAGACCGACGTCACCGCCGCCATGCCGACGTTCCGCTGGCCGGTGCGTGGCCGCGTCATCACCGCGTTCGGGCCGAAGCCGAGCGGGCAGCAGAACGACGGCATCAACGTCTCGGTGCCGGAAGGCACGCCGATCAAGGCAGCCGAGGACGGCGTCGTGGCCTATGCGGGCAACGAACTCAAGACTTACGGCAATCTCGTGCTGGTGCGGCATTCCAACGGCTACGTGACCGCCTATGCGCATGCCAGTGAAATCCTGGTGAAGCGCGACGATCCGGTGAAGCGCGGGCAGATCATCGCCAAGGCCGGCCAGACCGGCAACGTCGCCGCGCCGCAATTGCACTTCGAGATCCGCAAGGGCTCGACGCCGGTCGATCCGGCGCCATTCCTCGACAAGGGCGGCAACGGCTAGGCCTAGCGCCTAGCGCGCGAGCTTGACGCAAAGCCGTCCGGCCAAGTCTTGCACGTATTGCCACGCCACGCGGCCGGAGCGCGATCCGCGCGTGGTGGCCCATTCCAGCGCTTCTCGCCGCAGGTCGTCGGGGCCGACCGGAATCTTGAAATGGCCGACGTAGCCCTCGACCATGGCGAGATATTCGTCCTGGCTGCAGCGGTGAAAGCCGAGCCACAGACCGAAGCGATCCGACAATGAAACCTTCTCCTCGACCGTCTCGCCCGGATTGATCGCGGTCGAGCGCTCGTTCTCCATCATGTCGCGCGACATCAGATGGCGCCGGTTCGAGGTGGCGTAGAGGATGACATTTTCCGGCCGGCCTTCGATGCCGCCTTCAAGCACCGCCTTGAGCGATTTGTAGGAGGTGTCGTCGGCGTCGAACGACAGATCGTCGCAGAACACGATGAAGCGGTATTTCGCGCCGCGCAAAAGCGTCATCAGTTCAGGCAGGCTCTCGATGTCCTCGCGATGAATCTCGACGAGCTTGAGGTCGCCTCGCGCGACGCTGGCGTTGACCGCCGCGTGCGAGGCCTTGACCAGCGACGACTTGCCCATTCCGCGTGCGCCCCACAACAGCGCATTGTTCGCCGGCAGACCTTTGGCGAAGCGCTCGGTGTTCTCCATCAGCGTGTCGCGCACGCGGTCGATGCCCTTGAGCAGCGTCATCTCGACCCGGTTGACGCGCGGCACCGGCACGAGCCGCGAGCCTTGGCGTGAGCTTTGCGCCTGCCAGATGAAGGCGTCCGCTGCGGCAAAATTGGAATCGGCATTGGGTCCAGGCGCGAGCCGTTCCAGCGCGTCTGCGATCCGGGTGAGGGTTGCGGCATCCGGATTGCCGTTCGGCGCGGACGTTGCTTTGGGCTTCGATTTCGACCCTGATTTTGACTTGGATTTGGCCATCGGAGCGCTTTCGGTTTGCCGCTCCCTTAGCGGGCGGGCTTGCGCCCCGCAAGCCGCAAAACCTGGAAAAATCAGGATATTGGGGCCGTTTCGCCGCACGGCGCGGCGTTGCAATTGGTTTGCCGACCGCTATATTCCGCGCACCTTTTGGGCGCCCTGGGGCGGTAGGCGCCGCCGGGACAGCCGCCGCACCGTCGCCGCACGTAGAGGCTTTTCATGTTCATTTCGCCTGCATTCGCTCAGGGTGGCTCGATGTTCGGCGGCGGCAGCGACAACATGCTGGTGTCGCTGCTGCCCTTCATCCTGATCTTCGTCATCATGTATTTTCTGATTCTGCGACCGCAGCAGAAGCGCCAGAAGCAACACGCGGACATGGTCAAGAACGTGCGCCGCGGCGACACCGTCGTCACCTCGGGCGGCCTGGTCGGCAAGGTCACCAAGGTGATCGACGACGAGCAGGTCGAGGTCGAGTTGGCCGATGGCGTGCGGGTGCGCCAGATGCGCGCGATGCTGGCCGACGTGCGCGCCAAGGGCGAGCCGGTGAAAGAGGAGGGCGCGTCGAGCTGATCGCGCCTGCGATCGGCTTAAGGACCGCTCAAACCGATGCTTTATTTTTCGCGCTGGAAGGCAACGGCGATCCTGCTCACGACGCTGATGGTTTGCGGCTTCGCCGTTCCGAATTTCTTCCCGGACAAGACTGTGCTGTCGTGGCCGGCCTGGGCGCAGCGCCGTGTGGTGCTGGGCCTCGACCTGCAGGGCGGCTCGCACATCCTGCTCGAAGTCGACACCAATGCCGTACGCAAGGAAAAGCTCGAGACCTTGCGTGACGACGTGCGGAGGGTCGTCCGCGAGAACCGGCTCGGCAGCCCTGCGGCGGTGACGATCCGAGGCTCCGGGGTGGAATTTCGCATTCGTGAGGGCGTGGACCAGCAACTTGCGGTCACCAAGCTGCGTGAGCTGTCGCAGCCGCTCGGCGGACTCCTGAGCGCCACCGGTCAGCGTTCGGTGGAAGTGGTCGATGCCGGCAACGGCATCATCCGGCTGACGCCGACCGAGCCGGCGATCATCGAGCGCATCCGTCAATCGGTCGAGCAGTCGATCCAGATCGTCGAGCGGCGCGTCAACGAGCTCGGCACCGTCGAGCCGTCGATCCAGCGCCAGGGGGTCGACCGCATCCTGGTGCAGGTGCCGGGTTTGCAGGATCCCTCGCGGCTCAAGGAACTGCTCGGCAAGACCGCCAAGCTGACGTTCCGTCTGGTCGACCAGACGACACCGGTGGACCAGGCATTGGCGGGCAACGTGCCGCCGGATTCCGAGCTGCTCAAGAGCACCAAGGCCGAGAACAACCAGCCCTATGTGATCGAGAAGCGCGTGGTCGTTTCCGGCGAGGATCTGACCGACGCCCAGCCGGGCTTCGATCAGCGCAACGGCGAGCCGATCGTGTCCTTCCGCTTCAACAACAACGGCGCGCGCCGCTTCGCCCAGATCACCCAGGAGAACGTCGGCAAACCGTTCGCCATCGTGCTGGACAACGAAGTGATCTCGGCGCCGGTGATCCGCGAGCCGATCCTCGGCGGTTCGGGTCAGATTTCCGGCAACTTCACCGTACAGGCGGCGAACGACCTCGCCATCCTGCTGCGCGCCGGCGCGCTGCCGGCGCCGTTGACCATCATCGAGGAGCGCACCGTCGGTCCGGGCCTGGGCCAGGATTCCATCGAGAAAGGCAAGCTGTCCGCCTACGTTGGCGCGGCCATGGTCATCATCTTCATGTTCGTGACCTACGGTCTGTTTGGCCTGTTCGCCAACATTGCCGTCGCGGTCAACGTCGCCATGATCTTCGGCGTGCTGTCACTGCTCAGCGCAACACTGACGCTGCCCGGCATCGCCGGCATCGTGCTCACGGTCGGCATCGCGGTCGACTCCAACGTGCTGATCTACGAGCGCATCCGCGAAGAGGTGCGTGCCGGCCGCAGCCCGATCATGGCGATCGACGCAGGCTTTGCCCGAGCGCTCGCCACGATCATGGATTCAAACATCACCACTTTCATTGCTGCCGCCGTGCTGTTCTACATCGGCACCGGACCGGTGCGCGGTTTCGCCGTGACGCTCGGCATCGGCATCATCACCACGGTGTTCACTGCCTTCACGCTGACGCGGCTGATCGTGGCGATGTGGGTTCGCTGGTGGCGGCCTAAAACTGTACCTATCTGAAACCGTCCCGACCTGAAGCATCGAACTTTCGGAATCAATCGACCTCATGCGCCTTCTTCGCATCGTACCGGACGACACCAAGTTCGATTTCATGCGCTTCCGGCGCATCAGCTTTCCGGTGTCCGCGCTGCTGTCGATCTTGGCGATCTTTCTCTATTTTTTCCATGGGCTGAATTTCGGAATCGACTTCGTTGGCGGTACGCTGTTGGAGGTGCAGTCCAAAAGCGGCCCTGCCGATCTCGCCAAGATGCGTGAATCGGTCAGCAGCCTTGGTCTTGGCGAGGTTCAGCTCCAGCAATTTGGCTCGCCGGCCGATGTTCTCATTCGCGTGGCGCAGCAGCCGGGTGGCGAACAGGCGCAGCAGGCCGCGGTGGCGAAGATCCGCCAAGCGCTTGGCGACAGCGTCGAATACCGGCGCGTCGAGGTGGTCGGCCCGCGTGTCTCGACTGAGTTGCTGGCCTTTGGAACCATCGGACTGGTGATGGCGATCCTGGCCATCCTAGTCTACCTTTGGTTCCGGTTCGAATGGCAGTTCGCGCTGGGCGCTATGGTCGCCAACGTCCACGATATCGTGCTGACCATCGGCTTCATGTCGGTCACGCAGATCGACTTCGACCTGACCAGCATCGCGGCGCTGCTGACGATTCTCGGCTATTCGCTCAACGACACCGTCGTCATCTACGACCGCATCCGTGAAAATCTGCGCCGGTACAAACGTCTGTCGATGCCGGATCTCCTCAACAGCTCGGTCAATTCGACGCTCTCGCGGTCGATCATCACCCACGTGACGGTAACGCTGGCGTTGCTGGCGCTGCTGCTGTTCGGCGGTCACGCGATCCACAGCTTCACCGCGACGATGATGTTCGGCGTCGTTCTGGTCGGCACCTATACCTCGATCTTCATTGCGGCCCCGATCCTGATCTATCTTGGCGTCGGCACCGGCCGCGAAAAGCAAAAAGACGAAGGCTGATCGTGGCGGCTGCGGCGGACCGGCCGCATCTGCCGCGCCGTGTGCCGGTTGACGGTTACGGCAAGGGCGGGTTCAGCTTCGCCGGCATGTCTCATCGCGGCTCGCTGCTTTGCCTGCCGAGCGGGCTTTGGGCTTGGCCAGTGAGGCAGGCCGCCGACATCGGCGAGGCGTCGCTTGGGCCTGTGTTTGCCGAGGCGTCCGACATCGACATGTTTCTCCTGGGCATTGGTCGCGATCGCTGGAGCATGCCCGATCCGCTGCACGATCGTTTCCGTACCCTGAAGGTCAATATCGAGGTGACGCGCACCGGCTCGGCGGTCAGCACCTACAACATCCTGCTCGGCGAGGGCCGCCGCGTGGCCGCTGGGCTGATCGCGGTCGATTGAAAACCGCGCTAGCTTTGCCCATGTCTTTGCCCATGTCGGATTCGTTTGACCATTGCGAAGAGCTGGTGCGCGCGGGCGACAAGGATCGTTTCCTTGCCACGTTGTTCGCGCCGCAGAAGTACCGCCGTGCGCTCCATGCGCTTTATGCCTTCAATCTCGAAGTGACCCGCACGCGAGAGTTGGCGCGCGAGCCGATGCCGGGGGAAATCCGGCTGCAATGGTGGCGTGACGTGCTGGGCGGCGCCGGCCGGGGCGAGGTCGACGCGCATCCGGTCGCGGCTTCGCTCCGCGACGTGGTGGTGCGCTATCGCCTGCC
Organism: uncultured Alphaproteobacteria bacterium; assembly: GCA_963842645.1. Lineage (GTDB taxonomy): Bacteria > Pseudomonadota > Alphaproteobacteria > Rhizobiales > Xanthobacteraceae > Z2-YC6860. The sequence goes on along the minus strand of CAWJGY010000013.1, from coordinate 313,900 downwards.
GCCGCGGATGCTGCTGGAATTAATCGACGCGCGGACGTTCGATCTCTATGACGAGCCGATGGCGAGCCTGTCGTATCTCGAGCGTTACGCAATGCAAACCTCATCAGCGCTGATCGAGCTGGCAGCGCGTATTCTTTCGGACGGCCGCGATCCCGGCACTGGCGATCTGTCACGCCATGCGGGGGTCGCCTACGCGATTACGGGTCTCCTTCGCGCGCTGCCGATCCATGCCGCGCGCGGCCAGCTCTATCTGCCGGGGGATCTCATGCAGCGCTACGGCGCGCAATCAACCGACGTTTTCGCCGGAACGGCAACAACCGAGCTGCGCGCGGTGCTGGCGGAATTGCGGCTCCTCGCGCGGCATCATCTCGGCGCCGCGCGTGGTCTGCTCAAGGACATGGCGCCCGAAGTCGCTCCGGCGCTGCTGCCGGTTGCGCTGATGCGGCCCGCGCTCGACCGCATGGAGCGTCGGAGCTATCAGCCGTTCGCGCCCAGCGAGTTGCCGCAATGGCGACGCCAGTGGATCTTGTGGCGCGGGGCGCGCCGGGGACTGCGCAAGGCTTTCTGAATTTATTCGGCGGCGATTTCGGCTTCGACTTTTGCGCCGCGGATCCATCGGTCGAGATCGGCGAGCGCGCGGGCGCAGATCGCCCGCCGCTTGGCCATGGTTTTTTCAGGGCCGCGCAGCCGTGTGCCGTCGGGATGCTTGTTCGGTATTTGCGTCAAGGGCGGGAACAGGCCGAAATTGACGTTCATCGGCTGGTAGGATCGCGGGCCGGCGTCGATGGTATCGACGTGGTCGCCGGTGATGTATGCAATGAGCGCGCCATGCGCCGTGGTGCGCGGCGGCAGCGCCGGTGTCTCGCCGCGCCGCTCGGCTGCGGCAAAGCGGCCAGCCATGAGCCCGATCGCGGCCGATTCCACATAGCCCTCGCAGCCGGTGATCTGCCCGGCGAAGCGCAGCCGCGGCAGCGCCCGAAGCCGCAGCGTGCCGTCGAGCAGCTTCGGCGCATTGAGGAATGTGTTGCGGTGCAAGCCGCCGAGCCGCGCGAATTCGGCGCGCTCCAGGCCCGGGATGGTGCGGAAGATGCGCGTCTGTTCGCCGTGCTTAAGCTTGGTCTGGAAGCCTACCATGTTGTAAAGCGTGCCGAGCTTGTTGTCCTGGCGAAGCTGCACGATGGCGTAGGCCTTGGTCTGCGGATCGCGCGGATTGGTCAGGCCGAACGGTTTCATCGGACCATGGCGCAGCGTCTCGGCCCCGCGCTCGGCCATCACCTCGATCGGCAGGCATCCGTCGAAATACGGCGTGGTCTTTTCCCATTCCTGGAAGGAGGTCTTGTCGCCGGCGAGCAGCGCCGCGACGAAGGTCTCGTACTGCGTGCGGTCCATTGGGCAGTTGATGTAGTCGGCGCCCGAGCCGCCGGGACCGGTCTTGTCGTAGCGTGACTGGAACCAGGCCACATCCATATCGATCGAGTTCGCGATGAACAATCGGGGCGATGGCATCGAAGAAGGCCAGCGAATTTTCATAGGTGATCTGGCCGATGGCGTCGGCGAGGGCCGGCGAGGTGAGCGGCCCGGTAGCAACGATCACGCTGTCCCATTCGGGCGGCGGCAGGGCCACTTCGTCTCGCAGAATTTCGATCAAAGGATGCGTGCTCAACGCCCGGGTGATGGCTGAGGAGAAGCCGTCGCGGTCCACGGCGAGCGCGCCGCCTGCCGGAACCTGGTTCAAGTCGGCCGCGCGCATCACCAGGGAGTCGAGTCTGCGCATCTCCTCATGCAGCAGGCCAACGGCGTTGTTCTCGCAGTCGTCGGAACGCAGCGAGTTGGAACAGACGAGTTCCGCCAATCCGTCGGTCCGGTGCGCCTCGGTGGAACGCCCGGGCCGCATCTCGTGCAGCACCACCGGCACTCCGGCCGATGCGGTCTGCCAGGCGGCTTCGGAGCCGGCCAGTCCACCGCCAATCACATGGATGGCTTGCTTCTGAGTTGATGACATGGACAATACCTAGGCCGCCCGAAGCGGGGCGACAATGGCCGGGTCGGGAACGAAGGACCGTGAGAACAGCGTATCATCGGCTTGTCCTTGCGAGCGCGCTGCTGTCTGGCCTTGTGCTCGGTGGCGGCTCGGCGGCGGCTGGCCCGATCAAGCTGTCGCCGGACCTGGAGTTCATGTACAGCCAGGTGGAGATGGAGCCGCCGAGCACGACACACATGACCGTTTGCTACGGTTTTGTGTGCCGGTTGCGGCTCACGCTGGTGTTTACCGCCGCTGAACGCACCACCATAACGAACCTGATGAACAAAGGCCGCGCCAACGCCGCCGAGGAGCGAAAGGCCGTTCAGCAGGTTTTCGTGTGGTTCGATCACCGGGTCGCGCGAGAGGTCGGCACCAACAGACGTGTGGCTAACGCGGACGTTCGTTCATTCGACGCCGATCATAATTTCGATTGCTGGGATACCACGCGAAACGCGGCCAGCCTGCTGCTCGTGCTGCAAGACTGGGGCCTGCTGCGCCATCATCAGGTGTCCGATCCGCGCTATCGCGGCAACCTCCTGATCGGCCAGTTGCCGCACAATACCGCCGTCATCAAGGAGACTGCTGCCGGGGGCACCAATTGGGTCGTCGACATGTGGCCCACTAAGTTCGGCCAGGTCCCCGATGTAATGACCCTGGAAAAATGGCTCACCGAGATCTAGCTCTGCCAGGTCTGGTACACCCGGTTGCGATCCGGCATGGTCGCCGGCTGTAAGTCCCAGTTCGACGGAGGAGGCGACGCAATGAACCGCAAAAACAGGCTTCTGATGGGAGTCGTCATGGGCGCGATCGGCATCATGGCTCAGTCCGCAACGGCGGCCGAGATCAAGGTGCTCACCACGGGTGCGTTCAAGCAGGTGGTGGTGGCCCTGGTGCCGGAATTCGAGAAAGCCACCGGCCACAAGGTGGTGCTGGACAACGGCACGGTCGGCGAGCTGCAGAAGCGCGTTGACGGCGGCGAGACCTTCGACGTGCTGGTGCTGTCGCCGAAAGGCATCGAGGACTACATCAAGAGCGGCAAGATCGTTGCCGGCTCCAACGCCAACCTCGCCAAGGTCGGCGTCGGCGTCATGGTCAAGGAGGGCGCGTCCAAGCCCGACATCTCGTCGGTCGACGCCTTCAAGCAGGCGCTGCGCAACGCTAAGTCGGTGGCCTATATCGATCCGGCGAGCGGCGGCTCAAGCGGCATCTATGTTGCGGGCCTGCTCGACAAGCTCGGCGTTGCCGATGAGGTGAAGCCCAAGGCCAAGCTGAAGAAGGGCGGCCACGTCTCCGACCTGATCGTGAGCGGCGATGCCGAACTCGGCATCCATCAGATCAGCGAGATCGTCTCGCAGAAGGGCGTCACTCTGGTTGGGCCGCTGCCGAAGGACATTCAGAATTACACCACCTACGCGGTGGGCCTCAGCGCCGGTGCCAAACAGGCCGAGGCGGCCAGAGCCTTCATCAAGGTGCTGACCGGGCCTTCGGCTGCGGGCGTGCTCAAGTCGACGGGCATGGAAGGCGCCTGAAACGCCCTCTCAAAAACCGAAGCGCCCGCGAGAGGCGGGCGCTTTTGCATTGCTTCGCTTCCGGGCGGATTAGCGCTCGGAGTTATCCCAAGCCACGCGCGGGATGTCGCCGCGAGTGATGCCGATATCGGCCAATTCGCGGTCGCCGAGCCGATTCAGCTCGCTAAGGCTTTGGTTGTAACGGCGCCATTGCCGATAGATGCCAACCAGATGAGACAGGAACATTGTCGTTAACCCTTTGAGGGGCAGGGGAGAATCCCCTGTCTTGATGCACGGAACATAGTCCTGCCGGGGTACCGGCGAAAGGGGCAATTGCTGCGACGCAGCACTGCGTCAATTGCATGCCAAATGCAACTTGTCGTTAACCGTTCCAGCAGGGTGCGCGTTATTAGATGTTTTTGCTTGAAAGGCTCACTTCGCCGAAACGATCCTTCCAGCGGGGAATGACGTCCCGGTTGTAGACGTTGTCGGGCACGTTGCCGACGAGGGCGGTCAGCACCGAACGCGCCGCCCAGGCAAAGCTTGGCTCATGCGTGATGTGGATTCGCTCAGTCGTACTTCATGCCGGTTTCGGCGACGACCTTTGACCAGCGGTCGGCTTCGGTTTTGATGAAAGCTGCGAACTCGGCCGGCGTGCCGGTCGCGGGATAGAGCCCGGCGGCGTCGGCCTTCGCCTTGATGGCCGGGTCGGCCAGCGTCTTCGCCACCTCCTGCTGGAGCGTTGCGATGATCGCCAGCGGGGTGCCTTTCGGCGCAACGAGGCCGAGCCACACGGTAATCTGGTCGAGGTTCGGCAGCGTGGTCTGGATGACCGGCACGTTCGGCGCCGGTGGGAAGGGCCGGTCATCGAACTTCGCCAGCACGCGGAACTGCCCGCTCTGGATCAGCGAGGCAGCAGCCGAAGGACCGTCGAAGGTGAAATCGACGCTCTTGGTCAGCAGGCCCTGCGTGACCTCGGCGCTGCCGTTATAAGGCACCAGCACGGTCTGCACACCGGCGGCCTTGTTGAACAGGAAGCCCGTAAGCCGGGTGGTGATGGTGCCGGCGCCGTAATTGAGCTTGCCGGCGTTCTCCTTGGCCTTGCCGATCAGGTCATTGACCGTCTTCACGTCGCTCGCCGAATTGACCATCAGGAGCTGCATGGTCTTAGCGACCAGCGTGACCGGCGCGAAGTCGTTGATCGGGTCGTACGGCGGCGTGCGGTAGAGGAACTGGTTCATGGTCAGCGTCGAGTCGATCGCCATCAGCATCGTGTAGCCGTCGGGCGCGGCTGCCTTGACGAGTTGCGCGCCGATCACCGTGTTGGCGCCGGGCCGGTTCTCGACCACGACGGGTTGACCCCAGTCCTCGGTCATTTTCTGGCCGATCAGGCGCGCCAGCACGTCGGAGGGGCCGCCGGCGGGAAACGGCACGACGATCTTGATGGCGCGATTGGGAAAGTCCTTGGCCGCATCTTGCGCGGCGGCGGAGCCCAGCCCCAGAGCCAACAAGCCCGCGAGCGCGACGAAGCGTCGTGACAATGTCATGGCATCCTCCCGTATCGTGACGCGCACGCGGCGCTCAGTCGTATTTGATGTTGGTTTCCTGCAGCACCTTCTGCCAGCGGGCGGCCTCCTGCCGGATGAATTGCCCGAACTCCTCCGGCGTGTTGGTCATCGGGAACGCGCCGGTGCGCTCGGATTTCTCGCGCATCGCCGGATCGGCCATGATCTGCGCGACCTTCTGCTGCAGCTTGTCGATGATCGGCTTCGGCGTGCCCTTGGGGGCGACGAGGCCGAGCCACACCGACATGTCCTCGAGGTTGGGCAGCCCGGCGGCGTCGGCGAGGTCGGGAATGTTCGTCATCGAAGTCGGCGAGCGGCGATCGAGCTTGGCGAGCGCCCGCACCTTGCCGCTCTCGATCAGCGGGTTCACCGTAATATTGGCGGCGTAGATGATCTGCACGCTCCCGGTCAGCAGACCGTTGACGGTTTCGGGCGTGCCCTTGAACGGCACATAGACAATGTCGAGACCCGCCGCCTTGTGGAAGCGGTGACCCATCAACTGTGCGGTGATCGTGCCCGCGCCATAATTCAGCTTGCCGGGCTCGGCCTTCGCCTTGGCGATCAGTTCGCCCACGGACTTCGGGCCGGTGTCGCCGGAAACCGCCAGAACCGACACGGTCTTGGTCGTTGTGGTGATCGGCGCGAAATCCTGGATCGGGTCATAGGACAGCGACTTGTAGAGGTACTGGTTCATCACCAGCGTCGAGTCGATCGCCATCAAGAGCGTGTAGCCGTCAGGCGCAGCCTTGGCGACTTGCTGAGCGCCGATCACGGTGTTGCCGCCGGGCCGGTTGTCGACAATGACCGGTTGGCCCCAGTCCTCGCTCATGCGCTGGCCCAGGAGTCGAGCCGCAACATCGGCCGGCCCGCCGGCCGGGAAGGGCACGACGATGTGAATGGCGCGGTTTGGGAAATCCTTCGCGGCATCCTGCGCGCCGGCCGGTGCGAGCGCCACGGCACAGAGTCCGGCAAGGGCCGCAGCAATCCTAAGCATTGTGTCCTCCCATCGACCGTGCGCGGTTGCAGACCGCATCTTGCTTCCAGCTTAACAGCAATTTCTCCCGGCTGTCGTTGCCCCAAGTCGGCGCGGCGGGCAATCTTGTACGTTCATGCCCGCGTCTCGTCCCGCCACTGTCACAGCGCTCGGAATCGCCCAGATTCTTGGCTGGGGCACATCGTTCTATTTTCCGGCGGTGCTTGCACCGCCGATTTCCGCCGACACGGGCTGGCCTTTGTCGTGGGTGGTAACCGGCACCTCGATTGGGCTGCTCGTTGCTGGCCTCATCGCGCCACGTGTGGGCGCAATCATCGACAGGCGCGGCGGTCGTCCCGTGTTGGCACTGTCGTCGCTGTTTTTTGCCGCGGGGCTTCTGTGTATCGGTCTTGCCCGCAATTTGCCGGTCTACCTCCTCGGCTGGATCGTGCTTGGCGGCGGCATGGGAACGGGCCTTTACGACGCAGTGTTCGCTGCGCTCGGCAAGCTGTACGGCAAAGATGCGCGCACCCCGATCACCAATCTCACGTTGTTCGGCGGGTTCGCTTCTACAGTATGTTGGCCATTGAGTGCGTTCCTGGCGGAGAGCTTCGGTTGGCGCAGCGCCTGCTTGATCTACGCGGGTCTGCATCTTCTGATTTCGCTGCCGCTGCAGATGGCGGTGATGCCGCCGCAGTCACCGCAGCAGACCAAGCAGGCTGGGACCGACGACATGGCGATGCGGCCGGCTGGCCCGGTCGTGCATGAGCGCCTGATCCTCGTTCTGCTCGCATCCGTGCTGACGATTTCAGCCGGTATTGGCTCAAGCGTGATCGTTCACATGATGATCTTCCTTCAGGCGCGGGGTGCCGACTTTGCGTTCGCGGTCTCCCTCGGCACATTGTTTGGTCCAGCGCAGCTCGGCGCGCGCGTTGTCGAGCGGGTATTCGGGGCGCACTATCATCCGATCTGGACGATGGTGTCGTCGTGCGCGCTGATGCTGACTGGACTTGCTCTGCTGCTCGCCGGCATTCCGTTCTTGGCGCTGATCGTTCTGATCTACGGCGGCGGCTACGGCATCATGTGGATCGCGCGTGGCACGCTCCCGCTGGCACTGTTCGGGCCCGAGCGTTATGCCACGCTGATGGGACGACTGGCCTTTCCGAGTTTGATTGTGCAGGCATTGGCGCCATCTGCAGCCGCATTTCTGATCGAGCAACGCGGCGTGGATGCAACAATGGCGACGCTTACTGCGTTCGCTGCGATCAATGTCTGTCTGATCGCGGCGTTGTGGGGCCTGTGCCGCCGCTCAGTTCGCGGGTGATAGCCCGGCGTTTTTGGCAACCTTGGCCCATTTTGCCACTTCGTTCTTGAATCGCTCGGACCATTGCTCGGGTGAACTGCCGACCGGATCGGCGCCCTCACGGGTGATCCGGGCCTTCACCTCCGGCGTCTGGAGCATGGCGACAATTTCGCCGTTGAGCTTGTCGATGATGTCCTTCGGCGTGCCGGCCGGTGCGAACACGCCCTGCCAGGAGCTGATCTCGTAGCCGGGATAGCCGAGCTCGGCGATAGTGGGGACATCCGGCAGATCCGGCAGGCGCTTTTCCGTCGTAACCGCAAGCACGCGCAAGGCGCCGCTTCGCACGTGCTGCAACGTCGAGGCCGTCAGCGCGAAATGCACCTTCACGTGCCCGCCGAGCAACGCGTTGAGCACCTCGGCGTTGCCCTTGAACGGCACATGCACGAGATTTGCGCCGGTCATGGTCTTGAACATCTCGGCCGCAAGATGGGTGGAGGTACCGGGACCGGAGGTCGCGTAATCGATGCCCGCGGGTTGCGATTTGGAGTATTCGATGAACTCCTTGATGTTTGTCACCGGCAGCGAATTGTGCACCACCAGCATCAGCGGGATCGAAGCGATTTCGGTGATCGGCGCAAAATCCTTCACCGCGTCATAGGGCTGTTTCTGCAAGCTGGCGTTGATCGCGAAGGCGATCGTGGTGACCATCAGCGTGTGACCGTCGGGCGCGGACTTCGCAGCCTGGTTCGTTCCGATCGAACTGCCGCCACCTGGACGATTGCTGACGATGGCAGGCTGTCCCCAACGGTCGGAGAGCCGCTGCGCAATCAACCGGGCGACAGTATCGGTGGTGCCACCGGCGACGAACGGAACCACCAGCTCGATCTGCCGGCTCGGATAGGTCTGCGCCGCGGCGGGTATCGCCGCCAAAGCCGCAATCGCCAAAGCAAACGCCTCGCGAATGGACATCAACTTGGCCGTACGCTGCCTTTGACGGTGGTGCGCAGCATCAGCCGCCGCTCGGTCGAGGGAAAATCACGGCGGGCGTGCGACGAGCAGCGGTTGTCCCACAACAACAGATCGCCGACGTGCCAGACATGCTCGTAGACGAATTCGGGCTTCTCGGCGTGATCGAACACGGCCTCAAGCAGCGGCTCTGCTTCCGCCTGCGGCATGCCCTCGATGCCGACCGTCATCAATCGGTTGACGTAGACCGCCTTGCGGCCGGTTTCCTCGTGAGTGCGAAACGCCGGGTGGGTATTTTCGGCGAAAGCTGCGGTCGCCTTGGGATCGTTTTTGACGACGGCGCCGTAATTGTAATGATGCTTGGCGAGACGGCCCTCCAGGCGATTGCGGATCGCTGGATCGAGCGTGTCATAGGCGGCGTAGCCGCTGGCAAACAGCGTGTTGCCGCCGGCCGAGGGGATTTCGACCGAATAGAGCAGGGTGCCTTTGCTCGGGACGGCCGCGTGGATCATATCGTGATGGAACATCATCTCGCCGTCGGGTAATGCGCCGATCGGTTCACCGTTCTCGCGGATGTTGGAGATCATCATGATGCCGGGCAGCAGGCTCGAGTAGCCCTTGGGGAAATATTTGGCCGGCCGCGAAATCTCGCCAATCTCGCCGAAAAAGCCGGTGGCGCGGACGAAATCCTCCTGCGACAGCTTCTGCTCCGGAAAGATGATGACGAGATGGTCGAGCCAGGCCTGGTAGATCGCCTTGACAGTCTCGTCGTCGGGCTTCTCGCGCAGGTCGATGCCGCGGATTTCCGCGCCGATGTGTTTGGTAAGGGGGACGACATCGAGGCGGGTCTTGGTTGCGGTGCTCATGGATCGAATCGACCTCCCATGCTCTATGTCTTTGAGACCAAGCCTAGTCTTTGGCATATTCGGGCGACAAGTGGCTGTCGGCCGAAAGGACGCAGATTTTGACGCAGGGCCTTGCATCGATTCCCGTCGTCGATGTCCGCGAAGGCGGCGCACTGCGCCACGCTCGCGAAGGTCGCGAACGCGCGCTTGCGCTGCGCAACGCCGCTATCTCCTGGTTTCCGAAATTCACCCTGCCGTTGGCGCCAGTGCTCGACGGCGTGGCCCGGCGCTGGTTGACACGTTCGCAATCGCCTTATGTCGAAGAAGTTCGTGCGGTCGCGGCCGTGCTTGGCTTTCCGGGCATCTGGTTTCTCAACGGCTCGTATCAGTGGTCCTGCACGGCGCTGGCGCGCGACGAGGACGGCACGCCTTGGCTCGCGCGCACGCTGGACTGGCCGTTTCCCGGCCTTGGCCGCTTCGTCGAGCTCGCCCGCATGCAAGGGCCTGCGGGCGAGTTCATCAACGTGACCTGGCCCGGCTATGTCGGTGTCCTGACTGCGCTTGCGCCGGGCCGCTTTGGCGCAGCCATCAACCAAGGGCCGATGCGGAGGCGAAGCCACGGCCGCGCGCTGCGGCTCTACGACCTTGTCGCCAATGCGGTGTCGACGCTGCGGCACGCGCGAGCCATCCCGCCGGATCAATTGCTGCGTCGCGTGTTTGAAGAGGCGCATAATTATGACGAAGCAAGAGGGATGCTGGAGACCACGCCGGTGGCCCGGCCGGTGATCTACACGCTGGCCGGTTGCCGCGCCGCGGAGCGCTGCGTCATCGAGCGAACCGAAGAGTCCTTCAACACTCGCACCGACGAGCACGGTGCGGCCAACGATTGGCTGGAAAGCATACCGCTGTGGGAGGGCCGCATCGGCGCGAGCAAGGTTTTCACGTGCTCCTTTGAAGAAGCCGCGGAATTCAGCCGTCTGCGGCGCGAGGGGCTGGCGCTGTGGCGCGGCTCGTTCGCGCGCGACAGCTTTGGCTGGATCGCGCCGCCGGTGCTCAATCCCTACACGCGCATTGCGGTTGAGATGAATCCCGCGCGCGGTATTCTTCGGGCGGTCGGCTACGAACTCCATGCAAGCGAAGAATTCGCCCGGCCGGTGACGGAGCCGCGCGAACTCATCGCCGAGCGAGTGGCTGCCTAGAACAATGCAGCGACGTCGGCCGGCGTCCCCTTGAGCGAACACGCCGCCGGCTTCGCTTGCACAGGTGTGGCGTGTGCAACGTCACCGCTCGCCAGCGCCGCCTTGATCGTCTCGATCAACTCCAGCGCCGACTCCCGCGAAAGTTCGACCGCCACCCGCTCGCGGCCGCCGTCGGCCTCGCAGATGAAGTCGATGCCGAGCGCGTGATCGAGCGGTGCATGGTAAGGGTGGTCGAAATAGACATTGGCGGTATCGACCCGCATCCAGCCGCTCGGCCCCTTGGCGCTGCCGATGAGCCTGGCCTTTTCAACGATGTATGAGCACATCAAAAGTCTCCTGTCGGTTGGCCGTCAGCCGAGATGCGTGTGGAAGAACGCCAGCACCTTCGACCAGCCGTCGGCGGCCTGTTCGGCGCGGTAGGCGACCCGCGAGGTGTTGAAGAAGGCGTGGCCGGCGCCGTCGTAGCGGTGGAACGTGTAGTTCTTGCCAAGCTTTTTCAGAACCGCTTCGGTGCGATTGACCTGATCGGCGTTGGGGTTCTCGTCGTCGTTGCCGAAAATGCCGAGGATCGGGCATTTGATGCCGTCGGCGAGATCGATCGGCGCGACCGGGCGCTTGGCGTTGAGCGCCTTCGGATCGTCGACGATGACGTTGCCGCCCCAGCAGTCAACCAGCGCGTCGAACTCCGGAGCCTTGGCGGCGACCAGAAAAGCATGGCGACCGCCGGAGCAGTAGCCGGTCACGCCGACCTTGCCGCTGAATTCAGGCCGCGCCCGAAGCCACGCGGCGGCGCCCTTGGCATCGCCGACAACCCGATCATCGGCTACGCCGCCGGCGGCGCGAACGCGGGCGCCGACGTCGTCCGGGCTGCCCGGTCCTTCGCGGAAATATAGGTGCGGTGCGATGGTGGCGAAGCCATGATGCGCGAACTTGCGCGTCGCCTCGCAGATCCATTCATCCCAGCCCGGCATGTGGTGGATCAGCACCACGCCGGGAAATTTGCCGGCAGCGCTCGGCCGCGCGTAATAGGCCTCGCCCTTGTCGCCGTTGTGGCCTTGAAACGTGACGGTTTCCGCGATCAAGCCTGGATACGACATGCTCGTCCTCATGCAGTGCGTTCGATGGCGAAACTATAGCAAGCGGCAGGCGGCGTGAAATGCCTCTCGACATTCTTGGGCCGCCAGACATCATGGCGGGGAGGAGAGATCATGCAGATGCCCAAGGCTTGCTTCTTCGACGTGTTCGGTACGCTGGTCGACTGGCGCAGCAGCATCGCGCGCGAAGCCGAGGTGATCCTCAAGCCGCTTGGTCATTCGCTCGACTGGCTTGCCTTCGCCGATGCCTGGCGCGACGAATACCAACCGGCGATGGAAGAAATCCGCAGCGGGCGGCTCGCATTCTGCAAGCTCGACATCCTGCACCGGCGCAATCTCGAAAGGATTCTGCCGCGGTTCAAGGTTGGCGGTCTGTCCGAAGACGTGATGCGTCATCTCAATCTAGCCTGGCACCGGCTCGATGCCTGGCCGGATGCCGCGCCCGGCCTGGCACGGCTCAAGAAGAAGTGCCTGATCGCACCGGTGTCGAACGGCAACATCTCGCTGATGGTCGATCTCGCGCGCCGCAACAATTTTCCGTGGGATGCGATCCTCGGCTCCGAGATCGCCGGCGACTTCAAGCCCAAGCCGCGGGTCTATCTCGCCGCCTGCGAGGCGTTCGATCTGCCGCCCGGCGATTGCATGATGGTGGCCGCGCATTCCAACGACTTAAGCCATGCCGCCAAGAGCGGGCTTCGCACCGGGCACATCGCGCGGCCGAACGAGCACGGCCCTGGCAAGGGCGAGCCCAAGCCGACCGTGCCCGTGGACGCGTTCGGCGCCAACCTCGAAGACCTGGCCGGGAAGCTCGGCCTCTAGCCCGATCGTTACTTTTGTCGCGTGAACAGCGACACCGGGAAATCCGCAACAGGGTGTCGTCCCTGCAACGGTGGACGGAATTCGACCCGCGGGCTCGAGTTCGGCTTCGACCACCTTGCGATAGAGGTGCCAGGTCGCATGCCCAAGCACCGGCATCACCACGGCGAGCCCCATGAAGGCCGGCAGCGAGCCCAGCAGCAGCAACGCCGCGACGATCAAACCCCAGGCCGCCATCGTCACCGGGTTCGCCATCACGGCGCGCACGGACGTGGTGATCGCGGCGGCTGCGCCGACATCGCGGTCGACGAGCATCGGAAACGAAACAACGCTGATGACCAGCGCCCAAAGCGCGAAGCAGAAACCAATGAGGTTACCCCAGAAGATCAGCTTCCACCCGGCTGCCGTGGTGAAGACCTCCTGCATGAATTGGGCATACGACTGCGGCGGTAGGTAGCCAAACAAGGACTGATACAGCGCCTGCGCGCTGCCGAGCCAGGCCAGGAAAATGCCCATCAGGATGAGCCCAAGCGCCACAATCGCCGGCAGCGATGAACAGCGCAGCACGTCGAAGGCATGGCTCCAATTTGTGTCGAGGCCTGCTTCGCGGCGCCGGCTCAATTCGTAGAGGCCGACCGCGGCCACCGGGCCGATCAGCGCGAAGCCCGCGGCGAGCGGAAACAGCAGTGGCAGCACGCTATAGCCGAACGCCAGCCCGATCAGAAAAATGCCGACCAGGGGGTAGATCAGGCAGAGAAATATGGCGTGGCTCGGCATCGCCGAGAAATCGTCCCAGCCTTTGGCCAAGGCTTCGGCGAGGTCGTTGAGGCCGATTTTGCGGATAGCTGGAAGTTCGAGGTTTTCGCCCGCGCCGGCAATGACGTGCAGCTGTGCCATGGTCGTGCCTCCCTCAAGCATGGGTGGGCCGCAACACTCGGCAGGTCAGGGCGGCTAATCGGCCGTCGACCCTCGCGCCGCGACCCAGGATAAAAACATCAACACACGAGTTCGCATTCGGTTCCTTCAGCGCCGTCGCTTGGCCGCATCCTCGACCATGGAGAGGTCGGCGTATTTCGACACGTCGAGCGCCTCCTTGATGAAACCGAGTTCCTTCACCTTGTCGATGCTCGACTGCACCACCTTGAGGTCGGGCTTGCCGTCGGGATCGCGGAAGAAGTCGCGCTTGGTGAACAGCCAACTCTCGAAGGCGGCCGGCGGGCGCTTGAGGAAGCCCGCGGTGAGCGCAACCGCCTCCTTGTGGTTCGCCGGGTCGTAGTACCAGCGTAGGATCGCGCCGTAGTCCTCCATCAAGTCGACCAGCGCGGCGCGGTTCTTGTCGATGAAGCTCTTGCGCGCCGCCCAGAACGACAATGCGATGCTGCCGATGCCCGACTGCGTCGTGAACAGGGGCCTTGCGAACTCGTTCAGCTCCGGGTCGTACGAGAACGGCAGTACACCCACGACCAGATCGGCCTTTTTTTCCTTGAGGATTGCCTTGTGAGCCGGGAAGGGCGCTTCGATCATGGTGTAGTCGCGCGCGACCTGAAGGCCGTGCTTGTTGAGCGCCGAGCGCATGGCGATGTCGACACCGCTGCCGAGCCCATTGGTCGCGGCGATCTTGCCTTTCATGTCCTCGATTTTGTCGATTCCGGAATCCTTCCGCACGAAATACGGCGTCGAGTAATGGCCCGGCGCGCCGTCTTGGATCTCGTCGGCGATGATCCGAAGATCGGCAAGCCCGCCGTTCTGGATTGCCAGCGGGAAGCTAGTGTAGCCGAACCCGGCGATGTCGATCTCGTCCTGGCTGATCGCGGTGATCTGCAGTGTTGAGGACGCGAAGTTGAGCGGCTCGAACGTGTAGGATTTGCCGTGATGCTTGGCGATGTCAGGCTTTAGGAACAGAAGCGGGACCATCGACGCGGGTGCGGTGATCCAGCCGATGCGAATCTTGACCGGCTGCGCCGCGGCTGGCTGCATCAGCGCCACGAGGAGCGCGGCGACAAACGGGATGCTCAGGCGAAGGGCGCGCATCAGACTTCCTCCCAGATGACGATTGTTGTTTGCGCCAAGGCTAGCACCGGCACGACGGGCCGAGAAGGCACGGCAGGTGCGGCTTGGCCGATCACGGCGGCGTCATCGAGCCGCATCGGATCGATAGCCAAAGCGTTATTGGCGGCGGCGCGAAACCCGTGCTACCCGCATGGCATGACCGATGCAGCGATTCAAAACGTGGCGGCCAAAGCGCAACCCAAGCGCCGGCCGAAGGCGTCCTGGCAGGTCTGGCGCGACGCCGCCGGCCGGCTGTCGCCGCTGCGGTTCGCAACGCTGGCTTTCCTTTGTGTCCCGGCCGCGATCGCGATCTACGATTTCAACACCGAAGGCTTCGGCGCCCGTCCGTTGAACAACGTCATCCACCGCACCGGCTACTGGGCGCTGATCTTCCTGATGACTTCACTGGCAGTAACGCCGTTGCGGCGCATCGCACGCTTCAATCTGCTGGTTGACGCGCGCCGCATGCTCGGCGTCGGCGCTTTCGTCTATGCGGCGAGCCACATCCTGCTCTATGTCGCCGATCAGATGTTCGACCTTTGGAAGGTCGCAAGCGAAATTGCGCTGCGGCTCTATCTCACCATCGGATTTGCCGCGCTGCTCGGCCTGACCGCGCTGGCGGTGACCTCGACCGACGGCATGGTGCGCCGCCTTGGGACCAAGCGCTGGCAGCACCTGCACAACGTGATCTACGTCATCGGTCTGCTCGCATTGACCCATTTCTTCCAGCAGACCAAGGCCGATGTTTCGGTGCCGACCTTCGTTGCTGGGCTGTTCGCCTGGATGCTCGGCTATCGGCTGCTGATCAAGTTCCGCAACACGCGCGACGAGCCGCCGGCCTGGATGCTGCTCGCGCTCAGCGTCCTTGTCGCCACGCTCGTCTTCATCGCTGAAGCGGTCGGCATCGGCCTCGTGTTCAATGTCTCGCCGTTCCGCGTGCTGGGGACCGCATTCGACTTCGACGATCTCAGCATGATCCGGCCGGGCTGGCTGGTGCTTGGCGCGGGGCTGGTCGTGGTAGCGGTCGATCTCGTTCGGGCGCGCTTCGGCAAGCGGCGCGGGGCGCGCGCTACTCCGGCGTAAGGCCCGCCGCCTGCGTCAGCCGCCGATAGCGCTCGATATCCTCCTTGAGGAATTGTTCGAAGCCCTCAACGGTGCCGCCGACCATGTCGTAGCCCAGCGCGGTGAATTTCTTGGAGAACTCGGGCTCGCGCAACACCTCGTTGATCGACGAATTGAGCTTGGCGATGATCGGGGCGGGCGTGCTACCGGTCACCATGATACCAACATAACCGGTCTGCTCGTAGTTCGGCAGGCCGAGCTCGGCGAACGGCGCGACATCCGGCAGGGCCGGCGCGCGTTTGCGGCTGCTGATGGCGAGGGGCGTGACTTTGTCGCCTTGCAACAGTCCAAGCGCGGCTGTGACATCGGCGCAAAACAGATCGACCTCGCCGCGCGTCACCGCCACCACCGCCGGCGCCACACCGCGATAGGGCACATGCAGCAGCGGGATGCTGGCCTCGCTCTTGAGCAGTTCCATGCAGAAGTGATGCGCGCTGCCCTTGCCCACCGACGCATAGCTCAGCGGCTTGTCTTGCCGCGCCTTGGCGAGCGCGAGCAGATCCTTCAGCGTGCTGACGCCAAGCGTCTTCTGCACCAGAAGCACGTTCGGCGACGGCGAAAGATAAGTCACCGGCGCGAGGTCCTTCAGCGTCTCGTAGGGCAGGCTCTTGAACAGGCTCGGATTGGTCGAGATGCTGGTGTTGGCGTAAAGCAGCGTGTAACCGTCGGGCGCGGCTTTGGCGACGGCGTTCGCTCCGATCGTATTTCCTGCGCCCGGGCGATTTTCGACGATCACCGGCACGTTCCATTTGTCGTTGAGGCGTGCCGCCAGCGCACGCGCCACGGTGTCGATGCTGCCGCCGGCATCGAACGGCACCACGATCTTCACGGTGCGGTCGGGAAAGTCGGCATGGGCGAGGAGGGGGCAGAGCAGGGCAGCCAGCAAACCTGCGGATAACGAACGGATCGGTTTTTTCATGCGCGCATTATAGGGCATCTGTTTTCACGAAACAGTCTGCTAGGTTGCGGCAAAATCAGCATGAGGTTGGCGTGGCGCGCAACATACGCGTGGCGATCATCGGCGCAGGCATCGGCGGGCTCGCTGCGGCCGGCGCGCTGCGCCAACACGGATTCGAAGTCGTGGTTTATGAACGCGCGCCGGCGTTGGGCGAGGTCGGGGCTGGCATCCAGCTTGGCCCCAACGCGGTCAAGGTGCTGCGCGCGCTCGGCATCGAGCAGGCGCTTCGGCCATTGGCCAGCGAGCCGGCGAATTACGTCTCGCTGGCCTGGAACGACGCGCATCTGCGTTATCGCGAGCCCGTCAAGGCGATCTATGAGACGCAATTCGGGGCGCCCTATCTGATGGTGCATCGAGCCGACCTGCATCGCCTGCTGTGCGAGCGGTTGCCGCCGAATAGCATCCGGCTCGACGCGCGCTGCACCGGTGTGACGTGCACTGCCGGCCCAGGCGGTGGCGAATTTCGCCGACGGCATCCAGATCGAGGCCGACGTTGTCGTCGGCGCCGACGGCATCAACTCGACCGTCCGCGAAAGCCTGTTCGGCGCCCAGCCGGTGCGCTTCACGCAGCAGATGGCGTGGCGCTGCATCGTGCCGATCGAGTTTGTGCCGACCCAGGTCGGGATCAGCCGCAATGAATATGTCGGCTGGATCGGAACAGACGGTCATGTGATCTGCTATCCGATGCGTGGCGGCGCGCTGTACAACATCTTCGCCGGCCATGTCACCGACCAGTGGGTGGATAAGTCGTGGGCGGTGGCGAGCAGCGTCGACGAATTGCTGGCGGGATACCGGGGCTGGAATCCGGCCTTGCTCGAAATGCTCGGCAAGGTGTCGGAGTGCTACAAATGGGGCATCCGCGACCGCGATCCGCTGCCGCGCTGGACGGCAGGGTCGGTCACGCTGCTCGGCGATGCCGCCCACCCGATGATGCCGACCCTGGCGCAGGGCGCCGCCATCTCGCTCGAGGACGGTTTTGCGCTGGCGCGCAATCTGGCACAGCACCGGGACGATCCCGCGCGCGGGCTTGTAGCCTATGAGGCGGAGCGCCGGCCGCGGGCCTCCCGCGTGGTGCTGCAGGCTCGCGAGCAATTCCAGAACAACCGCAAGAATCCGGCGCCGCCGCCCCTGTCGCGGGACTGGATTTTCGCCCATGACGCCACGGCCGATGCCGTTCCGGTCGGCTAAAATTGTCGCTTTTTGACCACAGACCGTCGTATGATCGTCACGCCGGCGACGGACGATTGCCGTCCGCGACAACGGCATAACCCTGAGGTGACGCTCATGAAGACAATCATTCTGGCTGCGGCACTGTCGCTGATGACGAGCGGTGCATTCGCGGCGACATGCAAGGAAGACACCGCCGCCAAGAAGCTCGCAGGCGCTGCGGCCACGAGCCACATGAAGAAATGCCAATCCGACGCTACGGCGAAGTGCGAGGCGGATTCAAAGGAAAAGAAACTCGCCGGTGCCGCCAAGACCAGTCACATGAAGAAGTGCGTGGCTGACGCGGTCGGCACCTGATCGAATGCACTGCTGCGACTCTTTGATAATCGCCGCGCGCCCGCCGCGCGGCGATTTTGTTTTCAGATTTTCCGGCTGTCGTAGGCCCAATGCAGCAGGGCCTGGCGCTGCCGGGGACGGCAGAACAGGTCGCCGGGTTCGCAGTTCTTCTGCACCTGGCGGACGTGGCGGCGGATTGCCTTCCAACGCTTGATCTGGCGGCGGTCCTCGTCAGGGATGCGGCGGCCCATGTAATAGCGGCAGTACCACTGGAACCAGCCGCGCGGATCGGCCTCGTGCAGCCAGCCCTTTCGGCGCCAGACCGATAGCGGCTGGCTGGCGTCGACGCCGAAGAAGTTGAGCGAACAGTCGCGGTCTTTTTTTGCAAGCTTGGCGTGCTTGATCCAGCTTGCCGGGAATTCCTTACGGCAATCGGTCATGTACTTGCCGCAGAACACGCCGAGCCGAAGCATCTCCGCTGGCTTCAAGTCCGGCTTGAACTCCGCATCGAAGCCACGGCCCGCCGGTGCGGTCAGTTCGTAGCGGTAACGGCTCTGCATCTTGTCGTTGACGGTGACAGTTCGCTTTCGCGTCATTTGACGACGAAGCTTTTCGGGTCCCAGGCAGGTTTGGGGTATTTCGGATTCATCTCCTCCAGCGTCTCACGTACGATCGCGGCGATGGCGGCGTTGCGCGCCCATTTGCGGTCGGCGGGGATGATGTGCCAGGGCGCCCAAGCGGTTGAGCACTTGTCGAGCGCCAGTTCGTAGGCTGCCATGAATTTGTCCCAGAGCTTGCGGTCTTCCAGGTCGTCGGGGTTGAACTTCCAGCGGCTCTCCGCCTCGTCGAGCCGGGCCTGCAGGCGCTCCTTCTGCTCTTTCTTGGAAATGTGCAGCATGAATTTGAGAATTTGGGTGCCGTTTTCGGTGATGATTTTCTCGAAGGCGTTGATCTGGTCGTAGCGCTTCTCGATCTCGTCCTCGGGAGCAAGCTTGCGCACGCGAACGACCAGAATGTCCTCATAATATGAGCGGTTGAAGATGCCGATGTATCCGCGGCGCGGCGCGGCGACATGGGCGCGCCAGAGGAAATCGTGCGCCATTTCCTCCTCGCTCGGCTTGCGGAACGCGGTGACGTTGACGCCGAGCGGACTGGCCTCCTTGAACACGTGACGAATGGTGCCGTCCTTGCCGGCGGTGTCGATGCCCTGGAGCACGACAAGCAGCGCGCGTTTGCCTTCCGCGTAAAGGCGGTCCTGCAGTTTATCGATTGCGGCGCCGTCCTCGATGCCCTGTTTCTCGGCGGCCTTGCGGTCGGGGAACGCGCTGATGTCGGCGGGGTCACGGCGGTTGAGATGCGCGCGCTTTCCCGGTTCGATGCGAAATTGTGCCGCGATGCTTTTGGCCATCGCCCTACCGTAGCAGATCGTTGAATTCAGGGTGGCGGCCTAAATAGGCGGAGACGAAAGAGCAGCGCGCCTCGACCTTGAGACCCTGGGCGCGCACTGCCTCCAACGCGCCATGTACGATCCGCGAGCCGATCCCCTGGCCCCACAGCGCGGCCGGCACTTCGGTATGGGTGAATATCATGACGCCGGGCTCAAGCCTGTAATACGCCACCGCGATATCACCGCCGGCATCCAGCTCGAAGCGGTGCTGGGCCTTGTTATCGCGGACGGGGTCGGGCATCCGGGGCTCGAATGTTTCGTCTGTGGTGTATAATGCCGGCAATACAATTGCCAGAAGCGACAAAGGCAGGACACAGGGCCCTCCCTTTTGAACGTTTCTCCGCTGTCAGCTTTCGGTCAGCGAAGCACGCCGAATATGTGCAACCCACCGAAGATGAGCAGGACCACCATCAGGGTGCCGGCGACTTTGACGTAGATATCGGCGGATTTGTCGACTTCGTTGGTAGCCATGGATTCCAATTTCCTTCCCTAGATTCGGTAGAGCCGGAAATCTGTCCGGCGGCAGATTTCCGGGCAAGGCGAATGGGTGCGGAGGTGTGTTGCAGGGACGGAATGGCTCGCCGGGGCCTCCGAAGTTCCCCGCCCACTTGCCGGCCCAATTCTTGCTCATCATTTGCGAGGGCGAAACGTTCGCCGACAAGGAGTTCCAATGGCCGACCTCACGCTTTACCACGCTGCGCCGTCGCGCTCGTCCATCGCGCTGTGGATGCTTGAAGAGATCGGCGAGCCATACGACGTCAAGCTCCTCAAGCTGAGCGAAGGCGAAAACCTCAAGCCCGACTATCTCGCCATCAACCCGATGGGCAAGGTGCCGGCGCTGACCCACCGGGGCGTAACCATCACCGAGGTCGCGGCGATCTGCACTTACCTCGCTGACGCATTTCCGGCGCGGAAGCTCAACGTGCCGGTCGGCGATCCGCGCCGCGGGCCCTATCTCAAATGGCTGTTCTTCGGGCCCGGCTGTTTCGAACCGGCGGTGATCGACCGCGCGGCGCCACGCAAGGAGCCGGCGCGTCGCGCCATGCTCGGCTACGGCGATTTCGATACCGCTATGAACGTGGTGGCAAAGGCGGTGGAGAAGGGGCCATGGCTCATGGGCGAGCAGTTCACCGCGGCTGATGTCGTGATCGGCGCCAACATCCGCTGGGGCACGATGTTCAAGCTCGTGCCGGAGCGGCCGGAGTTCTCGGCATACGCCGCGCGCATCGCCGCGCGTCCTGCGGCCAAGCGGGCGGAGGCGAAAGACAAGGAATTGGGCGCGGGGTGAGATCGTCGCACCGCCTTGCCAGTGACCGAGGCGAGGGCGCATGCTGCCCACCGGAAGCCGATCATCGGGAGGTGGGAATGTCTCCTCGCTGGCTGCTTGCTCCGTGTCTTGCGGTGTTCCTGGGAACGCCGCCCGCTCTGGCCCAGGACTATCCCAACCGCGGCGTCGCCATCATCGTGCCGTTTACGCCGGCCGGCTCGACCGACCTTCTCGCCAGGATGGCGGCGCAGGCATGGGAGCAGCGGCTTGGCAAACCTTTCGTGGTTGAGAACCGCCCCGGCGCCGGCCAGCAAATCGGCGTCAACGCTGTCGCCAAGGCCGCGCCCGATGGCTACACGCTGTTGATGGCGACTAGCTCGGCGATGGGGGTCAATCCCACGCTGTACAAGAAAATCGCCTACGACCCGGTGAAGGACTTCCAGCCGATCGCGATGATGGCGCACCTGCCGTTCATTCTCGTGGTCAACAACAATCTGCCGGTGAAGAACCTCGCTGAGTTCATCCAGTACGCCAAGGACAATCCGGGCAAGCTGAGCTACGGGTCCGGCGGCGTCGGCGCCTCGCATCACCTCTACGGCGAGATGTTCAACAGCCTGGCCGGCGTGAAGATGACGCACGTGCCGTACAAGGGCACCGTGCCGGCGCTCAACGATGTGATCGCGGGTCACATCCAGGTTTTGTTCAGCGATGCGCCGCCGGCTCTGCCGCAGATCAAGGGCGGCAACGTGCGCGCGCTCGGTGTCACCACCTCCAAGCGGATCGAGGTCGCCCCCGACATCGCGCCGCTCAATGACACGGTGAAGGGCTTCGACACCGCACCATGGCAGATGCTGATGGCGCCGGCCGGCACGCCGGGTCCCGTCATCGACAAGCTGCACAAGGAGCTGGTGGCCTATATCGCGAGCGCGGAAGGCCAGAAGAAATTGAGGGAGATGGGGCTCGTCCCCGGCGCGCCGACATCGCCCGCCGAGCTCTCCAAGCTGGTTGGGAGCGAGGTCGTGGCGTGGGGCGACATGGTGAAGAAGGCCGGCGCCGCGGGGATCGAGTAACACTCGGATAGCTAGCTCCCTATTCTCGCCGCGGCATGTGGCGGGGTCAGATCACGTGCGCGTCAACGGAGGGGCCGTCAGCTTGCATACGGAAGGCGCGGATACTACCTCCAGGCCGGAGGCGGCCTTGCAATTGGAGGCCCCACATGGAGCATTCAACAAAACATGCAGCGTTTGCCGCGACGATCATCGCGGCTCTGACCCTGGCGTTGGGCGGCGCGGCGTTTGCGGCGTCGGGTTCGGCACAACAAAGCGGAGATGGCGCGCGTTGGGATCACATGAGTGCCGCTCGCACCCAAGCCATTCATGATTGCAGCGTGATGGCTGACAAGTTCTACAACTACACCTGGGGCGACACGGAGAGCGATCACTATCGCGCCTGCATGGCCGAACACGGCCAGCGGGAATAGCGCGACCGCGTGCTAAGCTCGCGGCATGAACATTCCGACGAGTTTGCCGCCGCTTCGCACCCTGTTCTTCGAGGACCTCTCGGTCGGCATGACCGAGACGCTGGAGAAGACCGTGGCGTCGTCCGACGTGGTCGGCTTCGCGCAGCTCACCGGCGACCGCAATCCGATCCACCTGTCGGAGCACTTCGCGGCGCGGACGTCGTTCGGCAAAAGGATCGCGCACGGCCTCTACACCGCGAGTCTGATTTCGGCGGTGCTCGGTACGCGGCTGCCGGGTCCCGGCGCGATCTACATTTCGCAGACCTTGAACTTCCGCGCGCCGGTGAAGATCGGCGACACGGTGGCGGTTACGGTGACGGTGGCTGAGCTGATGCCGGAGAAGTCGCGCGCGCGATTGTCTTGCATCTGCGCGGTCGACGGCGAGGTGGTGCTCGACGGCGAGGCGCTGGTGAAGGTGCCGAGCGAGGCCAAAAGCAAGCGGCCTGTACTGAGGCTTTGATTCCTGCGCCGTCCGGAACTGCCACCCCTTTCACGTTCGCGTCATGCCAGCCGCAATGCGCGCCGCGTTGGCCACCCTGTGCGTTGTCCGCCAGCCGGGCGGTCGGCGCGTCCCATCTGCCCGCGCATGGTCTGGTTTCAGACCACAACGATGGAGAATGGTCATGTTCAATTTCAGAAATGGTACTGTTGCACTGGCCCTGGCGCTTGCGGTGTCTGCCGCGGCGACACCGGCGCTGGCAAAGCAACGCGTCAGTCACCCCGGCTATGCGGCGCGTGCCCAGGCCGTTCCCGGGGAAGCCGGCGTCGGCGCCGAAGGAATGAGCGGTCATCGCGCCCAGGTGCTTCGCGAGTGTAACGATACAGCCGGCAAGTTCACTCAATATACCTGGGGCAATATGTCGGCCGATCAGTATCGAGCCTGCATGGCCCAACACGGCGAGGCGGAATAGCACTCGCGGGCGCGTCGCGTTACTCTCGGGCTCGACGTGTGCGGGAGGGATTGGAATGGTGAAGGCCGGCGTGGTGGCGTTGGTGTTACTCGTGGCGGGTGGTGCAGCCGCCGCGCAGGACACGCGATACGCTGGCGAGTGGACTGGCAAATACGTTTGCGGGGCAGGGCGTGACGGCGATCCGCCTCGTGGTCGTGTCGACCGGCTCAGGCGGTGCGCCCGCACTGGCGCATTTCTTTCCCACTCCGGAGCAAAGGGCGAGGCCTTCGGCGGACGGATGTCCGGCTTCAAAGGCTGCTCGACGTTTTCTGACGCACGAGCCGGTGTCGCGGCTGATGCCGCCGCAGTGCGCCGTGGCTAGCTTTCAGGCCCGTGGCGTGACGCCCGGATCGCCGATCGTTCCCGAGGCGACGAGCCGGTTCCAAATGAACAGCACCAGCAGCGCGCCCAAGGTCGCGGCAATGAAGCCGGCACCCTGATCGGCGCGGTACCAGCCGATGGTCTGGCCGATGAAGGTCGCCAGGAACGCGCCGGCGACGCCGAGCACGATGGTCAGGATGAAGCCGCCGGGCTTGTTGGGACCGGGCGAAATGAGCCGTGCGATGATACCGGCGAACAGTCCGACGATGAGAACCCAAAGCACGTCCACCTCCTCAATGCCGCCACACGCGGCTGCGCCATTGCAACCATCGGGGCGCTTATGCGTTCCTTCAGACGGCCAGCATATAGGAGTCGCAGATGGGTTTGCTCGACGTTCTCAACGGCATGCAGAATGGCCCCCGCGGCCATACCGATCCCAATAGCAAGGGCGGCATGTCGCCGATCACCATGGCGATTCTGGCGCTGCTTGCCTACAAGGGAATCAAGCACCTGGGCGGCGGCCAGCAGCCCGCGCCCGGCGGCAATGCGCCGCGGCTTCCCGGCGGCAACACGACAAGCGCCAATGCGGGGGGCGGCGGGCTCGGCGATATCCTGGGTGGGATGTTCAACGGTCCCGGCGGGGCGGCCGGCGGCACCGGTGGTGGAGCGGGCGATCTGCTGAAGGGCGGCCTCGGCGGGCTACTCGCCGGCGGCGCGGCTGGCAGCGTGCTCAGCGGCGGCCTCGGCGGCCTGCTCAAGCAGTTTCAGCAGAACGGCCAGTCCGACATCGCCAACTCATGGGTCAGCACCGGACCGAACAAGGACATTTCAGAGAGCGATCTGGCGCACTCAATCGGCATCGAGGACATCGACAAGCTGAGCCGCCACACCGGCCTGTCGCGCGATGATTTGCTCGCGGGGCTGCGCCGCGAATTGCCCGGCGTGATCGACGAGCTGACGCCGAACGGCCGCGTGCCGAACGCGGACGAGTTCGGGCGGCGGGTGTGAGGCGGCGGCTGACGCGCCCTACTTGTCGACCTTGCCGCCGGCCTCGACCCAATCTTTGAAGCCGCCGAGGTTGTAGACCTTGTCGTAGCCGAAATCCTTCAAGAGCTTGCCGGCGAGCGCGGCGCGCCCGCCGGAGGCGCAGTGCAGGATGATGGCCTTGTCCTTCGAGAAGTTCTTGTCGAAGCCGGGCAACTCCGGATCGGCCTTGAACTCGAGCGAGCCGCGCGGGACATGAACCGCGCCGGCGGCCTTGCCGGTCGCCACGACCTCGGTGCCATCGCGCACGTCGACGATGAGCGCTCCCTTGGCGACCATCTCTTGCGCCTGCGCGCCAGTGATTTTCGGCACGGCGGCGTTGGCGGCTTCCAATAGTTGTTTGACGTTAGTGGGCATGATCGATCTCCTTGTTGTGTCAGGCACGTTAGCATATGGCGATGGATGTTGTGCGATGTGGTGGGTGTCGGGCTTGCAGTTAAGCGCGCACCGTCACGGTGGCGCACGGCGAGGCAGAATAACAATAACACTCCGCATCAGCCGCTTGCTTGTGGGGTAGGTTCAGCGCCCGGGCGCTAACCCACTCTGCGGGCTGCCGCAAGTCTCGCAGCGTCCGCTCCAAGTCAATTCAGCTTCACACCGGTCCGGTCGATGATGTCCTTGTAGCGCGCCGCTTCGCTGCGGATGCGCTCGGCGAGCGCGGCCTGGCTGACCGGCGTGACATCCATGCCGAGTTCGACGAAGCGCTTCCGCAACGCCTCGTCCTTCAGGATCTGTAGCATCTCGGCGTCGAGCCGCGAGACGATCGCCGAAGGCGTTCCAGCGGGGACATAGAGGCCGATATTGAGGCTGGCTTCGACGTTGAGGCCGCTGTCGGCCATGTTGGGCCATTCCTTCAGGAAAGCGGGGCGCTCGCGGCTCAGGATCGAAAGCACCTTGATCTTGCCGGCGTCGATCATCCCCTGCACGGAGCTTTGCGTCGTCACCCCCAGAGCGGTGTCTCCGGCGGCGAGACCGTTCGCCATCGCCGCGCCCCCGCGATAGGGCACGTGCAGGAGCTTGATACCGGCCTCGAGCGCGAGCCACTCGGCGGCAATCTGGTTGATGGTGCCGTGGCCCGGCGAGCCGAAGGCGAGCTTGCCGGGTTCGGCCTTGGCTTGCGTGATCACGTCCTTGACCGAAGCAAGCCCACTGCCGGGGTTCGCCAGCAGCAGAAGTGGGGCGACAGCGATGCGGGTGACGGGGATCAGGTCCTTGTACGGATCGTATGTGGTCGCCGGCATCAGTGACGGAACGGTGATGAAGTCGCCGGTGGTGATGAGGATCGTATAGCCGTCCGGCGGCGACTTCGTCACGGCGTCCACGCCGAGCGTGCCGCTCGCGCCGGCGCGGTTCTCGATCACTGCGGTCTGGCCGAGCGCTTCGCCGAGCTTCTGGCTGACGAGGCGGGCGCCGATATCGGCCACGCCGCCGGCCGGGAACGGCACGATGACGCGGACGTTGCGGCTGGGCCAGGATTGAGCCTGCGCGGGCGCGGCGAGCAGCGGGGCGAGGGTGAGGATGGCGGACAGAAGGCCGACGGCAAACCGCATAGCGAGTTTTCCCTTTGCTGACCGGCAAGGGAATGGTCCCGCAAACCGGCAATCGGCGCAAGCCATATGGCGGTGAAGTGCGGCGCGCTTGCCGCACCTACGCTTGCTTTCACACGGGCTGCGTAAGTTGCTAACGTGACTCGATGAAACGCATCGGTATCGTGCTTTGCGCGCTCCTGCTTGCCGGCGCCGCCACGGCGCAGGCGCAACAGCGTTCGCCCGAGGATCGCTATATCGCCGACCGTGATCGTGCCATCGCGCGGTTCACGCCCGAGCAGGTGAAAAAGCTCGGCGAGAGCGCCGCGACGGCGCAGTCCGAGATCGCCTACGCCGCGCTGGAGAAACAGATGCGCGCCATCGTCGGCCCGGTCGAGATTGCGGGCCTCGGCGAAAGCAAGCTCAACCTTGGTTCGCTCTACACTGGCGACATGGGCTTCGGCACGCTCGACGGGCTCTTATTTCATTCGCAGGACTACAAGACCTCGATCGTGGTGACGACGCGCACGCTGTTGCTGCGATGGCTGCGCGCGCACCGGAACTGGCAGGACGTCACGTTGCCGCAGCAGTCGGAGCGGGCGTTCGGCACAGAGACGTTCTACTTCCAGGCGATCGATAGTGACGCGGCGATCCTGAGATTTGCCGAGGTGCCGCTCGGCGCCGCCGCGGCCAGACCGCCCCGGGATGCGGCCTACGCCATGCTCGCCGGGCGCACCCAGGACCAGACACCGTATGTCGCGGACGAGGTGTTTGTGGCCGCGATCAAGGGCGGCCGCGCGTTCGTGGGCTTTGCGCCGGTCGTGCCGGCGTTCGAGGTGCCGGCGTGCCGTGCCGCCCGCGAAGCGGCGGAGCACAAGGCCAAGGTGGCGAGTGAGACCGCCGAGGCGAGCGGCGGCAGCGACGAGGCATCGGCGAAACGGGCAACGGCTTTGGAGCAGAAGACGGACGCCGATTTCCGGAGCTGCTTTGCCCGGAGCGCATCGAAGCAGGCCGCATTCGCCAATGTGGTGAAGCGGGCGCAGGAGCTTTATGCGCTCATGTCGGAGAGGTGAAGCCTCTCCGTCGTCATGCCGGGCTTGACCCGGCTAGCAGGTCCTACAAAAGGTTCAGGACGCTACTCCGCCGCCTCAATCCTCTTCTTCACCTTGCCCCGAGCTTCTTTCCTCGCCAACACCGGCGCCAGGAACTGCCCTGTATAGCTCCGCTTTACCTTCACCACATCCTCGGGCGTGCCTTGCGCGACGATCTCGCCGCCGCCGTCGCCGCCCTCCGGCCCCAGGTCGATCAGCCAATCGGCGGTCTTGATCACTTCGAGATTGTGCTCGATCACCACCACCGAGTTGCCCTGGTCGGTCAGCTCGTGCAGCACCTCCAGAAGCTTCGCCACGTCGTGGAAATGCAGCCCCGTGGTGGGCTCATCCAAAATATAGAGCGTCCGCCCCGTGGCGCGCTTGCTCAATTCCTTGGCCAGCTTGACTCGCTGCGCCTCGCCGCCCGACAGCGTTGTTGCCTGCTGGCCGACGTGGATGTAGTCCAGTCCGACGCGGTGCAGCAGCGCCAGCACGTTTCTGATGCGCGGCACCGCTTTGAAGAACTCCAGCGCCTCCTCGACCGTCATGTCGAGCACGTCGGCGATCGACTTGGTCTTAAAGGTGACCTCCAGCGTCTCGCGGTTGTAGCGCTTGCCCTTACAGACGTCGCAGGTGACGTAGACGTCCGGCAGGAAGTGCATCTCGATCTTGATGACGCCATCGCCCTCGCAGGCCTCGCAGCGGCCGCCCTTGACGTTGAAGCTGAACCGTCCCGGTTCATATCCACGCGCTTTCGCCTCGGGCAGGCCCGCGAACCATTCGCGGATCGGCGTGAACGCGCCGGTGTAGGTCGCGGGGTTGGAGCGCGGCGTTCGCCCGATCGGCGACTGGTCGATGTCGATGATCTTGTCGAGGTGTTCGATGCCCTCGATCCGGTCGTGCGGGGCGGGGGCCTCGGACGCGCCGTTGATCTTGCGCGCCAGCGCCTTGTAGAGCGTGTCGATCAGGAGCGTCGACTTGCCTCCGCCGGAGACGCCGGTGACGCAGGTGAACAGGCCGAGCGGGATCTCGGCGGTGATGTTCTTCAGGTTGTTGCCGCGCGCGTTGACGACCTTGAGCGCGCGGCGGTTGTTGCGCGGCCGCCGCTCGGGGATCGGCACCACGAGCTCGCCGGAGAGATATTTTCCGGTGATGGATTTGGAATTGCCGATCAGGTCCTCAACCTGGCCCTGGGCGATGATCTCGCCGCCGTGGATGCCGGCGCCGGGGCCGATGTCGAGCACGTGGTCGGCGGTGCGGATCGCGTCCTCGTCGTGCTCGACCACGATCACGGTGTTGCCGAGGTCGCGGAGCCGCCGCAGCGTTTCCAGAAGCCGTGCGTTGTCGCGCTGGTGCAGACCGATCGACGGCTCATCGAGCACGTAGAGCACGCCGGTCAAGCCCGAGCCGATCTGCGAGGCAAGCCGGATGCGCTGGCTCTCGCCGCCTGAGAGCGTGCCGGAGCCGCGCGCCAGCGTGAGATATTCCAGGCCGACGTCGACCAGGAATTTCAGCCGGTCGCGAATTTCCTTCAGCACGCGGACGGCGATCTCGTTCTGCTTGGCCGTGAGGTGCTTCGGCAGTTCGGTGAACCACTCGCCGGCGCGCTTGACCGAGAGTTCAGAGACCTGGCCGATGTGCAGGCCGGCGATCTTCACGCATAGCGCCTCGGGCTTGAGCCGGAAGCCGGTGCAGGCCTCACAAGGGATGTCGGTGAAATACTTCTGCAATTCCTCGCGCGCCCACTCGCTCTCGGTCTCCTCGTAGCGCCGCTCGAGATTGGTGATGACGCCTTCGAACGGCTTCTTGGTGGTGTAGGCGCGCATGCCGTCGTCGTAGGTGAACTTGATCTCGTCGTCGCCGGAGCCGTAGAGGATGGCGTCCTGGGTCTTCTTGCCCAGGTCCTTCCATTTGCTGTCGAGCGTGAAGCGGTAGTGCTTGCCGAGCGCGTCGAGCGTCTGCGTGTAGTAGGGCGACGATGAGCGCGCCCACGGCGCGATGGCGCCCTTGCGGAGCGTGGCGTCCTTGTCGGGGATGATCAGGTCGGCATCGATCTGCTGCTCGACGCCGAGCCCGCCGCATTCCGAGCAGGCGCCGAACGGGTTGTTGAACGAGAACAGCCGGGGCTCGACCTCGGAGATGGTGAAGCCGGACACCGGGCAGGCGAATTTCTCCGAAAAGATCAGCCGCTCGGCGTTTTCGTTGCGCTGCTTGTTGGCTTTCGCTCCGCCGACGGTGGTGTCGGCGAGTTCGACCACCGCCATGCCCTCGGCGAGCTTCAGGCACTGCTCCAGCGAATCCGCCAGCCGCGTGGTGATGTCGGGTCGCACCACCAGGCGGTCCACCACCACGTCGATGTCGTGGGTGAACTTCTTGTCGAGCGGCTTGACCTCGCCGATCTCGTGGAAGGCGCCGTCAATCTTGACGCGCTGGTAGCCCTTCTTGAGGTATTCGGCGAGTTCCTTGCGGTACTCGCCCTTTCTGCCGCGCACGACCGGGGCGAGCACATAGATGCGGGTGCCCTCGGGCAGCGCGAGGACCCGGTCGACCATCTGCGAGATGGTCTGGCTCTCGATCGGCAGGCCGGTGGCGGGCGAATAGGGCACGCCGACGCGCGCCCAGAGCAGCCGCATGTAGTCGTAGATCTCGGTGACGGTGCCGACCGTCGAGCGCGGGTTCTTCGAGGTGGTCTTCTGCTCGATGGAGATGGCAGGCGACAGGCCGTCGATCTGGTCGACGTCCGGCTTCTGCATCATCTCCAGGAACTGCCGGGCATAGGCCGAGAGCAACTCGACGTAGCGGCGCTGGCCCTCGGCATAGATCGTGTCGAAGGCGAGGGAACTCTTGCCGGAACCCGACAGGCCGGTGAACACGATGAGCTGGTCGCGCGGAAACTCGACGTCGAGGTTCTTCAGGTTGTGCTCGCGGGCGCCACGGATCGAAATAACCCTATGCTCGCGGTCGAGCATCGACGCTTTCGGCCCTGAAAGATGACCGGCGCGCCGGCCTTGTTCGAACAGATCGTTCATAGATTCCCGATGGTTGGCGAGCCGCCCAAGCCTTCGGAACGTAGTAAGAACAGGGCGGTTTCGCCAGTCCTCGCTGCCGCGAGCATGTATGAATGTGGATGATTGCGGCTGTTCGCGCTGTTCGCGCTACCAGGGCATCAGCCGGCAATTGATTCCGCCGCGAATAATGTCATTCGTCAGCCGCCCGTACGCGACGGTCAGGTTTCCGGCGGTCAGCGCAGATGTCGGCGAGAACCCCGCCAACGACAGGTGCAGGTATTCAAGCCGCGCGATCCAGCGGTCGGTGATGGCGTAATCGACACCAACCCCCGCCGCCCAGCAGATGCTGGTGTCGCTGGCGTTGTAGGCGCCGCTCGGTACTCCCGTGACCGTGCCGTTGGCATTGCGCGTGCCGTAGGCGACGCCGGCGGTCACGTGAGGCAGCCAGCGGTCGAACACGACATAGCCGGCACGGCCGCGCGACGCCGATCACCCAGCCACCGAGTTGCAGATTTTATCCGGCCGTGCCGCCGACCATCGCGCCGTTGGTGTTGAAGGTTCCGGTTGAAACCTGGGTGATGGTGTTGGTCCAGCTTGAATCGCCGAAGGCGTAGCCGGCGTTGGCGCCGAAATAAGAATCCGTTCCAGGTGAAGAACGGCACTAGGCGGGCGCCCGCGGCGGGGGCATGTATCGCCCCGGCGGGACGTCAGCGGCGATCGCCGAACTCGCCGCTACAGCCACCAATCCCGCAACCGCAAGCAACAGTTGTTTCATGTTGATTTCCCGTGTGCTTGCGCGTTGGCCGGTCGTGTAGGGAACGGTTCGCCGAACCTGCGCGAATTGTGGATTACGTGAGTCGGCAACAGCGCGCCCCGGGAATTTTCAAGCGCGATAGCGAGATAGGGCGACGGCAGGCTGCGGACACCCGCCCAGTAGAACTGTGGATGGTGTGGAAAATCAGACGCGTCTTGCATTCGCCAGCAAAGCAATGCTAAGAACAAAAAGTGAACATAAGATACGCAGCCCGGCCGGTGCTCTGTGGATAAGTGCATTGCGCCTGTGGCGTACTGGGGCTGCCGGGTTGCGTCGGCTCTCGGTTTGCGGCGCTAAGTAACTAGATACGGATCAGATGTCCGCGCGGTGGATGCGGAGCAGGAGAATGTCATGGCAGGCTCGGTGAACAAGGTCATTCTGATCGGCAACCTCGGCGCGGACCCGGAAATTCGGCGCACCCAGGACGGCCGCCCCATCGCCAATCTTCGCGTCGCGACCTCGGAAAGCTGGCGCGACAAGGCCACCGGCGAGCGCAAGGAAAAGACCGAATGGCACCGCGTGGTGATCTTCAGTGAAGGGCTCTGCAAAATCGTCGAGCAGTATCTGAAGAAAGGTTCGAAGATTTATCTCGAAGGGCAATTGCAGACGCGCAAATACACCGACAAGGACGGCGTCGAGAAGTATTCGACCGAGGTGGTGCTGCAGAACTTCAACTCGACGCTCACCATGCTTGACACGCGCGGAGGTGGCGGCGGCGCTGCGGACTCCGACAACGACTTCGGTTCGCAAGGTGCGACGCCGGCGCGCAAGCCCGCCATGGCTGGGGCCGGCAAGCGCGGCGACATGGACGACGAGATTCCGTTCTAGACGACATCAAGGGCGGAGCGGCCAGCTGCGCGGGTGACCAGTTCGGGGCGGCAACAGGCGCGCCGCCGAACTGAACAACGGAGCCTGTCATGTCGCTTGCGCCATTGCTGCAGGCGAGTCTCGTCATTCAAGTTCACGCCGTCGCGGCGATGGCGGCGTTCGTGCTTGGCATAGTGCAGTTGTCAGCGCCCAAAGGCACTGTTCCACACCGCCTTCTGGGTTGGATCTGGGGTGCGATCATGGTGGTGGTCAGCGTCTCGGCCTTCTTCGTCCATGAAATCAGGCTCTGGGGTCCATGGAGTCCGATCCATCTGTTGGCGGTCTTCACATTGGTGATGCTGCCGCTTGGCGTCTGGCGGGCGCGCCGGCACGAGGTCCAGCATCATCGTTGGACCATGATCGGTACTTTCACGCGAGGGTTGGTGGTAGCCGGCGTGTTCACTTTCGTGCCGGGCCGGATTATGCACGCGGTCGCGTTCGGGCCTTGAACTCGATCAAATCGCGAATGCCGTGCGGACGCCATCGACGACATATTGCACCGCCAGCGCCGCCAGAATGACGCCGAGCAGCCGCGACAGCACCACGTTGCCGGTAACGCCGAGCAGCTTGCCGATGCGTTCGGCGGCGAAGAAAGACACCAGGCTTGCCGCCATGACCATGACGACGACAACGAGCAGCACTGCCAGCCATTGGGGCCGGTAAGCGGCCTGACCGGCCAGTAGGATGGCCGCGGTGATGCGGGATCGCCAGCGGAAAGGCCGCCATGTCGTGCAGATGCTCCTCGACCGCTTGTTCGGCATCCTTGGCGTCGCGCTGGAGCCGCAATCCCAGCACCATCTCGAAGGCGACGGCAAACAGCAGCAAGCCTCCGGCGATCCGAAATGCGGATAGCGTGATGCCGAGCTGCCGCAACAGTCAGTCGCCGATCAACGCCGCTCCAATCAGGATCGCGCCCGCAATCAGGCAGGCCCGCAGAGCAACCTGCCGGCGGAGTTTGTCCGACAGGCCGTCGGTGATGCCGAGGAACGCTGGTACAAGACCGATCGGGTCTACCACGACCAGAAGCGTGACCAGCGCTGAAATCAGGAATTCGAGCGGCATCGGAACTGCCTAAAGGATCGCTTGGCAGAAGTCATGCTGAGCCAGAGTTCGGCGACGCGAGGGATGATCAACACCAGCCTGGTGTTCCTGGCGCGCCTTTGGCGGCATGACGGCCGAGCTCGAATATGGCACTTCAAGTATGGGCGCGGTCTGCTGATCGCAGTCGGTTCGTGCGGCGCTGAAGCTGCCGTCCTGAGGGCCATCGAGGCGGCGGCAGGGCCATGCTAACACTTTGAATTATTATGTGAATTGAGGCCTGTACGAGGGCGGTCGGGGGGTGGCATCGCCCCGGTAAATCAGCTATTCAGTCGCCATTGGATTCACGCCCGACAACCTCCATTTAACCAACAAGAATCCATCAGGAATTAGCCCTTGGCAGACGCCGAAAATCCCACCGGGGGACCCCCCTCGGACGTGCGCCCCGTTTCGATCACGGACGAGATGAAGCGCAGCTACCTCGATTACGCGATGAGCGTGATCGTGTCGCGTGCGCTGCCCGACGTGCGCGACGGCTTGAAGCCCGTGCACCGCCGCATCCTCTATTCGATGCACGAGCAGGGCCACACGCCCGACAAGAAATATGTCAAATCAGCGCGCGTGGTCGGCGACGTGATGGGCAAATACCATCCGCACGGCGACAGCGCGATCTACGACGCACTGGTGCGCATGGCGCAGGATTTTTCCATGCGCCTGATGCTGATTGACGGCCAGGGCAACTTCGGCTCGGTCGACGGCGATGCCGCGGCGGCGATGCGCTACACCGAATGCCGGCTGGCCAAGCCCGCGATGTCGCTGCTCGCCGACATCGACGAGGACACGGTCGACTTCATCCCGAACTACGACGGCAACGAGCACGAACCGGCGGTGCTGCCGGCGCGCTTTCCCAATCTCTTGGTCAACGGCGCCGGCGGCATCGCCGTCGGCATGGCGACCAACATCCCGCCGCACAACCTCGGCGAAGTGATCGATGCCTGCATGGCGCTGATCGACGATCCTGCGCTGTCGATCGAGGATCTGATCAAGATCGTTCCGGGCCCGGATTTCCCGACCGGCGGCATCATCCTCGGCCGCGAGGGCATCCGCAGCGCCTATCACACAGGCCGCGGCTCGGTCGTGATGCGCGGCAAGGTCGAGATCGAGACCATCCGCAAGGAACGCGAAGCGATCATCATCAGCGAAATTCCGTATCAGGTGAACAAAGCGACGATGATCGAGCGCATGGCCGAACTCGTGCGCGAGAAGAAGATCGAAGGCATCGCCGAGCTTCGCGATGAATCCGACCGCGATGGCTATCGCGTGGTGATCGAGCTCAAGCGCGAAGCCATGGTCGACGTGGTGCTCAACCAGCTCTACCGCTTCACGCCGCTGCAGACCTCGTTTGGCTGCAACATGGTGGCGCTCGACGGCGGCCGTCCGCTTGTGATGACGCTGCGTGACATGCTGGTGGCGTTCATCGCGTTCCGCGAGGTGGTGGTTTCGCGGCGGACCAAGTTCAGACTTGGCAAGGCACGCGATCGCGCCCACGTCTTGGTCGGTCTCGCCATCGCGGTTGCCAACATCGACGAGGTGATAAAGCTCATTCGCGCCTCGAAGGACGCCAATGAGGCGCGCGAGAAGTTGATGGAGCGGGAATGGCCGGCCAATACCGCGGCCGAGCTGATAGCGCTGATCGACGACCCGCGCCATCGCATGTCGTCAACCGGCACCGCCAAACTGACCGCCGAGCAGACCAAGGCGATCCTCGATCTTCGCCTGCAACGGCTGACCGCACTCGGTCGCGACGAGATCAAGGACGAGCTCGACAAGCTCGCCAAGGAGATTTCCGACTATCTCGACATCCTTCGGTCGCGTGCGCGCATCCAGACGATCGTGAAGGACGAGCTCAAAGCCGTCCGCGATGAGTTCGCCACGCCGCGCCGCACGGTGATCGCCGAGCAGGAAGGCGAGGTCGAGGACGAAGACCTGATCCATCGCGAGGACATGGTGGTGACGGTGTCGCATCTCGGCTACGTCAAGCGCGTTCCGCTGTCGACCTATCGGATGCAGCGCCGCGGCGGCAAAGGCCGCTCCGGCATGCAGACCCGCGACGAGGATTTTGTCAGCCGGCTGTTCGTCGCCTCGACGCATACGCCGGTGCTGTTCTTCTCGTCGCTGGGCCGCGTCTACAAGGAAAAGGTCTGGCGGCTGCCGATCGCGGCCCCGCAGGCGCGGGGCAAGCCGCTGATCAACATTCTGCCGATCGAGCAGGGCGAGCTGATGACCTCGATCCTGCCGCTGCCCGAGGATGAAAGCACCTGGGGCAATCTCGACGTGGTGTTTGCCACCACCAAGGGCACCGTCCGGCGCAACAAACTGTCGGACTTCGTCGACGTGCGGCGCTCGGGCATCATCGCCATGAAGCTCGCAGAGGGCGAGGGCATCGTCGACGTGCAGGTCTGCTCGGAGAAAGATGACGTGCTGCTGACGACCGCGCAGGGCCAGTGCATCCGTTTCGCGGTCACCGACGTGCGCGTGTTCCAGGGCCGGACCTCGATGGGCGTGCGCGGCATCAATCTCGCCGAGGGCGACCGGGTGATTTCGCAATCTATCGTGCGCCATCTCGATGTCAGCGCCGAGGAGCGCATGGCCTATCTCAAGCGGGCCAACGCGGTGCGGCGCAGCCAGAACGGCGAAGAGCTCGAGGAGGGGCCGGTCGACGCCGAGGAGGCGCAGGAGATGGCGGCCAGCACGATCGAGCTCGGCGAGCAGCGCTATGTCGAGATGTCGGCGGCCGAGCAGTTCATCCTGACCGTCTCCGAACGCGGCTACGGCAAGCGCTCGTCGTCCTACGAATACCGGATCACCAACCGCGGCGGCAAAGGTCTGGTCGCGATGGCGATCTGGGAAGGCAAGAAGGGCTCCGAGACGATCAAGGAAAAGATCGGTCCGCTGGTCGCCTCGTTCCCGGTCGAGGAGGCCGATCAGCTCATGCTGGTCACCGATGGCGGTCAATTGATCCGCTGCCCCGTCAATGGCATCCGCATCGCCGGTCGCTCGACACAGGGTGTGATTGTGTTCAACACCGCCGACGACGAGAAGGTGGTGTCGGTCGAGCGGATCGGCGAAGAGGGCGAGTCCGAGAACGGCGGGAACTAGAGCGCGGCTTTGCCCTATTCGCCCTTGATGCCTGCTGCTGCGACCACGCTGTTCCAAAGCGCGAGCTGGCTTGCGATCATCTTGCCGAAGGTTTCCGGCGTGTCGATCTTGATCTCGGCGCCGAGCGCGTCGAGCCGTTCGCGAGTGGCGGGATCGTTCAGGGCCTCACGGAACGCGGCGTTTAGCTTGGCCACGATACCGGGCGGCGTGCCGGCCGGCGCCACCACACCAAGCCAGAATGGCGAGTTCAGCTTCGGGTAGCCCACCTCCGCCGTGGTCGGCACGTCCGGCAATTTCGGGCTCCGTTCGTTTGTGACGACCGCGAGCGGGCGGACCTTGCCGGCCTGGATGTGCGGCAGGATGGTGGTGCTCGGATCGGTGACCATCTGGACTTCGCCGGCCAGAATGGCAGCGAGCATCGGGCCGGTCCCGCGATAGGGCACGGACACGATATCGATGCCGGCATCGAGCTTGAACAACTCGGTGAGCAGATGCGTTCCCGTGCCGAAGCCCTGCGTGCCGTAGCTGATCTTGCCGGGATTGGCTTTGGCGTAAGTCACAAGCTCAGGAAGCGTTTTGACCGGCACGCTCGGATGCACGCACATGAACTGATGGGTGACGATGAGCTGCCCGATCGGCGCGAATACCTTGAGCGGGTCGTAGCCGATGTTCTTGTGTACGGCCGGGCCAGTCGTCAGCGATCCGCCGGGCGTCATCAGGATCGTGTAGCCATCGGGGTCGGCGTTCGCGACCACCTTGGCGCCGATGCTGCCGCCTGCGCCGCCGCCGCGGTTTTCCACCACGATGCTTTGCCCGAGCAGAAGCCCGAGCCGCTCCGAAATGATGCGCGCCATGCCGTCGGTAGGACCGCCGGGCGGGAAGGGGACAATCACCTTGATCGGGCGGTTTGGATAGGCCCTGGACTGATCCTGGGCTTGCGCCGGACTTGCCGCGAGTAGCGCCGATGCGGCGCATAGCGCCACCAGCAGGATCATTCGCGCGCCTGTCATCATTGCGGTTTCCGAGAAGCTTTCGTTGCGTTTCAATTCACTCTGATGTTCGCCGCCTTCGCTACGGCGGTCCACCGCGCAAGCTCGTCCGCGAGCATATGGCCAAACTCGGCCGGTGTGCCGATCTTGATCTCCGCGCCGAGGTTTGCCAGCCGCGCGCGCGTCTCGGGTGGGCCGAGGCTGTCGCGGAACGCGGCGTTGAGCTTGGTGACGATGTCGGGCGGGGTGCCGGCCGGCGCTACGACGCCGAGCCAGAACGGGGCGAGCAGCTTTGGATAGCCAGTCTCCGCCGTGGTCGGCACATCTGGCAGTTTGGAAAAGCGCTGGCTCATCGGCACCGCGATCGGGCGCAGCTTGCCGGCCTGGATGTGCGGCAGGCTCGTGGTGCTGGCGTCCGCGATCATCTGGACTTCGCCAGCCAGGATGGCGGCAAGCACGGGCGCTGTCCCGCGATAGGGCACGTGCACAATGTTGAGGCCGGTTTCGAGCTTGAACATTTCGGCGAGCAGATGCGGACTTGTGCCGAAGCCCTGTGAGCCCCAGGTCAGCTTGCCGGGATTGGCTCTGGCGTACGTCACGAGTTCGGGCAGCGACGTCACCGGCACATCCGGGTTGACGGACATGATCTGCGGCGACTCGGTGAGCAGGCCAACAGGCGTGAACACCTTGGCTGGGTCGTAGCCGATGTTGGCATGAATGGCCGGGCCGGACGTTAACGCGCCGCCCGGCGTCAGCAGGATGGTGTAACCGTCGGGGTCGGCAGCCGCGACGACTTTGGCGCCGTTGCTGCCGCCGGCGCCGCCACCGCGGTTTTCGATGACGATGCTCTGGCCGAGCACCGCGCCGAGCCGGTCGGAGATGATGCGCGCCATTCCATCGGTCGGTCCGCCGGCCGGGAACGGCACCACCACCTTGATTGGGCGGTTGGGATAATCCTTGGTGGAATCTTGGGCTTGTGCAGTGCGCGTCACGGTGAGAACTGGAGCGGCGAGCAGCGCGGCCATCAGCAAGGCTCGAGTGAATGTCGTCACGTCCGCCTCCCGAATTGTCTTCGGTGCAGAAATGCTATCAGCGACCGGCGCGCGGCGTAAGCTCTATTCGGGCGCACCTATGCCGAGCGCTATCGGCGGCGCGTCTCAATCCACCTTGATGTTGGCGTCCTTCACGACGCCGATCCACAGTGCCAGCTCCTTGGCGAGCATGTTGCCGAACTCGGCCGGCGTGCCGATCTTGATCTCGGCGCCGAGCGTGGCAAGCCGCGCGCGCGTTTCCGCTGGAGCCATGCTTTCGCGGAAAGCGTTGTTGAGCTTGTCGATAATGGCGGGCGGCGTACCGGCCGGCGCCACCACGCCGAGCCAAAACGGCGAGTCCAGCTTGGGATAGCCGGCCTCCTTCGTGGTCGGCACGTCGGGCAATTTCGGAGTGCGTTCGGTGCCGGCGATCGCAATCGCGCGTAACCGTCCGGATTGAATGTGCGGCAGGCTCGTCGTCATCGGGTCCGCGACCGCTTGGACTTCCCCCGCTACGATGGCGGCGAGCATCGGCGCAGTCCCGCGATAGGGCACGTGCACGATGTTGACGCCGGCTTCGAGCTTGAACAGTTCGAGCAGCAGGTGCGGTGCCACGCCGAATCCCTGCGAGCCCCAACTGACCTTGCCCGGATTGGCTTTGGCGTAGGCCACAAGCTCGGCCATCGATTTCACCGGCAGGTCCGAGTGGACCGACACGATGAGCGGCGTCTCGATGATCAGGCCGACCGGTGTGAAGACCTTGGCCGGGTCGTAGCCGATGTTCTTGTGCACGGCGGGACCGGTGGTCAGAGATCCACCCGGCGTGAGCAGGATGGTGTAGCCGTCGGGATCGGCAGCCGCGACAAACTTGGCGCCGATGCTGCCGCCGGCGCCGCCGCCGCGGTTCTCCACCACGATGCTCTGACCGAGGACGGCGCCGAGCCGATCGGAAATGATGCGCGCCAGGCCGTCGGTCGGCCCGCCCGCCGGGAACGGCACGACGAGTTTGATCGGGCGATTGGGGTAGTCCTGGGCCTGCGCGAGATCGGCGCCGAGCAGCGCGCCGCCGATGTACAGCGATATCGTCAGCAGAATTCTAATCAACCCGGCCTCCCATCATTCTCAGCGATGCGATTGGCCATTCTACCTAGATAGCGCGCCGGCTACAGCGTGGCGTTTTGACTTTCATCGAGATGCTTGCGCACTGCAGCAAACACCGCGCGGAACATCTGCGGCGTCAGCACGCCGGTGTTGGTGTTGTAGCGCGAGCAGTGATAGCTGCTGAACAAGGCAAGCCTACCAATTCGGGCTCTGCCGCCGTGACTGAAAGCGGCGGCCGAGCGTTTGGCGCCGAGCGCCTTGACCGATGTTTCGTGAGCGATGCGGCCGAGCGAGACGATAGCGCGCAAGTTGGGCATCTCGGCGATGGTGGGAATGAGGAACTCACGGCAGGTGTTGATCTCCGCCGGGGTCGGTTTGTTCTCCGGTGGCACGCAGCGCAAGCCGTTGGTGATG
Source organism: uncultured Alphaproteobacteria bacterium (assembly GCA_963842645.1). Taxonomy (GTDB): domain Bacteria; phylum Pseudomonadota; class Alphaproteobacteria; order Rhizobiales; family Xanthobacteraceae; genus Z2-YC6860. The sequence continues at coordinate 274,390 of CAWJGY010000013.1, read as the reverse complement.
CGGGCGTCGACGAGTTCCAGTGTGTCGTCGATCCGCGCCTCGAAGGTGCCGCGGGCGAAGCCATATTCTTTCAACGTGGCGTAAAGCAGATCTCCAGCGAAATCGCCGGTGAATGGCCGTCCGGTGCGGTTCGCGCCGCGCAGGCCCGGGGCAAGTCCCACGATCAGCAGCCGCGCATCGATTCGCCCGAACGAGGGCACCGGCGCGTTGAACCACGACGGCTCGCGCTCGCGCCAGGTCTGGCGAAACGCCGCGAGCCTTGGACATAAGGGACAGTTGCGACCCGGTTTAGTGATTTTGCCGGCCATGACCGCCAATTGTGCGGACAGCGGACCGCCCGATCAATCCTCGTAATCGTCCTCGGCGCCAGCGCCCGCCCGTGCCGGCGCTGGCCCACGCTGCAGGAACTGCGGCGTGTGCTGGCGCTCGCGCGGTTCGCGCGAGGGGTCGCGAACCGGCCGGTCGGACGGATCGCGCCCGATCTTGGGCTGCAACTCGACGATGTCGGTGAAAATGTCGGCTTGCCGGCGCAACTCGTCGGCGACCATCGGCGGTTGCGTCGTGATGGTCGAGACCACCGTCACGCGCACGCCGCGGCGCTGCACCGCCTCCACCAGCGAGCGGAAATCGCCGTCACCTGAGAACAGCACCATGTGATCGATGTGGGGCGCGAGTTCCATCGCATCGACTGCGAGTTCGATATCCATATTGCCCTTGACCTTGCGACGGCCGGTCTGGTCGACGAATTCCTTGGTCGCCTTGGTGACAACCGAATAGCCGTTGTAGTCGAGCCAATCGATCAGCGGGCGAATCGACGAATACTCCTGATCCTCGATCACGGCGGTGTAATAGAAGGCCCGCAACAGGTTTCCGCGCGACTGGAATTCACGTAGGAGCCGCTTGTAATCGACATCGAAGCCCAATGACTTGGCGGTGGCGTAAAGATTGGCCCCGTCTATGAAAAGCGCGATTTTCTCGACTTGTGCGGACATATTTCCTCTCTCGCAAATGGGATTCCCGCCAGGGGAGGCGGTGCCCGGCACCAATGCCGGGAATAAGTCTGGACGTCGTTGTCGGGACCGATCAGTTAGATGCCGCGTAAAATGGCGTCGCAGTCATCCCAAAATCAGAATCTGCCCTGAAAAATAACAATTCCAGCATGCCAGTTAAGTTCCTGCGTTGACTAACAAAGCCTTCCACGGCGTGCAAGGCAGCACACTTGCGCTTTTGGTCGCAGGAGGTTACCTACACGCCAACATTTCAGAGACAACGCCACGTTGTAGGAGCACCCGAGCCCATGGCCCGCGTCACCGTCGAAGACTGCATCGACAAGGTTGAGAACCGCTTTGATCTCGTGCTGCTCGCGAGCCATCGCGCGCGCATGATCTCGTCCGGTTCCCAGATCACACTGGAGCGCGACAACGACAAGAACCCCGTCGTGTCGCTGCGCGAGATCGCCGAGAAGACCGTTTCGCCGGAGGATCTGAAGGAAGATTTGATCCATTCGCTGCAGAAATACGTCGAGGTCGACGAGCCGGAGACCGACGATGTGCCGCTCATTGCTGGCGGCGGCGGATCGGTCGATTCCGACGACACGCAGGTGGCGGTCGAGCACATGAGCGAAGAAGAGCTGCTCAAGGGCCTCGAGGGCTTGGCTCCGCCCGAGGAGCAGCCGGAGCCCGACGACGCGGAATAAGGTTGCAGCATAGCTGCCAAACGGCCCGGTCATCCCGGGTCGTTTGCATTTCATGAACGGCTTTCGGGGCACGGCCTTGCGAAGGCGTCAAATCCCCGTGATATCCTGCACCGTGTTATCCTGTATTTGGGAAGGCCGCCGGCGCCGCCCAAAGTCCGAAGTTCCCCGCATCCGGCGGCCGCGGTCGTTTTCATGGCCCGTTCGAAGACCGATCTGCCGCGCATGCAGAACCCGGCGAGGGTCCGGGCGCCGGTCGAACTCGGCCTAAAGGTCGCTTCCCAGGCCGCTGACAGATCTGAAAAGAAGCCAAAGCCGGCCGCGATGATGCGGCAATACGATCTGATCGAGCGGGTGCGCCGCTACAATCCGAACACCGACGAGGCGCTGCTTAATCGCGCCTATGTCTACGCCATGAAAGCCCATGGCGAGCAGAAGCGCGCCTCAGGCGATCCGTACTTTTCCCACCCGCTCGAGGTTGCAGCCATCCTGACCGACCTCAAGCTCGACGACGCCACGATCGCTGCGGCGCTGCTGCACGACACGATCGAGGACACGCCAACCACGCGCGCAGAGATCGACCAGATCTTCGGCCCCGACATTGGCCATCTGGTCGAGGGCCTGACGAAACTGAAGAAGCTCGATCTCGTCTCGCGCGAGGCCAAGCAAGCCGAGAATCTACGCAAGCTCCTGCTTGCCATCGCCGACGACGTGCGCGTGCTGCTGGTCAAACTCGCCGACCGGCTGCACAACATGCGCACGCTCGAGCATATGCCGCCGGAAGGACGCGAGCGTATCGCCGAGGAGACGCTCGAAATCTACGCGCCGCTCGCCGGCCGCATGGGCATGCACAGCCTGCGCGAGGAACTCGAAGACCTGGCGTTCCGGCAGCTCTATCCCGAGGCAAACCATCTCGTCAGCGAGCGGCTCAACGCGCTGGCCGACCGCCACAGCCACTTGATCGCCGAGATCGAACAGCAGCTCACCCGCAAGCTTGCCGAATCCGGCACGACCGCGCTGGTCGCCGGCCGGCGCAAGCGGCCGTATTCGATCTGGCGCAAGATGGAGCGCAAATCCGTCGGCTTCGAGCAGCTATCCGACATTTTCGGCTTCCGCGTCGTCGTCAAGACGCTGCGCGAGGTCTACCGCGCGCTTGGCATTGTGCACACCACCTGGCCGATGGTGCCGGGCCGCTTCAAGGACTACGTCTCGACGCCCAAGCAGAACGACTACCGCTCGCTCCACACCACAGTGATCGGTCCCGGCAATCAACGCGTCGAGCTGCAGATCCGCACCGCGAACATGCACGAGATCGCCGAATACGGCATCGCCGCGCACGCGCTCTACAAGGACAGTGGGGATTCTCCGACCGAATTGCTATCGCGCGAATCCAATGCCTATGCCTGGCTCCGTCGCACCGTCGAGCTTCTGGCGGAAGGCTCGAACCCGGAGGAATTCCTCGAGCACACCAAGCTCGAGCTGTTCCACGATCAGGTTTTCTGCTTCACCCCCAAGGGCAAGCTGATCGCGTTGCCGCGCAAGGCCACGCCGATCGATTTCGCCTATGCCGTCCACACCGACGTTGGCAACCACGCGGTCGGCTGCAAGATCAACGGTCAGGTCGCTCCGCTGGTGTCCGAGCTCAACAACGGCGACGAGGTCGACATCCTCACCTCGAAGGCGCAGACGGCGCCGCCGTCGGCCTGGGAATCGATTGTGGTCACCGGCAAGGCGCGGCTGGCGATCCGCAGGGCCACGCGCAACGCCGTCCGCACGCAATATGCGGCGCTCGGCCGGCGCATCGTCGAGCGCCTGATCCAGCGCGCCAAGCGCGAGTATTCCGACGAGCAGCTCACCGGTGCGCTGCCGCGGCTGGCGCGCGCTTCGATCGAAGACGTGTTCGCCGCCGTCGGCCGTGGCGAGATGCGGCCCTCGGATGTGGGGCGCGCCATGTACCCAGACTACAAGGAAGAGCGCATCGCCGCCGTGCCGCCGCCGGTGTCCGAGACCGGCTGGTTCGGGTTGAAGAAGGCCAAGGCGGTGAAGTTCAAGGTTCCGACCGCGGATGAGACAGCTGCGTCGATCCCGATCCGCGGCATCAATTCCGATCTGCCGGTGCGCTTTGCGCCGAACGGCGGCGCTGTGCCGGGCGACCGCATCGTCGGCATCCTGACGCCGGGCGAGGGGATCACGATCTATCCGATTCAGTCGCCGACCTTGAAGGAGTTCGAGGAAACGCCGGAGCGCTGGCTCGACGTGCGTTGGGACATGGACGAGCGCAACCCGCAGCGGTTTCCGGCACGCATCGCGATCCAGTCGGTGAACGAGCCGGGCACGCTCGCCCAGATCGCCCAGGTGATCGCCGAGCACGACGGTAATATTGACAACATCAGCATGAAACGCCGCTCGCCGGACTTCACTGACTGCACCATCGATCTTGAGGTCTATGACCTCAAGCACCTCAACGCCATCATCGCGCAATTGCGGGCGAAGAAGGTGGTGGCCGGTGCCGAGCGGGTGACGGGGTGATGGCGGTGATCATCGACAACGAGGGATAGGACAAGGGCGTGCCGGGGATTGCTCATCTTCGCCTAGGTGTCAACATCGATCACGTCGCCACCATCCGCAACGCCCGCGGTGGGCGGCATCCCGATCCGGTGCGCGCGGCCAAGCTTGCGATCGAGGCTGGCGCCGACGGCATCACCGCGCATTTGCGCGAGGATCGCCGCCACATCAGTGATGACGATATCGCGCGGCTCAAGGCCGCGATATCGACCCCGCTCAATCTCGAGATGGCGGCGACGCCGGAGATGATCGACATCGCGGTGCGAACGCGGCCGCACGCCGCCTGTCTCGTGCCGGAGCGCCGCGCCGAACGCACCACCGAAGGCGGCCTCGACGCCGCCGGCACCCGCGCCGAGCTCGGCCCTCGGATCGCGGCGTTGCGCGCCGCCAATATCAAGGTATCGCTGTTCATCGCCGCCGATCCAAAGCAGATCGAGACGGCGGCGGCACTCGGCGCACCGGTGATCGAGATCCACACCGGTGCCTGGTGCCACGCTCTCTTCGACGGCAACGGGACGGCTGCCGACAGCGAGTGGCGTCGCATCCACGACGGCGCCAGTCTCGCCCGGAGCCTTGGCCTCGAAGTGCACGCCGGCCACGGTCTCGATTACGCCAGCGCCGAGACCATCGCCGCCTTGCCGGAGATCGTCGAACTTAACATCGGCCATTTCCTGATCGGCGAGGCTGTGTTCACGGGCCTCACCGCTGCGATCAAGACAATGCGGGCGGCGATGGATCGCGGCCGCGCCAAAGCTGCTGCGTGATCGGGCAATGAACATCGCATGATTTTGGGTCTTGGCTCCGATATCACCGACGTCCGCCGCATCGCCAAGGTGATGGAGAAGCATGGCGACCGCTTCATCATGCGCATCTTTACCGACGTCGAGCGCGCCAAGGCCGACCGCCGCAAGAACCGCGCCGAGACCTACGCCAAGCGCTTCGCCGCCAAGGAGGCCTGCGCCAAGGCTCTCGGCACCGGCATCCGCAGCGGCGTGTGGTGGCGTGACATGGGCGTGGTGAATATGCCCTCGGGCCGGCCGACCATGGCGCTGACCGGCGGCGCGCGAAAGCGCCTTGATGCGCTCACGCCTAAAGGCCACCGCGCGCAAATCGATCTCACGATCACCGACGAGGGGCCGATGGCGGTCGCATTCGTGGTCATCTCTGCGGTGCCGGCGGAAAAGACGCCGCGAACACGCGCGCCCGCCAAGCGGAAAAGGCCACCGCCGCGCCGGCGCCGGCGCTGACGCGGGCCGGGCCGCCCCGCGCGTGTCGCACATCTTTGTGATTCTTCCGTTTGGCGCGCTGCTGAAACACTCTTAAATATGCTCGGACAAAGTGTGCTCGAAGTGTCGCGCTGAGACGCCGCAGGAGCACCGCCAACTTCGGAATAACATCCTGAAAACATGGACTAAATTTAATTCGGGCGCGGTCCGCGCGAAGCTCGTGCGGTTGATTGCGCCCGACTGGCCCAGCGGCTACAAGGCTGCGGGGCACCTGCCTGGGACGAGAGGCCGATGAGCGTGACGAGCGGAGCAAAGCGTAAAGAAGGCGGCATCGGCGAGTTCATCCGGTTGCTGGTTCACGCCGGCATCATCGCGCTGGTCATCCGCACGTTTCTGTTCCAGCCGTTCAACATTCCATCCGGCTCGATGAAGGCGACCTTGCTGGTCGGCGACTACCTGTTCGTGTCGAAATACTCGTACGGCTACAGCCATTATTCGCTGCCGCTGTCGCCCAACCTGTTCTCCGGCCGGATCGGCGCTTTCAGCAAGCCCGAGCGCGGCGACATCGTCGTGTTCCGCCTGCCGAAAGACGATTCGACCGACTACATCAAGCGCGTCATCGGGCTGCCGGGCGAACTCGATCCAGATGATAGACGGCATTCTTAACATCAACGGCAAGCCGGTGCCGCGCGAGCGAATCGAGGATTTCATCGACGAGGACGAGGGTGGCCGTTCGACCCGGGTGCGGCGCTGGAAGGAAACGCTGCCGAACGGCGTGAGCTACACCACGCTCGATCTGCCCTATAATCTGCAGGCCGACAACACCGAAGTCTATCGCGTGCCGGCCGACAGCTACTTCATGATGGGCGACAACCGTCATAACTCGACCGACAGCCGCTTCCCGCAGGTCGGCTACGTGTCATTCGAGCACATTGTCGGCCGGGCGCAGCTCATTTTCTTCTCCGTTCATGAGGGCGAGCGAGCGTGGGAGGTGTGGCGCTGGCCGTTCTCGGTGCGCTGGAGCCGGCTGTTCACGATCGTGCGATGAGGCGCGTCGCCAAGTCAGACGCTCAGCCAGACGGCTCGAAATCGGCGCAGCAGGTCAACCAACGCGCCGTCGCAACCGCGCCCGACACCAAGAAAGCGGCCGCTCCGGCGAAGCGCGGCGCCCGCAAGCGCGTCGCGGCCGCAAGCTCGCTTGAAAAAATCATCGGCTACAAATTCAAGGACCGCGACCTGCTCGACCGTTCGCTCACTCACATCTCGGCGGTGATGGGCGGCAGCCGCGCCAACAGTTACCAGCGGCTTGAGTTTCTTGGCGATCATGTGCTCGGGCTGATCATCTCCGATATGCTGTTTCGGTCCTTCCCAAAGGCCGATGAAGGCGAGCTGTCGCGGCGGCTCGCCGATCTGGTTCGCCGCGAGGCCTGCGCCGACGTGGCGCGCGCGATCGAGCTTGGCGTTGCGCTTCGGCTCGGCGCATCGGAGGCCAACGCGGGAGGCCGGATGCGTACCGCGATTTTGGCTGACGTATGCGAAGCGCTGGTCGGCGCGGTCTATCTCGACGGCGGCTACGACGCCTCGGCCAAGCTTGTCGAGAAGCTGTGGGGCGAGCGCATGCGCGCGCCGGTGCGGCCGCTGCGCGATCCAAAGACCATTCTGCAGGAATGGGCGCAGGCGCGCGGCCTGCCGACGCCGACCTATCGCGAGGTGGAACGGACCGGACCGCACCACGATCCGGAGTTTCGCGTCGCCGTCGACCTGCCGAGCCGCGAGCCCGCCGAAGGGGTCGGCCGTTCCAAGCGCACGGCTGAGCAGGCCGCCGCCGCCGCCATGCTCAAGCGCGAGGGTGTCAAGACGGAACGCTTCGATGGGTGAAGATGCGGCAGCGACCACAGAAGCCACGCGCTGCGCCTTCATAGCGCTGATCGGGGCGCCGAATGCTGGCAAATCGACGCTGATCAACGCGCTTGTCGGCAGCAAGGTCGCGATCGTCACGCCCAAGGTGCAGACCACGCGCGCGCTGTTGCGCGGCATCGCGATGGAAGGCTCGGCACAATTGGTACTGATCGACACGCCGGGGATTTTCGCGCCGCGGCGGCGGCTCGACCGCGCCATGGTGACAACCGCCTGGGGCGGGGCGCATGATGCCGACATCGTCACGGTGTTGATCGACGCGAAAAAGGGCATCGATGACGAGGCTGAGGCGTTGCTGAAGAAGCTCGACGAGGTCCGCCAGCCCAAGGTGCTGATCCTCAACAAGGTCGACCTGGTGGAGAAGGCAAGCCTGCTGGCGCTGGCGCGGGCGGCGAACGCGACCGCCCGATTCGAGACGACCTTCATGATTTCCGCCACCAAAGGCGACGGCGTCGCCGATGTGCGGCAATGGCTTGCCGCTCGCGCGCCGGCCGGACCCTGGCACTATCCCGCCGACGAGGTTTCCGACGCGCCCGCGCGCCATCTCGCCGCCGAGATCACGCGGGAGAAGCTTTACCTGAAGCTGCACCAGGAATTGCCATATCAATCCACGGTCGAGACCGAGACATGGACCGAACGCAAGGACGGCTCGGTACGCATCGAGCAGACGATCTATGTCGAGCGCGAGAGCCAAAGAAAAATCGTGCTGGGCAAGGCCGGCCAGTCGATCAAGGCGATCGGCGAGTTGGCGCGGCGCGAGCTTGCGGATATCCTCGAGAAGAAGGTGCACCTCTTTCTTTTTGTGAAGGTGCGCGAGGGCTGGGGCGACGATCCGGAACGTTACCGGCAGATGGGTCTGGAGTTTCCCAAGGAATAAACGGGCAATGATCGCGCGGGCGGGTATGGTCGCAGTGGCGCTGATGGTGGGCAGCATCGCCGCGGCATTGGCGCAGGACCGCATCCATTTGCATACCAACGAGACCGAGATCGGAGAGGCACTCCGCGACGGCGGCCTTGTGATCGACGATCCGCTCGCGGTGTTCGCCGCCGTTCTGAAGAACCTGCCGGAACGCGTGCGGGTCTATCCGACCGAGAATTATTTCTATTTCCGTTTCACCCAAAACGGCCTGGGTTACTTGGGCAACATCCGGCTTGCAGCGGCCGACCGCGACCAGGGCAAGGTGAATTTCGCTTATAACGAAAGTCCGACGGATTGGAATAGCAATCCCAAGAACCGCTTCGTGGTGCTGGGAGCAGGGCAGGGCGTGACCGTCGAGAAAGCCGGCCCACTGCACTATCGTGTCAGCCACGCGGGCAAGACGGTCAACTTCGTCCTCAACGACCTGTCGGCAGTCAAGCCGCCGCCCGAGACGATGCGGGCCGACGAGAAATTCCTTGGCCCGATTTTCGATGAATCCGGTATCCGGTTTTTCCTGGTGTTCAACACGCGGCTGAAGCTGTTTCATTTCCTGCTCGATGAAACCCAGCCCGCTGCCGAGCAATTCGACACGATCAGCGGCAACGAGCAGATCCAGATCGGCAAGCGCACCGGCTTTGCCTTCTATTCCTTCGACGGCCGCAAAATTTTGATCGGCGTCAACGAGCGGCAGTCGCGGCTCAATACGTATCTGGACGGGCCGTTCGATCAGTTGCCGGAGAATTTCATCGAAGGCGAGGCGCTACGCGACGCGATCCTGGCTGTCGACCCGAGCATCAAGGGCAAGATCGACCGGCTAGGCAATTTCACCGACGGCTCGAGCCGCTATCTGATTCATCCGTATCTGCTCTATCGACAGGTCGGCGATCTTGCGGTGTTTGCGCGCTGCGCCACTTCGAAAGCGGTTGCCGCCGCCAAGCGTGCCGCGTGCTTTGTCATCGACAATGAGGAGGCGCAGCGGAAGAGCCCGTTGCCGCTCGCGCTCAAGGGCCGTTGAGGACTCAAGGCGACGGGACTAAGACAGACCCATGGAATGGACCGATGAAGGCATCGTGCTGGGAACGCGCCGCCACGGCGAGACCAGCGCCATCGTCGAGGTGATGACGCGGGACCATGGCCGCCATCTCGGCCTGGTTCGCGGTGGTGGCGGCTCGCGGCTTCGCCCGCTGCTTCAGCCCGGCAACACCGTGCGGGTGGTCTGGCGCGCGCGCCTCGACGAGCACCTGGGGCATTATGCGGTTGAGCCGCTGCGCCTGCATGGCGCGTCGCAGCTTGCGGCGTCGCACGTGGTCTATGGGGTCACACATCTGGGCGCGCTGTGCCGGCTGTTGCCGGAGCGAGATCCGCACCCGGAGGTGCACGATCAACTCGCTGCGATGCTTGAGCATCTCGATGACCCCCTGACGGCGGGGCTGGAGATGGTGCGCTTCGAATTACGGATGTTGGCCGAGCTTGGCTTTGGCCTCGATCTTGAAAGCTGCGCGGCCACCGGCGCCGAGGATGACTTGGGCTATGTGTCGCCGAAGTCGGGGCGCGCGGTCTCGCGGACCGCTGCCGCACCCTGGCAGGATCGGCTGTTCCGCCTGCCGGCGTTTTTGTCGAGTGTGGTCACGCCGTCGCTGGACGATATCGCCGACGGCTTTGCGCTGACCGGATTTTTCCTCGCCCGTCACGTGCTGGAGCCGCGCGGTTTGGCTTTCGCGGATGCCCGTGAAGGGTTCGTGGCCGCGGTCCTGGGGCGGCGGCTTCCCGCGCGCGCGGCGCAGTAAGCCGGCCGCCCCGAACCTTGGATCAAGCCGCTCTCAGCGGCTGCTGCTCTTGCTGCCGCTCATCTGCCAGCACCACAGCTTGCCGCATGGCCGAAGCACAATCCGCCGGTTATTCAGATACTTAGCCGCTGACTACCAGCGATAACGGCCATACCGCCACGGCCGATAGTAGCGACCCGGCCGCCACCAGCACACGCGGCGGATCGGTGACGGCAGACATAGGCGACCTCATCCAGCACGCTGGTATCGGCGATCGCGGCTTGTATGCCGGATGCCGTGCCAACGGTCATGGCACTTGCCGGACTGATCGAGGCGGCTGCCACGATCGCCGAAGCGGCGGTCAGCGAAAGAAGGATTTTGCTCTCTTGTTCGCGCCGCCGCGCCGCTGTACCGGTTCGGCATGGGAAAGCGGCTGATTCCACCCGAACCTTCGCACGTCCAAGCAATCGCGCTGCGCGAGGCGCTGGAAGAGCGCTATCTCGCCTACGCGCTGTCCACCATCATGCACCGCGCGCTGCCCGACGCGCGCGACGGGCTCAAACCCGTGCACCGGCGGCTGCTGTTTGCCATGCGGCAGTTGCGGCTCGATCCCGGCCAGGCGTTCAAGAAGTCGGCGCGTGTGGTCGGCGACGTCATCGGCAAATACCATCCGCACGGCGATGTGTCGGTCTACGACGCGCTGGTGCGGCTCGCGCAGGAGTTCGCGCAGCGCTATCCGCTGGTTGACGGGCAGGGCAACTTCGGCAACATCGACGGCGATAACCCGGCGGCGATGCGCTACACCGAGGCTCGGATGACCGAGGTGGCGCGGTTGCTGCTCGACGGCATCGACGAGGATGCAGTCGATTTCCGCGCGACTTATGACGGCAGCGAGAACGAACCGGTGGTGCTGCCGGGCGCGTTCCCTAATCTGCTGGCCAACGGCTCGCAGGGCATCGCGGTCGGCATGGCGACCTCGATTCCGCCGCACAACGCAGCCGAGATATGCGATGCGGCGCTATTCCTGATCGACAATCCGAATGCGCGCGCCAGGACGCTGTTGAAGTACATCAAGGGACCGGATTTTCCGACCGGCGGCATCATCGTCAATCCGCAGGCCGAAATCGCCGAAGCTTATGCAACCGGCCGCGGCTCGTTTCGCGTGCGCGCGAAGTGGACCAAGGAAGAAACCGGCCGCGGCACCTATCAGATCATCATCACGGAAATTCCCTGGCTCGTTCGAAAGACCGCACTGATCGAGCGGATGGCAGAGCTCTACAACGACAAGAAGTTGCCGCTGATCGACAACTTCCGCGACAAGTCGACCGAAGACGTGCGCGTCGTCATCGAGCCGAAGTCACGCACGGTCGATCCCGGCATCCTGATGGAATCGTTGTTCAAGCTGACCGAGCTCGAGAGCCGCATCTCGCTCAACATGAACGTACTTTCCAAGGGCAAGGTCCCCAAGGTGATGGACCTGGCCGAGGTCATCAAGGAATGGCTCGATCATCGGCGCGAAGTGCTGGTCCGGCGCTCCAAGCATCGCCTTGCGGAAATCGACCACCGCCTCGAAGTGCTGGGCGGCTTCCTCGTCGCCTATCTGAACCTCGACAAGGTCATCAAGATCATCCGCAACGAGGACGAGCCCAAGCCTGTCCTGATCAAGACCTTCAAACTCTCCGACGTGCAGGCAGACGCCATCCTCAACATGCGTCTGCGCAACTTGCGCAAGCTCGAAGAGATGGAGATCAAGACCGAGAACAAGGCGTTGCGCGAGGAGAAGGCCGCGGTCGAGAAGCTGATCCGCTCCGAGAAGGAGCAGTGGACGACGGTCGCTGATCAGGTCAAGGCAGTGCGCGAGACCTTCGGCAAGAAGACGCCGCTCGGCAAGCGCCGCACCGAATTCGCCGATGCGCCCGAGCACGACGAGGCCGCGATTGAAGAGGCGATGGTGGTGCGCGAGCCGATCACTATCGTGGTGTCGGAGAAAGGCTGGATCCGTGCGCTGCGCGGCCATCAGGCCGACATTTCGGGGATCGCGTTCAAGGCCGACGACGGGCCGAAATTTGCCTTCCCGGCGGAAACCACATCGAAGATCCTGGTGTTCGCGACCAACGGCCGCTTCTACACGATCGATGCCTCCAAGCTGCCCGGCGGGCGCGGCCACGGCGAGCCGGTGCGGCTTTATGCCGACATGGAGCAGGATGCGGAGCTGGTGTCGGCGTTCCGTTATCAGAGCGGCCGGAAATTCCTGGTGGCCAGCAAGAGTGGCCGCGGCTTCGTCGTGGCCGAGGACGATTGCCTCGCCAACACCCGCAAAGGCAAGCAGGTGCTTAACGTCAAGCCGCCGGATATGGCGCGTGCGATCACAACGGTGGACGGCGAGCTTGCGGCGGCGGTCGGTGAGAACCGCAAGATGGTGATCTTCCCGCTCGATCAGGTGCCGGAGATGGGGCGCGGCCGCGGCGTGCGGCTGCAACGCCACAAGGACGGCGGGCTATCCGACGTCACGACCTTCAAGGCTGCCGACGGATTGAACTGGGTCGGCGATGGTGGCCGCGTCTCCAATCTTTCGCTCAAGGAATTGGCTGCCTGGCGCGGCAACCGGGGCGACGCGGGGCGCGTACGGCCGGACCGGTTCCTCGCCAATCTGAAATTCGGCCGGCTCGCCGAGAACGGCAAGAGCGACAACGGCAAGAACGGCGGCGGCGAGGGCAAGTAAAGCTCCGCGCACTGCGCCACCCCCTGGTGGGGTGAACAGACATTCGCCCGGATAACACTCGATTCACGTCGGCACGTACGCGGCAGGGGAAGGACTTTTCCGCCGTTTTGGTCGATTCCCGGTGAAATGCAATTGCAAATTATTCGCAACAAGGATACCTTGGTTGCATTGGAAACAAGTATCGGCGTGCCCTGATGTTGGTTGACCCGTCCAAAACCCCGCTGGCGACCGAGCCATCCGTACCCGGCGGCTGGCGCCATGCACGTCAGCGGCCATCACTCCAGGAGGTATTCGGCACCATCGCAACGCGGCCAACCGGCTCGTTCTGGCGCAAGCTCGTGTCGTTCCTCGGGCCCGGCTACCTGATCGCAGTCGGCTATATGGACCCCGGCAACTGGGCGACTTCGCTCGCTGGCGGTTCGAAGTTCGGCTACACGCTGCTGACCATCGCGCTGCTGTCTAACCTGATGGCGATCCTGCTGCAGGCGCTCTGCGCGCGGCTTGGGATCGGCGCTGGCCGCGATCTTGCGCAGGCCTGCCGCGACGCCTTTCCGCGCGCGGTGTCATGGCCGCTCTGGGTGCTGGCCGAAATCGCGATCTGCGCCACGGACCTGGCCGAGGTGATCGGGACTGCGATCGGGCTCAATCTTCTGTTCGGCATTCCGCTCGAGATTGGCGTGCTGATCACTGCGCTCGACGTGTTCGTCATCCTGTGGCTGCAGAACCTGGGCTTTCGCTGGATCGAAGCCTTCATCGTGACGCTGCTCGGCGTCATCGCCATATGTTTTGCGATCCAGATCGCCATGGCCGACCCCGAATGGGGCGCGGTTATCAAAGGCTTCGCGCCGACCACGGAGATCGTCACCAATCCGGAGATGCTATATCTCGCGCTTGGAATCCTGGGCGCCACCGTGATGCCGCACAATCTCTACCTGCACTCTGGCGTGGTGCAGACGCGGCGCTACGGCGATTCCGTCGCCGACCGGCGCGAGGCTATCACGCTTGCGACGGTCAATTCCACCATCGCGCTGATGTTTGCGCTCCTGATCAATGCCTCGATCTTGATCCTGGCGGCGGCAACCTTCCACAAGGCCGGCAAGACCGACGTCGCCGAGCTTGAGCAGGTGCATTCGTTCCTCGCCCCGATGCTCGGCTCCGCCATCGCGCCAACTCTTTTTGGCATCGCGCTGCTGTGCTGCGGGCTCAACTCGACGGTGACCGCCACGCTGTCAGGTCAGATCGTGATGGAGGGCTTTCTCGACATCCGCCTGCCGGCCTGGGCGCGGCGGCTGTTGACGCGCGCCATTGCCATCGTGCCGGCGGCCATCGTGACGATCTGGTACGGCGAGAAGGGGACGGCCCAGCTTCTGATCCTCAGCCAGGTGATCTTGAGCCTGCAACTGCCGTTCGCCATCGTGCCGCTGGTGATGTTCACCGCCGACCGGCGCAAGATGGGGGCGCTCGTCGCGCCGATTTGGGTGACGGTGCTGGCAGCGATGACGGCAGCGGTCATCATCGCGCTGAACGTCAAGCTGCTCTACGACCTCGCGTTCCCCGCGAGCTGATCCACTGGACGTTGGAGTTCCGCGACCCGCGCGGCAGCCGCAGCGCAACCTTCCTGTGCGTACGTCACACAGGCGTTGCGAGTTGTTTGCATTCAAGGATACTGCTCGCAGCGGGCAAGTTGTCGGTTGGTACGGAGTATTGGTCCGGTAGTGGCAGGGCGGCATGGTTCGCGTGATGGGCTGGCGGAGTCTGTTGGGTCTGAAGATTTGCGCCGCCGCCGCTATTGCGATGCTTGCGGGCGTTTCGGCCGCGTCGGCCCAGGCATGGTGGAATTCGGTCGAGGACGGCAAACCCGAAATCCAACGCGGCTTCCTGCCCGAGCCCTCGATCGCGACCAGCCTGCCATACAACGGCGACCCTGGCGGCTATCGCAAGTGGCTTGGTCAGCGGGGCATCATCTACGGCCTGGAATACACCAACGATGTGCTGTCGAACGTGCGCGGTGGCACCCGGACCGGGACGATCGACCAGGGCAAGCTTCAAGGGATCCTAACCGTCGACTTCGGCAAGCTGGCCGGCTGGAACGGTCTTACCGCCTTCGCCAATTTCTTCCAGATTCACAACACCGGCCGCATCCGGCGCGACTACGTCGGCGGGATCAATACCATTGCCGCGATCGAGGCAGTGCCAACCACGCGGCTTTCGGAAATCTGGTTCGAACAGTCATTTGCCGGCGACAAGGTGAGTCTGAAGGCCGGACAGATCGCGGTCGACACCGAATTCTTCTTCAGTGAAACCATGTGGATGTTTCTGCAAAGCGATTGGCCGACGATCGGGGCGTTGAATTTGCCGAGCGGCGGGGCGGCTTATCCACTTTCCACGCCTGGCGTCCGGCTGAAGGTGGACCCGATCAAGAATGTGACGCTGCTGCTTGCCGTGCTCAACGGCGACCCGGCTGGGCCTGGTGCTGGCGATGAGCAGATCCGCAATCGCTATGGGTTGAATTTCCGCGTCAAAGATCCGGCGTTCATCATCGGCGAGGTGCAGTTTCGGCGTAACGTAGGCAAGAAGGACGAAGGACTTGCCACCACGCTGAAGCTCGGCGGCTGGGGGCACCTCGGGCAATTCGAGGACCAGCGTATTGCCATCGGCGGCGCGCTCCTCGCCGATCCCGCCGGGCCCGGCGTGGCGATCCAGCATCGCGGCAACAACGGTCTCTACGCGGTGATCGACCAGCAGCTCTACCGGCCGAAGGGCGGCGATTCTCAAAGCGGCATCTCGGTGTTCAGCCGCATGTCGATCAGCCCGTCCGACCGCAATCTGATCAGCGCCTATATCGACGGCGGCATCGTGTTCGCGGGCCTCATTCCGCAGCGGCCCGCCGACAAGTTCGGCGCAAGCGTGATCTACGCCAAGTTCTCCGACAGCGTCCGCGCCTTCGACCGCGACACCGTGCTATTGACCGGGGTGCCTACGCCGATCCGCGATTACGAAGCCAATCTCGAACTCAGCTATGCGGCGCAGATCGTTCCCGGCTGGATCGTGCAGCCGAACCTGCAATTCATCTGGCACCCGAGCGGCGACGCCAGCAGGAACGCCACTGTGGTCGGCGCGCGCTCGATCTGGCGATATTGAAAGCGCTACTGCAGCTTGAGGTTGGCCGCGTGGATCACCTTGGCCCACTTCTCGGTGTCGTCGGCGATGAACTTGCCGAATTCGGCCGGTGACATGGGAGCCACCGTGCCGCCGAGGTCGGCAATACGCGCCTTCAACTTTGGCGTGGCCAGGCCCGCATTGATCTCCGTGTTGAGCTTGTCGACGATCTCGGTCGGCGTACCCTTTGGTGCGCCCACGCCGTACCAGGCACTCACATCGTAGCCTGGGACATGCTCCCCTATGCTGGGAAGGTCCGGCAGCACCTCCGAGCGCGTCGCGCTGGTTACCCCGAGTCCGCGGAGTTTGCCGGTTCTGATGAATTCGATCGACGAAGGAAGCGAGGCGAACGAAACCTCCACTTGACCGCCGAGCAAGGCTGTAAGTGCGGGGCTGTTGCCGCCAAAAGGAACGTGGACCAGATTGACGCCAGCCATCATCTTGAACAGTTCACCGGCGAGATGACTTATGGCGCCCACTCCGGCGGATGACATGTTGACCTTGCCCGGATTGGCCTTTGCATAGTCGACGAACTCAGGAAGCGCCCTGGCTGGAAATGAAAGAGACCCCAGCATGACTTGGGGCTGGTGCGTAATGCTCGAAACCGGCGCGATGTCGCGGGCAAAATTGAAACTGAGTTTTTGGTAGAATGTCGCATTGGCTGCGTTCGTCGTGCCGACCAGGAGCAGCGTATAGCCGTCTGGCGCTGCTCGGACGACCAACTCTGTTGCGATGTTGCTGCCGCCGCCCGGTCGGTTCTCGACGATGAATGGCTGGCCAAGACGCTCGGAGAGCCATTGTCCTATCATCCGCGCGACAATGTCGTTGCCGCCTCCGGCTGCGAAACCCACGATCACCCGCACCGGCCGCGCCGGATAGTTCTGCGCTATCGCTGTCCGCGAGACGACCGGAAGCGCCGCAACGCCCGCGGCGAGATGCAGGAATGTGCGGCGGGGAAGTTTCATGCCAATCCCCAGTTACGCTCATGAGCGCACGCGTTAGACGGTGACCCGCGTCCAGCCGTCCGGCATTAGGCGCTCCTGCGGCAGGAAGCGCGCCTTGTAGTCCATCTTGCGCGAGCCGTTGACCCAATAGCCGAGATAGACGTAGGGCAGGCTCATGCGCCTGGCACGCTCGATATGATCGAGGATCATGAAAGTGCCGAGCGAGCGGCCGCCTTCCTCGGGATCGAAGAACGAATAGACCATCGACAGCCCGTCGCCCAGCACGTCAGTCAGTGCCACCGCCAGCAGGCTGCCCGCGCCGCGGCCGTTGATGGACGAATCCGGTCCGCGCCGCCGGTATTCCACCAGGCGAGTCTTGACGTGACTGTCCTCGACCATCATCGCGTAGTCGAGCACGGTCATGTCGGCCATGCCGCCGTCGCGGTGGCGGGAATCCAGATAGGCGCGGAACACCGAATATTGCTCGGAGGTCGGCACCAGCGCGCGCATGTCGCCGACGATGTCGGCGTTGGCTTCGGCGACGCGCCTCATGTTGCGGCTCGGGCGGAAGTCCTCGGTGATCACCCGCACCGAGACGCAGGAGCGGCAGGCTTCGCAAGCCGGCCGGTAGGCGATCGACTGGCTGCGCCGAAAGCCGCCATGCGTGAGTAGGTCGTTCAATCCCGGCGCCTTTTCTCCGACCAGGTGCGTGAACACCTTGCGCTCCTCCTTGCCGGCCAGATAGGGGCAGGGCGAGGGCGCAGTCAGGTAGAACTGCGGGGTGTCGCGCGAGTGCTGCGTCACGAGTTCGATATCCTTGGCTGGCGCCGCCGCCCTAATCTCGCAACACTGTCGTCCTGAAAATCGGCTGCGTCAAAGGGGCGGAACAGGTTATGCATTACGCGGGCCGGCGCGCTGCGTGGAGCGCCGCCGTACGCGCCGCATTGTTGATGATGACGGTGCCCACCAGCATGTCGTGCAGGCAGCGCCGGCGCTCGTTGAACAGGCAGACCAGGAGGACGAACGGCGTCAGCATCGACACCGTGACCCAGAACACCACGGCATGGACCGAGCCAAGCACGAAATAGGCCGGCGAGCCGTACCAGGTGCGCATCTCGATATCCATCGTCCGCATGCCGATGGTGGCGGAAGCGGGGCTGCCCAGTGTTAGGCCGTAATAGGCAAGGGCCCAGATCACCATCGCGGGCCACAGCAGCCCATAGAACAGGAAGCCCAATCCGAACGTGACGATGCCGATCACAAAGATGAACATCGACACGAACACCACGGGGATGGACAGGATGAGAAAGTCGATCAGGAACGCAACCACGCGGCGCGACACCACGCCCTCGAAAAGCTCGGGGTTGGTCGCCGGATCGTAGGCGTGCGGCTTGAGCTCGATCGACACGCCGAGCCGCTTAGGTTCGCTGGTGGCCATGATTCGCAAAGCCCCATTGGTGCCTAAGGAAATGGGCAAAAAAGCCGCCCGTTGCAAGAGGCACCGCGTCGCAACTGGCCTAAGTGTCTAGAACCGGAATAAGGACTAGATTGACGGGCAGGAGCCTAAATCTTGAGCGCCACGCCGTGATAATCCTGGCAGACATCGAAGCCGCGCGGCGCGCCATTGCCGGTCACGTGCTGCGCACCCCGATGCTGCCGGCGCCGCGGCTGTCGGCACTCACCGGCGCCGAGGTTTTCGTCAAATATGAAAATCTCCAGGTCACCAACTCGTTCAAGGAACGCGGCGCGCGCGTCAAGCTCGCCTCGCTGTCGGCGGACGAACGCGCGCGCGGCGTGATCGCCATGTCGGCTGGCAACCATGCCCAGGCGGTTGCCTATCATGCGGCGGCTTTGGGCATCGCCGCGACCATCGTGATGCCGGTGATGACGCCGTTCGTGAAGGTGGCGGCGACCAAGGCCTATGGGGCAAAGGTGCTGCTCGACGGCGAGACCATCAGCGAGGCGCAGGCGCGCGCCGAAGCCGAGGCGAAGGCCCGCGGCCTGATCTGGGTGCATCCCTATGACGACCCGCATGTCATCGCCGGCCAGGGTACCATCGCGCCGGAAATGCTGGAGGAGGTGCCCGACCTCGACGTGCTGGTGGTTCCGATCGGCGGCGGTGGGCTGATTTCCGGCATGGCGACGGCGGCCAAGGTGATCAAACCCGCGATCGAGATCGTCGGCGCGGAATCGGCGCTCTACCCCTCGATGTGGAACGCCATCCACGGCGAAACGCGTGGGCTCGGAGGCGCAACGCTCGCCGAAGGCATCGCGGTGAAAAACGTTGGCGTGCTGACGCTGCCGATCGTCCGCGCGCTGGTTTCCGACATCGTGCTGGTGGACGAGGAACACATCGAGCGCGCGGTCAACGCCTACCTCACGCTGCAGAAGGCAATGGCGGAAGGTGCGGGCGCTGCCGGACTTGCCGCCATGCTGGCGGAGCCAACGCGCTTCAAAGGCAAGCGCGTTGGCCTGGTGCTCTGCGGCGGCAACATCGATCCGCGCATTCTCGCCTCGATCATGGTGCGCGAGCTCGAGCGCGACAACCGCATCGTGTCGTTCCGGCTGACCATTGCCGACCGCCCGGGTCTCTTGGGTCAGATCGCGACCACGCTTGGCCGGCTCGGCGCCAACATCCTGGAAGTCGATCACCGGCGGCTGTTCCTCGACGTACCGGCCAAGGGCGCACGGCTCGACGTGACGGTCGAGACCCGCGATGCCGCGCACGCGGAGGAAATTCTCGCGGCCTTCAAAGCTGAAGGATTTGCGCCGGTCCGGATCGCGACCGGCGACGCTATGGAGTAGCGGATGACAGCTTATAAGCTGCAGGCTCGCTAATTGATCGCGTGGCGGTCGACCGGGCGAATGACCGGCTCGGGTGTAACCTGGGCGGGCTTGGGTCGCGGTAATGGCACCACATTGGTAAGCGCCGCCACAGGGCCGTGCGGCTTTGCGCGCGGCAGCGGCACCGGACCGGCGATTGGCTCGGAGGCTTCGATCTCGGCGGGTTCGGCGGCTATGGTCGACGGGACCGCGGACGGCGCATCTTGCGCGGGATCGGCATAGCCGGGTGGCGGACTGGGGAATGCCGGCGGCACCACCGCGAGCGTGGCAAACATCGGCTGAGCTGACGCGGTTTGCGTTCTCTCGGGTTCCGGCGTCGGGGCCGGCTCGGCCATCGGCAGGGGCGGCGGCGGCGCTTCGACCATGGCGCGCTTGGGCACCGCGACCGGCGGCGGCGCGGCCTCCGCCAGCATCATCGGGCTCGGGATCGCGACGGTCGGCGGGGCGATGTAGACGCGGATGAACCAAACCCCCAGCAGTACGGAAGCAGCCACCGGGATGAAAACGGCAATGATCGACACCCAGCGGCGCGTATGCGTGCGCTCCAGCAGAATGTCGCCTTCGAGCTCCAAAGTCATAGCCGCCCCCGACTGAATACACCCCCGCGGAAAAGCCGATACTAGCCGATTTCGAGGGCGGGCGGCAGCCCCTTGTGAAGTCCGGACCTTATTGCTGTTCGATCCCGGCCTCCCGGATGACCCGGCCCCATTTGTCGATTTCGGCCCGTAACCGGCCGGAAAGCTCGTCCGGAGTGGTGGGCAATGGTTCCAAGCCAAGCTCGGTGTAGCGCTGCTTGAGTTCCGGGTCGGACAGCGCCGCCCTCAGCTCGCGATTGAGTATGCCGATCACCTCGGGTGGGGTGCCGGCCGGAGCGAAGGCGCCATTCCAGGTCACCACGTCGAAGCCTTTGACGCCGGCCTCGTCCACGGTGGGCACGTCCGGGGCGTAAGCCGCGCGCTTTGGCGTGGTGCTGCCGAGCGCGCGGATCTGATTGCCTTCGAGTGCCGATTTCAGCGCGCCATAGGATTGGATGATGGCTTCGATATCGTTGCGCAGCACGGCGGTGAGCAGATCGCCGGGCGTGCGGAACGGCACGATGACGAAGTCGAGACCGGTCATCGATTTCAGAAGGTTGGCGGCGAGATGGTTGGTCGATCCGACCGTGGTGGTGCCGATGTTGAGCGCGCCCGGCCTCTCGCGGGCGGCAGCGAGGAATTCGCCGAGCGTCCGGTATTTCGAGCCGGAGTTGACCGCGATGATATTGGCGAAGGTGCTGATGCCCGAGATGGGCATGAAATCGCCGACCGGATCATAGGGCAGCGCTTTGAGCAGCGAGACGCTGATCGCCGTCGAACTCGACAGCGTGACGAGCGTGTAGCCGTCCGGCGTCGCCGTCTTGGTTGAAAGCGCAGCGGTCGTTCCGCCCGCACGTGGCTGGTTCTCCACGATGATGGAAGCGTTAAGCCGCGCGCCGAGCTTGTCGGCAAGAATGCGGAGCGTGACGTCGGACACCGAACCGGCGGCGAACGGCAGCATGACGCGGATCGGCCGCGACGGATATTTCTGTGCGGATGCCGAGGAGGGCAGCGCGGCGAATAACGCAGCGATCAGGAGCAGCGCAAGTTTCGCTCGCATCATGACCGCCTGTTTCATGCTTCGGCTACCACGCGATTGCGCAGCACGCCGATGCCGCTGATTTCTACCTCGATCGTATCGCCGGCTTTGAGGCTTTGCGGCAATTCGTCGGTGCCGAGCCAGACCACGTCGCCGGGCGACAGCGTATTGGTGCGCGAGATGTCGCTGATGACTTCGCCCGCGCTGAACAGCATGTTGCCGGTCGGAAAGCTGTGAACGGTCGCGCCGTTGAGCCGCACCACCGTGGTCATGTCGCGTGGCTCGATGCCGGTCGCAATCCAGGGACCCATCGGCTTGAAGGTGTCGGCGTTCTTGCCGCGCAGGTTGGTCGGGTCGTTTTTCTGCCAGTCGCGCTCGGTGATGTCGTTGCCAATGGTCCAGCCGAAGATGGAGGCGCTTGCTTCGTCAGGCGAAACATTGCGGCAGCGTTTGCCGATGACCGCGACCAGTTCGCCTTCATATTCAAAGCGCGGGCCCGAATCCTTCGGCTTGACGATGTCGTCGCCGGTCGCGACCAGCGCGCTGTTGGCGCGGTAGCCGACGCGGGGCCGGTCATAGAATTTCGGTTCCTTGAAGCCCTTGGCTTTCGACCGCTCGATCACGTGGGTTCGGTAGTTCGAGCCGATGGCGTAGAACGTCGGCGGGAGCACCGGCACCAGCAGCTTCACATCGCTCAGTTTATGCCGGGTCGATGTGCGGCTATGAGGGGAAAACGGGCCGCCGTCGACCGCGATGACGGTGTCGCCTTCGACGATGCCGTAAGAAACCGACGCGCCATTCTGGAAACGGCACCAGATCATGCGCGCTCAAGACTTCTTCAGCTTCTCGGCCACGCGCGCGGCGAAGTAGGTCAGCACGCCGTCTGCCCCAGCGCGCTTGAAGGCGGTCAGCGTTTCGATCATCGCCTTGTCGCCGTCGAGCCAACCATTCTGCGCCGCCGCCATCAGCATCGAATATTCGCCCGACACCTGGTAGGCGAAGGTCGGCATGCCGAACGTCGCCTTGATGCGTCCGAGGATGTCGAGATATGGCAGGCCGGGCTTGACCATGATCATGTCGGCGCCCTCGGCGATGTCGAGTTCGGCCTCGCGCAGCGCCTCGTCGGAATTGCCGGGGTCCATCTGGTAGGTGCGCTTGTCGCCGGTAAGCGTTGCCGACGAGCCGACGGCATCGCGGAACGGGCCATAGAAGGCCGAGGCGTATTTCGCCGTATAGGCCATGATCTGCACGTCGAGGAAACCGGCGGCGTCGAGGCCCGTGCGGATTGCGCCGACGCGACCGTCCATCATGTCGGAGGGCGCGATGATGTCGCAGCCGGCCTCGGCCTGCACCAGAGCCTGCTTGACCAGCACGGCGACCGTCTCGTCGTTGAGGATCACACCGTCGCGCATCAGGCCGTCATGACCGTGGCTGGTGTAGGGGTCGAGCGCTACGTCGCAGAGCACGCCGACCTCGGGCACTTCCTTTTTGATCGCGCGGATCGCCCTGCAAACGAGATTGTTGGCGTTGAGCGCCTCGGTGCCGTCCTCGTCGCGCAAGTTCGGGTCGGTGTAGGGAAACAGCGCGATGCAAGGGATGGCGAGCTTGGCCGCGCGCTCGACCTCGCGCACCACGTCGTCCACGGGTAGCCGGTCGACGCCGGGCATCGAGGCGACCGGCGCGCGGCGGCCTTCCGAGACAAACAGCGGCCAGATCAGGTCGTCGGTGGAGAGCACATTCTCCCGCACCATGCGCCGCGCCCATTCGGCGCGGCGGTTGCGCCGCGGCCGGGTGGTGAGATCGAGATGCAGCACCTGCTCGCGGGCCTTGCCCTGGGCGGGTACGACGCGGACGCGGGATTCGATGGGGCGGCCGTATTTGATGGCCATGTGCTGTTCAACCTCGGCTTGGCGGACTTGACCGAACGGTCCTGTTATAGCGTTTTGACCGTGCCGATGACAGGCTAAGCAAATGGATTTCGAACTCACTGAGGACCAGCGCGCTTTCCAGGCCACCGCGCGGCAGTTCGCTCGTGACGAGATGGCGCCGAAGGCGCGGGTGTGGGACGAAAACGAGACATTCCCCATTGCCGAGTTGCGCAAGGCCGCGGCGCTGGGCTTTGGCGGCATCTATGTAAAGGACGACGTCGGCGGCAGCGCGCTGTCGCGCCTCGACGCCACCATCATTTTCGAGGAACTGGCGCAGGGCTGCACCTCGACCGCGGCCTATATCTCGATTCACAACATGGCGGCCTGGATGATCGACGCCTTCGGCGGCGAGCCGCAGCGCCGCACGTTGCTGCCGAAGCTCTGCACCATGGAGCATTTCGCCAGCTACTGCCTGACCGAGC
Organism: uncultured Alphaproteobacteria bacterium; assembly: GCA_963842645.1. Taxonomy (GTDB): domain Bacteria; phylum Pseudomonadota; class Alphaproteobacteria; order Rhizobiales; family Xanthobacteraceae; genus Z2-YC6860. The sequence continues at coordinate 250,671 of CAWJGY010000013.1, read as the reverse complement.
CGGACGCAGGCTCCGATGCCGCGAGCCTGAAAGCCAAAGCGGTGCGCGCTGGCGCCCACTACGTGCTCAACGGATCGAAGGCGTTCATCTCCGGTGGCGGTGTCTCCGACATCTACGTCTGCATGGTCCGCACCGGCGGTGCGGGGCCGAAGGGTATCTCCTGCATCGTGGTGGAGAAGGGCACGCCAGGATTGTCGTTCGGTGCGCAGGAGAAGAAGCTCGGCTGGAAATCGCAGCCGACCGCCATGGTGAACTTCGAGAACTGCCGCGTGCCGGCGGAAAATCTGATCGGCAAGGAGGGCGACGGCTTCAAGATCGCGATGGCCGGTCTCGACGGCGGCCGCCTCAACATCGCGGCCTGCTCGATCGGCGGCGCGCAGTTCTGCCTCGACCGCACCATCGAATACATGCGCGAGCGCAAGCAGTTCGGCTCGCGGCTGTCGGACTTTCAGGCGCTGCGCTTTCGGATCGCCGACTATGCGACCGAGCTTGAAGCCTCGCGGCTGATGGTGCGCCGCGCCGCGATTGCGGTCGGTGCTGGCGAGCCGGGTGGCACGCGGCTTGCCGCCATGGCCAAACGCCTGGCCACCGATGCGGGCTTCGAAGCCGTCAACGGCTGCCTGCAACTGCACGGCGGCTACGGCTATCTGCGCGACCATCCGATCGAGCGCGTGCTGCGCGACGTGCGGGTGCACCAGATTCTCGAAGGCACCAACGAAGTGATGCGGCTGATCGTCAGCCGCGATATGCTCGGGAACTAACGCGAGGAGGAAACGATGGAACAGCTTCCGCGACTTTATCTTTCGCGCGATGAGGTGATGAAGCGCGTGGCGCGCTTCAAGGACCTCAAAGGCTCCGACGGCGGCCTGCCTGATAGCAAGATGCCGGGTTGCGAGCGCACGCTGTTCAACGTCATCGGTTTCCAGCCGCCGCAAGGCTCGGGGGGCGCTGTAACCTCGCCGGTCGGCGACGAAGCGGCGCGGCTCGCCGCGATCAAGATCAGCGAGGGCTTCAATCTCGGCTACTGCAAGGCAAAGCCCGGCCATGGACCGGAGATGCACAACCACGACACCAATGAGACGTTCATTCCGATGACCGGCACCTGGCGGGCGAGCTGGGAAGATGAGAACGGCAAGGTCGACTATGTCGATCTAGGCCCCCTCGACGTGGTGTCGTTTCCGCCGGGCATGATCCGCCGCTTCGAAAACGTCAGCAAGGGCGATCCCAATGCGGAATCCATTTTGATGTTCGTCATCGGCGGTGACGGCCCGCGCGCCGAATTCACCGATCAGGCAATGCAACGGCTGGAAACTGCCGGCGTGTGGTCGCCGCAGCGGGCGTGACGCGATGCTGGCCGCTCAGCTTGCGCTCGTATTGGCTGCAGCGTTTGCCGGAGCCGCGATTTTCGTCAACGTGGCCGAGCAGCCGGCGCGGCTCGCGCTCGACGACAAGGCCGCGTTGATCGAGTGGCAGCTTAGCTACAATCGCGCCGCGCCGATGCAGGCGGGGCTTGCGCTTGTGACCTCGCTGTTCGGCTTTTGGGTGGCATGGCAGACGCGCGACTGGCGTTGGCTCGCCGGCGCGCTATTGATCCTGGCCAACTGGCCCTACACGCTGCTGGTGATCAAGCCGACCAACGACCGCCTGCATGCGACCGCGCCGGAGCAGGCGAATGCGCAGACGCGCCGGATGATCGCTTCATGGGGCCACCTGCATGGCGGCCGCAGCGCGCTCGGCGTCGCCGCGACCTTGCTGTTTGTCTGGGCGCTTGTCGCGTGACGCAGGCGCCTGCCGAGATTCTGTTCGAGCGCCGCGGCACGGCCGGCCTGGTCACGCTCAATCGGCCGCAGGCGCTCAATGCCGTGACGCTTGGCATGGTGCGGGCCTATACGCGGCAATTGCGAGAATGGCAGCGCGATCCCGCCATCACCCGCATCGTTTTGGCAGCGGCCGGCGGGCGGGCGTTCTCAGCCGGCGGCGATATCCGCGCGCTCTATGACGCCGGCACCGGGGGCCGCCACGAAGCGATGCTGGCGTTCTATGGCGAGGAATACGTCCTCAACACGATGATCAAGCATTACCCCAAACCGTATGTCTCGCTGATCGACGGCATTGTCATGGGCGGCGGCGTCGGGTTGTCGGTCCACGGCTCGCACCGCGTCGCCGGCGACCGCTTTTCGTTTGCCATGCCGGAGGTTTCGATCGGATTTTTCCCCGATGTCGGCGCGACCTGGTTTCTGCCGCGACTGCCGGGCGAGCTCGGTACGTATTGCGCGCTGACCGGCGAGCGGCTTGGCGCTGACGACGCGGCGACGACGGTCGCCACCCATCGAGTCCAATCGGCGCGCTTGCCCGAACTCGCCGATGCACTCTGCGGCGCGGTTTCGGTCGATGCCACGCTCGCGGCCTTCGCAGGCCTTGCGGGGGAGGGCAAAGCTCAGAGCAAGCTTGCAGCCAGTCGTGCCGCCATCGACCGGCTGCTCAAGGGCGACCGCGTCGAGGACATTCTCGACGCGCTCGATGCCGAGGCTTCGGGCGGCCGAGATGCCGAGTTCGCCAAGACCACGGCGGCGGCGATCCGCTTGAAATCGCCGACCTCGCTGAAACTTGCACTGGCGCAGATGCGCGCCGGCGCCGCGCTTTCATTCGAGGCGTGCATGCAAACCGAATTCCGCATAGTGTCGCGCGTCATTCATGGCCACGACTTCTATGAAGGGGTTCGCGCGGTGATCGTGGACAAGGACAACGCGCCGCGGTGGCGGCCCGCGACACTGGCGGAAGTGCCGGATGCCGAGATCGCGCGCCATTTCGCGCCGTTGCCCGTTGGTGAATGGGCAATGCCAAATCTAGCCGGTACCAGCGCGGACCGAGCATGAGCGATCAGCACTCCAAAGCGCTGCAGCAGGCCGCCAACGCCATCAAGCCGCCCAGCGATCCCGTCCGCAACCTCGAGCCGGTAACCGCCGAGGAGCCGGAAGTTCGCGAGCCGCGCTGGACCGGCCGGCTGGTGATTTTCCTGCGGATGATGGCCGTGCTGTCCATGACCAAGGGCCTGTATCACTGGGCGATCGTGTCCGGCGTCGCGGGTCCGCCGGATGGGTTCGAATATCAGCCGACGCCGTGGCAGACCGCGACGGTGTTTTTCGCGGTGATCGATCTGGTCGCGGCAGTGGGACTTTGGCTCGCGGCAGCGTGGGGCGCGGTGGTCTGGCTTACCGCATGCGTCTCGATGGCGGCGGTCGAGGTGTTCTTCCCGCAGGTGTACGGCGGTAGGCTCGCGGTCGTCGTGGTGGAAGGCGTGCTGCTGTTCGCTTATCTGTTTCTCGCGATCCAGTCGGCACGCGAGCATCCGAATTGAGTTTTTCGATCAAGGGAGACTGTCATGAACCGCCGTGAAATCCTCAAGACGGGGTTGGGATCGCTCGTGGCCGCGTCAGCCGGCTGGCCGATGATTGGCCCTGCGCATGCGGCGGATTGGCCGACCAAATCAATCCGCGTCGTTGTGCCCTATGCCGCGGGCAGCGCGACCGATCTCGTTCCGCGCACCGTGTTCGAGCAGATCGGCCACCAGGTCGGGCAGTCTTTCATCATCGAGAACCGGCCCGGGGGCGGCACGACGGTCGGCTCAGCGCAGGTCAAGCAATCTGATCCGGACGGCCACACCATCCTGGTCCACTCCAATGCCATCGTCACCGTGCCGGCGATCCAGGCCAACGTGCCCTACGATCCGGTCAAGGATTTCTCCGGGCTGACCACGCTAGGCAACGTGCCGCTGGTGCTGGTGGTAGCACCAAGCAAGGACATCAAGACGGTCAAGGAGCTGGTGGCGAAGGCCAAGGCCAAGCCGGGCGAGCTCAACTACGGCGCCGCCGGCATCGGCACGCCGCCGCACCTGACGATGGAGCGATTTCGTTTGGCCGCGGGTTTCGAAGGTCAGCTCGTTCCGTTCAAAGGCGCGCCGGAAGCGATCACCGAGGTGATGACTGGCCGCATCGACATCTATTTCTGCCCGATCCCGGTGGCGCTGCCATTGATCAAGGCCGGCAAGGTGCTGGCGCTTGCGGTATCGAGCGCCAAGCGGGCGACCGCGCTGCCGGATGTGCCGACATCGATTGAGGCGGGCGTGCCCGATTCCGATTTCGACTTCTGGGTCGGCGCATTCGTGCCGAAGAAGACGCCCCGTGACATCGTTGCCAAGATGCAGGCCGAGATCGTCAAGGCGATCAACAATCCGGCGACCAGGGACAAGCTGGCAATGCTCGGTGTCGAGCAGATGACCATGGAGTCGGACGCCTTCGACGCACGGATCGCGAAGGAAGCGGTCATCGCCAAAGAGTTGACCAAGGCGGCCAACATCCAGCCGCAGTAGTTCCATCGACGCACGCAGGCGCACGCTGGTTGCACCGATTCCCTATTCCCGCTTAATTGTGCGTGACTAGGGGGAAGTGGCGCATGGCAAAGATCGGCTTCATCGGTCTCGGCAACATGGGACTGCCGATGGCGCAGAACCTGCTCAAGGCGGGCCACGCCATGGCGGGCTTCGACATGAGCAAGGCGCAAGTCCTGGCCCTGACCGCGTCGGGCGGGCAGGGGGCGGCAAGCGTGAAGGCCGCCGCAAGCGGCGCCGAAATCGTCATCACCATGCTGCCGGCCGGACAGCATGTGCGCGATGTCTATCTCGGCGCCGAGGGCGTGCTGGCTTCAGCCGGCACGGGGACGCTGCTGATCGATTCATCCACCATCGACGTCGAGACCGCGCGCGCCGTGGCCGCCGCGGCTGACCAGAAGGGCTTTGCCATGCTCGACGCGCCGGTGTCCGGTGGCGTTGGCGGCGCTCAGGCCGGCACGCTTACGTTCATGGTCGGGGGTGGCGATGCGGCCTTCGCCCGCGCCAGGCCGGTGCTGGAGCAGATGGGCAAGACCATCGTACACGCTGGCGGCGCTGGCAACGGCCAGGCCGCGAAGATCTGCAACAACATGATCCTCGGCGTCTCGATGATCGCGGTGTCGGAGGCCTTCGTGCTGGCCGAGAAACTCGGCCTCGATGCGCAGAAGCTGTTCGACATCTCGTCGAAGTCGTCGGGGCAATGCTGGTCGATGACGGCCTACTGCCCGGTGCCGGGACCGGTGCCGGCGTCACCCGCCAACCGCGACTATAAGGCAGGTTTCACCGCAGCGATGATGCTGAAAGATCTCAAGCTCGCCCAGGACGCGGCTAAGGCGGCCGGCGCCGAAACGCCACTTGGTGCGGACGCGGCGAAAATCTATGGCGAATTCGTCGAAGCAGGCGAGGGGCCGCGCGATTTCTCCGGCGTCATTCGCTATATCCGCGGCAATTGAAACGGCCCTAAACAAGCGCGTTTCGTCCGCTTGCAGACACTGCGGAGTGCCGCAGGGAACTTTTTGGAACTTTTTCCACCTGTCGCACGTTGCATGGGCCGTAATCTCCGATCCGTCGACAGGAGGGCTGGATGGCCGCTGCTGCTGCCACCACCGTTTCGGCTGCGCCTCTGCCTTCCGGGCGCAAGGTGCCGTGCGAAAAATGCCCATTGCGGGCGGTCGAATGCCTGCGCGAATTTACCGCCAAGGAGTTGGAGTTCGTCTCCAATTTCAAATCCGGTGAACTCAATGTTCAGGCTGGCACCAGCATCCTGCTGCAAAGCACCAACAGCGCTCACCTCTACACCGTGCTGTCGGGCTGGGCGTTCCGCTACAAGACCTTGCCGGATGGACGGCGGCAGATCCTGAATTACGCGCTGCCGTCGGACCTGCTCGGCCTGCAGGGCTCGGTCAACGACGAGATGGAGCACTCGGTCGAGGCGCTGACCGACATGATGCTGTGCGTGTTTCCGCGCGAAAAATTGTGGGGCCTGTATACCGACTACCCGACGCTCGCGTTCGATATCACCTGGCTCGCGGCGCGCGAGGAGCAGATTCTGGATGAGGGATTGCTGAGCGTCGGCCGGCGCACCGCGATGGAGCGCCTGGCCTATATGCTGCTCATGATGTTTCACCGCGCCGAGGAGGTGGGGCTGACCAAGGGCAACTCCATCCAGTTTCCGTTCACGCAGCAGCACGTCGCCGACACGCTCGGCATGTCGCTCGTGCACACCAACAAGACCCTGCAGCGGTTGAACGCGACCAAAACGATGCGCTGGAAGGAGCGGCGGTTCGAGATTCTCGACCGCGAGGCGTTGGCCAAGATCGCCAACTACGAGCGGCCGGAGCCGCGGGCGCGGCGGCCGTTCATCTGACGCGGCTTTGCGAACATTTCCGTCCGCTATGTCAAATTGAGTGGTGGCCTCAGGACTAGCTGCCTAGTGTCCCGCCCCGCAGGGGAGGGACCACGCGTCGTGTCGAAGCTTTTTGCGGATTGTCTCGTTACCGGACAGATGATCGACACCGGCATTGAAATCGATGAAGCGTCGTTTGCGCTGCTTCCCGCATTCGTGGGAAAGATTTTCTGTCCGCATTGCGCAAGTGAACACGAGTGGTCGAAGGAAACGGCCCACGTCGTGGATCAGAACAAGACCCAATCCAGAGCGATCCGCGAAATGCCTGCGCCGCGACGGTGAACGCGAGGTGAATCAGGCCGCTCAAATGCAAGTGATACCTGGGATTCACCATCGCCAAGATACCAAAACTTTATCCTGAAATTTAAGCCGATCTTCAGGCGCCGCCTCTATGGTCCCGTGCATCGGCGGGAAAACAGGGCCCGTCGCGCGTAACAAAAATATACGGGAAGGCGTCACGATGAAGACCGTAGTCAAAGCGGTCGAACCCGCCGAGCGACAGGCGAAGTTCGACCATATCCGGCCGCTCTATCTCGATGCACTGACGCTCGTGGAGCGGCTGCATCGGCGCTTGCTCGATGTGATAAAGGATGAGTTCGATCGTCGGGGCCGTTCCGACATCAATTCGGTGCAGGCGCTTCTGCTTTACAACATCGGCGACAAGGAGCTGACCGCGGGCGAACTTCGCACGCGCGGTTATTATCTCGGCTCCAACGTCTCCTACAATTTGAAGAAGCTCGTCGAGATGGGCTTCCTCGATCATCAGCGCTCGCGAGTCGACCGCCGCTCGGTGCGTATCAGTCTGACCGTCTCGGGCCGCGAGGTTCGCGACATCGTCGAAGGTCTCTACCAGAAGCACGTTCGCACGGTGGAGCAGGTCTGTGGCATTACCGGCGACGAGTTCGCCACACTCAACAAGTCGCTGCACCGGCTCGAGCGGTTCTGGACCGACCAGATCCTTTACCGGATCTAACGAAAACCTGCCGCGGCCATTCCCCACCATCTTCCGCCGCGATCAAGCCCCCGGGATTTCCTCCCCCGGGGGCTTGGTGCGTTTGGGGGCGTCCACAGTGGGCGACCTAGACACATTTAGCCGGCTGCGTTAGGCATCGGCCGCAAATGTGCGATCAGGAGACCCTCCAAGGTGTCGTTGGTCGGAGATCATCTACGACGTATGGGGCGATGCGGTGAACGTGGCGGCTCGAATGGAATCCGCGGGTGCTGCCGGCAGGATCAATGTTTCCGATGCGGTCTACCATCGCACCAAGGATCTGTTCGAATTCGAGCACCGGGGCAACGTCGACGCCAAGAACATGGGCCAGCTTGAAATGCACTTTCTTCTCCGCATCAAAGCCGCGCTGGCGCGGGACCCGGAGGGTTACCTCCCAAACGAAGAATTCGTTGCCGCGCGTGAGCGGGCCGTTCGCAATTTGCAGTCGGTTGCGTGACGCGTCCTTGAACCACCGGCGAGCGGATTAGGCCGCGGCGGGGTGGCTTGTCACAAATTCGCCCATCCCCGGCCGTACCCATCCCGCAGATGTGAATGCCGGGAACTTGCCGAACGCGGCCCTTTGCCTTCTGGTAAAATGGCTTCCGGCATGAAGATTCGGGGGCCTTGGGGCTTCGGGGACTGCAATGACCAATCCGTTTGACTATCGCGAGCCAAGCCGGCGCGCCTTCCTGCGGACCGCGGCCGCGACCGGCGGCGCCGTGCTGGCAGGTCAGGCGCTGGCCCAGGACGCGGCGCTGCAGGCGCTAATCGACCAGAACCAGAGCAATGAATTCGGGCAAGGGTTCGATTCCGGCTCGCGTACTATCCAGATGCCGAAGGCGTCGCTGCCGACGCTGTCGCCGGCGACGGTGGAGCATACCGGGAGTGCCCTGGCCCAGTTCGAGGGCATCGTGGCGAAGGGCGGTTGGCCGGAGGTGGCGCAGGCCGACCGGCTGCGGCTCGGCACCCGCCATCCGGCGGTGCCGGCGCTGCGGCAGCGCCTGATGGTGTCCGGCGATCTCGACGCCAACGCGGGCGTCTCAGACATCTTCGATTCCTATGTCGAGGCCGGCGTGCGCCGCTTCCAGGCCCGCCACGGGCTCTCGATCGACGGTGTCGTGCGCGAGCAAACGCTGAAGGCGCTGAACGTGCCCGCCGCGGTGCGGCTGGCGCAGCTTCGCACCAATCTCACCCGGCTGCGCAGCCTGAGCGGCAATCTCGGCAGCCGCTTCGTGGTGTGCAACATTCCCGCCGCCCGGATCGAGGCGATCGAGGGCGGCGTCGCGGTGTCGCGTCACACAGCCGTCGCCGGCAAGGTGGACCGGCCGTCGCCGGACATCAATTCGCGGATCGTCGAGATTAATTTCAATCCGTACTGGACTGTTCCAGTCTCGATCGTGCGCCGCGACCTCATTCCGAAGATGCAGGCCGAACCCGACTATCTGTCCAACAACAAGATCCGCATCTTCGACATGCGCGGCGACGAGCTCACCCCCTCGCGGATCAACTGGTACTCGGAAGAGGCGGTGAACTACCGCTTCAAGCAGGACCCGGGCGATTTGAATTCGCTCGGCTCCATGCGCATCAACTTCCCCAGCAAGGACGGCGTGTACATGCACGACACGCCGTCGAAGGGATTATTCGGCGAGGACATGCGCTTTCACTCGTCGGGCTGCGTGCGTGTGCAAAACGTCCGCGAGTTGGTGAACTGGCTGCTGGTCGAAACGCCGGGCTGGTCGCGCCAGGAGATCGACGCCGTGATCAAGAGCGGCGAGCGCAAGGACGCCAAGGTGACCCGCCCGGTGCCGCTCTACTGGGTCTATGTCACCGCCTGGGCGACGCCCGACGGCGTCATCCAGTTCCGCGAGGACATCTACAACCGCGACGGGCTCGGCCCGGTGGCGACCACCAAGCGCGGCTAGGACTTTTTCAGCGCGCTGCACACCGCGGGCGCGACCTTGGTTCCGAACAGCTCGATGGAGCGCATCGTCTGCACATGCGGCATGGTGCCGACGCTCATTTGCATGAGATAGCGCTGGTGGCCGAGGGCCTCGTGCTGGAACAGGATCTTCTCGATCACCTGCTCCGGGGAGCCCACCGCGAGATGCGCGCGCAGATGCCGCCCGGCGTCGAACTGTGCGCGCGTGGTCGGCGGCCAGCCGCGCTCGCGGCCGATGTGGCTCATCTGTGCGGCGTAGCTTGGAAAGAACTCGTCGGCGGCAGCTTGCGAGGTGTCTGCGACGTAGCCGTGGGTGTTGAGGCCGACCGGTAGTTTCTCGGCGTCGTGGCCGGCTTGTTGCGCTGCCTCGCGAAACAGATCGACAAACGGCCGGAAACGTTCCGGCATGCCGCCGATGATGGCCAGCGCCATCGGCAGGCCGAGCGTGCCGGCGCGGACCGCCGAGGGCGGGTTGCCGCCGACCGCGACCCAGATCGGAATTTTGTTCGGCGTACGCGGATAGACCGGCTGGTCGCGCAGCGACGCGCGGTGCTCGCCCTGCCAGGTGACGCGCTCGCTGTCGCGGATTTTCACCAAGAGCTGGAGTTTTTCCGCGAACAGCTCGTCGTAATCGTTGAGGTCATAGCCGAACAAGGGAAACGACTCGATGAACGAGCCTCGCCCGGCCATGATCTCGGCGCGCCCGCCCGACAAAAGGTCGAGCGTGGAATATTGCTGATAGACCCGCACCGGGTCGTCGGACGACAACACGGTGACGGCGCTGGACAGCCGGATGGTCTTGGTGCGTTCGGCGGCGGCGGCCAGCATCAGCGGCGGCGCTGAGGCCAGGAAATCCGGCCGGTGGTGCTCGCCGATGCCGAACACTTCGAGGCCGACCTGATCGGCCAGTTCGACCTCCTCGATCAGGTCACGCAGCCGCTGTGCGGGGCTCAGCATCTGCCTGGTGGCAGGGTCAGGCGTGTTCTCGACGAAGGTATAGACGCCGATTTCCATGCAGAGAGCCTTTCGCGGCGGCAACGCTGGCCTTGTTGCGTGCCCACGCGCTAACATTCCCGGATGCGAATTGTCCAATCGACCGCGCCGGCGCCGGCGCAACATGACTGAACCCGGTGCCATCGACTGCGACGTGCATCCGGGCGTGCCCGACGTCGCGGCGCTGTTGCCGCATCTGGAAACGTTCTGGCGCGACCAAGCGGTGGAGCGCGGGCTCAACTCGCTCGACTCCAACTCCTATCCGCTGAAATCGCCGCTGACCTCGCGGCCCGAGTGGCGCGGCAAGAACGGGTTGCCGGCCGCAAGCGCCAAGGAGGTCGGCGACCAGGTGTTCGGCCGCTGGCAGTCCGGCTTTGCGATCCTCAATTGCCTCTACGGCGTGCAGCTTCTGTTCAGCGAGGACATGGCGGCGGCGTTCTGCCGGGCGCTCAACGACTACATCGTCAAGGAATGGCTCGACCGCGAGCCGCGCATGCGCGCCTCGATCGTGATCCCGATGCAGAACACCGAATACGCGGTCGATGAGATCGAGCGCTGCGCCAAGGACAAGCGCTTCGTGCAGGTGCTGGTGCTGGCGATGCAGGAGGTGCCGCTCGGCCGCCGGCACTTCTGGCCGATCTATGCCGCCTGCGAACGCCACGGCCTGCCGCTGGGCATCCATGCCGGCTCCGCCTACCGCAATCCGGTGACCTCACTCGGCTGGCCGACCTGGTACATCGAGGACTACGCCGCCCAGGCGCAGGGCTTCCAGTCGCAAATGGCAAGTCTGATCACCGAGGGCGTGCTCGCCAAGCACCCCGGCCTCAAGGTCGTGCTGATCGAATTAGGGGTGACCTGGCTGCCGGGATTCCTGTGGCGGTTCGGCAAGTTCTGGCGGGGTCTTCGCACCGAGGTTCCCTGGGTCGACCGCGCCCCCTGGGAGATCGTGCGTGACCATTTCCGCCTGACGATCCAGCCGTTTGACGCCCCCGACGACCCGCATGCGGTGGAACGGGCCATCGAGCACTTGCGTTCCGATGATATACTGCTCTACGCGTCGGACTATCCGCACTGGCAGTTCGACGGCGACGCAGTGGTTCCCGCAGGCTTTTCGCCTGCGCTCAGGCGCAAGATCGCGATCGACAATCCGCTCGCGATCTACGCCCGGCTCAAGGAGGACGCGCGATGAACATCGAGGTCAGGGCTCGCGAGCACGCGCAGAACACCAGGCTCGACATCGTCGATTGCGATTTCCATCCCAAGCTCACGATCGAGCAGATGCGGCCATTCCTGAGCAATCAGTGGTGGAATTACATCCAGACCTACGGCAACCGCTCGCGCCACGGCTATTCCAAGGGCTACGCCTATCCGAAGATGACGCCGCAGGCGGCGCGCCGCGACGCCTGGCCGCCGGGCGGCGGGTTGCCGGCGAGCGATCTCGATTTCGTCAAGCAGCAACACCTCGACTTTTACGGCATCAGCGCGGCGATCATGAATCCGCTGTCGCCGACCGGGCAGGGCGACATGAATGTCGAACTGTCAGTGGCGATGGCGACGGCTGCGAACGAGGCACAGCTTGCCAACTGGACCGGCCGCGATCCGCGGCTGAAGTCGTCAGTGGTGGTGCCCTACGAGGATGGCGTCGCCTCCGCCGCGGAAGTGCGCCAGCCGCGCCGGCAACAAGCGATTTCGCCCAGGTGTTCATGCTGAGCCGCACCGGCGAGGCGGCGGGCCGCAAACGCTACTGGCCGATCTACGAGGCCGCGGTCGAGGCCGGATTGCCGGTCGGCGTCCACGCCTTCGGCTACAGCGGCTGGCCGATGTCGAGCTCGGGCTATCCGTCGTTCTACATCGAGGAGATGACCGAACACGCCACCTCCGCCCAGGTCATGGTCACCAGCATGATCATGGAGGGCATCTTCGAGCGGCTGCCGGACTTGAAGGTGGTGCTGATCGAATGCGGCTTCGGCTGGCTGCCGGCGCTGGGCTGGCGGCTCGACAAGCAGTGGAAGCGGCTCAAGGACGAGGTGCCGCACCTGAAGATGGCGCCGTCGGAGTACATCAAGAAGCACTTCTGGGTGACGACGCAGCCGATGGAGGAGACGGAGAATCCAGATCACCTGATGGAGGTGATGAACTGGATCGGCATGGACCGCATCATGTTCTCGTCCGACTACCCGCACTGGGATTTCGACGATCCGTTCGTCTCGCTGCCGCCGACACTGACCGACGAACAACGCCGCAAGATCTACTCCGGCAACGCGCGGGCGCTGTATCGGCTGGACTGATGGCGAAAAAGCACGTCGTCGCTGCCGTCGCCGACATCCCGCCGGGCGGCCGCAAGCTTGTTAGCGCCGACGGCCGCGCCATCGTCGTGTTCAACCTCGCCGGTGAATTCTTCGCATTGTCGAACCGTTGTCCGCATCGCGGCGGCAGCCTATGCGAGGGCAATCTGACTGGCCTCGTGCTGTCCGAACGAGCCGGGCCGTTACAATTACATCCGCCGCGGCGAGATTATCCGCTGCCCCTGGCACTCCTGGGAGTTCGACATCCGCACCGGAAAATCCTGGTGCGATCCCGACAAGGTCAAGGCGCGGCGCTTTGGTGTCTCGGTGGAGAAGGGGGCGAAGCTCGTGGAAGGGCCGTATGTGGCCGAGACGTTTCGCGTCAGCGTTGAGAACGACTACGTGGTGGTCGAGGCTTAGTCGGCGGCCGGCGTTGCCAGTTGCCGGGGCGCTGAACTAGTCTGACTGCATGACATGGGCCCAGTGCTTCGTTGCGGCCATTCTCGTGCTTTGCATTGGCCTGAACGCAGCCGATGCGCAGACCTATCCCGACAAGACCATCAAGTTCATCGTGCCGTACACGCCTGGGTCGCCGGTCGATGCGGGCGCACGCGTGATCGCGCAGGATCTGCAAAAACGGCTCGGCCAGAGAGTCATCCTCGAAGCGCGCTCGGGCGCCGGCAGCGCGACCGGCACCAAGGCAGCCGCCGCGGCTGCGCCGGACGGGTACACATTGCTGCTGACCGGTACGCCGCTCGTGTTTCTCCCCACCATGTATCCGAATGCCGGCGGCGAGATCGTCAAAGACCTCGTCCCGATCGCGTCGTTTTTGATCTGGTCGCATGTCATCGTCGTGCTGCCGGACATCCCCGCGAAGACGCTGCTGGAGTTGGTCGCCTACGCCAAGGCCAACCCGGGCAAGCTCGTTTGGGGCTACGGACTCGGCAGCACGCCGCACATCCTAGGCGAGTCGTTGAAGCAGGCGACCGGCACCGACATCGCTTCGATTCCGTATCGCGGCGGCGATCAGGCCCGCGCCGATCTGCTCGGTGGCCGCGTGCACATGAACATCGCGCCACTCGCCGCCATGCTGCCGCTGATCCAGGAGGGCAAGGTGCGCCCGCTGGCCTTCACCGGCCCAGCGCGCAGTGTCGATCTGCCCGATGTGCCGACCACGAAGGAGGCGGGCTTCCCCACGGTTGGCTACGATCCCGACGTCTGGCTCGGAATCCTCGGGCCGCCCGGCACACCTGCCGTGGTGGTCGAGAAGATCAACGCCGCGGTCAACGAAGGGCTGAAAACTTTTGAGGTGCAGGCGGCGTTTCGACGATTGGGCTTTGAGGCGAAATCCGGTACGCCCCGGGAGTTCGCGGCCTTGCTCACCGAAGAACTGGCGAAGTGGCCGGCGCTGCTCGCATCCGCCGGCATCAAGGCGCAATAGCACCACCTGTACGAACCGGCTCACAAGAGAACGTGATGAAATTCCACTTTTTTCACCTGATGCCCTATCCGGAGCTGCCTGCGGACTTCCGCGAAAAGAATCGCTCGGTTTGGGTCGACGTGCCGTCGAAGCTGTTCGATCCAGCGGTCGGACACCGCGCCTATAACGAATATCTGGACGAGCTCGAATACGCAGCGACCGTCGGCTTCGACGGCATCTGCGTCAACGAACACCATCAGAACGCCTACGGCATGATGCCGTCGCCCAATCTCATGGCGGCGGCGCTCGCGCGCCGGACCACCGGCGTCAAGCTCGTGCTGATGGGAAATTCAGTGGCGCTCTACAATCCGCCGACGCGCGTGGCCGAAGAGATGGCGATGCTGGACGTGATGTCTGGCGGCCGGCTCGTTGCGGGCTTTCCCGTCGGCACGCCGATGGACACGACCTATTGCTACGGCCAGTCGCCGGCGACGCTGCGCGAGAAATACCGCGAGGGCGTGGAGTTGATCCTGCGCGCCTGGAGCGAGCCGGACGTATTCTCGTTCAACGGCAAATACACCCAGCTTCGCTACGTCAACATCTGGCCGCGGCCGATGCAGAAGCCGCGACCGCCGGTCTGGGTGCCGGGCGGCGCCAGCGTCGAGACCTGGGACCTTTGTCTCGACAAGGACTTCCTCTACGCGAACCTGTCCTACTTCGGCTACCAGGAAGGCCAGAAGATCATGGACGGGTTCTGGAACGTGGTCGATCGGCACAAGCTGCCGCACAATCCGTACCGGGCGGGCTTCCTGCAATTCATCGCGGTCGCCGACAGTGACGCCGAGGCCGAACGGCTCTATGCGGAGCCGGCGCTGTATTTCTATCAGCGCTGCCTGCACGTCTATGCCGGCTACGTGAATCCGCCGGGCTACATGTCGATGGCGACATTGCAGGCCGGGATCGAGGGCCAGGTTGCGCGCATCACCAACCGCGCCGGCGCGCGCGCCGAGATGGCAACGCTGTCGTGGAAGGATCTGGTCGAGCGCGGCTACTTGGTGGCGGGGAGCCCGGCGACGGTCGCCGATCGCATTAACGACATGGCGGACAAGCTCAACGTCGGCCATCTCATGACGCTCTTGCACTTCGGCAACATGTCGAAGGACGTGACCATGTACAACACGCGCATGTTTGCCGAGAAGGTCATTCCGCGGCTGCGCTCGCGCTTCAGCGAGTGGGAAGACAATTGGTTTCCCCGCGATGTGCCACTGCAGGCGGCTGCCGCTCCACCGACCAGTCCTGCGGCGGTCCCATGACCGTTGGCATGAGGAGTTCAATGAACAGCGAGACCGTCAGCCTGCCGAGCGGACGCCGCTGGCAGGTGTACTCCGGCGGCGCCGGGCCCAATGTCCTTTGGCTGCATGGATTGCGCGGCGTCGATCCGGCCGATCCAACGCTCGCGGCGCTGCAGACTCGCTACCGAGTCACGGCGCCGATCGCGCCCGGCTTCAACGACCTCGACGAGCTGTCGCGCATCGACAATATCCATGAGCTGGCGCTCGACTACGACGATCTGATCGAGACATTGGGCCTGACGGACTTCAGCCTGATCGGACATTCGGTCGGCGCGATGATCGCGGCCGAGATCGCGGCGCATTTTCCCAAGCGCGCGATACGGCTCGTGCTGCTGGCGCCGTTCGGATTGTGGAATGACAAGTATCCGGTCGCGGACATCTTCGCGATGCCCTACACGCAGATTGACGACATTCTCTGGCACGATCCGGCCAAGCGCGAGGCGTTTGCCAGGAAGGTCGCCACCGACGCCGACGTCAAGATCGTGGCCGAGCAGACCGTCAAGCTGGCGCGAAGCCTGACCGCGGTGACCAAGTTCGTCTGGCCGATCCCCGACCGCGGCCTCCGCCGGCGGCTGCCGCGCATCGCCTGTCCGGTGCTGGTGCTATTCGGCGGCGAGGACCGGGTCGTGTCGCCGCGCTATGCGGACGACTTCAAATCCGGACTGCGCGACGGTCAGACCGCAGTGGTCGCGGGCGCGGGCCACATGCTGCCCTACGAGCAGCCTGATCAGGTCAAGCACTGGGTCGAGAACTTCGATAAGTCGGCGAAGAAGCCCTAGCTCATGGCCGAGCACGGCGAGCGTGATGTCTATTTCGAGTTCACCGCGATCGGCAATGCGGTGAAGGTGACCGCCATCGACAGCCTGACCGGCATCGAGATCTCGACAATGGGGCCTTCGAGCGCGTCCCAGGCCGACCTGCAGCAGGCTCGCCCTGCAAAAACTCCGGATGCGGCTCAAGCGCGAATAGTTTGGCGCGAAATCAACATATTGCGGCTGTGCGCGGCCGCCATCCAAGCCTTGGCGGGTTTCGGTCGATATGGTAGGGCAGACCACCCCTGGAGAGCCGCATGGCCACGTCCGTATCCTCCGCGAAAACCGTCGCGGATTCGCTGTTTTCAGCCTCTTTGGCCGACGCCGATCCCGAGATCGCCGAGGTGATCGGCAAGGAGCTCGGCCGCCAGCGCGACGAGATCGAGTTGATCGCATCCGAGAACATCGTGAGCCGTGCGGTGCTCGAGGCGCAAGGATCGGTGCTCACCAACAAGTACGCCGAGGGCCTGCCGGGCCGGCGCTATTACGGCGGTTGCCACTACGTCGATATTGCCGAGACGCTGGCGATCGAGCGCGTGAAGAAGCTGTTCGGCGCAAGTTTTGCCAATGTTCAGCCGCACTCAGGCGCTTCCGCCAACGTCGCGGCGTTCTTCGCGCTGATGCAGCCGGGCGACACCTTCCTCGGCCTCAATCTCGCGGCCGGCGGTCATCTCAGCCACGGCTCACCGGTCAACGTCTCCGGCAAGTGGTTCAAGGCGGTGCCCTATGGCGTGGGCCGCGACGACCATCGAATTGATATGGAGGAGGTGCGAAAGCTCGCCGAGCAGCACAAGCCCAAGGTGATCGTGGCCGGCGGCTCGGCCTATCCCCGCACCATCGACTTCCGCGCGTTCCGCGAGATCGCCGACAGCGTCGGCGCCAAGTTGATGGTCGACATGGCGCATTTCGCCGGGCTCGTGGCGGGTGGGGCCCATCCGAGCCCGTTTCCACACGCCCATATCGTGACCTCGACCACCCACAAGACGCTGCGCGGCCCGCGTGGCGGCTTCATCCTCACCAACGACGAGGAGCTCGGCAAAAAGACCAACTCGGCCGTGTTTCCCGGCATTCAAGGCGGGCCGCTGATGCACGTCATCGCCGCCAAGGCCGTGGCGTTCGGTGAGGCGCTCCGACCATCCTTCAAGCGTTACGCGAAGGATGTCATAGAGAGCGCGAGGGCCTTGGCCGAAACCCTTAAATCTAAAGGACTAGATATCGTTTCCGGCGGCACCGATACGCACTTGATGCTGGTCGATCTGCGGCCAAAGCGGCTGACCGGCAAGGTGGCTGAGATAGCTCTCGGCCGCGCCTACATCACCTGCAACAAGAACGGCATCCCGTTCGACCCGGAAAAGCCGGCGGTGACGTCGGGCGTCCGGCTTGGCACTCCGGCTGGCACCTCTCGCGGCTTCGGCATCGCCGAGTTCCGGCAGGTCGGCGACCTGATCGCGGAGGTGCTCGATGGCCTGTCGCAGAAGGGCGTCGAGCAGGACGCGGCACTCGAGGCGGCGGTCCGCGACAAGGTGAAACGGCTGATTTCCCGGTTCCCCATCTATCCTGACTGATGGGGACCTAAGGGGGTTTAATGCGCTGTCCAAGCTGCGGATCACTCGACACCCAGGTGAAGGATTCGCGGCCGACCGAGGATTCGGCTGCGATCCGCCGCAGGCGCGTCTGTCTGACCTGCAACTTCCGCTTCACCACCTTTGAGCGCGTGCAGTTGCGCGAGTTGGTCGTCATCAAGCGCAACGGCCGCCGCGTGCCTTTCGATCGGGACAAGCTGATGCGATCGCTTTCAATTGCGCTTCGCAAGCGGCCGGTCGAGCCCGAGCGGGTCGAGGAGATGGTGACGAAGATCGTGCGTGATCTGGAAAGCATCGGCGAGAGCGAGATTACCTCGGAAACCGTGGGCGAGGCGGTGATGGAGCATCTGCGCAACCTCGACGACGTGGCCTATGTACGTTTCGCCTCGGTCTATCGCAACTTCCGCGAGCCGAAGGATTTCGAGCAGGCGCTGGCCGAACTGAGCGGCGAGGACGAGTTCAAACCCCCAGAGCCAAAGCCGCCAGTCGCTGCACGAAAATGAGCGACGCCGCGGCACCCGCCAAGTCTGATCCCGCGAACACCGCTCCCGCGCTCGATCGCCGCTTCATGCAGCTTGCGCTCGCGCTGGGCTGTCGCGGGCGCGGCCGCACCTGGCCCAACCCCGCCGTCGGCGCGGTCATCGTCAAGGATGGCGTGATCGTCGGCCGGGGCTGGACGCAGCCCGGCGGACGCCCCCATGCCGAGGCGGAGGCGCTCAAGCGCGCCGGCAAGGAGGCCAAGGGTGCGACACTCTACGTGACGCTGGAGCCGTGTTCGCATCAGGGCAAGACGCCGCCATGCGTCGACGCCATCATCCGCGCGGGGATTGCCCGAGTCGTGTCGTCGCTAGAAGACCCCAACCCCGAGGTGGCGGGGCAGGGTTATGCCAAGCTCCGCGAACGCGGCATCGCGGTCGAGACGGGTTTGGGAGGCGCGGAGGCGGCGCATCAGCACGCCGGACACATCCGCCGCATGCGTGAAGGCCGCCCGCAGGTGCTGCTGAAGCTCGCAGCGTCGTCCGACGGCAAGGCCGGCCTGCCTGGGCGCAAGCCCATTGCCGTCACTGGCGAGCCGGCGCGTGCGCGCGTTCACCAGATGCGTGCCGAGGTCGATGCAATCCTCGTCGGGATCGGCACGGTGCTGTCGGATGATCCGCATCTCACCTGCCGGCTGCCTGGCATGATCGAGCAATCGCCGGTTCGCGTGATCCTGGACGCCAGGCTTCGCATTCCGCTCGCCACTTCGATCATAGGCACAGCGCGCGAGACGCCGACCTGGGTCTTCACCGCGCCGAGCACCTCCGCCATGGCCGAGGACATCCTCAAGGCCAAGGGTGTCGAAGTATTCCGGGTCGAGGGCAAGGACGGCCGCCTCGACCTAACGGCGGTGGTCAAGGTGCTCGCCGGTCGCGGCATCACACGGCTGATGGTGGAAGGCGGGCCGACGGTGGCCGCGGCGTTCCTGAAGGCCGATCTCGTGGACGAAGCGGCGCTGTTTCGCTCGCCCAACCCGCTGGGCGAGGGCATCGACGCGCTGGAGGGGCTACCGCTGACGGCGCTGACGAAATCGCCGAAGCTGAAACCGGTCGCCACGGAGACGATCGGTATCGATACTCTTGATCTGTACGAGCGGGGTGCATGATCCCGAAAAGTGGGAACCGGTTTTCGGAAAAGATCAGGCGTAATAGGTAAAGCAATGTTCACCGGTATCACGACCGACGTGGGCGAGGTGATCGCCGCCGAGACGCGCGCCGAGGGATTGCGCCGGCTGAAAGTCGCCTGCGCCTATCCGCGCGGCTCCATCGCCATCGGCGCCTCGATTTCGCACTCCGGCGTCTGCCTTACCGTTGTCGAAACGGAGTCTGCCGGCAAACGAACCACGGTTTCGGTCGATGCCGCCGCAGAGACGCTTCGGATGACCACGGCGGGGAGTTGGAAGCAGGGCACCCGGCTCAACCTCGAACGCGCGCTGAAAGTCGGCGACGAGCTTGGTGGGCACATCGTCGCCGGCCATGTCGATGGCATAGCCGAGCTTGTCGCGCGCGAAGATCTGACCGACATGGCGCGGCTGGCCTTGCGCGCGCCCAGAGAGCTGATGCGGTTTGTCGCCACCAAGGGCTCGGTCGCGCTCGACGGCGTTTCGCTCACGGTGAACGACGTCACCGCCGACACCTTCTCGGTGCTCATCATCCCGCATACGCTTTCCGTGACCACGCTCGGCGCGGCTAAAACCGGCCACAAGATGAACCTCGAAATCGACCTGATGGCACGCTACGCCGCGCGTTTGCTGGAGACAAAATAGAGGCGCTTGTTACCGCGACCTCATCTTGCTACTGACGCGGCCACAGCAGAGGAACAAATGGCCGCACCAAAACGAAAAGCCTCCAAGGAGCCTAAGCCCACGGGCGCGCGTATTCTCGTGGTCGAGGCACGGTTCTACAATGATATCGCCGACGCTTTGCTTGCGGGCTGCGCCAAGGCGCTCGACGACGCCAAGGCCAGTTGGGACATCATCACAGTGCCGGGCTCGCTTGAGATCGTGCCGGCCATCGCCATCGCCATCGACGCCGCCCAGAAGCAGAAGAAGCCTTACGACGGCGCGGTTGCGCTGGGCTGCGTGATTCAGGGCGAGACCTTTCATTTCGACATCGTGGCGATGCAATCGGCGCGAGCGCTCATTGACTTTTCGGTCGAGCACCGGCTGCCATGCGGCAACGGTATCCTCACCGTCGACACCGAGCCACAGGCCTGGGCCAGGGCGCGGCTGACCGAGGGCGACAAGGGCGGCGATGCCGCGCGGGCGGCACTGGCGTTGATCTCAATCAAACGGCAACGCGCTAAGAAATAACGTCATGGCCAAAGCGGCTCAACCGAACAAGGGACGCCGCGCCAACCGCCGAGGTGCCGCACGGCTTGCCGCGGTCCAGGCGCTGTATCAAATGGATCTTGCCGCGACGCCGCTCAACGAAGCGCTGGCGCAGTTCGAGGGTCACTGGATCGGCCGCGAGGTCGAGGGCGAGGAATACTTGCCAGCGGAGGCCGCTTATTTCCGCGACGTCGTGCGCGGTGTGGTCGACGAGCAGCGCCGGCTCGACCCGATGATCGACGCGGCGCTGCAGAAGGGCTGGCCGCTCAAGCGGATCGAAACCGTGCTGCGCGCGATCCTGCGCGCCGGTGCCTATGAGCT
This sequence comes from uncultured Alphaproteobacteria bacterium, assembly GCA_963842645.1. Classification (GTDB taxonomy): domain Bacteria; phylum Pseudomonadota; class Alphaproteobacteria; order Rhizobiales; family Xanthobacteraceae; genus Z2-YC6860. Next base: position 229,816 of record CAWJGY010000013.1, on the reverse strand, counting down.
CGATCGCAAGCGCGACGTGCCGGCGCGCGTCGTGGTATCGGAATATGTCGACGTCGCCCATGCCTTCGTCGATCGCGACGAAACCGGCATGGTCAATGCGGTGCTCGACCAGCTTGCGCGGGAGCTGCGCGCGGGCGAGTTCGGGGCGGCGGCGGGATGACCCATGGGCAAGCGCGCCAAAGCGGCTGAGGTTGCCCGAGAGTTTGCTGAGGACCGGCTGATCGCGCGATACTTCAAGCCGATTGCGCTGCATCCCGGCGCGTTCGGCTTGACCGACGACGCCGCAGTGCTGACGCCGCCTGCGGGGCATGCGCTCGTTGTCACCGCAGATGCCATTGTTGGCGGGGTGCATTTCTTCATCGACGATCCGCCCGATGCGGTCGCCAGGAAGGCGCTGCGGGTCAACCTGTCCGACCTCGCCGCCAAGGGCGCACAGCCTGCGGGGTTTGTGCTGACGCTCGCACTGCCGACCAGCGCCGGTGACAGGTGGCTGAAGGCTTTTGCCAAGGGGCTCGGCAAGGACGCCAAACACTACGATTGTCCACTGCTCGGCGGCGACACCGTGCGTACACCCGGCCCAGTGACGGTCTCGATCACTGCGTTCGGCACTGTCCCGGAATGCAGCATGGTCCGGCGCGCCGGAGCGCGCCTCGGCGATCATGTGATCGTCACTGGCACCATCGGCGATGCGGCGCTTGGATTGAACCTTCGCAAGGAACGGGGCGAGGCCAAACGCTGGCGGCTTGACGCGGCCATGCAACGCCATCTGCTGGCGCGCTATCTCGTGCCCGAACCGCGCAATGCGCTGGCCGAAGCACTGCGTCTCAACGCCTCCGCTGCCATGGATGTCTCCGACGGCCTGGCCGGGGATCTTGGTAAGCTTTGCCGCGCCTCGGGCGTCGGAGCCGAGATCGAGGTCGAGCGCGTGCCGCTGTCGAGGGCCGCGCGGGCGGCCCTCGCGGCGGACCCCAAGGCGATCGAAACCATCCTGACAGGCGGCGACGATTTCGAAGTCGTGGCCACGGTGCCCCCGGCGGCGCTTGACGCGCTCCTGACCGCCGCGCGGGTGGTCGGCGTGCCGGTCACCGCCATCGGCCGCGTGACGGCGGGGATGGAGGCCCGTTTTCTTAGGCCGGATGGCCGCAAACTCCGTTTCGCCCGCGCCTCATTCAGCCATTTTTGATTACGCGCGCTGCGCTATAGTGCCCGTCTTATTGGCTCAAGTCGGGGATTTCCATGCACGATATTACGGCCATCACGGCTGCCACGCCGGGTGCGACCCGGTCGCCGAATTTCAGCAAGCACCAGCGCTGGTATCCGACCATCTACGATCTGCGCCGCGGAGCGGCGCGGCGTCTGCCGCATTTTGCCTATGAATACGGCGACGGCGGTGCGGGCGACGACACCGGCATCAAACACAACTGGGCGGCGCTCGACGCCATCGAGATGGTGCCGCGCTATGGTGTCATGCCGAAGCTGCCGCCCGTGAATGTCGAACTATTCGGCCGCAAATATTCCGCGCCGCTTGGCGTCGCGCCGATGGGCAGCCCGATCGTGGTGTGGCCGGGCGCCGACAAATTGCTCGCCAAGGCCGCGCAGCGTGCGCGTGTTCCGTATACGCTTGGCGTCGCCGGCGGCGCCACCATCGAGGAGATCGCCGAGATCGCGCCCGACGTGATGTGGCTTCAGCTCTATCGCTTCGCCAAGAACGACCATTCGATCGGTTTCGACCTGATGCGCCGCGCGGATGCCGCCGGCGTGCATGTGCTGATGCTGACGCTCGACGTGCCGGTGCGCACCGTGCGCTCGCGCGAGGTCAAGGTTGGTTTGGGCGGCGGCGGCGTGTTCAAGCCGGACTGGCGCATGGTTGCCGGCATGGTCAAATGTCCGAGCTGGGCTTTCTCGTTCCTGCAAAACACCCTGCCACGCTTTGCCAACATCCAGCCCTACGCTGGCCCTGGCGCGGGCCTCAATGAAACCATCCGCTTCGCCCGCAAGGAGATGGGCGGCGCATTCTCCTGGGACGAGGTGAAGCGTTACCGCGACCGTTGGAAGAAGCCGATGATCGTCAAGGGCCTCTTGCATCCCGAGGATGCCGAGAAGGCGGTGTCGCTCGGCATCGAAGGAATTCTTGTTTCAAACCACGGCGGCCGCCAGATCGAAGCGCTGCCGCCGCCGATCGATTGCGTGCCGGCTGTCGTCAAGGCGGTGGGAAACCGCGCCACCGTGCTGTTCGACTCCGGTGTTCGCAGCGGCACAGACGTCGCGCGGGCGCTCGCGCTGGGCGCGTCCGCTGCGCTGGCCGGCAAAGCCTTCCTGTGGGGCCTCGGAGCACTCGGCGCCGATGGGCCGGGTCATGTGATCGATCTCATGATTGATGAATTGCAGTCGGCGCTCGGTCAGATCGGCGCGCAGAGTCCGGCCGAGGCGCGCACCGTCAGGATCCGCCACCCGGGCGCGTTGCACTTCTGATCTGCGCCCACGGGCATAGCCATACAACAGGGCGCCCGGTAGAACGGGCGCCCTTGCTGTTTTCCGCCGGGATTTATCAATGTTCGGTGATCGCCGATATCGCTCCTGTCGTTGCCGACGACCGCGCCGCCAAGCGCAATGCGGTGGTGCTGGCGATCGCACAGGCGTTGGCAGGCGGGAACAATACGGTGATCGCCGCGACCGCTGGAATTGTCGGCACCATGATGGCCTCGGACCCGGGCCTTGCGACGCTGCCGGTCTCGGTCATGGTGTGCGGCATCTGGTTTGGAACGCTGCCGCAAGGTTATCTGGCGCGCAACTTCGGCCGCCGCTTTGCTCTGCAGACCGGCTCGGTGGTCGGAGCGCTGGCCGGACTCGTGTCCTGCGTTGCGGTAATCCAGGGCTCCTTCCTGTTGTTCCTGATCGGCACGTTCGGATGCGGCTTTTACGCAGCGGCGCACAATTCCTACCGCTTCGCCGTCTGTGACACCGCCAGCGACAACTACAAGCCGAAGGCGATCTCCTTTGTGCTGGCCGGCGGCGTCATGGCGGCGATCATCGGCTCCTCGGTTGTTATCGTCACCAAGGACTGGTGGGTGCCGTACCTGTTCGCTGCGACATTCATCGCCCAATCGGCATTAGCGGTGCTCGCCGGTCTCGTGCTGACCCAGCTCAAGTCGCCCCCACCGATGCCGCGCAAGGAGCGCCAACTCAACCCCGGCCGGCCTCTGTCGGAGATTGCGCGCGATCCGCTGTTCGTCGTCGCGGTCGCCTGCGGCGTGGTGAGCTATGTCATCATGAACCTCGTGATGACGTCAGCGCCGATCGCCATGGTTGGCTGCGGCCATTCGGTAACGGACTCCACGCTTGGTATCCAATGGCATGTGCTCGGGATGTATGCGCCGAGCTTCATCACAGGCTTTCTGATTTTGCGGTTTGGCCTGTTCCCGATCATTGCGCTCGGCCTGTCATTGCTGCTCGCTAGCGCCGCAATCAGCCTGGCGGGGGAATTGATCGCCCATTTCTGGATCGGGCTGGCGCTGTTGGGCGTCGGCTGGAACTTCGCCTTCATCGGCGCCACCACGCTGGTGACCCGATGCCACCGGCCTGAAGAGCGCACCAAGGTCCAGTCGCTCAACGATTTCCTGATTTTCGGCACCATGGCGCTGGGCTCATTCGCCTCCGGCAAGCTTCTGGCGACGCTCGGCTGGGCCTTCGTCAACGCCACCGTATTCCCGCCGGTGCTGGCGGTCGGCGCGCTGCTGGCATGGGTTGCGCTGCGGCAGCATCGCAGTCGGGCGGCATAAAGAGCTGGGGTCTGCGGGCATTTAGGCTTAGTTGCGGCCATATCGGCGTTGCGTCGGTTGCCGCTTTTTGGCATATCCGCGCCACATTCAGCCGGGTGGGGCCTGCCTGGCATGCGCCCCTCAAAAATCGAGGATTTTCATGACAGCCTTGGGACTGATTATCGCGTGCGGTCTGCTCGCGATCGTGTACGGCATCTGGGCCATCTGGTCGGTGCTGCAGGCCGATCCGGGCAACGCCAGGATGCAGGAGATTGCCGCCGCTGTGCGCGAAGGCGCACAGGCCTATCTCAAGCGTCAATACACCACCATCGGTATCGTCGGCGCCGTGATCTTCGTGATCGTCGGCTATCTGCTCGGCTGGCTGGTCGGCATCGGCTTCCTGATCGGCGCGGTGCTCTCGGGGGTGGCTGGCTTCATCGGCATGAACGTGTCGGTGCGCGCCAACGTCCGCACGGCCCAGGCTGCGATCTCTTCGCTCGCGGGTGGCCTTGAGCTTGCCTTCAAGGCCGGCGCCATCACCGGCATGTTCGTCGCCGGCTTGGCGCTGCTCGGCGTCACTTGCTACTACGCCATCCTCACCGGCCCGATGGGCTTTGCGTCCAATTCGCGGACTGTCATCGATGCGATGGTCGCGCTCGGCTTCGGCGCATCGCTGATTTCGATCTTCGCCCGTCTTGGCGGCGGTATCTTCACCAAGGGCGCCGACGTCGGCGGCGATCTGGTCGGCAAGGTCGAGGCCGGCATTCCCGAGGACGATCCGCGCAATCCCGCGACCATCGCCGACAACGTCGGCGACAACGTCGGCGACTGCGCCGGCATGGCCGCCGACCTGTTTGAGACCTACGCGGTGACCACGGTTGCGACCATGGTGCTGGCGGCAATCTTCTTCGTCGGTACGCCGAACCTCGGCAACATGATGATCCTACCGCTCGCCATCGGTGGCGTCTGCATCATCACTTCGATCATCGGCACGTTCTTCGTCAAGCTCGGCGCGAGCCAGTCGATCATGGGCGCGCTCTACAAGGGCCTGATCGTGACCGCGATCCTGTCGCTCGTCGCGATCGCGGGCGTGATTCACTGGCTGTTCGGATTCGGCACCGCGCTGCGCACCACGCAGGGTGTTGCCTTTACCAGCACCTCGCTGTTCTGGTGCGGCATCGTCGGCCTCGCTGTTACCGGCCTGATCATCTGGATCACCGAGTACTACACCGGAACCGACTATCGTCCGGTGAAGTCGATCGCGGCATCCTCGGTCACCGGCCACGGCACCAACGTCATCCAGGGTCTGGCGATCTCGATGGAGGCCACGGCGCTACCCGCCATCGTCATCATCGCGGGCATCCTGGTGACTTACGCGCTCGCCGGCCTGTTCGGCATCGCCATCGCGGTGACGACCATGCTGGCGTTGGCCGGCATGGTGGTCGCGCTCGACGCCTTTGGTCCGGTCACCGACAACGCCGGCGGCATCGCCGAGATGGCGGGGCTGCCGAAGGAGGTCCGCAAGTCGACCGACGCGCTCGACGCCGTCGGCAATACCACCAAGGCCGTGACCAAGGGCTACGCCATCGGCTCGGCCGGCCTAGGCGCGCTCGTGCTGTTTGCGGCCTACAACGAGGATCTGAAGTACTTCATCGCCAACTCCGCGCAGCACAAGTATTTCTCCGGTGTCTCGCTCGATTTCGCGTTGACCAACCCCTACGTGGTTGTGGGTCTGCTGTTCGGCGGCCTGTTGCCGTATCTGTTCGGCGCGATGGGCATGACCGCAGTCGGCCGCGCGGCCAGCGCGATCGTCGAGGAGGTGCGTCGGCAGTTCCGCGAGAACCCGGGCATCATGAAGGGCACCAGCAAGCCCGACTACGGGCGCGCCGTGGACATGCTGACCAAGGCGGCGATCAAGGAGATGATCATCCCGTCGCTGCTGCCAGTGCTGTCCCCGATTGTCGTTTATTACGTGATCTACTTCGTCGCGGGCGGCGGAGCCGCCGGCAAGTCGGCCGGCTTCGCGGCGGTCGGCGCGATGCTGCTCGGCGTGATCGTGACGGGACTCTTCGTCGCAATCTCGATGACCTCGGGCGGCGGCGCCTGGGACAACGCCAAGAAGTACATCGAGGACGGCCACTACGGCGGCAAGGGCTCCGAGGCCCATAAGGCTGCGGTCACCGGCGACACCGTCGGCGATCCCTACAAGGACACCGCCGGACCGGCCGTCAATCCGATGATCAAGATCACCAACATCGTGGCGCTCTTGCTGCTCGCCGTTCTGGCGCACTGAGCACAAAGCCCGCTACAATAACGGCCGGTTTTCCGCATTGGCAAACCGGCCGTTTCCTTGTCCGAGGGGTTCCATGCAGCTTTCGATCGTTCGCACGCTTGCCGCAGTGGTCGCGGCGGTCATCTCGGCCATGCCCGCGGGCGCGCAGCAATATCCATCGCAGCCGATCAAGATCATCGTGTCGCTGGCGCCCGGCGGCGTCGCCGACATTGTTGCCCGCGCATTCGCGGCCAAGCTCGGCGAGCAGGGCAAGCAGGTCGTCGTCGAGAACCGCACCGGTGGCGGCGGCACGATCGGCGCGGATGCGGCCGCGAAGTCGCCGCCCGACGGCTACACGTTCTACATGGGCTTCCACGCCACACAGTCGATCCTGCCGCATCTGAATGCCAAGCTGCCCTACGATCCGGCCAAGGATTTTCTGCCGGTCATCTTCATCACGACCTCGCCGAACATTCTGATCGTGCATCCGTCGGTGCCGGTGAACACTCCGCAGGAATTGGTCGCCTATATCAAGGCCAACCCGGGCAAGCTCAGCTACGGCACGCCGGGGCTCGGCAGCTCGGGCCATCTCGCGGGCGAGCAGTTCAAGCAGCTCAACAGTCTGGACATCCAGCACGTGCACTACCGGGGCGCAGCTCCGGCGCTGCAAGACATTGTTGCGGGCCACGTCCAGGTGATGTTCGACATCGTGCCGCTGACCAAGGAGCAACTTGCGGCCGGCCGCGTGCGCCCGCTTGCGATCACGGCGGCCAAGCGCGAGCCGGCGGTGCCGAACGTCCCCACGTTTGCCGAGCTCGGCATGCCCGGGATCGAAGGCGGACCCTGGTTCGGGCTGTTCGCACCAGCCGGCACGCCACGCGCGGCGATCGACTGGGTAAATGCCGAGGCGAACAAGGCGTTTTCCTCGCCCGATCTCAAGGCGCGGCTCGAAGGGCAGGGGCTCACCTTGCCGCTAGGCACGCCGGAGGATTTCGGCAAGCACGTCACCGCCGAGACCGCGCGCTGGGGCGAGGTCATTCGCAAGGGCAACATCAAGGCCGAGTAGCGCCGCAGGCGGTGTCGATGCGCTAGGGCTTCGGCATCACGTTGCCGCACTTCTTGCAGGTGCGCGCATCCACGCTGTCGAAGAATTGCTGATACGCCTTGGACACCGGGTCGCTTTTGTAGTCGTCGACCACGGCCTGCACTTCGTGAAGCAGGCTGTCGCACGACGGGCAGAACCACTGGAAGCGGTCGATCTCGCCCGCGCGGCGCTTGCGCTCGACCACCAAGAGATACGCGTCCGGCGCAAAGCGCGGCGAGTGTGGGGTGCCGGCTGGCGTGTAGATCACCGAGCCTTCGGGCACCTCGGCGATCTCTTCCTTGCCGTCCTCGGTGCGGTAATGCAGTTTGAGGTCGCCCTTGACCGGGTACATGACCTCATCGCTCGGATTGATATGGAATTCAGAGCGGTATTCGCGGCCGCGCGCCATGAACACAAGCGAGTTCGGGCTGCTGCCACAGCACGTTGACGCGGCCGCCGGAATCGCCGAGCGCCTTGGCGGTCTCGGGCAGGCTGATGATCGGCATTTTCAACATCGGCAGCCTCCTGCAGCGGATTTGACGCTGAAGATGCGGCGCACGGGTGCGGTTGTCCAGCCCGGCGACGGGTGGATCAGGTGCCGAGCGGCTTGGCGATGGCGAACAGGTAGTTGATGTAATTGAGTTCGGTGCCGCTGGTCGGGGTGGTACGGCCGACGAAATCGAACACCCTGCCGTCCTTGAGGCCGTAGTTGGCAATCCGCTGGACCCGGCGGCCCTTGTCAAAGTAGACCGCGATCACCCGCTGGTTGGTGACGTTCTGCGGCATGAAGGCGAGCTTCTGCTCGGCGCGTTGCGAGATGTAATAGAAGGTTTCGCCGCTGACGGTGGCGACGGTAGAGGGCGTTCCGAGCACGATCAGCACCTGCTCCTGGCTGGCGCCGAGCGGAACCTGCTCCAGCGCCCCTTCAGGAGCGATGTAGCCGCGCTGATAGACCTGGGTGAACGTGTCGCCACAGCCGCCGAGCGCAAGCGTTGCCGCCGCCATTACCACGGCTACGGTAAACAGTCCCGCCCGTTGGCGCGGCTCGATACGCTTCGTTCGACCGTTCGGTACCGTCATTTCGCTTGCATCCAGGGCGTCGGCGGGGTTACCCGAGGTATCCCGAAATAGCAACGAACAGCTTAACGCCGCTCACCGCAAGACCCGCGAACCCTATGATTTCGCTCCCCTTCCGCCGCCCTCGGCAAGCTCCCAGCATCGACGCCCTGTATGGCATGATCGTGGCGCAGGCGCGACGCCGGACGTTCTATCTTGGTTACGGAGTGCCGGACACCATCGCGGCGCGCCTGGACATGATCATGCTGCATCTGGTGCTGCTGCTGCGGCAAGTGGCCAAAGAGCAGGGAAACGCTCAGGGCGTGGCGACGCCGGCCGGCCAGCAGCTCTTCGACCGGTTCTGCCAGGATATCGACGACAACTTCCGCGAAATGGGGGTGGGCGATCTTACGGTGCCCAAGGAAATGCGCCGCGTGGCGGAGGCGTTCTACGGGCGCGCCAAGGCCTATGAGAGCGCGCTTGCCGACGACAACGCGGCGGCGCTCGAGGCGGCTGTCGCCCGCAATGTTTTCGGCGTTACCGAACCGCCGCTGGGCGCACGCCGCCTGGCCGCCTACATGCGCGAGGCGAGCCGGCGGTTCGGCGAACAGGAGCCTGTGGCGTTGGCGCGCGCGGAGCTTGAATTTCCCGACCCGGAGGCGACAGCAGCGCCTTCTCTGCAAGGGAGGCCAAATCCATGAGCAAGCAAGCGGCTCCCGAGCGGTCCGCCAAACCGCCGTCCAAGCTGCCCTCACAACCTGCTTGGAGCGTGCCCGTCGTCGTCGAGGAAATCCCGGAGACCGGCCGGCATATCGATATCGTCGCCAACGACGCCACGCGCGAGGCAGTCGCTCGGGTGGCCGATGTTATGGCGCTGCCTCGGCTCGAGGCCGGCTTTGATCTGACGCGGCTGGAGCCCGATGGCGTGCATGTGGTCGGACGGGTTTCGGCGACGGTCGTTCAGAACTGCGTCGTCACTCTCGAGCCGATCGAGGCCGAGATCGACGAGGCCATCGATCTGATGTTCCTTTCAGAGGCGGCGGCCGCCGCCGAGGCCGCGCGGCTGCAAGCCCTGGATACCGAAGATCCGCCAGAGCCGCTGCGCGAAGGCGCGGTCGATCTCGGCGCGCTGGCAACCGAGTTTTTGCTACTGGGAATCGATCCCTATCCCCGCAAGCCCGGCGCTGTGTTCGACGCGCCGCCCGCCGGCGATCCGTCGAGCCATCCGTTCGCCGCGCTGGCGGCGCTGAAGAAGGGCGGCGACCCAAAAGACGGCTAAACTTCCTGAAACTGCACCAAAATCCGCAAATCGCAGCCTCTGGCATGTTCCCCAGGCGACAGGCTATTGTCGAACTTCACCCGGTCGCTCCCTAAAGTGGAATCCCCGGCGTCCCGTCGCCGGCGTACAGGTTGATCCATGCCCCAGACGGTCCGCATCGCGCTCGACGCCATGGGGGGTGATCATGGACCCTCGGTGGTCGTTCCAGGCGCCGCCCTGGCGCTGGCGCAACATCCCGACAGCACGTTTGTCCTGTTCGGCGATGAGGCCAAGATCGCGCCTCTGCTCGCCCAGGAACCGCGGCTCAAAGAGGCCTGCCGGCTGGTTCACACCGATGTTGCGGTCCGCATGGACGACAAGCCGAGCCAGGCATTGCGCAACGGCCGGTGGAAGTCGTCGATGTGGCTGGCCATCGACGCGGTCAAGAAGGGCGAGGCTGACGTCGCCATTTCGGCCGGCAACACCGGCGCGCTGATGGCGATGGCCAAGTTCAACCTGAGGATGCTGCCGGGCATCGAGCGCCCGGCGATCGCGGCGCTTTGGCCGACGCTCAAGGGCTCCTGCGTCGTGCTCGACCTTGGCGCCTCGATTGGCGCCGATGCCGAGAGCCTCGTCGATATGGCGGTGATGGGCAGTGCGATGTCGCGCGTGCTGTTTCATCTCGACCGGCCAACGGTGGGCTTGCTCAACATCGGCGTCGAAGAGGCAAAGGGGCTTGAAGCCGTGCGCGAGGCCGGCCGGATCCTGCGGGAAGAGCCGCTACCGCATATCGAATATGTCGGCTTCGTCGAGGGCGACGACATTGGGCGCGGCAAGGCCGACGTGGTGGTGACCGAAGGCTTTGCCGGGAATATCGCGCTCAAGGCCGCGGAGGGCACCGCGCACCAGTTTGCGGACTATCTGAGATATGCGATTTCACAGTCGATCTGGTCGAAGCTCGGTTATTTGTTGGCGCGGCCGGCGTTTCGCATGCTTCGCGATAAGATGGACCCACGCAAATCGAACGGCGGTGTTTTCCTCGGGCTCAATGGTGTCGTAATCAAGAGTCACGGCGGCACCGACCCGGAAGGCTTCGCCGCCGCCATCGAGGTAGGATACGAAATGGTTCGTGACGAACTGCTGGGCAAAATCAGTGCAACCATCCGTCGGCATGCCGGCGCGGGGGCAGGGGCGGTTTCGGAGTCTATCGGTGGGGCAGCCTCGTGAGCATGCTGCGCTCGGTCGTTTTAGGGTGCGGCAGTTACCTACCGGAACGCATCCTCGCCAATGAGGAACTCGCGGCCACCGTCGACACCTCCGACGAATGGATCGTGCAGCGCACCGGCATTCGTCAGCGCCACATCGCCGCGGACGGCGAAGTGACGTCCGACCTTGCGATCCAGGCGGCGAAGGCCGCGCTCGCCAACGCCCACGTCGATGCGCAGTCGATCGACCTGATCGTTCTGGCGACCTCCACGCCCGACAACACATTTCCCGCCGCCGCGGTGTCGGTGCAAGCCGGCCTGGGTATCACCCGCGGCGCTGCATTCGACTTGCAGGCTGTATGCTCCGGCTTCGTTTACGGCATCGCTGTTACCGACGCGCTGTTGCGCACCGGGACCTATACGCGCGCGCTGGTGATCGGCTCGGAGACGTTCTCGCGCATCCTTGATTGGACCGACCGCACGACCTGCGTGCTGTTCGGCGACGGCGCGGGCGCTATCGTCATGGAGGCGCAGCAGCAGCCCGGCAGCCGCGACGATCGCGGCGTGCTGACGACCCACCTTCGCTCGGATGGCCGGCACAAATCCAAGCTCTACGTCGATGGCGGGCCGTCTTCGACTAAGACCGTCGGCTTCTTGCGGATGGAAGGGCGCGCCGTGTTCAAGCACGCGGTGGCGATGATCACCGACGTGATTGAAGATGCATTCCGCTCGTCCGGCACCACCGCCTCCGACATCGATTGGTTCGTGCCGCACCAGGCCAACAAGCGCATCATCGACAATTCCGCCCACAAGCTCGGCATCGCGCCGGAGAAGGTGGTGACGACGGTGAACCTGCACGGCAACACCTCGGCGGCGTCGATTCCGTTGGCGCTCAACGTGGCGGTCAAGGACGGCCGCATCAAAAAAGGCGACCTCGTCCTGTTGGAAGCCATGGGCGGTGGTTTCACCTGGGGCTCGGCTTTGATCCGCTGGTGACGGCGGGCCGACGCATGGCGAGCGGTTTTAGGGCTATTTCCGGGCCTTTCTGATAGTTGCCCCCGCGCAACACGAGTGCGGCAAAATACGCGCAACCGCTATGTTCCTGCCGTTGACCGCCCCCAGCCAAGCTAATATCGTTGGAAATTCAGCGGGATATGGTCGCCTAGGCTGGGCTGGGCTGGACTGGGGCTGCCGATGTCGGGAAAAACCATTACGCGGGCGGACCTGTGCGAGGCGGTCTACCAAAAGGTCGGCTTGTCACGCACTGAATCCGCGGCGCTTGTGGAGTTGGTGCTGGGGGAAATCACCAATTGCCTTGAACGAGGCGAAACGGTGAAGCTTTCCTCATTCGGTTCGTTCGTGGTGCGTAAGAAGGGTCAGCGGATCGGGCGCAATCCGAAGACCGGCAAGGAAGTGCCAATCTCGCCGCGCCGGGTCATGGTGTTCAAGCCGTCGGCCATCCTCAAGCAGCGTATCAATGGCGCTGACGTTGTCGACGCCGCCGAAGACTAGTTTCGTTCGCGTGTGATCTGTGTTGGGCCCGCGGGCTCAAATCTCCAGCAGGGGAACAAGCCGTCGTGGACAAGGCGCCGGACGCTTTCCGCACCATCAGCGAAGTCGCCGATGAACTCGACATTCCGCAGCACGTGCTGCGGTTCTGGGAGAGCCGTTTCCCGCAGATCAAGCCGATGAAGCGCGCCGGCGGCCGCCGGTATTATCGTCCGGACGACGTCGATCTGCTGCGCGGCATCCGGCACCTGCTGTACGGGGAGGGCTACACGATCCGCGGCGTGCAGCGCATCCTGCGCGAGCAGGGACCGAAGTTCGTTCAAGCCGTGTGGCAGCCGGGGGCGGCGCAGCCCGCACCGCCGCCGGACGACGAGACGCCGGAAGCCGCCGAGCAGTTGGCGCCGGACGACGCCGCGCGGACCTTATTTGGCCTGTTGAAGGCGCCATCCGCGACGCCCACCGAAGACGATCGCACTGCCGGAGCGCCGGAGTTCGCTGCTGCTCCGGCCGCGCCGCCGGCTCCGCATCTCACGCGCGATAACGTCCGGCGGCTGCAAAGCGCACTGCATGAATTGCGGGAATGCCGCCGGTTGATCGACCTGGCCCTCAAGGACGAGGCGGCCTGAACTTCAAGAGGTGATGGCCGCCCGTCCGGCCGGGGCTTGCGCTCCGTCGCCGCATTTGGCTCATGTTTGGCCGATCGCTATTCCTGCAATTGCGTACGTTGTTGAGCACGGGAAAAATGCCGTCCGGTAAGCAGGCCACGCTCGTCATCTGGTGCCTTGGCGTGTCCGTGCTGATCGGGCTCACGCCATGATCCACGACATCCTGCTGGTCGCGCTTTGGCTCGCCGGCGCGTTCGGCTGCCTGTTCATGATCCTGGCCGCCGCGTTCATCTTCTCGTCTGCGCGCTCGGCGCCAGTGATGGATGCTTCGGCGCCGGCCGCGACAATCCTCAAACCTTTGCACGGCGACGAAGTCGGCCTGTACGAAAATCTGGTGTCGTTTTGCGAACAGGACTACCCGGGCGAGGTTCAAATCATATTCGGCGTCGAGAGCCCGAATGATGCTGCGATCTCTGTGGTCGATCGGCTGCGGGCCGCGTATCCCGGCAGGCAAATCGAGCTCGTCGTCGACACGCGCGTGATGGGCTCCAATCCGAAGGTGGCAAATCTCATCAACATGAGCGAACGCATTGCTCATGACGTCGTCGTGGTGGCCGACAGCGACGTCCGCGTGGCACGCGATTATCTGGCCCGCCTGGTCGCCGCAGTCGAGCGCCTTGGCGGCGCCGTGAGCTGTCCCTACTACGGGATTTCGACGGGCAACCTGTGGTCCCAGCTAGCGCAGCTGACCATCGACAGCCATTTTCTCCCGGGCGTCGTGGTCGGCGCGCGACTCGAACTTTCACATCCCTGCTTGGGATCGACCATCGCGCTGCGCCGCCAATCGCTCGTCGCCATCGGCGGCTTCGAGCCGCTCGCCGACTGTCTGGCCGACGATTATGTGCTGGGCGAATTGGTGGAACAGCACGGCGAGGCGGTCACCGTCCTGCCGTTCGCGGTTGGCCACGTCTGCAGCGAGTCGTCCTTTCTCGAATTGTGGCGGCATGAATTGCGCTGGGCGCTGACCATCCGCACCATCGATCCGCTGGGCTATCTCGGCTGGAGCCTGACGCACGCCTTCCCGCTGGCGCTGATTGCATGGCTTTTGGGGGGCGGCTGGGCCGCAATCGGCCTTGGTTTGGCAGCCCTGGTATGCCGGGCCGTCCTGATTTTCGCCACCGAGCACGGATATCGCTTGCCGCCGCACCCGTATTGGCTCATTCCGGTGCGCGATTTATTGTCCTTTGCCATATTTGTCGCGGGTTTTGTCGCCCGCGACGTGAGCTGGCGAGGCCATCATTACGACCTGCTGTCGGAAGGCATTTTGAAGTCGGAGCGGAGAAGACCCTCGCCATGATGAGGACCCTGTTTCTGCAAGCGCCGTCGTTCGAGGGCTTCGATGGCGGGGCCGGAGCGCGCTATCAAAACCGGCGGGAGATTAAGTCGTTCTGGTATCCGACCTGGCTTGCCCAGCCCGCAGCGCTGGTGGAGGGTTCCAAGCTGATCGACGCGCCGCCGCACCGGCTGAGCCTGGCCAACGTCCTGCCGGAGGTGAAGGACCGTGACCTCGTGGTCCTGCACACCTCGACGCCGTCGTTTGCCTCCGATGTGAAGACCGTCCGCGCGCTCAAGGCGGCCAATCCGAATCTCAAGATCGGCATGATCGGCGCCAAAGTCGCGGTTGATGCGGCAGGATCGCTGGCGGCTTGCGAAGAACTCGATTTCGTCGCCCGCAACGAGTTCGACTTCACGGTCAAGGAGGTCGCGGACGGCCGCGACTTTGGCAGCATCACCGGACTTTCATATCGTGCGCGCGACGGCCGCATCGTTCACAACGCCGAGCGTGCGACGCTGCACAACATGGACGAATTGCCGTTCGTCTCGCCGGTCTACAAGCGTGATCTGCAGATCGAAAACTACTTTATCGGCTACCTGCGACATCCGTATCTGTCGTTCTATACGGGTCGCGGCTGCAAATCGCGCTGCACCTTCTGCCTGTGGCCGCAGACGGTGGGCGGACACAACTACCGCACCCGCAGCGTCGGCCACGTAATCGAAGAGATCAAATACGCCAAGCAGGCGTTCCCGCAGGTCAAGGAAGTGTTCTTTGACGACGACACCCTGACCGACGATCTGCCGCGTGTCGAAGCCCTGGCCAATGAGCTTGGCAAGCTTGGCGTTACCTGGGCGTGCAACGCCAAGGGCAACGTGCCGCGCAAGACACTGGAAGTGCTGGCCAACAACGGCTGCCGGCTGTTCGTGGTCGGCTACGAAACCGGCAATCAGCAGATCCTGCACAACATCAAAAAGGGCATGCTGGTCGACGTGGCCAAGAAGTTTACCAAGGACTGCCACGAACTCGGCATCAAGATCCACGGCACGTTCATCCTGGGGCTGCCGGGCGAGAGCAAGGAGACGATCCAGGAAACCATCCGCTTCGCCACCGAGATCAATCCGCACACCATCCAGATTTCACTCGCCGCGCCATATCCCGGCACATTCCTCTACAAGCAGGCCAAGGAGAACGGTTGGTTCGACACCAACAACGCCGATCTGGTCGATGACAACGGCATCCAGATCGCGCCGCTACATTACCCGCATCTGAGTCACAGCGAGATTTTCAATTCGGTGGAAGAATTCTACAAAGCCTTCTACTTCCGAGCGCCGAAGATCGCGGCGATCGTCAACGAAATGGTGCGTTCGCCACAGATGATGAAGCGGCGATTGCGCGAAGGCGTCGAGTTCTTCCAGTTCTTGCGCGAACGGCGCGAAGCCGCGCTCTAAGGAATGCTCGAGGCGCTTGGGATGTTGCGTGGCCGTTTCATGTAGCCGGCCTGCACGAACCACTCGATTGCTTCGACCAGCCCGTCGCGATAAGGCCGCGACGTATAGCCGAGCTCGCTCCGCGCCTTCTTGTCATCGAAGTGCATGATGTAGCGAGCCAGGCGAAGCCCATCCACCGTGGCAAACGGCTCACGCCCGATCGCACGCGCCAGCATTTCGGCGCCGAACGCGAACGGATAGACCGCGCCGCGCGGCAATCGCCACGGCCGCGCCCGCCGGCCGACAATGCCGGCGATGTCGAGGAGCATCTGGCGCAGCGTTATGTTCTCGCCACCCAGGATATAGCGCTCGCCGACACGGCCGCGATGGAGCGCCGCGAGGTGACCGGCCGCGACGTCATCGACGTGGACGAAGTTCAAGCCGGTCTCGACGAATGCCGGCATCCGGCCGGACGCTGCTTCGATGATGAGGCGACCGGTTGGCGTCGGGCGGACGTCGCGAGGTCCGATCGGGGTCGAGGGATTGACGATTACCGCGGGGAGCCGGTCGCGCACGACCATGTCTGCGACGAGATTTTCCGCAAGTACCTTGCTGCGCTTGTAGGCGCCGATGGCCCGGTCAGGGGCCAGGCTCTGAGTTTCGTCGGCGGGGCTCCCAGCGCTCAGGTCGAAGGTCGCAACCGAGCTCGTATAGACGATCCGCTCAAGGCCTGCGCGGAGCGCTTCTTCCATCACGATGCGGCTGCCTTCGACATTGGCCCGGAGCAGATCGTCGGGGGAGGGCGCCCAAAGCCGGTAGTCAGCCGCGGCATGGACAAGGTAGCGCGTGCCGTTGAGCGCTGCGGCGACCGAAGTGCGGTCCAGAATATCGCCGACGATGACCGTATCACGCGGATCGATGTTGTTGCGCGGGCTGGAGGCGCGGACCAGAACGCGGACCGGATGACCAGCCTGCCGGAACGCCGCCGCGATCGCCGAACCGACGAAACCGCTGGCGCCAGTCACTAGAACCGTGCCAGGCGCCTGCGATCCTGCGGGCATGGAAGTTGCAACCTCGGAAATCAGGATTCGTCACAAAATCTCGGCTGATTGTATCGGTGCGAAGCGGGAGTTTCATCCGCAAAATGCGCCGCCAACGCAGGCCGGTTTTGGGGGAGTCGCGGCAGAAGTCCGACGTCAGCAATGACGTCGGGCTTTTGTTTGACCAAAGCCAATAAAAAAAGTCCGAAGAGTTGGCCAGATGCCACAGATTGGCGATAAGCGAGGCATTGAATACCGTAGATACGAATTGCCTCCGGTCATTCGGGCGCGCTTCGTTTCTTCGTGTCGTTGATTGCCAATTCTGTCTCGTCGGAGCGCGAGCTGGGCATCGCTTTCCGTCTTCCCGCGAAAGGTTCGAACCTGACTTTGGCCGACACCAGTCTGTTCTTTTTGACGTTCATGTTTTTCGGGCTTTTCGAATTTCTCCGGACGGCAAGCGTGGTTCCGATTTATTTGAAGCTTCAATAACTGCAGGGCCTTACGCGTAGTTCAGCCCGCGGGGCGGCTGGCCTCGTTAATGGCGGAGCGCAGATTACCCCCGTGGCGCTGCAGCAGTTGCTCAGCTTGGCTGCGGCCCAGCCCGAAGCCCAGCAGGACAGCCGTCTTCACGTCCCCGCCGGCCTGTTCGAGATAGCGCGCCGCGGCGCCTTCCGGACAGCGGACGATTTCGCTGACCATGGCTTCCGCGCGCCGGAGCAACTTGGCGTTCCGTGCCCGCATGTCCACCATCA
This sequence comes from uncultured Alphaproteobacteria bacterium, assembly GCA_963842645.1. GTDB lineage: Bacteria > Pseudomonadota > Alphaproteobacteria > Rhizobiales > Xanthobacteraceae > Z2-YC6860. The sequence goes on along the minus strand of CAWJGY010000013.1, from coordinate 212,514 downwards.
GCCCGCGATAGACGCGGCCCATCTTCACCATCACGGTTGTCGAGAACAGGTTCAGCACGATCTTCTGCGCGGTGCCTGCCTTCATCCGAGTAGAACCGGCAATTACTTCGCTTCCCGTATCAGCCAGGATGCGATGTCGCGCGACCTCAAACAGCGGAGCGCCCGGGTTGTTGGCGACGGCGATGGTCACTGCCCCTGCGGCAGTGGACGCGCGTAACGCGCCGATCGTAAAGGGCGTCGTGCCACTCGCTGCCACGCCGATGACAACATCATTGGCGCCGATCTGCGCCTCCGACATGGCTTGCGCGCCCGCGGCTTCGTTGTCCTCGGCCTGCTCGGCGCTCTTGATAAGTGCGCCAAGCCCCCCGGCCATGGCAAACACAAGACGATCGGCGGGCCAGTCATAGGTTGGCGGCAGCTCGGCCCCATCCTGCACGCCAATGCGTCCTGACGTGCCGGCTCCGGTGTAGACGATACGTCCGCCTCGTTGCAGCGCCGGAACCGCGTCCTCGACGGCTGCGGCGATCGCGCCGAGAGCGCCGCGAACTGAAGCGGCCGCCGCAAGCTGCCCCTCATACATCGCCGCGATCATCTCGGTTGCGGACCAGGAATCGAGTTCAACGTAGCGTGGACTGATTTGCTCGGTGCGCATGACCCTGTCTCGGTTATGCCGAAAACGCGGCAGACATTCGCTCCATTCCGATCCGTCGGCTCTCGGACACTAGCCTTTCATGACGGCACGCCGGGCGAGATGCAAGGCGCCATCCACTGCATCGCCCTCGACTGCAACCAGCCGGCGCTGAACATCCGGCGCCAGCCACGGCTGCATCGAAGATGCGAGCCCGCCGAGCAGGGCAACTCGCGCCGCGCCGCATTCGCACAGTCGTCTCACCAGTTCGTCGATCTGCTCCGCGGCATCCCGTACGATCCGCCGTGCGATCGGATCTCCGGCGTCCGCATGCCGCATCACCAAGGGTGCAAACGTCGCATAGTCCGTTGCCGTCGCGTGATCCATCCAGGCGACGGCCTCGAACGGATCGTTGTTGAAACGTGTCATGACGTCGCGCGTAAGGCTGGTCACGACGGTGCGTTCATCATAGCCCCGCAATGCCATGCGGATTGCGTGCAAACCGAGATCGGCCCCGCTTCCCTCGTCAGATATCGGGAAACCATAGCCTCCGACCCTGAACTCCTGTCCTCCAACAACGGCAAACCCGACGCTGCCGGTTCCGACGATGACGATGCCGCCATCTCGCTTGCCATGGGCCCCGATGCAAGCAATCGTCGCGTCGTTGACATAAACGATTGAGCGGAAAGGATGCTGCCGTAGAACGAGTTGCTCAAGCGAACCTTTGCGACCGACTCCCGCAAGGCCGACGGCAGCATGTGCTAAACCCAGAGCATCGGAGCCGAGCTCGGCTTCCTCAAGCGCGGCGTGACAGGCCTTCTTCACCTCGGCCAGCGCGCGGTCGAACCCCAGTCGCAGCGCAGCCGGTCCGGCAATGCCGGTCCCCAGTAAGCTTCCTTTCGCGTCCTCGATGCGGGCACGGCACCCGGTGCCGCCGCCGTCAACGCCGATGAACAACGGGTCGGGTTGAGAAGCCGCCGTCATTCGGCGACCCGCCGAATGTCCGCACCGCATTGCACAAGCTTGCGGTCGAGCGATTCATATCCGCGATCGAGATGGTAGACGCGGTTGATGGTCGTTTCGCCTTCGGCGACCAAAGCGGCGAGAACCAGGCTCACGGATGCCCGCAAGTCGGTGGCCATCACCTCCGCACCGTGGAGCCGTTCGACGCCACGCACCAGGGCCGTCGAGCCTTGCAGCGAGATGTTGGCACCGAGCCGCCCGAGTTCCGGGACGTGCATGAATTGGCTTTCGTAGACAGTCTCGCGAATGACCGATGCACCTGACGCGATGGTCATCAAGGCCATGAACTGCGCCTGGAGGTCGGTGGGAAAGCCGGGATAAGGCTCCGTCACCACGTCGATGGCTTGCAAAGGACCGGAGCGGACAACCATCAGCCCCCGATCGGTCGGCCAGATTTGAGTTCCCGCGCTTTCCAGGACCGCACCGACAGATCCAAGGTGCTCGAGATGGGCACCGAGAATCTCAAGATTGCCGCCGGTGATTGCGGCGGCAACGGCGTAAGTCCCAGCCTCGATACGGTCAGTGAGCAGATCGTGTCGGGCGTTATGGAGGGCATCCACGCCCTGGACGAGCATGCGATGCGTCCCCGCGCCCTGGATGTGCGCTCCCATCGCGGTGAGGCAAAGCGCCAGGTCGCAGACTTCTGGGTCGCGGGCCGCGTTCAGGATTTCGGTTTCACCACGCGCGAGTGTGGCCGCCATCAGAGCCGTCTCGGTCGCTCCCACCGATGGCGTGGTGAGCACGACGCGGCCGCCACGCAGCCCGCCGTTTTTGGTCCGAGCTTGAATATAGCCGGCCTCGATGTCGATCTCGGCCCCAAGTGCGTCCAATGCTTTGAGATGCAGATCGATCGGTCGCGCGCCGATCGCGCAACCTCCCGGCATGGACACGCGCGCAGAGCCGAAGCGGGTCAACAGCGGCGCCAAGACCAAGATGCTGGCGCGCATGCGGCGCACCATGTCGTAGGGCGCCACCGCGTTGCGGGCTTCGCGGGCATCGAGTGCGAGAGCCCGGCCAGAGCCGCGCGTAGCCACCACACCGAATTCGCCCATCAGGGCGAGCATGGTGTCGACGTCCGTGACTTCGGGAACGTTGCCCAGCTCCAACCGTTCGAAGCTCAGCAATGCAGCGGCAATCTGCGGCAAAGCCGCGTTCTTCGCTCCACGTACCTGGACCGAACCTTCGATGCGCCTGCCACCACGAATGACCAACCGGTCCATGCTGATTTCTCTTTTTCGTCACCCGGAGGGGCGATCAGCCAAAACAGGCCCCGTGCTTATCTTAGATTGGGTTTGTTGCGCCACCAATCCAGCCCGCCAATTCAAAATGGGCTCGGATCGAATCAATTCTTCAATCGTAGACGGGCGTGCGGTCGTCCGGGCCGCGTTTATGGGCTGCGGTAGCGTATGTAGGGTTGACGCTCGGTCGACCAGGCCTGCTCATCGGGCAAAGTCAGAACATCCAGGTCGTGCGGTGCGCCCGCGGCATCGTCTACCCATTCTCGGAACGATGGTCCGCCATTGATGACGTCGATGGCAAGTTTGCCGCGCTCGTACTCGTAGGCGAAATAACGCCACAGCGGGTAGTCCGGGTACAAACGTCGGATCGCCTTGAAGGCGAGCGCCTGGATACGCCACGGCAGGAATGTCTGGTGATCGTAGTCGGGACCTTCGGTGTGTATCTGAACGCCGTGGCAAAGCTGACCGGCATGTTTGTGAAACGTGGGTTCGAACCAGCACTCGCGTAGCCGACAACCAGCGAGCCATCGCGGAGCAAGGGTTTCCATTTCCTGCATGACGGCCCGCGCATCGATATCGGGAGCGCCGAATAGTTCGAGCGGCCGGGTGGTGCCACGTCCTTCCGAGAGCGTCGTGCCCTCGAGCATCACCGTGCCCGCATAGGCGCGCGCCATCCACAAGTTAGGTGCGTTGGGACTCGGATTGATCCACGTGCGCTCGCCTAGCGGCCAGCCGAACCCAGGCGCGGCATCGGGCTGCCAATCCTGCATCTCGATGACCCGATACTCGACATCGAGCTTGAACGTCCGGACGAACCAAAGACCGAGCTCACCGAGCGTCAGCCCATGACGCATCGGCAACGGCCCGGCCCCGACGAAGCTTTCCCAGCCGGCGCGCAGCGTCAAACCCTCGACCGGCCGGCCCACGGGATTGGGCCGATCCAGCACCCAGACAGTCTTGCGATGTTGCGCCGCGGCTTCGAGCAGGTACCTGAGGGTGGTGATGAATGTGTAGATTCGACAACCCAGGTCCTGCAGATCGACCAGGATCACGTCGAATGTGTCCATCATCGCTTCGGTGGGCTTGCGCACGTCTCCATAGAGGCTGAAGACCGGGATGGCATGAACCGGATCGTTGTAGTCCGGCGACTCGATCATGTTGTCCTGCTTGTCGCCGCGCAGGCCATGCTGCGGGCCGAAGGCAGCGCTGATCTTCAGGTCGCCACATGCGACCAAGGCATCCAGCGTGTGCGTCAGGTCTTTCGTAACGGAGGCGGGATGCGCGAGCAGTGCCACGTGCTTGCCGGCGATGGACGCGCGCAAAGCCGGTTCAGCGATAAGTCGATCGATGCCAAACTTCATGGCTGTATAGCCGGAGAAAACTCAAGCGCAAAACAATCCGCGTGATGAAAGTCCGGCTTCCCGGGTGGATGCGCCAGTGCCCAATATGACTTGCAGCCGCTCGTATCTTCGATCAGGGCCGACAACCCGAGACGCCACGGTGCCGCAGGCGGCAAACCTGGCAAACGTTCCAACTGCAGCGAGGCTTGCAATGTGTAGCAGTCGTGGCTCGATCGCGCTTCGATCGAAGGAGCGCTGACCTCGGCTGCCACGCGCATCCCGCTTCGGTAGCTGCTGAATCGATATGCCGCCCACTGCGTCGAAGGCGCAAAGTTGAATTCGTAATACTCGCTTACCGATGACACGCGGACAAACGCCTCAAAGCATGTGTGCTGCCAGAGGTCGTCGCTGCGCATAGCAGCCGTGACAGACGGCATGCGGATATCACTCAACGTGCCGGACACGATATAGGACAACACCAGACTGTCCGCGCGCGGACGGGCGACCCCCACCTCGATGCGGGCCGCCGCGGGGCAAGTCGAGTCCGGATGAAGTGTCAAAGCCTGACGCACCGAGGTCACCGCACAAATGAGGCTAAGCGCGCGGCGGCCGGCGCCGCTCGTGGAACCACGCGCGGTACTTGGTCATCTTCGCGCGCTGCGCTCCGGGAGCGTACCGCTTACACGTCGACGCCTCGGCACTCTGGGCCGGCGCGCTCCACCGGAACTCGACGCAGTCGTTCGGGTTATACGCCATCTCGAGATCTGTCGCGCGTTCGGCCACGTCTTTGAGTGCGAGCGTCCATGCGGAGCCATCGCTGCGGGTATACGAAAACTTGCGCCCCGCGAGCTCCGACGCGAGCACGCTTTGTAATTCAGCCTTTACGGCCGCGACGCTCCTGTCCCTCGGCATGGCGTATCGCTCGGGTCGCCGCGCGACGCGCTCCGGGAACCCGCGAACCACATCGATTGCGATCAACAGACGCAAATCTCGCGACGGCGTCGAGAAATCCTCCCACGGGCCGATCGTCTCGAAGATCGCCGCGCCGTCGGGCATGTTCGCTTCGCCTTTCCCGCTGTTCTGAAACTTGCGTCCGTTTTCGACCGACGTCACGCGCGTTTTGACTTGCTCGTCGAGGGAAGTGATTGCTTCCTTCATCGCGTTCAAAGGGTCGAGCGGCGAGGGCGACATGACGTCATCCATGCGGTCGTAGAATTCCTCGACCCCGAGCTTGCCCTGATCCAGCGAAAAATCGGCGTACTGCGGGTTTTTGGCGATTTCGTCGTTGGTCAGACGCCGCAAGGCGCCGCTCTTGTCGCGCACGATCGGCCGGAAGCGCTTGAAGCCTGGGCCGCCGAGCGCCGGGTCCTGGGCGAACAGGAAATTGCCACGCCAAAATCGCTTGCGTGCGACTGTCCCGTCGGGCTGCCCGTCGACCGCGAGAATGACGCCTGCCGCGCCATCCGACTGCGATACGCGGCGCACGATCATCAGGATGTGCCCATACGGATCCGCGTAGACGGTCCCGGGGCGCAGCGTCTCCTGACTGAGCGGCACGGGGTAATAGTCGGTGTTGTTGTCGCTCAACGCCGTTCGCCCGGATCCGGAGTGAACCCCGCCGCCGATGGCGCGCGAATAATTGCCGAACGCCGCCGCGAGCCCCAGCCGCCTCGGTGCAGGTGCAGCCGGTGCGGTCGTCGCTGCAGCTCCGTTGGCCGCAGGTCCGCCGAATGCGTTCCTCAGGAATCCGCCCTGCGTGTTCGTCGCGGGTGCGCCGGGCGCTCCTGCTGATTCGGGCGCGGCAGGAGGGGGCTCGAGATTTTGAATGTTGTACCACTGCGGGCAATGCGGCGCCCTGCCACCGCCGCCGCGCGTGCATTTCGCATAGCCGAACGGCAGCCCCATCTTGAACGCGAAATACGCGCGCAAGAAATACGGAAGATCGGCGCAGTCGGGGCGCAAGGTCATCTTCATCTCGTCTTCGCCGAGACCGAGATGATTGAACAGGATATTGCGCGACCGGTCGCGCAGCACTTCATGCAGCGCCGGCCACGACGGCGCGGCGTCAAGCGGGTCATCGAATAGTTTCTCGATCCATGCAGCGAACAGGTTTTCTGTCGCGCGATTCCAGGTATTGCGCAGCGGCCAGACGGTTCCCTCCACCTGGCTCGGCCGCGGCGGTTGGTCACCACGCACAGCGATCTCGCGCGTGATCGTGCCGCATCCGGCTGGCGCGCGGTCGCGCGCGAGCGTGGCCCGCCACGCCCCCGCGGCAGGCGATTTGACCTCGGTGAACCAGAAATACGGCGGCCCGCCGTGCCGCTCACGCGATTTGGCCGCGACGCTGCCGTCCGGCGCGATAAGTGAAAGTTCGCCCTCGAACGGTTTCTCCGCGGCGAAGACAATGCGTAAAGGCGCGCCTTTCCACGGCACAATCGGCGACGGTAGCACCGCGAGCTCGGCCGCATCTTCGCAGGCGCCGGTTGAGCCCCCGGGCAGGCCTTGGGCCCGCGCGTCCGCGGCTGGGAAAAGGACGGCGAAAAATGCGCCGATGGTCAGCGACAATGCTAACGCGGCGGCAGCAGCAAGGTGGCGTGCTGGCAACAATTGAGCATCCCTCATATCGTTCGGCCGGATTATAGCAAAATCCATCAGGCGTTCACCTCAGCTGCAGCAGAACGAACCATTTCTTGTCGTTGAGCGAGCATTTGCTGTGCGCGTGCGGTGTCTCGGACCAAGGCTGAGGCAGGGTCCAATTGCCTGCCCCACCACAATGGCTCTTTTGCGCCGCCGAGAACTTCAGGTCGCGCTTGCGCAGATTAAGCTTCCTGGCGGTAACGGCCTGATTAACGTTGCCGCCGATGGTATACATCTTGCGCGCGCCCGCATCGATATGCGCGACCACCTCGCAATGGGTGCGCCGGACCGAGCGCGCATCCGCGCCGCCGCCGAGTTCCCCCCGGACGCGCTCGCGCACCGCTTCGTCGCTGGCATCAGCGAGCGCGGGCTCGCGCTGTTGACAAATCAGATCGCCCACCCGGGGTCTGGTGCTGCTGACCGGACAGGCACGATAAAGCCGTTCGTCGGACTTGTTGGCTAGTTCCGCCGCGCTCGCCGCAAAAGCGTCGTAGATATAGACGCGATGGGCGTTGGCGAACCGGAATGCGTTCTCCGTGACGCCCGACTGCCGTACCACGTAGCTGATGAAAGCCGCCGACCACGAGGTATCAATGATTGCCGCGCGGACGGCCGCCTCGCGCAGCATTTCGCGTGTCTCCGGATCGGATTCAGCTTCGGCGGCCTGTAGGAGGCGGGCGGCACTGGTCCGCAACAGCTCCGCGACGTCCGTCTGCTGAGTCAGGCTCGAAGCGTCACGATAGCCGCGCACCTCGAGCTTGTCCGCGGTGGTGTTATCGCCATACAGGCTGCGCCAGTATTTCATAACCTGCCACCAGCCGAGATGACCGAGGGTCGCCTGACGGTTGCCACCGTCGTCCTCCTCGTGCTCGGCTTCGGTCAGGCCGAAGTGGAATAGCCGGCCGTTGGCATCGATCTGATGGCCGCCGAAGCGGGTGAACTCCTCGATCGCGGTCCGCGCGATGCGCCGGCCAAGCTCGCTTGGAGGCTTCGCGGCGGTGGCGTCACAGGCTGATTGCACGGCTTTCCAGAATGTTCCCGCGGTGCTGTCGGCCTGCGCGAGCGCCGGATGCACGGCCAAGCCGATCGCCGCAACAATGGCGCAGACGGTGGCCCGCATGATCCCTCCTTGGCAGGTGAACAGCACGCCGCAGTATAGCTCAGCGCATGGCAGAGGCTCGATGATCGCGACCGGAAACGTGGTCCCGAAGAAGGCGCGGGGCGCCCAAAAAAGTCTGGTCGGAGCGGCGAGATTCGAACTCGCGACCCCCAGTCCCCCAGGTAGGGGCGATCCGTAGCAATCACTGCAGAATTTTGCAAACGGTTGCTGTTTCGAGCTAGGGGCAATCAATCACTTAGCATCGGCTTTGCAAACCATTTTGGGACCAATGGAGCATTCTAATCGCGTCGGTGAATGTCCGCTTTCGGGGGTAAAGCGGATATCGCGAAATTAGGCGTCATGCCCGCTTTCGACCCAAAGCGGACATCAGCAAGGCCTTCCGGCAAGCCAGTTTGAACAGCTACGATAGCCATCCTGAGCCCAGGGGCAGGGACATGAGGCGGCGGGAGTTCATCAACCTTATTGGCGGCGCGGTCACCACCGTCCCTCTGGCCGCGTTGGCGCAGCAACGGGCGCCGTTGGTTGGCTTCCTGAACAGCGCCTCGCCTGACACCTACCGCTTCAATGCTGACTCGTTCCGAGAGGGGTTGACGAAGGCCGGCTTTGTCGAGGGCAGAAATATCCGCATCGAGGAGCGATGGGCCCGCGGAGACTATGAAGCGCTCCCGGCGCTAGCAGCGGAGCTTGTTGCAATGGGGGCCGCTGTCATTGCCGCCACCGGGGACGTCGCTTCTGCACGCGCTGCGCAACAGGCCAGCACCACGGTGCCTGTGGTCTTCACAATTGGCGGCGACCCAGTCCGTTTTGGATTGGTCGAAAGTGTCAATCGGCCCGGCAAGCACGTAACCGGCATTCTGTTCAATCAAAATATTCTGGCCGCAAAGCGAGTTCGAGCTATTGCGGGAAGCCGCCCCAAGAGTCTCTCGCGTCGCGCTTCTGATGAACCCGACAAATCCCAATGTCAAAAATGAAGTTGCCGACGCGGAGGCTGGAGCAAAAAAGCTGGGTCTAGAGACGGTCACTGTCAATTTCAAGAACGCAGGTGAGGTCGATGCGGCGCTCGAGCAACTGATAAACGCCAGGGCCGACGGCTTCATCACTGGAACTGATCCGATCGTTCTAGATCGGCGCGAGCAGATCGTTTCCTTCGCCCACCGCCACAAGCTGCCGTCGGTTGGCTTTGTGCGGCAGTTCGCAGAAGTGGGCAGTCTCTTAAGCTACGGCCCGAGCATCAGTTGGATGTACCGCCAGGCTGGGGACTACGTCGCGCAGGTCCTGAAGGGCGCAAAGCCGGCAGAAATGCCGGTCTTGCAGCCCACCCAATTCGAGTTGGTGATCAACCTAAAGACGGCACGTGCATACGGTCTCACCGTTCCCCTCACGCTGCAAGCAGCTGCCGACGATGTGATCGAATAAGAGAAGCTGACGGCAGCTTCTCTAATCGGCCGTTCAGGTCAAGCGCCTTCAGACTATCCGCAATTTTAGCCTCGATGTCCGCTTTTGACCCAAGCGGACATCGGACAGCATTTCTATTGCAGTAGCGAAGCCAGTTTCAGCCCCTATTAAAGTCCTCGTTTGAGCCGGTACGATGCCGCTCCTGAGCCAAGGGGCGGACATGAGGCGGCGGGAATTTCTTGGTGCACTGGGCGGTGTGGTGGCAATGCCACTCGCCGCACACGCCCAGCAATTTGCCATGCCGGTGGTCGGATTCTTGAGTGGGCGGTCGCTCGCCTCACGGACGTGGTGGCGGCGTTCCTCCGGGCGCTAAACGAAGCTGGCTACGTCAACGGCCAAAATGTTGTCATCGAGTTCCGCTGGGCAGGTGGCCAGCTTGATCGCCTCCCGGAATTGGCGGCCGACCTGATCGAGCGCAAAGTATCAGTCATCTTCGCGGGCGCTGCCGATGTCGTGGCCGGCGCCTTGACGGTGGCAGCCGCAACTTGCCGGTCGTGTCGCCACGGGCAGCGATCCGGTTGCTGCCCGCCTCATTACCAGCCTCAATAGGTCGGGCGGCAGTTTGACCGGCGTAACGGTGATCACGAATTCGCTCTGGCCGAAGCGCCTGGAGCTTGTACGCGAACTGATTTCGCCAACTCCGTTGATTGCGTTCCTGGTCAACTGGAACAACGTCACCCACGCGCCTGCCATGCGCGAGTTGGACACCGTCGCTCGCAGGATTGGACAGGACGTGATGGCGTTAAATGCCAACGTCGAAGGCGATTTCGAAATCGCTTTTGCCGCCCTGGCCGAAAAACGAGCCAGCGCGCTTGTCGTTTCGGACGACGCGCTGTTCACGAACATGCCCCTTGCTGCGCTTCTCCCTGATGCTTAGGCCGCGAATTCACCTCGTTTCGCCATCAGCCTGGCGCAGCACCCAAAATCTTCGGCTATCAACAAGCCAGCCGGCCGATTACCCCATCGATTGGCATTTAGCGGACATCCGGCACGTTCTGATCCATGTTCGCTTTGGGGGGTATAGCGGACATCGCAATTTGAGCCTCGATGTCCGCTTTTGACCCAAAGCGGACATCGACGGAGCCCTTCCAGCGTCCCCGTTAGAGCCGATACGATGTCGTCTCCTGAACCTAGGGGCGGGTATGAAGCGGCGCAATTTCATCGTAGCTCTGGGCAGCGCAGCGGTAATGCCGCTCGCGGCGCGCGCTCAACAGGGCCCAATGCCGGTAATCGGCATCCTGCATAGCCAGACGCCGGAATTTGAATTGAGCCGGATGGTCCCCATCTTGCAGGGCCTGCGCGAGGCCGGCTTCGAACCGAGCCGCAATCTCACGATTGAACATCGCTACGCGGAGGGCCGCAACGACAGGCTGCCGGCGCTCGCGACCGAACTGGTACAGCGTCAGGTCAACGTCATCTTCGCGAACACCACGCCGCCGGCGAACGCCGCCAAGGCCGCGACAGCGGCCATTCCGATCGTCTTCGTCACCGGGGTCGATCCAGTCAAGGTCGGACTCGTTGCCAGCCTGAACCGGCCCGGCGGCAACATCACCGGAGTGACTTTCCTATCCAACACGCTGGTGGCGAAGCGCCTGGAGCTTCTATCCGACGTTGCGCCGCCCGCCACCCCGATCGGCATGCTGGCCGCGCAGGTCAATCCGAACACGGACACCGACGTGAACGACTCGATGGCCGCCGCCAAGGCGCTGGGACGTATCTTGCACGTCACGAAGGTGGCGCCCGATGGGGATGTCGAGCCACCGGTCGTCGCGCTTCTGAAGCTTGGCGTCAAAGCGTTGTTCGTCGCGCCGCAGGCCGACTTTAGAATGTGGCGCCAGCAACTCGTTCTGCTCGCAGCGCGCCATGCGTTGCCGACCAGCTTCTCCAGCAGCGATCACGTCACGGCAGGGGGACTGATGAGCTATGGGCCGGATCAGGCAGATTCCTATCGCCAAGCCGGAAACTATGCGGGACGCATCCTCAAGGGTGAGAGGCCAGCAAACCTGCCGGTAATGCAATCAACCAAGTTCGAGTTGGTCATCAATCTGAAGACCGCGAAGGCGCTCGGTATCGCTATGCCGGCCCCGATGCTTGCGCTCGCGACCAACGTGATCGAGTAGTAAATTAGGTCGATGTCTGCTTCTGGCACTTTTCGGACATTCAACGCGCTCTGATCCGTGTCCGCCTTTGGGGGTAAAGCGGACATCGCGACTAAGGGCTGTCATGTCCGCTTTTGACCCAACGCGGACATCGCAAGCGGTCCATTTATGGTATTAGACCGTCGAGAGACCGAGAGGGTGTCGGCAATGGCAGCAGCGCGGACCCCCTGGTGGGCTTGGACATGGCCGTCCATAGCTTGGGTGTTGCTGTTAGTGACGGCCTATATCGGCGCTCACGGCTTCATCGCCGCTACGGCGGGGATTGTCCTGATCGCTACCGTTTTCGCAGCCGTATACCACGCAGAGGTGATCGCGTACCGCACGGGCGAGCCATTCGGGACGCTTGTCCTCGCTCTCGCGGTGACCGTGATCGAGACGGCCTTGATTGTCTCGGTGATGATTGCAGCTCCGGCGGCAAGCGCAGAACTAGCACGCGATACGGTTTTCGCCGCCGTTATGATCGCGTGCAACGGTATCGTCGGCGCTTGCTTGCTCTGGGGCGGTGCACGCCACCACGAACAAGGGTTTCAGGTTCATGGGGCGAGCGCCGCGTTAGCCATCCTCGCTGCGCTTACTACTCTCACCTTAGTCGTGCCGAACGTCGCAACCACCGTGCCAGGTCCGCTATTCAGCAATGCGCAGCTTATTTTTGCAGGGGGTGTCTCGTTGGTACTCTACGGATCATTTATTTTCGTTCAGACCATACGCCACCGTGACTACTTCCTTTCTGTCGAACGGGGAGATGAGGGAGCGCACGCATCTCCGCCGTCTAATATGGCTACTGCAATCAGCGTTGGTCTGCTCCTCGCAGCTCTCGTTGCCATAGTCGGGCTCGCCAAGGCTCTCACGCCCACGCTTGAGATGGGGATCGCTTGGTTTGACGTCCCGAAAGCCGTGATCGGGATTGTTATCGCAGTGCTGGTGCTACTCCCTGAGGGCTTGGCCGCAGTCAAGGCAGCCGGGGCCAACCGGTTGCAGACCAGTTTGAATTTGGCATTAGGTTCAGCACTCGCAACCATTGGACTTACGATCCCGGCAGTCGCTGTGGTTTCGATCGTACTAGGCCAGCAGATAAAACTCGGATTAGGCGCGAAGGACCAAATCTTGCTGGCGCTGACACTCCTAGTCGGCGTCATCACGTTAGGCACGGGCCGGACCACGGTACTTCAGGGCATCGTACACTTGGTCATCTTCGCAGTGTTTTTGTTCTTCGCCATTGTACCGTAGGGGCTACAGAGCACATGCGGGAACGTTTACACATGGCACAAAGCGGACATTCAAACGCGCTCTGATCGATGTCCGCTTTTGACCCAAAGGGGACATCGGGAACGCTGAGCTAGCGTCGGGCTTCGCCCCCTAGCGTAACTTGTCGTATTCGGCTGGAATGCGTCAGCAAAAATCCTTGTCGGACTCCATAACAGGATCCTTTCTGCAAAAGCTGCACGTAGCCGGATGCTCCGCCCTTGCTTACGCCCTTCCCCGCGTTGGGGTAAGCGAAATAGCCTGAAGCGACTGTGAACTGCTTCACAGCACAGTGGGAAGCTGGGGGGTTAGATGCAGTCAGTCAAACTCGGCACCGGGGCTCGATCGCAAGAAGGCTGTAACGCATGGTCGCTCGACCCGCCGCTCTCTGGTTCGCGTTCTTCACGGCCCTTGCTGTTGCTGCCTGGCTCATCCCGGCATAAGGGGCTCGCCGCCCGCAGGGGGCGCGGATGCGCGCCCGGCAAAAACGAGGGCGTAAGGTTCTGATGATTGGCGGTGGCGTCAATGACGCGCCAGCCCTTGTCGCCGCGTATATGTCTCAATGGCACCGGTCTCGACAGCCGAAATTGGACGCAATGCGGCCTCTAGCACTTAGCGGCATCGGCCGCGCTCAGGTCCATGTCAGGTTTGAGGGTAAGGCGGGCACATCGCAAGGCCATCGTGCAAATTCCGCTGCGCCCAATGTGGCCCTTAGCGCAAAGGCAAGGGTGGCTGGGAAGGAGGCGGTCGGAGAGGCCCTGACGATGACTGCACAGCCGATGACTGCGCGGCGGGTTTCGGGGGTTTGCGCGCCGGAATGGGGACTGCCTGGGACGGAGGCGAGGATATCATTTTCTGTCTGATGTCCTGCTCGACCGCCTGCAATGTCGAGATGTTCTGGGCCATCTGTTCTTGCCTGCGAGCGAGCTGCTCTAGGCTGAGCCGCACGACGGCGACATCGCTCGTCATGGACTCAAGTTTCTGCAGCAACTCAGGAGAAGTTGCAGACGCGATGGCGGAAACCTGACCGTCGGCGGCTGACTTCGTCGTTGAGTCGGGTAACAACCAGCCTAGCGACGGAGCCCATACCCTGATCATCTCTTTTGCTTCGTCACCGTGGGACTGCCAGGCCAATGTGCCCCCGACACCGATCAGAACCGCAATGAAGAAGCGGGCAACGGCGCGGAATAGTCGCCGGCCAAGCGACGGCCTCTCGCTCGTGAACCGCACCCCCGCAGAATAGTCAGATCCACGCGGAGCTATCTCGATGCGCTGATCGGATAAATCACTTGTATCGGGCGCTTGCCCGCGAGACCGAGCTTCTTCGGCTGTCGGCCATTGCGGCACAAGGGTAGAGATATCGCGTTCATGATGATGATCGCTCAGAGAGGGGCTTTGCGTAGAAGACATTGGCACCTCTACCAACTCTTGCTTCACTCAAAGGTGGCGGCCTGTTTTCCCGCTCGCCTAAAGCTCAGGGAAGTGAACGCTATCAGCATAACCTTTTCTGTCGCTGTTGTACGCGAACACAAGCGGGTAGGCGTGCTTGTTGATGGTACCTCTTGGTGGTATCCCTCGCGTCGGCAGGAAGTGCATTTCGCTAGGTTTTATCGACGTTTCTAGTGCGCCCCTACGTTTCCCCCAGGGAGTGCTGTTTCGAGCTACGGGCAATCAATCTACCGAGCGGTGACGCCGGTCCTACTGCTGTCTGATGTTGGCCGACAGGCCACTGCGAGATTCAAAGTAGCGTTAACCCGTCCTGCCGTCCTCCAGCATGACGAGCTTCGTGCCTATCGCGCGGTCAACAATCTCGATGATGTCGCCCTTGGCCTTGCCCTTGGCGTAGCGGGCGGCTTCGTAAGCCGTAGCCTTCGAATCCCGAAAGGTACGGGGCACGCCGTTGTGCAGGCTGACGAATCCTTCGTTGTCGCGCATTCCTCAGCGCCGCGCGGCGGGCCCGGGTGGCCCGGTGGGCCCCGTGGGGCCGGGCGGACCTTGCGGTCCTCGAGGACCTGCTGCACCCGTTGGGCCAGGCGGACCTGCTGCACCCGGTGGGCCAGGCGGACCTGGCGGACCAGCTGGGCCTTCAAAACAGCCTGCTAACAAAAATGCGAGAGCCGCGATGCTTGCCCAGGAAATCCGCATTTGAACCTCATAAGGTCCAACTCAATCATCGAAGCGTATCGGATTTGCGCGCTCCAAAAAATTGACTTTGCGCCTATATCCCCTGCGTGATGCGTTGGAACAATCAGTCGCGTGTTTATGCCGCCCCGGGCTTCATTGAGCCAGGCCTGCCGACCCTGGCGCACAAGGTGCCGCTCTACTTCCCATGCGCTTCCCAGAGCCATTTTTCTGGGAAGCAAAGAGGGGCTAAGTGCTGGTCGGAGCGGCGAGATTCGAACTCGCGACCCCAGTCCCCAGGTAGGCGGCACCTAGCAATCATTGGACTATTTTGCAAACGGTTGCTGTTTCGGTCGATTAGGGATCAATCACTTAGCATCAGCTTTGCAAACGGTTTTGGCACAATGCGGACATCTAGCGATGTCCGCTGTTTGGTCGTTATGGGGTGAATAGCGGACGTGGCGTGGACAGGTCAATCATCGAGGCCCTTGGTAAAATCCTCGACGATCAGAACCGACGTATCCAAAAGCTGGAGACTGTGATCAGCAGAAACTCGCGCGCCGATCTTAAAAAGCATTCCAATTTCGTCTGCTAATGGCAGGATGCAGGTGTGCCGCCGACGCTGCTCGCTCCCGCGGACATCGTGGCGGGTGGGGGGGAAGTGGCAAAAAGTTGCGGTCGGGCCAAGTCCAGCGCCGGTGCGGTCGGCTTTTGCTAAAAACCGATAATGCACATTTTAATAACGTAGAATAATATTCTAAGACGAGGCGAACCCGATCCACTCGCTGCGCTCGACCGCGCCGAAGCCGAACGCGCGACCGCGACGCCATGAAAACGAAACCGTGCGAGGAGGAGGCCCCGCGCGTAAGCGGGCTAATGTCGAAGCAGCAGGGCGGCTGCTGTTGCGAGTGGCAGAACCACTCCGCCGAAAAAGACAATCAAGAACATCCAGTCATTGATATCGAAGCGACGCATCGTAAGGCGTCCGCGTTCTGGACCGCGCCAGAAAAACCGCGCGAAGGGGGCTTCGGGGGAGAACCTTCGCGCGGAGTTGGGACGCGGGAGTTGGGAGGAGACACTCTGCGTCAAGCGCCAAAAGGCCTAGCGTGATTCGCCAGCGTGTCGGCGGTACGTGGATGACAGCCTGCGCAAGTTTTTCGATCCGCCGCGAGAAGACCGGACAAGGCCGCTGCTCGCGCGCTCCTTCGAGGCCGAACTGGAACTGATTGACCGCGAGTTGTCCGGCCCAAGTAAGGAGTAGCGTCCGCTTGGTAGCGAGTGTTGCGTTGCCACTGGCGACAGTGGCGACGAAGCGTACACAGCGATTGCCTGGGGTGTGGGATTGAGCCGCGAAAGATCAGATATCGCAGGGGCCGCTCTTCCACGCAGCGCCACCGGAAAGACGTGAAGTGCGCCCGGTTTGTTGATAGTATTCTCACCGGCCTAGCTTTTTAGTGATTTCGTTTGAAAGGCGGCCAGAGCCTTGTCGAACACCGAGTCACGAGATCAGGTCCAGAACCTTGCCGCAGGCGCTGCGGCGGGAGCGGGCCTGCTCGCGCTATTCGCCGCGTTCGCCACGCGGCGGGCGCCGCGCTGGATGCGGGTGACGGTGATCCTCGGCCTCCTGGCGATCGCCTTCGGCGCAGGCATCTTTGCCTATCGCTATTCCAAGCAGCCGACCACGCTGACCGTAGCGGCTGGCTCGCTGGACGGCGACGCGCCCAAGCTGATGGAGGCGATCGCGGCCAGGCTCGCGGCCACCAACGCGCCGGTGCGCCTGAAGGTGGTCGACGAGCTCACGGTGACTGAAGCGACCGCGGCCTTCGCCGGGGGCAAGGCAGATCTTGCCGTGGTGCGGCCGGACGTCGGCGACCTGTCGTCGGCGCGGACGCTGATGATCGTCGCCCGTGCGGTGGTGCTGATCATCGGGTTGCCCGGCAGCACGGTCACGAGCATGGACGAGCTCAAGGGCAAGACCATTGGCGTGGTGGGCGGCAGCGTCAATCACTCCCTCGTGCGCATCCTCACCAAAGAGTACGACCTCGAGCGTGCGCGCACCCGTTTTCGTGACATACTGCCTGCAGACGTGCCCCAGGCTGTGCAGGCCAAGCAGGTGCAGGCGCTGCTGCTTGTGGTGCCGATTTCGGAAAACTACATTGGCCAGATCCGCGACATGCTGCGCGCTACGAAGGGCAAGGTCGCTCTGGTGCCGATCGAATCCGCCGGCGCGATCGCCAACGTTCAGCGCGCCTATGAAAGCTATGAGCTGCCGAAGGGAACGATCCGCGGCTCGCCCGCGCTGCCCGCCGAGGACCTGACGACGTTACGCATGCCGGTCTACCTCGTCGCCGGCAAGAAAGTGAGCGACGACGCTGCCGGCGCGCTCGTCAAGGCGGTGTTCGAAGCGAGCAGTCAGCTCTCCAAGGACCACCCGCTGCTGGCGCACATCGCTGTGCCGGCCAAGGACAAGGACGCGTTCATTCCTATCCATCCCGGCGCGGCGCAGTATTTCGAGGACGGGCAGAAGTCGTTCTTCGAAAAGTACGGCGATCAGCTCTTCTACGGTTCGATGCTGCTTGGCATGCTGGCCACGATGCTCGCCGGTGTGTGGAAATTCATGACCAGGGAGGATCCCGAGCAAGAGGACCGTCCGCTCGCACAACTATTCACGTTGATGGACCGCGTACGTGAGGCGCAGCAGGAAGCGGATCTAACAAAGGCCGAGCATGAGATCGACAATATTCTACGGTCGCAGATGGAACAATTTGCACCTGGAGAGATCGATGCCGGCGAGGCCGCGGCGGTGAGCCTCGCGACCCACCGGCTAGAGCATCTGGTGAGCCAGCGCCGTGCGGCGCTCCGCAGCGGCGCTGGTTCCGTGTCCCCGGTGCGAGCGCTGCAAGCTAGTGCACCTCAAAGTGTTAGTAATCTGACGAATTTGCCTCGAGCCTGAGCGTACAGCGATATGATTCGGAGACACGGCCGGAACGGTCGTTATTGGACTAGGAGCAGACATCGTTTGGGCATTGGCGCTGGATCGGTCGGTAGCGAATGACCCGAAGCGGACATGGCCAGCGTCTCAGGTTGCAGTAGCGAATCCGGAATTGGGCCGCACCATAGGCAACTAAGTCAATTTGACCTTGAATGAAGACCCGGTGCGGTTTGATCATACTTCGCCGCCCGGCTATTCTCACCGCGCATGAAATTCTGATGCCATTCCGAGGCGCACCGTGGGCTGAGCTCAACAGCTCGTTCAGGGAGGGATAGATGAGTTTCGTTTCACATTGCGCGCTCTCGGCACTTGTTGCGATGGCTGTGACGGTCTCTCCGGTTTATGCAGCCGAATATCCCGAACGCAACATCACCGTCATCGTGCCGTTTCCTCCAGGCGGCGCCTCCGACATGACGGCGCGGCTTGTCGCGGCAAAGTTCGCGGAGCGCGTAAAGCAATCGGTCGTCATCGACAACCGGGCTGGCGCCAACGGCGCGCTTGGCGCCGGAGCGCTCAAGCAAGCGGCCGCCGACGGCTACACGCTCCTCATTGGATCGATCGGCGTTTTCGCCATCAATCCGGCGCTGTTCAAGGATCTCCGTTACGATCCACAGAAGGACTTCGATCTGCTGAGCGTTGCAGTGCGCACACCGAACGTGCTGGTGGCAAATCCCGGGTATCCTGCCAACAGCGTTCGCGAATTGATTGAGCAACTGAACAAGAACCCCAGCAAGGTCACGTTTGCCTCGTCGGGCACCGGTTCATCGGATCATTTGACCGCTGCGCTGTTCTGGCAGAAAACCGGCACGACCGGCATCCATGTTCCGTATCGGGGCGGCGGTCCGGCCATCAACGATTTGATCGCCGGCCATGCCAACGTGTCGTTCCAGAAATCTTGGCGCAATCGCCGAGCAGGTGAAGAGCGGAAAGCTCAAGGCGCTGGCCGTCACCAGCGACAAGCGCGTCGCGGCGCTGCCCAATGTACCCACCATGGCGGAAGCGGGTGTGAAAGACCTTGAGGTCTATTCATGGCAGGCCGCTGCCGCCCCCAAGGGACTGCCCGCAGCGGTCAGGGCGAAGCTCGAAGCCGAGTTGGCAGCCGCCACTCAATCGCCTGACACCAAAGCCAAGTTCGAGGCTGTCGGCTTCGATGTGGTCGCCAACAACGGCAAGCAGTTCGAGGCATTCCTCGCCGACGAACTCGCCCGCTGGAAGACCGTGATCGAGACCGGAAAAATCAGTCCCGAATAAATTCCGCGCCGACGAGGTGATTGATAGCTTGCTCGATGTCCGTTGTTGGCACTTCGCGTCATTCGCCGCGCCGCATCATTTTTGGTCGTTATTGGAGTAGAAGCGGACATCGGTTGGTGCTGGGGTCGGAAGTTTCGGTCGCGAATGACCCAAAGCGGGCGTCGGCCAGCATTTCATGTTGCAGTAGCGAAGCCGGTGCTCAGATTCTGGGGGGCAGTAAACGACCACCGTTCAAAGCGCTGATGATCGAGTTTTGACTTTCGCGGTGTAGAACGTTCTTGTCGGGTCGGCTGGGTGAAAAATCCGGCCCGGCCTCTTTTAACTCGCCACACTTGCAGCGATGCGCTCCGGTCCTAAATTTCATTCGGGGACAGCGGGCAGCTAGCGGGGACAACCGTAGGGGCGCACTCCAATGCCATGTCCGCTTTTGACCCAAAGCGGACATCGCTTCGTGGAGTGGCGGCTCTCTTCCGCAAAATTGCCGCACGAAGCCCCCACCAAGTGTGAAACAGCTCACACCCCCCTCAAACGTAATTCATTAAAATTAATTCTTCGGGCCAACGGCCAAGGGGACGGCCAATGGGCAAACGAGAACGCGCGCTTGCTCGTGTCCTTGACGTTATCGACGATGACACCAGAACAGTACGTTGAGCGGAGCAAGGAGCGCGCGCTCGCGCTTCTCAGGGTTGGCCGGATGCACGAGGCGGCTGCCTCGATGATGATGGATATGCGGAAACACCCGAACTGCGGAGTGCCTCACGAAATCCACGTGATCGGCATCTGTGCCGCCGCGGCTGGCAATGCCGCCATGGCGCGCGTCTACATTGAGGGTTTTAACTGAAAGCTTCCCACCATGTCCGCTTCTGGCACAAAGCGGACATCGACGGCCTACCAACGAATGTCTGCTATTGGGGGTAAAGCAGACATGGCGATTGCACTGCGAAATGTCCGCTTTTGACAGTGGTCTCAACCGGTCGTCGCAACACATTGGCTAAATCGTTCTGCTGGCGATTGGAAGTCTAGCGTTTTTCTGGGCCGCTCGTTGAGCTGACGCGCCACCTTGTTCAACGCGGCCTGGGAGTGCGCCGCGAGATCAAGGTTCTTGGGGAAATACTGGCGCAGCAGGCGATTGGTGTTTTCGTTTGAGCCGCGCTGCCACGGGCTTTGCGGGTCGCAGAAGTAGACGTCGATATTTGTTTCCATGCTGAACCGCTTGTGGTCGGCAAGTTCCTTGCCGCGATCCCAGGTCAGGGATCTGCAGAGCTCGTCAGGCAGCTTCCTTGCCTGCCGGATCAGTGCGTCAACCACGGTTTGCGTTTCCCTGTTCGGGACCTTGGCGAGCATCACATAACGCGAGTGGCGTTCGACCAATGTGACGATGTAGCTGTTCTTCGATCCACAGAGCAGGTCGCCCTCCCAGTGGCCCGGCACGGCCCGATCCTCGACCGACGCCGGTCGCTCGCTGATCGGGACGGCGTCCGGGATGCGGCCACGCCGATCTGCCTTCGCCGTTGCCTGCCGCGAGCGCCGGATTGGCCGTCGGGACCGCAGATGCTCCATCAGCTCTTTCTTCAATACGCCGCGGGCCTGCACATAAAGGCTGCGATAGATGGTCTCGTGAGACACGCGCCACGCCTCAGTCTCTGGGTATGCCCGCTTCAGCCAGCCTGCAATCTGCTCGGGCGACCAGTTGAGCTCCAGCTTTCTAACAACAGCCTGCCGCAACAGGCCATGCATTGCTAACTTGCACGGCTTTGGGCGCAGCGCCTGCTTCCACGCGAGCTTCTCAGCCGCCGCAGCCCGGTAACGACCCACCCCGCCGTTGCGACTGATCTCGCGGCTGACCGTCGATGCTGCACGAGCCAGCATCCTCGCTATGGCCCGGACCGATTGGCCTTCCACAATGCCCCGAGATATCTCCTCGCGTTCCGCTATCGTCAGCGCCAGACCGGATCGGCGCCGGGCTGGCGGCATGATCCCACCGCTGGGCTTCAAATGCGCAAAAATGCAAGAGGATGGCTTGCCAAAGGCGCGCCCGATCGACTTCAGGCCTTCACCCTTCTTCCAGCGCTCCCAAAGCTCCGCGCTCTGAGCCGCTGTAAACCCAACCCGATGATACATCGCCATCGCTCCACGTCCTCCGTTTAAGGTACGTGTTGCGCTGATCAGTTGAACTCACCACCCAAAGCGGACATTGCCCCTAAGGGCAATTGCTAGACTTCGCCTTCGAGAGCAATCTCAGACTACGATTAAAGGCTATCGGGCATGTCAGATTAGCGAACAGGAGAACAGCAATGCTCTTCGAGGGAGGTTACACCTACTCCAATTTCTTGATGAACATGCTTGGCGTATTCGCATTTGTCGTCTGGTTCTGGCTGCTTGTTGTAATTTATGGGGACCTGTTCAGGCGGCACGACATTTCCGGTTGGGGCAAGGCGCTGTGGGTCCTGGCGCTGGTTGTAACCTCTTACCTCGGCATCTTTGCCTACCTGATCACTCAGGGACGAGGCATGGCGGAGCGCAATGCGCAGCAAGCTCAGCAGGCGCGCGACGAACTGCGCCGCGTGGTCGGCTATAGCGTGGCAGACGAAATCACCAAACTCGATCAGCTAAAGAAATCTGGCTCGATATCAGACGATGAGTACCGGCGTCTTCGTGCCAAACTCGTCTAGCGTTGGGCGCTGTCACGATCAGGGGTGCGATGCCGCTGGTGGGGCACAAAGCCGACAATCCGAGGAGCTTTGATCCATGTCCGCTATTGGCACTTAACGGACAAGCCGACTGACTCTGAGTTTGTCCGCTATTGGGGGTAAAGCGGACATGGCGGATTTATGAGTACACGCCCTAGTCAATCCGCAGTCGGTGGTGCGGCGCTGGCGGCGAGCGACAACGCAGCCACCGGCCAAGACCTCAGCCAAAGGATGACCCCGCACAAGCCGCCGGAGCCGCATGGATTCGTTTTTGCAGCCTTGTGGAATGGGCCCCCGTTCTGGCGAGAAGCGCAGGCACGGGCGGCAACTCACCTGAGCTAATTCAGGCCCCCAACAAGGGGCTTTCCATTCGCTGTTTTTTTTCTTCCCAGGCCATTCCCAACCGCTTTCTTGGGAAGAATGCCGATTTCAAAACCGGCCTAAGCCTTTGATTTTATGGTCGGAGCGGCGAGATTTCGAACTCGCGACCCCCAGTCCCCCAGACTGAGATACTTGTGTGCCAAGGGGAGCCACGCGCTGCCAAATCTCTTGCGTTTAGCGGTTTTTTAGCGCATGACCCTCAGTCATTGGTGACAGGAGGTGCCTCGGGAAGCCTCTAAAT
Organism: uncultured Alphaproteobacteria bacterium; assembly: GCA_963842645.1. Lineage (GTDB taxonomy): Bacteria > Pseudomonadota > Alphaproteobacteria > Rhizobiales > Xanthobacteraceae > Z2-YC6860. The sequence continues at coordinate 189,996 of CAWJGY010000013.1, read as the reverse complement.
GCTCCCCAAGCGCTCCCCAAAACCCAAGGGGTGGTCAATGGCTAAACAACTCGAAAGGCAGTCGGACGTGTTCGCCTTCCGAAGCCAGCAACGCCAGCAAACGGGAAGCAGGCGGAAAAACTCTATGCGGACCGGGGCGCCAGGAATGCGAGGGCTAAGGGTTTGGCGCTTCGGGTTCGTGACGATGGCTCGCGCGTGTGGACGTTTTTTTATAGGTACGGCGGAGCGCAGAAAAGAATTGCCATCGGCCCAGCCAGCAACGATCCGAGTGGATGGACGCTCGCGAAGGCTAGGACGAAAGCACATGCCTACCGCGTAATCGTGAATGAGGGGCGGGACCCTAAGGCTGAGCGAGACGCTGGGGATGCAAAGGCGCGGCAAGCGGAGGGCGCTAGAACGATCAAGGACGCGATAGACGCCTATCTGGCGGCCCGTGCTGGCGACATGAAACCGCGAAGCTTAGAGGAATGCACCCGTCATCTAAACGTGCAGTGGAAGCCGCTGCATGGCCTTGGGCTCAAAACAGTTGAGCAGTTACCCATCAGTGACCGGCTGGAGGCAATCGAGAAGGACAGCGGCCCTGTGGCTCGCAACCGGGCGCGCAGCTCGTTGTCGGCAATGTTCGCCTGGGCAATCGGTCGCGGCTGGTGCGAACGCAATCCGGTGGATGGTACAAATAAGAGCAAGGAAAAAGCCGCGAGAACATACACTGACAGACGCCGAGCTGGCGACGATCTGGAATGCTGCCGCCGAGAACGGTTATGGCCGGATCGTTAAGCTGCTGATGCTCACAGCACAGCGCCGCGACGAAATAGGCGGTTTGCGTTGGGATGAAATCGACACGCAGGCGGGCCTGATAAGCCTGCCAGCAGAGCGGACAAAGAATAGCCGCGCGCATGACGTGCCGCTGTCACGGATGGCGCTAGACACACTGGAAGCGCAGCCACGAATGGCGGGTAGGGGGCTTGTGTTCGGAGAGGGCGAGGGGCCGTTCTCTGCATGGTCGCGGTCTAAGGATCGGTTTGACGAGAAGCTAGGCGAGACGGTGAAGCCCTGGACGCTGCACGATCTGCGCCGAACCGCCGCAACGCGAATGGCCGATCTCGGGGTGCAGCCTCATGTGATAGAGGCGGTGCTAAACCACGTCAGCGGTCATAAGGGCGGGGTTGCCGGTATCTACAACCGCAGCACCTATGCCGCCGAGAAGAAAGCCGCGCTCGATCTGTGGGCCGGGCACATCAAGATCATCGCCGCGAAGGCCAAGGGCGCGAACGTGACGCGACTGCGAGCCTAACAAGGGGGGCCCTGGCGAGGTTACACCAGGGCCAGCGTCCCCAGCCGGGCCGTGGGGGGCTATTGATAGGCTGAGGCCGCCGCCTAAAAAACTCTATAGCCAACTGAGGTTTCATCCTGCGTCCTTTAGTCGTGGCCCCTGTTCCATGAACTGAGGGTCTACACCCTATTATGTCCAATATAATAAGCCTTTATAGGCTTTCCTCGCCCCTCGGTTGCCAGTTTGGGGAGCGCTTCGGGGAGTTTTGGGCTCCTCTCTGCCTGCCTCTGGCAGGGCCGCTATAGCCGCTACTCCGCTATCCAATGCCCGCTTGGCGCTGCAGGAAGTGCAGGAAGGGGCCGCTGCGGCGTACATCCGGCAGCCCAAAGCTTGTGTCGTCATTTCCCCATCTAGTCTAGCGGATGGCCGGCCGTCCTGATCTGATCCCGTCATAGAGCCGCTGCTACGTTCCCCATGTGTAGACTTGAGATGCGACTATTCGGGGTCGACCGCTCTTCGTGCGGAGCGAGACCTCTACACCTTCGAGTGCCCCCAATGCGGAAGCCTTGAGGTTCGGGGCGTGCTGGTGACGGTCCCTATTCGGTAAACTAGCCGCGCGGAAAGGTCGGAAAGGTCGAGGACCGCTGCCGCCGCTTTACATCCGAGCTAGCGACAACGATCCCGTCGCCGCGCGAACGGGTTTGATTGATTTTGATTCTTTATTCGGCCATTGCGATTGATGACTGTCACCTTGGTCCGCTAGTTTATGCAGCCGTGCGCGTCCTGGTCTCCCGACTTCGAGCGCCTGCAGGGGGCAAATCAAATGAGAACCATTGTAATCGCTGCGGTTGCTGGTCTCAGTTTTTCGTCTGGGCTAGCGCTCGCAGATACCGTTACCACAACTATTCGCGACGACAGCTACTGCTATGCGGAGGGAGGGGCGTATTCAGCGGGCTACGCGAAATGCATTGCTCAAGCCGAGCAGCATCTATTTTGCGTGGCAAAGGCTGGAGCCACCCCGGCGAGGTGGGAGATCAGGCCAAAAACTGTTGGGCCACCAGGATTAAATTGCAATCCCATACACCCGACCGCACGACAATAGATGCAATAGCGTAGACCGCCCCTCGCTAATCGGTGGATATGGCACAGCCTGGCAGACACCGGGGGCGGCCTCCGTAATTGCCCTCGCAGGCGAGTGCGAAACGGGGACCGCTGCGGCGTACATCCGGCTGCAACGATCCCCGTCTTTCGGCGCGCGTTTGAATGCCCGCCTGGCTTTGTTATTCAAAGTGTCTGGAACTCCAAGCGTGCGGCGGGATTAACTGACGGACTAACACGGAGGCGAATCGTGAAGCATTTGAATGTCGTTCTAATGGCGGCAGTGGTGGCCATTTCTCTCCCCGTTGTTGCGCACGGCCAATCATATGAAATGCGACGCGACTATCGCGACGACCGCGGGGGCCGGGGCGATTACTATCGGGAGGACCGCGGGTCGCGTGGCTATGACGAGCGGCGCGGCGGAGCCGTTTGCGCCCAAGAGGGAGGGTTCTGCCAGTTTCGTGGTGAAGCTACGGTTCGCTATGGTGCCCGCGGGCGGTACGCCGTCCGACACGCGAGAAACGGCATACCTTGCAACAATCGAGTCTTCGGCGATCCGGCTCCTGGCGTCCCAAAACGGTGTATTATTGAGTGAAGCCTAGGCCGCCGGTCACGGCGCGCCTGGCCGGTTCGTCTATTCATCTAAATCGGGTCTAAAATAGAGTGGCGCGCGCAGATTGCGTGCGGATCGCTACAAAAATCATGTTCCGATGTTGGAACACAAACGCGGTTCTCCAGTTGGGCGGTGGGGCGACTGCCAGACGCATCCCGACGCACAGACCCAAGGAGCCAAACATGCGTGTTCTTCCGATCCTGATGGCCGCGGCCATCGGCGCTGCCATTTCCACCGCCGCATTCGCTCAGACTGGACCGGGGTCCAATCAGCCTCCCGGCCAGGCGACCACCACCCAGAGTTCTGAGCAGAAGATGGACGCTAGCGGCAAGCCGATCAAACAGCAGAAGGCCAAGAAGAGAAGAAGATGAAGCAGTCAATGTAGGATTGGCATTGCCAGAGCCGCAGCGCCTTTCGTGAGGCGCGGCGGCTTTCGTTTGCGCGGCGCACCAACTCCCGGCGCTCATGACCCAGTCTGCTACAACTTGAACGCTGAGCTGGCCCGGCAAAGGGCTAACTTGTGTTTCTCCTGTTTGTTGTCATCGCCCCTCACACCCGGACCCGGACATCGCCGCGCCCGTGGATATCGAGCAAGTCGTCCACAGTGAGCGTCCAGACGCCCTGTTCATTGGTGCGCGGATAAAACCCCCGCCGGGGCTGCAGATTGCCGACGGGGGATTGCCCACCAGGACTGCGCAGATTGCTGGTGGGTGGTCTGCCGCGCCGTTAGCTTAAGCGCAGGCTTCCAGCCAACCAGCTAATTATTCTCCATAAAGGTTTCAATTACCGCCGCCACCTAGCCCGCGATCCGTTTCCACCGCCGCAATCTGCACATCGAGAGCCGCTGCGACGGGTGGTGCGTACCGCTGCGGTGGTGCCGATGCGCCACGCTGCGCCGAATGCCCCTCCTATCGCAAAGCTTGCCGATCAGCATTCGACTGCCACAAATGCCTAAGCTCACCGGACCTTCCGCCCCTCGTACAGCCCGATGATGGCGTTGGCCTTGCCGATGCAGTTGATGCATCGCGTTTCGCAGCCACCCTGGACTTCGCAAATCTCCCGCACGATTGAGTCTCGGCTTGGCTTTGCATTCCAGCATCGCAGGGCTTGCAAAACAAGATAGGCGGACTTCAGGCTTTAACTGCGTGACCTTGCCGGCGGCTACGCGTTGCTCCATCCGCTCCAGGAGTTGGCGCACCTCCTCCTGGCTGAAAAACCGAATGAAGCGGGTCACGTCCGGCGCATCTGGCGGCGGTGACGTGCTATTCGGCCTCAAGCCGCATCTGATCGATCTGTCGTTGATTGTAGGTTTTGGGCATGGGCAGAGCTCCGCATTGAACATCGGACGCTGCTCGCCGACAGCCGGTGACCAGGATAGCGCAGCCGCGCTAATCGCTTTTCATGAAATATGGAAGCAAATGAGGCTGCATCGATCCTGAAGGGCCATCCTCCCGGAAAATATAGGCGAGCTGGGGTTTTTCGGGAGTGCTTGAAGATATAGGATAGCGATGGCTTGGACCGTAATCCTTCCATTCGTTAGCGGCTATCGGTTGTTGCGCCCGATCCAGTCGTGGACGGCGGGGTGGCTGGCTGCGAAGCAGGCTGCGTTGCAGCTGGACGGTTGGTGTCGGCTGTTTGAATCGCATCGTTCTTGCTGAGCGTGAAGACCATCGCGCCTGCGACAATGAGCAGTGCAAGGGCGGTAAGGAGCCACGCCGTGAAACCGATGTCTCGATCTTGCGTGATCCGGTGGCGAGGAGGGTCGGGGTCATCATACATGGTCGAACTCCCTTGTTCCGTGCCCTACCAACGTCAACGGGTCTCCGCCCGTTCCGCGTTTATTTGTCTGGAAGAACAGAGTTCCTGCTGCAGCCTGCGCGCGGGCTGGCATTAGCAGACATCAAGCAAGGTCGTCCTCAGAGCCTTGGAGTTGGCAAAAAAGACCCCGCGCAAACACGGAAGCACGGGGCCAGCGGCTCCAATCAGGCCTTGGGGGGTGAAGATCGAAGGCCGCCGCACTCGCAACCACTATGAGGGAAGACAGTTCCGAGTCTTCAATAATGTGCCCCGCTAGGCCCCCGGGGTAACCGGGTGGGCACTACTTGATGGCCTGTTGAATCTTGGCCGACCACTCCTGTCGCATCGTTGCCATGTCCGGAGAGAAAGCTACATAGCCGAGCGCAAAACCAACCGCCAACGCGATAATAAATCTCATTATTTTCTCCAGCCTAGTGTGGGTCTAATGGGCAAGGTTCTGCGAACGGAGGAATTCAATCGCGGGGTTTGTCCAGCATCGCCCGGATTCGCGATGCGAGCTGTTGCTGGGAGATTGGCTTTTGCAGAAGCTCCACGCCTTCGTCTAGGCGGCCCTGATGTACAATCGCGTTTCGAACGACTGTCCAGCGCAGCAGCGCCTTTCCCTGACCCAACCTCGACGTATTGGGCGGGGATTTCCAGCGGCAAAGCGGGCTGCCAGATTATAGGATGAAAGTCTGTTACTTGAAATACTCTGTTTTGGCCGTCACCGACACTTACGCGGGCTTCGGCCTCGCTCAGAATTCTCTTAGCGATGAGAGCCTCGATTAGGCTTGTCGCAATAGCGGCCCCGGCAATTGCCGCACCCAGCATCTGCTGTTGCCGTTTCCTCAAGTGATAACCAAACGCGGCGAGCCGAGCTGCTGTTTACCCAGCCCTTCTACTTCCTACTTCGGGCCTGCGCTGATCGCCTTGTGGCGGTCCCGCTCGGCCTCAGCCTGGCCAGGAGCCGTGCGGCTGGTCGGCGAAATTCCCGCACACCACGAGGCAAGTTCGGGATCGGTCAACCTTGCGAAGTTGGCTCTGCAGGCGCTCTTTGCTTTAGGAAGCCTTCCTTAATCGCTTGTCTAATTCCATCCTCGATCAAGGTCTTTGCGACGTCAGGCACGCAAGTACCGTGGGTTCCGAGCTTGGACAATTGCTCCAGATAATCCCACGTCGCCACAGCAAGAGTTATCGGTCGTCGATCAGTTTCGGCCATGCAAAAGCATACCAGTGCCCGAGCCCGATGGAGTCACTTTCGAACTCGAAAAAAGTCGAAACCGTTTACTATTCATTAAAGGGCTCGTGACAACATCCCGAGTAAGAAAAAGGGCGGCCTGATTAGGCCGCCCAAGTAGATCATCGTGAAAAGCTGCCCCTTCTGATGGGGGCTGGGCGAAGCAGCTGCGCCAACAGTGCTTTGCTGACGGCAATTCATTGCCGAAAAGTCCTAACGAATGGTTAGGACGGTTACTGGTTACGGTGACGCGGCCAGCGCAAAGCGGCCTTTTCTGCCCCCCACCGAACGCTCGTGCGAATCATATTTTCAAAGCGACAACTTCGCTACACAATAGCCAGCGAGCGTAAAGCGCGGGGCTTTGAATGCTGCGGTCGAAGTCGCGGTCGTAAATTAACCTAAAACTTTATGACCTTGTTAAAGTTTAGAGTGCCTCCTTACAGGATCGGCCACCTGCAACGAGGAGAGAGGGCCTCCTCGTTACTGGGCGAAGCGACGCAAGATAACAAAAAAACAAACGAGGCGTCGGACATGAAAGTCGCTGCAACAGCGGTTGAATCCGTCGATCATGAGGCGCGTTTCGATCATATCGCACTACTTTATCGTGAAGCTTTAACTTCGATCGAACGACTACACCGCCGGTTGCTTGAGCTTATCAAGTACGAATTGGATCGTCGTGGTCGGGTGGACGTCAATTCCGTACAGGCTCTACTGCTCTACAACATCAGCGACAGGGAATTGTCCGCGGGCGAACTGGGCACGCGAGGCTACTATCTGGGCTCTAATGTCTCCTACAATCTCAAGAAGCTGGTCGCGGCGGGATTTCTCGATCACCAGCGCAGCTGCGTAGACCGCCGCTCGGTACGCATCAAGCTCAGCGACAAAGGCCGGGATGTGCGTGACGTCATCGAGGCTCTCTGTCAAAAGCACGTGCGTGCCGTTGAACAGGTCGGCGGAATCAATTCGGATGAGTTCCTGATCTTGAACAGATCGCTGCACCAACTCGAGCGCTTCTGGACCGATCACATCCTCTATCACTTGTAAATTCCTGCTAGGCGAGCGCGGCGGTTGCACGCCGGTTCAGAGCGCACAGGTGACGTCTTCCGGTACCCTTGTCAGGGATCGATTTCGGGATCATGCCGTCCACTAGCAGCACAATCGCCTGGTCGGACCCTCTTTGGCTCAGACCAACCAAGGACATCTTGCGTCATCTGAAGGCGGCATCACCACCGGCAGGATCGGCAATGATGCTGCAAATTTGTATTCGAGTGACGGCATCACCACCGGCAGGATAGGAAACCGCTCGGTAAATTGCTTCTCGAGCGACGACATCACGACTTGTCGGTGAGCTGGTGTCAGCGATCGAGCGTCTACTCGCCTAATCCATAATCTCTGCCCACAAGCGTCCTGCGGCATAGGCCACCAGCGTGACCAGCCACACCAGGAACGCCACATGGAACGCCAGATCGAGGAGGCTAATCATGAGGGCAGTCATCAGCCTGCGATCCTCTTCCACCAGGGCCGCGGGGCCGGAGCTGGCGTCGGCGATCGAGCGTCCGCGAGCTGCCGGGTGACGGCCTGCGCCTGGTCGCGCCAGTGGTCACGATCCTTCCGCACATCGTCGAGCTGCGCACGCAGCAGCTCCGCAGTGTCGCGCAGCGCCGCGATCTGCGCGTCGATCGCTGGTGCAGTGGGTGGTGCGTACCGCTGCGTTGCATCGCTGCCTGCATCGCTGCGCAGCTCGGCAGGGGGATAGACCCGGTGCAACTCCGCGGGCTCGACCAGCCAAGTGCCGTGTTCGTCCTTGGTGCCGGAAACTTTGCCGGACTTGATGGCCCTGAGGATCGTCGTCTTGTTCGTGCCGGTCGCCTTGGCGGCCTCGGCGAGGGTGTACGGCATGGCGTTGCGTCTCGCTGCGTTGGTGACGATGCGCCACGCTGCGCCGGTATGGCTGAAAATCCATTAAGACCGTGGGCGCCGGCGGGATGCAGTGGTGCGCACCAAGGCGCGTTAGAAGGCCTCCCAGTGCCCGTAGGATGCCCGTGGATTCGTTTTGGCAGCAGCGGATCACGGCCGGGTTTAGGATTTTGATATAGGGAACTTCGCTGAGCATTTCGGTTTGCGCCTTGCGCTTGGCTATTCCGCCAGCGGACGATGCTGGTAGTCACCCACGCAGGGAAGAACTACGCCTGCAGGCCCTTAACTCAAGAATGCGCGCCACGTCGCCAATGTCCGCGTGCCGGGGCCATCGACTGCGGGCGGGCCGGGGCCACCACTCTGCCTGCCACGACCACGAGATGGCCCCTACCTAGGCACTCTCTGCACTCGATGCCTCGAATAATGCCGGTGCCGTGGCAGTGTTCGCACGGCACGGGGATTTTCTCGACCACCGATTTCGGAGCCGGAGCTTGCATAGCCTGACAACTCCAGTGAGAGCCGAATGATCCGTGGATCGAAGCTGCGGCGATGCCATCCGAGCATTGTCGAGCGTCACTCCGCCTGTGCCGCAAAGTGCAGGAAATGCAGAAAGCGCGGAACCAAAACCCGCGATCTGCTTTCGTAGGGAGGGTGCGACCCTATGGGGGTTCAAATGCGGATTTCCCTGGCAAGCATCGCGACGCTCGCATTTCTGTTGGCAGGATGTTTCGAAGGCAAGGAAGGCCCTCCGGGACCACCGGGACCGCCGGGTCCGGCCGGGCCGCCGGGAATGGGTACGCAGGGTCCCCCTGGACCGCCAGGTCCGGCCGGCCCTCCGGGACCGCGACGCTAAGTTGCGCGACAACGAGGGCTTTGAAATCCGGTACAACGGCGTGCCGCGTACGTTCCGCGACCGCAAAAGCGTCGCCTATGAAGCTGCTAGGTTGCAAAGAGCCGCCATCCGGAAGACATCATCGAATTGTCGACTTCTCGACCGGCACGAAGGTGATCATGCTTGCGGATGGGCGCGCCGGTTAGAAGGGAATCCAGTTTGTCTTGGTTCCCCACGCTGGCCGGACGTCGACCCGTCTTGCGACCAAGCAGGACGAGACGGAGCATTGAGCCAGGTTAACGCATCGCCACGACATCGCCGGCCGGCAGCGCGGCCGCATCATTGCAAGAGCGTGTGTCGAAAGCGTATTAGCGACGTCACATTTTCTGCGACCGTTTCAAGGCTGCTAGTGGGCGTGCGAATTACGGTGCTTCGCTTCAAGGCTCACGTTGTCCGTCTTGATCATCGTCGGCCCGTCACGCCATTGGCGGAGACGTTCTGCAATAATTTTCACCGAGGCCGATGCCGTATCACTCAGATGCGCATAACGCGTCATCTCCTGCTGGATGCGGTCGCCCTCCGCCTTCAGGTAATTACGCGCGGTCTCAAGATCGCTGATCAGCTTTTCAATCTCTGCAATCGAGGTCGCGCTCACCTTGTCAATAAGCGCGCCAATCGCTTGGTTCACGTCCCCGACCACGTCGGGCTGAGGCTTCAACCCAGCGAGGCCATTGGTGAGCCTGTCACTGCGCACGCTGTTGATGATTTCTTCTTCCATCGACTTCAGTATTGGCTCGACTGAGATTTCCGGTTTCGAATTCATAAGTTCCTCTTGCCATCGTGATCGCCGCTAGCGCCGGGGTACGCGAGAAAGTTTCTGCGCGATGTTGCTCACCAGTTATTAAGGAGCAGTTAACCATCGCGAAAGGGTATTGGCGCACCTTCAAGCCGCCGACGGAGCGCGCCGCTGCTGCAAGCTTGCCCAGTGGCTTCGCGTGATTTGGTCCTTCGTGACTAAGCCCTCGCCCGCTTCTTCGCGGGAGCTTTTCCCTTCGGGAGAGACGGCGCGATCGACGGAGACTTCCCCTTGCCGTCCCGGCGGGAAAGTTCGAGGCTGCGCTTGAGCAGATCGATGACATTGCCGGTCTGAGCAGCGGCAACTTTTGGGGCGACCTTCGACACGGTCTTGCCCGACTGCTTCTGCTTCAGCATCTCGACAACGGCTGTCTCGTAGGTGTCCTCAAACTCCGACGGGTCGAACTCTCCCGTTTTCGTTTCGACGATGTGCTCGGCGAGTTGGAGCATTTCCTTCGAAACTTTCACGTCGGGAATGTCGGAGAAATACTCGTCTTCTTTCCGGACTTCGTATGGATACCGCAGCGTCATGCCGCGCAACCCCTTGCCGAACGGCTCAAGGATGATCGGCCGCTCACGTTTTGAAATGACGACCATGCCGACGCCGACCATCTTCTTGTCGCGCATCGCTTCCCGGATGACCGCGAAGGCGTCCTGGCCAACCTTGTCGTTTGGCACCACGTAGTACGGGCTGTCGTAGTAGCGCGGGTCGATGTCAGCCACCGGGACGAACTTGTTGATTTCGATGGTGTGGGTCGCTTCAACCTGCAGTGCCTCAACCTCTTCATCCTCGACCGTGACATACACGTTCTTGTCGACCTGATAGCCCTTGATGATGTCAGAGCTATCGACCTCTTCCTCGGTTTCGGCATCCACTTTTTTGTAGCGGATGCGATTGCCAGTCTTCTTGTTGAGCTGGTTGAACGAGACCCGCTCGCTTGCGGAAGTCGCGGGGTAGAGCGCGATAGAGCACGAGACGAGCGAAAGCTTGAGGTAGCCCTTCCAATTTGGACGGGGGGCCATGGCCAACTCCTACGCAACTGATTACCGGGCGCACGACAACGCACCGAACTGGGGTTTGGTCCGTAGGCAAAAGATAGGCGTGCTGTGCCTTTTCGGGAGTCCGATTGACGGGACGCGCCCCTTTCATTTCCAAGATCAGGAAGGCGAGGCGACGCGGGTAAAGTGGCGTTTCTTGGATTATGATCCTAGTTTAGGACCAAATACGTGGTATTGAAACAATCTATACGTCGGTTTAGAATATTTCAGAAAACCGGAGTAATCGCCATGTCGCCATCGCATCGAGGCCGTTTCGTCGCCTACCACCGCGTCTCCACCGACCGCCAAGGCAAGAGCGGCTTGGGCCTCGAAGCGCAGCGCAAGGCGATCCTGGATTATCTGAATGGTGGTTCCTGGGAGCTGACCGCCGAGTTCGTCGAAGTCGAGAGCGGCAAGCACAGCGACCGTCCGCAACTCGTCGCCGCGCTAGAGGCTTGCCGCAAGCACAAGGCCAAGCTGGTCATTGCCAAGCTGGACCGGCTGTCCCGCAACCTGGCCTTCATCGCCACGCTGATGGAGTCGGGCGTCGAGTTCATCGCCGTCGATAACCCGCACGCCAATAAGCTCACCGTTCACATCCTGGCCGCCGTGGCGCAGCACGAACGCGAAATGATTTCAGAGCGGACCAAGGCGGCGTTGCAGGCCGCGAAGGCGAGGGGCAAGAAACTCGGCAACCCCCGCCGTCGGCGCTATTCGAGTGTTTAAATCTTTGATTTCAAATCAAGTGGCCCCTCTATTTCGGTCTATTTTAGATGCGATCCCGCCTAGTCACCGATCGGCTCACCCGCTCCGATCAATTCCCTCGCGGCACGGATTAGCTCAGCGACCTCTCGGCGCCGAGCAATCGCCTCTGCCGTATAGCGCCCGTGCTTGAGCGCGTTCTTATTCCCCTTCGGCGCGCCCGGCGACGTTCCGCCGTGCATCCGGCATCGACCGTTCTTCATCGCTGGCGACTGGCACAGGCTCCCGCGTCGTGTCCGCGCTCGGCATCGTCGGTGCCCGGTGCATGTCCAAGTGCATGGGGTTGTTCCTTTGATTTCGGTGCGAACCCACCCCCCGGGCTCTCGACATTGCCGACGATGGCTTGGCCGCCTTCGTGGACGTGGACGTGCTCGACCGTGACCTTCTGCTGGCCCTTGCCGCGATGGCGGTTGAGCGCTTCGAGCAGCGTCGCGTAGGTCCGCGAGAGCTTGTTCGCCTGATTGAGATTTTCACGCCGCGCCCTCGAACGTCTGCTCGCCGATCATGGCGCGCCGATAGCATTCCATCGAGGCGTTGTGGCAGGCGATGAGCTGCGCCGCGATCATCCCCTCAAGCTCATCCTTCGGCGCGATGCCGTTCATGGCCTGCATCGCGGCAATCCAAGCCTCGTCGCGTTTTTCGTCGTCGGCAGTCGGGCTTCAGGGAATTGCCGACTTGGTTGCAAATGACTTGGTTCCAGCCGTTGCTCATCGACCCGCCAAGGTGTTTCAACACGCCGTTATAATTCTTCGATACATCGAGATGGGCTTGGCCGAGTTTCTTCGCAGCCTTCGGCATCACGTAATTCCTTGCTTGGCAAGTTTCGCCGCGAGGGAACAACTTATGTGTTCTCTCGAATGCGGTGTCCCATGGGACATTCCCTCGCCGTGTCCGATGGGACAGTCCGAGGGTGAGACGCTTGGGACACCTGGGACGCTTGGGACAGCCGGGACACTACTCCTTCATCGATCCCGAGCTTCCGCGCGACGGTCGACTTTGAGAGTCCGGTGCGTTCCGCAATGTCTCTGATAGAGAGCCCCTGCTGGCGCAGCGCGTTGAGCGTGTCGAGTCGTCACCCGTCTTGATGGATGACTCCTGCCACTGCTCTCCAATCAGCCGGGCCTCGAACGGTTCGGCCTCTGGGCCGTAGAACCCGCGCGCCTTCTCGAAGTGGATTTCGAACCGTGCGCCCTGGTCGGCCTGATAGTCGGGCGGCTTCCGCAGGCCGATCACAGTATCCAGCACGTCCTCTTTACGGCAGGTGCCGCGCTGCGGGCCCGACTTGCCGCCGTGGTGAATGAACAGCACCGACTTGCCGGCGCGGCGCTGTGAGAGCCCCAATTCTGGACTGGCGTCCAACTATCGGCCTCGTTCTCTTCAGTCCCCGGCAGAGCGTGGACAGGTTGTCGACGATCACCAAGTCAGCATCCGCGATGATGTCGGCATAGAACTGCTGGGACGCGGGGTCCGCCAAGTCTGGCAAGCCATCCCGGACAAGATCAGCCGCCGCGATCCGCAGATACTCGGGCATGATTGGCGTGCGCTCGCTTACACCAGCAACGCGCGCCAGCCGTTCCTGCAAGAGAACCCCCGGCATCTCGCCATCGAGCAGCAGCACGCGCCTTGCGCCCGCCGGCGTCGTCCAGCGCAGGAAGCCGCCACCGGAAGCCACCGCCCACGCTGTACCCAATGCAAGATGAGTTTTGCCGATACCGCGAGGGGCGTGGATCATTGCCAAGCCCTGGAGGGGCAGCCACGGCGCGAGCAGGGTTTCACGCGGCGGCAGATTCTTGCTCAGGAAGTCGTCGAAGTTGATCGCGACTGACTTGCGCCGTTAGCCTTTCGGGGGCGAGCATCGCGGTGTGCGGTACATATTTGTTACGGACTTCGTACTCGTGGCGTTGCAGTTCGATAGCTGTCACGGTCATGCTGACTTTTCCCATCGGGATCGTCGCGACGTGTCGCTGGCTGGTTGCGCCACACATCCGGATTAACGAATTGCAACACGTTCAAATCGTGCAGCCATGCGACTGCGGATTCCAACGGAAGCATGTTGTGTTTGAGGGCGACGCCGACTTCGTCCACCTCGCAAGCAAGTAAATGCAGATGAGTGCGCGCGGTTCGACACGCGGCAATTACAAACTCGCGATTGCCGCTTTGAAATTCTGTGTCATCTTGCGCAGTCATGACGCGCTCGCGCGAGGCGATCAACGATTTGCAAAGCCTCGATCCGGCCAACATGGGCATATTTCCCCTGGTAGCGGCTCTGCGCATCAATGCTTCGCAAAAGCTCTTGCTTGGGGTCGGCGCAGGCTTGAGTGGCCAGCTCGGGACTAAAACCCTTGTCGATAAGCATCCGATAGCGGCGCCATGGATTGAGCCCATCGTTGACCTTCGACGGATGCAATACGCAATGGGCGCTCAACTTCAATCCGAGTGATGGATTGAAGCACCGACGCTTTCACCCTTACCTCGGCGGCCATCTCAAATCTGCCGCACCCGTTCGCGCGATAAGTTCAACTCTTGCGCCAGGGCATCGAGCGTTTGGGGCTCGTCTGCCAAGTGACGGGCCTCATATATCCGCCGTTCGCGGTCGGAGAATCGCCCCGCGGATTCTCGCATAGCAACTCTTGCAGTATATGATCGGTCGATAGCGCATGGCGTCGCAGCCAGACAAGCCGACACGCTACACCGGCCCGCCGATGGACCTCGCCAACATGCGAGAGAATGGCGTGCGGGCGCTAGCGCTGTTCTGCCTGGATTGCACACACCGGGCGGAGATAATGTCGACGATCAACCGGGCGACCTAGCGGTCAAATCGTTCGAGCCGCGCATGGAGTGTGGCAAGTGCGGCAGCAGGCGGATCGACGTCCGGCCGGCATGGGCGACAAAGCCGCTGACGTTACCCAAGTCCTGACGGCCTAACCGGTGCGACCATCCGCGAGCATGATGACCTTCGTGCCGGTCGAGCAATCGACAATCTCGATGATGTCAGCCGGGTGGCGGCTCTTTGCAAACCTAGCTGCTTCGTAGGCCACGTCTTTCCGATCGCGGAAAGTGCGCGGCACGCCGTTGTGCCGAATTTCAAAACCTTTGTGGTCCATAGACGAAGCTACACAGATTCGCTGCCGCCAAAAAAGAAGCCGTGGTCGCCGGAGGGCTACACCAGGGCTTTGGCCTGTGGAGTGTTTCTTGGGGAAACGGTCCAGGCCATCGCTATTCTATATCATTCCCCGCGAGACTTTCTCCTCTTCCTGCACTTTCCGCTGAGCAAATGGCCGGCCTTTAACGCACAAAAAGACCCCGGTCGCTTTGGGCACCGGGGTCGTGGAATAGACAGACGCGTGTCGGAATGTCCCGGTCCGACCAGGGAAGTATCAGCCGTCGATCTGTGAGGCGCAAGCCTCAGGCGTTAGGCACGGCGCGCCCTCTCAAGCTCAAACGCTTCTTTTTGACGCGCAGAATGGCGGGTGCGCTTTGTTTTTGACTTTGATCCAACTCTTCGACGGGCCAGGCCGGTACGGTAAGTCGATCCGCTTGCAGACGATGCCCTCAAATCCAAACTTGCAGGCGTGCTCGAAAATCACCGCACCATCGCCTTCCAGATGCTCGACGTATTCAATCCCGCGCCACACTCGCCGCAGGAGCTTGAATAGCTTCTTCTTCCGCTCGGCGAGCGGTTTCGGGCGATAATCCTCGCCATCCAGTTCAAGCAAATCGAACGCGCACAGCTTCGCCTCGTGATCGTGCGTGCGGTTCCAGAGCTTGTCGAAATCGTGCATCGCGCCCGTGAAGCACATCGCCTCTCCGTCCAAGACAATGGACGAGACCTTGAGGTGCATGATGGCTTCGACAATCCGGGGGTAGCGTTCGGCGTAGTAAATCCCAGGTGCATCCCAGCGGCCTTTTTCTGGGATGTATGAGAAAGCGGACTCCCGATAAGTAACTGGAAATTATAGATAATTAGATTTTATGCCCCTCGATTTCCGTCTTTCCCATAGGGAGAGGTCGCCTCGCGAATGCGAGGCGGGTGAGGGGTTACAGACTATCGAGCTCGGACTACCGGCCTTCTCGCGCCCAAGTCGCGGCTAGCGCGCCGACCAGCAGCAGCAGACCAAGCAGGCCCGCGAACATCGGCAGCACGCCGATGCCGCGCACGACGCTGGCGTCGCGCATCTTCAGGCCGATCCAGTCGTCGCCGCGATAGGTGTCGCTCGACCGCATGGCGACGATGCGCGGCAGCGCCACGTCGCCGGACGCGTCGGTCAGCCGCCGGGCGTCGCCGCCGGTTGCATTGGCGAACGGTCCCAGCACTTCGGTGGTCGACGTCACCTCGGCGAATTCGCGCGGATTGGGCGGGCCGACGTTGACCAGCGCGTTGAGCTTGCCGTCGGTAGCGCGCCACAGCCCGAGCTCGGTCGCGCGGATCGAGCCGCGCCACAGTCCGGGCTCGCCGGCCGCCAGTGTGACGGTGCGGGTGCCGCCCGACGGCAAGGTCAGCGTCACCTCGTTGACATTGTCCGCCATGGTCTGGCGCTCGATGAGGAGATCGCGGCCGCGCACAATCAGGCGCAGCGCCTCTTCTTCGAGGTCCGGTTGCTTCATCAGCCAGTGCGACAGCCGGCGCATCAGGTCGAGATGCGGCCCGCCGCCCTCGTAGCCTCGCGCCCACAGCCAGATGTGATCGGAGAGGAGCAAGCCCACGCGGCCTTCGCCCTCGCGTGCGAGCACGAGCAGCGGCTTCTTATCGGGGCCTTCCATGATGGTGGTGCCGTTGGCGGCGCGGGTGTCGACCAGGCGGAACCAGCGGCTCCAGTGCGGCGGACTTGAATCGGCGCCGGCCAGGCCACGCGTCACCGGATGACGCTTGCCGGGCTCGGAGAGCTGCGCGTGGAACGGCATGTCGACGGTCCGGCCGCTCGGCTCCGCCGGCAGGATCTGCTCGAGCGGCGTGCGCCAGATGCTGGTCTGGCTCGCGTAGTCCGGCCCGGCCGCGACCAGGACCGCGCCGCCCTCCTGCACGTAGCGCGCGATGTTGTCGAAATAGATGATCGGCAGCACGCCCTGGCGGGCGTAGCGGTCGAAGATGATCAGGTGGAAATCCTTGATCTTTTGCTGGAACAGCTCGCGGGTCGGGAATGCGATCAGCGACAGCTCGTTGATCGGCGTGCCGTCCTGCTTCTCCGGCGGGCGTAGAATAGTGAAATGCACGAGATCGACGCTGGCGTCGGATTTCAGCAGGTTGCGCCAGGTGCGCTCGCCGGCATGCGGTTCGCCGGACACCAGCAGCACGCGGAGCTTGTCGCGCACGCCATCGATCGAAACCACGGCGCGGTTGTTGACGGGCGTGAGCTCGCCTTCGAGCGGTGAGGCCTCGATCTCGACGATGTTCGGCCCGGCGTGCGGGA
Source organism: uncultured Alphaproteobacteria bacterium (assembly GCA_963842645.1). GTDB lineage: Bacteria > Pseudomonadota > Alphaproteobacteria > Rhizobiales > Xanthobacteraceae > Z2-YC6860. The sequence goes on along the minus strand of CAWJGY010000013.1, from coordinate 173,166 downwards.
TCGGAATCTGCGCGTTGATGGTGCTGCCGGGCGTGACGATGCGGCGCTCCAGCACCTCGCCGTCGCGACGAACAGTGACTTCGGCCGGCGTCGGCCGCGCGCCCTGGTCCTCGACGCGATAAACGATGGTCTGCGATTGGCCGACGATGCCGAAGCGCGGCGTCGTCACCAGCACCACGCGGCGGTCACGTTCGTTGCGGGCGCCGGTGATCAGTGCATGCACCGGCGCGTTGAAGCCCAGCGCCGCGACCTCAGCCGGAACGTCATGCACGCGGCCGTCGGTCAATAGGATGGCGCCGGCGACGCGGTCGGGCGGGACGTCGGCGAGCGAGGCGCTGAGCGCCGAGAACAGCCGCGTGCCGTCGGTCTCGCCGTCGGCTTCGCCCGCTTCGACGAAGCGTACATCGAGGCCGGGAATGCGGCCGAGTTGTTCGGCCAGCAACGCCCGCGCGGTCTCGGTCTGCTTGACGCGGTCGCCGAAATTCTGACTCGGACTCTTGTCGACCACCACGCTGACCACCGAGGACAGCGGCTCGCGGTCTTCGCGCGTGAACGACGGGTTGGCCAGCGCCAGCACCATCATCGCCAGCGCCAATGCGCGCACCGCCCAGCCGCGGCTCCGCGCGAAGGCGAGCAGCGCCACGAGTACGACCGCCAGCGCGAGCGCGCCCCACAGTACATAGGCCGGAACCAGTGGCGCGAAATTGATGCCGAAACCCACGATGCGTTCCTATTGTCCCAATCGTTCCAGCAGCGCCGGCACATGAACCTGGTCGGCCTTGTAGTTGCCGGTGAGCGTGTACATCACGATGTTGACGCCGGCGCGGAAAGCGAACTCACGCTGGCGCGGCTCGCTCGGAACCAGCGGCAGCATCGCCTGGCCGTCGGTGCGCGTCGCCCAGGCGCCGGCAAAATCGTTCGAGCTGATGATGATGGAGGAAACGCCGTCGCCGGCACGCGCTGGCCGCTTGCTCTCGTCGGCCTGCTCGTCAGCGGTCGGCAGCGCCTCGACCCAGAGCTGGCCCGAGTTGAACCGGCCGGGGAAGTCCCGCAACAGGAAGAACGTCTTGGTCAGCACGTGATCGCGCGACACCGGTTCGAGTTCCGGGATGTCGAGCGAGGACAGGATGTTGCGCAGCGTCATCATGCCGGGCGCGCGGCTGGCGCCGCCGGGGCCGGGCGGCGCCATGATGGCGTCGCGGGTGTCGAACAGGACGGTGCCGCCGTTCTTCATATAGGCGTCGATGCGCGACAGCGCTGTGGGCGACGGTTTGGCCGCGCCCGGCACGACCGGCCAGTAGATCAGCGGGAAGAAGGAAAGCTCATCGCGGGCGATGTCGAGCCCGACCGGTTCGCCGGCTTCGAGTGCGGTGCGCTGGGCGAGAAACAACGTCAGCCCTTGCAGGCCGGATTTGCTGACGCCGTCCACCTCGGCGTCGCCGGTGATCACGTAAGCAAGGCGTGTCTCGATGGTCGCTCGCAGGGCGAATTCGGCGTCCGCCGGCTGGCTAGATGCGGGCGGTGCAATCGCTTGCGGCGGGGCATTGGGGCGCCGCTGCTGCTGGGCGTTGTCCTGGGAGAACGCTTGCGAACCGAACGTCAGTGCCGTGATCACGCCTGCAAACACCAGCGCAGCCGCCGCCCGCTGCGGCCGCTTGCGCAGGATTTGGCCAATCCCGCCGGCGAGGAGGAACACCACCAGCGCATCGAGCGCCAGCAGCGCCAGCGCCGCGACCAGCACCGGACCGCGCAGGTCCAGCGGCTCGCCGATCTGATATGCCTCGAGCCGCCCGCGCAGCGGTCCGTAATCAAGCCCGACCAGCCGGTCGGCCGGCGCCAGCGCATTGACCGCAAGCAATCCCTCCGGCGGGCCATAGAACCCGGGCGGATGATCGGCCGTAGCGCGGGTGACGTAGCCCACCGGCACCGGCCGTGTGGTTGCGGTCGGCGGGCCGAATGCGCCGAAGCCGTCGAGGATGCGGGTCGGGGGCACCACCTCGCGCTCGGTGCGCCCTTTGCTCGCTTCGTCGGTCGCGGTTGTAGTGCCTGCCATGCCCACCATGCGGCGGAGCATTTCGACGAAGCTGCCGGACAGCGGAAGATCGGACCAGCGCGTATCGGCGGTGACATGAAACAGCACGATCATTCCTTTGCCGCGCTTGGTGGCGGTGACAAGCGGCGTGCCGTCGGCGAGCGTCGCCCAGGTGCGTTCGGCAAGACCCGCTTCCGGTTCGGCAAGGACCTGGCGTGTGACATTGACGTCCTTGGGGACCGGCATATTGCCGAACGGACCTTCCTTCGAAAAGGCCGCGAGCGGCTGCGGCTGGTCCCAGCTCAGGCTGCCGCCGAGCGTACGGCCGCCACGGCGAAGCTTAACCGGCACGAGATCGTCGTCGGAGCCGGCCAGACGAGGCCCAGCAAAACGAACCAGCATGCCACCGTCCTCGACCCAGGCGATCAGCCGGTCGCGCGCCTCGCCCGAGACGTTGCCGACGTCCGCCAGCATGATCAGCGGGACGCTCTGCTCGATGAAGCGGCGCACAGCTTCGGCTGGGCCCGCGACATCGGCGAGCCGCACGTCGGCGAACGGGTTGAGCGCGCGGGAGAGGTAGTAGGTCGAGGCGAGCAGCGGCTGCGCGGTGTCAGATGTCGCCCCGGATACGATGCCGACGGTGCGGCGGCGCCAGCGCTTGTCGAGCAGTTGCACCGCGCCGGCCGACCGTTCGCCTACGATTTCCAGCCGCGCGATGTCGTTCCTGATCTCAACCGGCAGGTTGATCTCGGCATCGGCCTCACGCTCATCGTCCTTGAAGGCGAAGCGGGTTTCGCCGAGCGGCAAACCCTTGAGGTCGAGCGCGCGGATGACGCCGTCCTCGGTGCCGCCGGTGGAGGCGCGCAGCACCTTCACCGTCAACGAGCCCGCGGCGTTGTCGGCGGCGGCGAGCGCATGCGCGGTCGGCAGCCCGCCGGCGACGATGGAAACGGTGCGGCCTTCGGTGGCACGCGCCAGGCCGGTTACGAATTCAGAGCCGCGGCCGAGATCGGTGCCGTCGGAGAGCCAGACCACCTCCATATCAGGGGTGGCGGCCAGCAGGCGCGAAATGGTAGGCAGCGCATCGGTGCGCTCGACGGCGTGGGGCAGCGGTTTGATCTGCTTGAGCCGGACGCGGGCGGCAGCCGGCGGTTGAAGCGAGATGTCCCGGCCGGCCTCGCCGAGCGGGATCAGGGCGACGGGCCGGTTGTCGGCCTCGGCGCGGGCGATGATATCGTCTGCGGTGCGAAGCCGTGCATCCCAGCTTGCCGCAGCGCCAATACCGTCGTCGATCAATAGAGCGATCGGCGTCGCTCCCGTCGTGGTCGCAACAGGCGGATTCCACAAGGGACCGGCGGCGGCGAGGATCACCAGCGTCGCCAGCAGGAGCCGCAGTAGGGTCAGCCACCACGGCGTGCGCGCCGGCGTGTCCTCCTTCGGCTGGATATCGAACAACAGCCGCGTCGGCGGAAACTCGATCCGCCGCGGCCGCGGTGGAATGAGCCGCAGGATCCACCACAGCACCGGCAGGCTCAGCAGCCCGAGCAGGACGAGCGGCGAGGCAAAGCCGAGCGGAAGTCCCATCATGCGGACCTCCCAAGCGACATGCCATGCGGCCGGCGGTTGGAGATGGCCGCGTCGTTGCCTTCGCCGATGCGCGAGTGCAGCGCCATCAAGAGTTCGTTGGCCGGGCGATCGGTGCGGTGGATGGTGAAGCTCCAGCCGAGCTTGGCCGTCTCGGCGCGGATTTCATCGCGGTGGCGGGCAAGCCGCGCGGTGTAATCGGCACGCCAGTTCTCGGCGCGGCCGGCGGTGATCTCACCGGCGCCTTCCGGCTCGGTGAACTCGATGCGGCCGGAATAGGGGAAGGTTTCCTCGGCCGGATCGACGATCTGGACCAGATGGCCTTGCGAGCCGTTGGCCGAAAGCTGCGTGAGGATCGCGCGGATGTCCTCGATCGGGCTCCACAGGTCGGAGAGCACCACGATTTCCGAGAGCGAAGCCGGCGCAAAGCCGAGCGGCAGACTCGTACGCTCGGTCGGATCGTGGATGATGGCTTCCGCCATGCGGTCGATCACGGCGCGGCTGCCGGTCGGGCGCGTTAGGCCGGGCAGACCGACACGCTCGCCGGCCTCGACCAGGATTTCGGCCAGCGCGAACCCGATGGTCAGCGCGCGGTCGAGCTTGCTCTCCCGCGCCAAGCGCGACGAGAACGCCATCGACGGCGAGCGGTCAGGCCAAAGCCAGATGGTATGCGCGGCTTCCCATTCCCGCTCACGCACATAGAGATTGTCGTCGCGCGCGGAGCGCCGCCAGTCGATGCGGCGGGCTTCTTCGCCCGAGACGAAGCGGCGGAACTGCCAGAAGTTCTCGCCGGAGCCCGAGCGCCTGCGGCCATGCAGGCCGTGGATCACGGTCGCGGCGATCTTGCGCGACTCCAAAATGAGCCGCGGCAGCGACGCGGCGAGCGTGCGGCCCGCGCCGCTTGCCCGCTGTGTTGCTCTTAGCTCGTCTCGCCCACCTGGTCGGTCAGCGGCCATCGATTATCCGATGCGCGACGTAAGCTTGCCGATGACGCCGCTGAGCGTCTCGCCGTCGGCTCGGGCGGCGAAAGTCAGCGCCATGCGGTGCTTGAGCACCGGCTCGGCCATCGCGACGACGTCGTCGATCGACGGCGCCAGCCTGCCGTCGAGCAGCGCCCGGGCGCGCGCTACAAGCATCAGCGCCTGCGAAGCGCGCGGGCTCGGGCCCCAGGCAATCAGCTTGCCGAGGTCGCCGGCATCTGGGCCTGGACGCGCCGAGCGGACAAGCTTGAGGATCGCGTCCACCACGGATTCTCCGACCGGCAGGCGGCGAACAAGACGCTGCGCCGCAATCAACTCGTCGGAGGTCATTGCCGCCTTGGCCTTGGCTTCCTCGACGCCGGTGGTCTCGAACACGATGCGGCGCTCGGCCGCTGCGTCGGGATAGTCGACATCGATCTGCATCAGGAAGCGGTCGAGTTGCGCTTCGGGGAGGGGATAGGTGCCCTCCTGCTCGATCGGGTTCTGTGTCGCCAGCACGTGGAACGGCTTGGGCATGTCGTGGCGGGAGCCGGCGACCGTGACGTGTTGCTCCTGCATCGCCTGCAGCAGCGCGGACTGGGTGCGCGGGCTGGCGCGGTTGATCTCGTCGGCCATCAGCAACTGGCCGAAGATCGGGCCGGGGATGAAGCGGAAGCTGCGCTTGCCGCCCTGGCCTTCCTCCAGCACCTCGCTGCCGAGGATGTCGGAGGGCATCAGGTCGGGGGTGAACTGAATGCGGCGGGCGTCGAGGCCGAGCACGGTGCCGAGCGCCTCGACGAGCTTCGTTTTGGCGAGGCCTGGAACGCCGACGAGCATGCCGTGTCCCCCGCAGAGCACGGTGATCAGCGTGCGCTCAACCACGTCCTCCTGGCCGAAGATGACGGCTCCGACGGCAGCTTTGGCTGCGGCGATGTGGGTGGCGGTCGTCTCGGCCGCCCGGACAATCATGTCCTCGAGCTTTTCGACCCCGTCTCCGCTAGCTACCGCCATCATGCACTCCTCGGTTGGGGATTCTGGCTCATGCATAAACAATAATCATGCCAGCTCGATATTATTCCAATTCCCACGGCGGAGTTCTCACATTTCCGTCGAAACACCGCTATTTTTCTGCATACGCGCGTGCTGTGAGGGGTTGCCTCGTGGGCCTGCGATACGTGTAGGGTCAACAATGGCGAACGAAAGGCATGCAAACGAGGGGCAGGCCCCTGCGCTGGAGGGGATCGCCAGCCAGGTCCGCAAGGAAGGTGGTAAGAAGGGTCCGCCGCCGGTGCACCTGTGGAACCCGCCGTTTTGCGGCGACCTCGACATGCGGATCGCCACGGACGGGACCTGGTACTACCTCAAGACGCCGATCGGCAGGCTCGCATTGGTCAAATTGTTCGCTTCCGTGCTCAAGCGCGAGGGCGAGAAGTATTTCCTGGTCACGCCCGCGGAGAAGGTTGGCATCACCGTGGACGATGCCCCGTTCCTGGCAGTGGAGTTGAAGGTGGAGGAGGGGCCGAGCGGGCGCGTGCTCAACTTCCGTACCAATGTGGACGACTGGGTGGCCTGTGGGCCGGAGCACAGGCTGCGCTTCGAACCGGAAGCGGATACCGGCGGGCTCAAGCCCTACCTGCACGTGCGGCGCGACCTGTGGGCGAAGGTGACGCGGGCCTTGTTCTACGATCTGGTCGAGCTCGGTGAGGATCGAGACGTCGCAGGCGAGCGCATGTTCGGCTTGGTGTCCGGTGGTGAGTTCTTCGCGATGGCGCCGGCCGACAGCTTGAAGGAATTCGCCTGATGCAGCCCGGCGTGCCGCTCGACGAGGTCAAGGCGCCGACGCACGAGTTCTTCGAACGCGCGCGGGCGCGGCTCAATCGCGAGGTGACGCCGGCGCTGACCGATCTGGATGCTCCGGTCAAAATCCGCGGCGATCTCGATCTCGATCCGGTGATTTGGGAGAAGGCCGGCGTCAAGGCGACACGCCCGGCCGCGGTGCTGGTGCCCGTGGTGGCGCGGCCGGAGCCAGCGGTTCTGCTGACGCTCCGCACGCCTGACCTCAAGAGCCACTCCGGGCAGATTGCTTTCCCGGGCGGCAGCATCGATCCGGACGACGAGAGCCCGCAGGCCGCCGCCATGCGCGAAGCTGGGGAAGAGATCGGGCTCGAAGAAAAATTCATCCAGCCGATCGGCTATCTCGACCTCTATCTGACCTTCTCCGGGTTTCGGATCCTGCCGCTGGTGGCGCGCGTCGATCCGGACTACCGGCTCAAGATCAATCCCGGCGAGGTCGCCGATGCCTTCGAAGTGCCGCTGGAATTCCTGATGACGCCTGGCAATCACCAGCGCCTCAAGCGCGACTGGAAGGGCATCGAGCGTCAGTATTACGCCATGCCGTTCAACGATCGCTACATCTGGGGCGTGACTGCGGGTATCCTGCGCAACCTCTACGAACGGATCTACGCCGGATGATCCGCCCCGTCCTCACCGAGCTTGCATTCTTCATCGCGCCGTTTGTCGCCTATGCGATATTTCTTTTGGCGACCAAGGCTGGCGTCTTTGCTCGTTCGTCCTGGCCGCCGAAGGTGCTGGCGTCGCTCGCCATCGTGGCGTTGATCCTGATGATCGGCAGTTTCGTCATTCTCGCGCATTTCTCCGGCTCGCCGCCGGGCTCGACTTACGAGCCGGCCCATGTCGATGACCGCGGCACTTTCATTCCGGGACAGGTGCGGTGAGCGAGCCGCCCGCCTCGCTCAAGGACGCCGCGTGGCTGCGCGAAGGTGCGCTGGCGCGGCTGCTTCAGGTACTCGACCGCGACGGCGAGGACGCGCGCGTGGTCGGCGGCGCGGTGCGGAACGCTTTGCTCGGCGAGCCGATCGCGGAGTTCGACGTCGCGACCACCGCCGTTCCGCAAGAAGTGATCCGGCGCGTGGCGGCGGCAGGCTTCAAGCCGGTGCCGACCGGCATCGAGCACGGCACCATCACGGTCGTGATCGAGAGCCGGCCGTTCGAGGTGACGACCTTGCGCGAGGACGTCGAGACCTTCGGCCGCCACGCCAATGTGCGTTTCGGCCGCGACTGGCGGGCGGACGCCGAGCGGCGCGACTTCACCATGAACGCGCTCTCGGTCACCTCTGACGGCGTCGTGCACGACTATGTCGGCGGCATCGCCGATCTCGAAGCACGGCGCGTGAAATTCATCGGCGATCCGGCTAAGCGTATCATCGAGGATTACCTTCGTATCCTTCGCTTCTTTCGTTTTCACGCTGCCTATGGCCGCGGGCTGCCCGATGCCGTCGGACTTGCCGCGTGCATTGCCGCGCGCGCGGGTCTCGAGCGGTTGTCGCGCGAACGGGTGCGGATGGAATTGCTCAAGCTCCTGCTGGCGCGGCACGCGACGCCGGCGCTCGCGGCGATGGCGGAGTCCGGGCTGCTCGTCCCCGTGCTGGGCGGCGTGCCCGATCTGGCGGGTTTCGAGAACATGGCCAAGGTCGAGGCGGCGGCCGGCGTGCAGGCGGACGCGGTGCAGCGGATCGGCGCGCTCGGTGTGCGCATTGCCGAGGATGCCGAGCGGCTGTGGCAGCGCTTGCGCCTCTCCAATGTCGAGCACGACCGGCTGGCCTCGATGGCTGAGGCGTGGTGGCGAATCTCGCCTGGGAACGACAAAGATGCCCGTGCGCTGCTCTATCGGCTGGGTCCCGAGCGTTTCGTCGACCGCGTCTTGCTCGCCTGGGCGCGCTCGCCGGCGACCGCGCACGACGCGGTCTGGCGTGCGCTCACTGATCTTTCGGAGCGCTGGGCCGCGCCGGTATTTCCGCTCAAGGCCGCCGATTTCATCAAGCGCGGCGTGCCGCAGGGACCAGCACTAGGCGCAACCTTGCATGAGGCAGAGGAAGCCTGGATCGCCGCGGATTTCCCGGCCGATGCCGCGGCGATCTCGGCCATCGCGGATGCCGCGGTTGCCGAGGTTCGGCCGATGTAGAGGTTACGATTTCGGCTTCAGATAGCGGTCTTCGATCGCCGCCCAATCCTGAAAGCCGACAATCGACTTGTATTCCTCGAAGCCGACGCCCTTGCCGATGAAGCTGACGTCGCCCTGCGCGAGCTTTTCCAGCACGCCCTGCATGGTGCGCACCGTGTGCATCAAGAGCGAGATGCCGTAGATGGCGATCTCGAAACCCATGTCGGCAAGCTCGCGCGGCGTCAGGATCGGCGTGCGGCCGCCTTCGAGCATGTTGGCCATCTGCGGCACGTCGAATTTCTTGCCGATCAGCTCAAGCTCGGCCACGTCGTGCGGCAACTCGATGAAGATGCCGTCCGCGCCGGACTTCAGGTAAAGATCGGCGCGGCGGAACGCTTCGTCGAGCCCATGCACGTCCCGCGCGTCGGTGCGCGCGAGGATGAAGGTCTCCTTGTTCATCTTGCTTTCCGAGGCGGCGCGGATTTTCGCCGCCATCTCGGCTGCCGGGATTACGTCCTTGCCGGCGATGTGGCCGCAACGCTTGGGCGCGACCTGGTCCTCGAACATGATAGCCGAGACGCCGAGCCGTTCGTAGGTGTGCAGCACGTGCACGACGTTCTTGACGTCGCCGTAGCCGTTGTCGCCGTCGACCATGACCGGCAGATCGCTGGCCGCGATGATGTCGCTGACGGCGGCTGAAATCTCGCCGAGCGCCACGAGGCCGATATCGGGCAATCCCCAGCGCGCGCCGATGGTCGGGAAGCCGCCGGTGAAATACGCCTTGAAGCCGGCCTGCTTGATCAACCGCGCGCTGAGCGCGTCGAACGCGCCCGGCAGGATCAGCGGACGTTCGGTCTTGCACAGTTCGTGGAAGTTCATTGCAGCTTGATCTTTCCGTCGCTGAGAATGCCCTTCCAGCGGGCGATGTCTTCGTCGAGCAGCGCGCGCATGCCTTCCGGTCCCGGCGCGGCCGGCGGTTCGGCGCCGGTGGCGGCAAGCTTGGCGATGGTTTCCTTGTCGGCAAGCACGGCCTTGAGCTCTGCCGCCAGCCGCGCAATGACCGGCTCGGGCGTCTTCGCGGGCGCCGCGAGGCCGAGCCATGTGATGCCTTCGAAACCCGGCACGCCGAATTCCGCGACGGTCGGGATGTCGGGCGCGAGCGTCGAGCGCTGGCTGGTGGTGATGGCCAGGCCCTTCAATTGCCCCGAGCGGATCATCGGCAGCGACCAGATGATGTTGTCGAAGATGTATTGAACGCGCCCTTCCATGACGTCGGGCGCCGATTGCACACCGGTGCGGTAGGGGACGTGCACCACGTCGATGCCGGTGCGCGCTTTGAACAGCTCGCCGATCAGATGCGTGATCGTGCCGTTGCCGCTCGATGCAAACGACAGTTGCCCCGGCCGTGCCTTCGCGTAGGCGATCAATTCGCTCACGGAATTGGCTGGCACTTTCGGGCTGACGATCAGCAGGTTCGGCAGGATGCCGGTGAGGCCGATCAAGCTGAAATCACCGCGGTCGTAGTTGAGCGAGCCTGCGGCTTGCGTTAGCGGCAGGATGACCATCGCGCTGTTCGTCGTCATCAGCAGCGTGTAGCCGTCCGGCGCGGCCTTGCCGACGTAGGCCGTGCCGATGGCGCTGGCGGCGCCGGCCTTGTTCTCCACCACCACCGGCTGGCCGAGCCGGGCAGCGAGCTTCTCTGCGACCACGCGGCCGATCGCATCGGTGCCGCCGCCGGCCGCGAACGGGACAACCAGTGTGATCGTGCGGCTGGGCCACGTTTGGGCCGTGGCGGGGACGGCGGCGAGGACGGTGGCAGCAAATCCAATTGCGGCTCGAAATTTCACCGAACCCTCCCATATTTCGTTCTGGTTTGTTGAGGCGACATTCCCTCGCTACGCTCCGCCGGTCAATCCGAACAGGCCGCCTCCGCCGCCGGCCGGCATGCAAATTCCTGCATCGGGCCGGCGGATTTGTCGTAAGATGCCTTTGGAGCGTCCGAGTATGAGTTATAGCCGCCCCAAGGATCTCGCCCGCAGCATGGCGGGCAACAGCGCGAGACTGAAGTCCGCGCGCCGCAATTCCTACCGGCGTGAGACGTTTGCGCTGCCGCGCGAAGCGGCCCGCGAGAAGGCGCGCGAGATGTTCCGCCGTTATCCCAAGGCTGCCTACATGACCGCGATCGAGAGTTGGCGCGAACTGCCCGACGGCGGCATCGAGTTCACCATGCGGCGGCTGCCGAGCGCGGACTGATCGTTCTAAATCTTGAAAATTCCGGCGCGGTTTGCGGTGCGCAATAACGCATTTGTGCGCAATAGCAATGTGCGATGACAGCTATAGCTAACCTCCGGGGAGCTTTCGATTATCCCGCGGGTTATTGGCGGAGCGAACCATGCGTCGATTTTGGAAAGGGCTGGTGATCTTCTGCCTCGGTGGAGTTGTTGGAACGGCGTTCGGTGTGGCGCTCGGATTCTTTCTGTTTCCGTTTGTATTTCCGCCGCCGATTGCCGCAGAACAACTGCTCGAAGCCGACCGCTCGCCGCTCGTCGGGACCGGCACGTTCATCCACGCCAATCCGTCCGACCCGGTCCACTGGGGCAAGGGCACGGTGAGCGCATACGAGCGCGCGGTGTTGCTCGAATCCGACTTCGAGGTGGGGCCGGGGCCGGCGTATCACGTCTACCTCGTGCCCAAGTCCGACGTTCGCAAGGAGGCCGATGTGAAGGACACGATGCATGTCGATCTCGGTGGCCTGCGCTCCTTCAAGGGCAGTCAACGCTATCCAATTCCGGCGAGAGTCGATCTGAAAAAATATCCGAGCGTCGTGATCTGGTGCGAACGGTTCGGCGTGTTGATCTCACCGGCTGATTTGCGGCCTGCAAAATAGCTGCGTGGCTCTGTTCGTCGGGCGCAATCGAGACTAGGTTGCGGCGCAGTGTTCGCCACAGCCTTCGCCGACGTATCGATCTATCAACTCCTGCTGGTCGCGGGCGTGGCGCTGTTTGCGTCGGTGCTCGGCGGCGTTGCCGGCTATGGCACCGGCGCACTGATGCCGCTCGTTCTCGTGCCGATGATCGGCGCCGAGCAGGTGGTGCCGATCATCGCGCTTGCGGGATTGCTCACCAACTTCGGCCGCGCGCTCGCTTTCCTGCGCTTTGTCGATTGGCACCGTGTCCGGCTGGTGATGCTTGGCGCCATCCCGCCGTGTCTCGTCACCGCCTATGGCTACACGTTGCTGAGCGGCATAGGTGCGCAGCTCGTGATCGGGACCATGCTGATGCTCACCGTGCCGTTGCGTTACATGTTGCGGCGCCGGGCGGTGGTCCTGCACAACCGCGGCCTCGTGCTGGGCGCAGTGGGCTACGGCACGGCGGTCGGCGGCACAGTCGGAGCCGGCGTCATCCTGCTGTCGCTGTTGATGGCTGCGGGCCTGGCGGGGCAGGCGGTGATCGCCACCGACGCTGTGCTGTCGATCGTCATCGGCGCATCGCGCCTTGTGGTGTTCGGGGTGGCTGGCGCAATCACCGCCAAGACCATCTCATTTGCACTGCTGATCGGGGTCGTGGCGTTTCCCGGAGCTTTCCTCGCCAAGGCATTCGTCCAGCGCCTGCCGATCCATGTGCATACCGCGATCCTCGACGCGGTGGTGCTCATCGGCGGCGCTGTCATGGTGTTCGGCGCGCTGGCGCGTTAGCTGGGGACTCGCAATCGCTGATCCAAAGCCGTCCAATGTCTGTTTTCGCGGGTTTGGGCCGCTATGGTTACGCGTTTGTAAGTTGCGGCCGGGCGCGGGGCTGACCATTGTTGGCAGCAATGGACGTGAGGAGCCCATGATCAACCGTCGAAGTTTTTTGGGAGTCGGTTCCGCACTCGTTGTGGCGACGGCCGCGGGCCGAAGCGCCGCGCAAGGCGGCGCCAAGACGGGTGTCCTATTGATGAACCGAATCGCGCCCTCGTCATCCGTTCTCTATATCGCCAACCTTGATGGAACGAGCGAGCGCAAGTTTCTGCAGACGTCCGGCTTCGATTACAACGCCTGCTTCAGCGCGGACGGAGGGAGCGTGGTGTTCACCTCCGAGCGAAATGGCGACGGCAATTCAGACGTTTTCCGCTGCCGCAGAGACGGCACAGGAATCCAGTCGCTGATCACGGGGCCGGCCGTCGATGATGCGGCGATGCTGTCGCCAGACGGCACACGACTTGCGTTCGTCTCGACGCGAAACGGGTTCCGCGCCAACGTTTGGGTTATGGACGTCAAGAATGGCCGGATGCGCAACGTGACGGGCGCCGGCCATATCCAAGGAGAGCCGAGCAACCCGAATAGCTTTCTGCGTCCGTCGTGGTCGCCGGACGGCCAATGGCTCGCGTTCTCTTCCGACCGGAACACCGACTGGCTGGGACACGACGGCGGCAAGGGCTGGGAGCACACGCAGGAGCTCGCCATCTATATCGCTCGTGCGGATGGCCAAGGGTTCCGCCGCATTGCCTCACGACCAGGTTATTGCCTGGGCTCGCCAAAGTGGTCCCCCGACGGTCGGCGGATCGCATTCTACGAGATGACGACCGAAGCGACCTGGGGAGCACGACGGCCGAACCTCGTTGCGAACGTCACGTCGCAGGTCGTCTCGGTCGATGTGAGCACAGGAGAGCGCATCGAGCACACGACGGGCCCGGGCCTCAAGGTCTACCATCAGTTTCTCGGCGCCAACGAGATCGGCTATCTGCGCAAGGGTGGTCCCGAGGAGGGTATCTATTACACCTCCGATCGGCCAGGCTTTAAGAGGGCTGTTCGCGCCCCCGCGTGGTTTCATGGCGGCAAGACGCTGATTTACGAAAAGCATGACTTCAAAGCGCGCTCCCAAAATAAGCCGCTCTACAGCTGGAGCCAGGATTGGGAGTACCGACACACCGATGTTTTCCCGGCGTTAGCTCGAGACGGGACGCTCGCCTACACCGAAAAGCAGCAGGGCAACTCCTCGATCGTGATCGCGCGACCGGACGGCTCGGGACGCCGCGTCATCTACAATCCCGCTGAACATGGATATGATCCAAAGCGGCTTGCGATGGGCCTTGGCGGAGCATTCCAGCCGTCATGGTCAGCCGACAGTCAGTGGCTTGCCTTTGGCGTCGGCTACTGGTTCCAGCAGCGCGACACTGAGAAATCCACGATCATGCGCATCCGCCGCGACGGCGGCGATCTGGAGTCGCTGACCGACGGCAAGGTCCATTCGGGATTTCCGAGTTACTCCGCAGACGGGAAAGAAATTGTCTACCGGGTGTGGGGCGAGAGCAATTACGGGCTTCGCATTCTCAATATTGAAACCGGTAAGACCAGGACGCTGACAACAGGTTACGACAACTTGCCGGGCTGGTCGCCGGACGGTGGCCGCATCCTATTCACGCGCAAGGTTGATGACATCAACTTCGACATCTTCACCATTCGCCCGGATGGCTCAGACTTGCTGCGGGTCACCTCGCACCGCTCGGGCGACGGCCATGCTGTATGGGCGTGGGATGGCCGTATCATATGGAACAGCGGCATCTACGGTTTTCGTGACGAGGCAGCGCTTTACGACAACACGTTTCAGCAATATGGCCAGATTTTCATTATGAACGCAGACGGTTCCGGAAAACGTATGCTGACCGACAGCCGATGGGAGGACTCGATGCCGCTCCTGATCCCGGCGAAGTTTCTGTGATGGCGCTGCGGATCAAGCGCTACTAGAGCGAAAGCGCGCGGTCTCGCACAGGCGCGATTTGGCGCGGAGTGCTCTGAGCGCAATGCGGGCCGCAACTCTAGTGCGCCCTCAGCTCAAGGCCATTTCACCACAGGCGGCAGCGACGACAGGATCGAATCCACGTTGCCGCCAGTGCGCAGGCCGAAGATCGTGCCGCGGTCGTAAAGCAGGTTGAACTCCACATAGCGGCCGCGGCGCACGAGCTGCTCGTCGCGGTCGGCGTCGGTCCATGGCTTTGCGAAGTTGCCTCGCACCAGCTCCGGATAGATTTGTGCAAACGCACGGCCGACGTCCTGGGTGAAGGCGAAGGTCGCGCCCCAATCTGTTTCGAGATAATCATAGAAGATGCCGCCGATGCCGCGCATCTCCTTGCGGTGCTTGAGAGTGAAATACTCGTCGCACCAGGTTTTGAATTTCTCGTAGGGCGCGATGCTCGCATGCGCGTCGCAGGCAGCCTTCATAGCGGCGTGGAAGGCGCGCGTGTCGGGATCGTTCTGGGTGCGGCGGCGGTCGAGCACCGGCGTCAGGTCGCCGCCGCCGCCGAACCACGCCTTCGAAGTGACGACGAAGCGCGTGTTCATATGCGCGGCCGGCAGGTTCGGATTGTGCGGATGCGCGATCAGCGAGATGCCAGATGCCCAGAAGCGGGGATCGGCATCGGCGCCGGGAATTTCCTTACGGAATTCCGGCGCAAACTCGCCATGCACCGTCGAGCAATGTACGCCGACCTTCTCGAATACGCGGCCACTCATCATAGCCATGACGCCACCGCCGCCGGGCGAACCTGTATGGTCGGCGCGCTGCCAGGGGGTGCGTTTGAAGCGCCCCGCCGCGCGGTCGGACAGCGGTGCGCTGGCGGGCAGCGCGTTTTCGACAGCTTCGAGTGCGGAGCAAATGTCGTCGCGCAGCTTCTCGAACCAGGCGCGGGCGCGGTCCTTGCGGGCGGCAAGCGTCGCCGGATCGGGGAGGGAGGATGCCATCGCGTCGATATTAGGGCGTGTACTCATAAAACATGCCGTCGGCTCCGTGTAGAAGCAAACATCGTATCGGTTCAAACGAGTGCTTTGATAGGGCCTGAAACTGTCCTCGCTGCTGGAACATGAAAAGCAGACATTGCCCCCGCATTTGTGGGTCCGCGCCTTTAGTCATGACCAAGGCTGCCCGTCTGCCTCATGGCTTCGCCCAACGCCATGGCGGCGACCATCGCCACGTTGATTGAGCGCAAACCCGGCCGCATCGGGATCAGGAGCCGTGCGTCGGCGGCCGCATGGACGGCGTGCGGCACTCCCGCCGACTCGCGGCCGAACATCAGGATGTCATCTGGCCCATATTCGTGATCGAGATAGGGGGTCGAGGCGCCGGTGGTGAACAGGACCAGCCGCAGACCCTCCTTCCGCCGCCATTCGTCGAACGCGGTCCAGTCGCTGTGCCGCACGAGCCAGACCTGGTCGAGGTAATCCATTCCGGCTCGGCGGAACGCACGATCCGAGCTCGGAAACCCCGTTGGCTCGATGATATGGGCCTCGACCCCCAGGCAGGCGGCGAGGCGCAGAATCGTGCCGGTGTTTTGCGGGATGTCGGGCTCGTAGAGTGCGATCCGCATGGCCGTCGTTTCGACCCTGGATTGATCCGCGTCAATGCTCGATCGCCCGATAGGCAAAGGATTTGTGCGAACTCTTGGTCATTGCGCCGAAGGCGGGCTTGCACTCTCTTTGTAAGGGTGCCAATAAACGCCGCCGGATTGCCGTCTTTCGTCCTTCCCCAGGACCTGGGGCGGCCGGCCCAACCGCCACCGCGTGTGCCAGCCTGGTTTGGCAAATTTTCCGTGCGGATGGGTTGACCGGCCAAAGAGGGACTTGGACTGTGACAGCAACTTCGGCCGAGCCGACACGACGCGATTTCCTCTACATCGCAACCGGCACGGTGGCCGCCGTCGGCGGCGCCGCGGTGCTGGTGCCGCTGATCGCGCAGATGAACCCGGATGCGTCCACGATTGCCGCCGGCGCGCCGGTGGAGGTCGACCTCACCCCGATCGCCGAGGGCCAGGTCATCAAGGTGTTCTGGCGCGGCCAGCCGATCTTCATCAGCCACCGCACCAAGAAAGAGATCGACGAGGCGCGCAACGTCCAGCTCAGCAGCCTGCCTGATCCGCAGGCCGACAAGGATCGCGTCAAGCCCGGCAAGGACGAGTGGCTCGTGCTGGTCGGCATCTGCACGCACCTCGGCTGCATCCCGCTCGCGCACCAGGGCTCCTACGACGGTTGGTTCTGTCCGTGCCACGGCTCCGTGTACGACACGTCGGGCCGTATCCGGCAGGGGCCGGCTCCGAAGAACTTGTTCCTGCCCCCTTACAAGTTCCTCTCCGACTCCAAGATCCGGATCGGCGAAGCGGACACGGCCAAAGTTTAAGGTTCGAAAATGAGCGGACATTCGACCTACCAGCCGCAAAGCGCCTTCATGAAATGGATGGAGCGCCGCCTGCCGATCGCAGGGCTGGTGCATTCCTCGTTCGTCGCCTATCCGGTCCCGCGCAATCTCAACTACTGGTGGACGTTCGGCGGCATCCTGGCGTTCCTGCTCGGCTCGCAGATCGTCACGGGCATCGTCCTGGTGATGCACTACACGCCGCACGCCGACATGGCGTTCAATTCCGTCGAACACATCATGCGCGACGTGAATTACGGCTGGCTCTTGCGCTATCTGCATTCGAACGGCGCCTCGATGTTCTTCGTCGCGGTCTACATCCACATGGCGCGCGGCATGTACTACGGCTCCTACAAGGAGCCGCGCGAGGTGATCTGGATCCTCGGCGTCATCCTCTACCTGCTGATGATGGCAACCGGCTTCCTCGGCTACACGCTGCCATGGGGCCAGATGAGCTTCTGGGGCGCGACCGTCATCACCAACTTCTTCTCGGCCATTCCTGTGGTCGGTGAATCGGTGGTGACCTGGCTGTGGGGCGGCTATTCGATCGGCAATCCGACGCTGCAGCGCTTCTTCTCGCTGCACTATCTGCTGCCGTTCGTGATCGTCGGCGTTGTGGTGCTGCACATCTGGGCGCTGCACATGGTCGGTCAGAACAACCCGACCGGCGTCGAGCCGAAGTCGGAGAAGGACACGGTCGCCTTCACGCCTTACGCCACGGTCAAGGACGCCTTCTTCATGGCGTGCTTCTGCATCGTGTTCGCATGGTTCGTGTTCTACGTGCCGAACTATCTCGGCCACGCCGATAACTACATCCCGGCCAATCCGGCGGTGACGCCGACCCACATCGTGCCGGAGTGGTACTACCTGCCGTTCTACGCGATCCTGCGCGCGATCCCGAACAAGCTCTTGGGCGTGATCGCGCTGTTCGGCTCGATCGGCATCCTGGCGTTCCTGCCGTGGCTCGACACCTCACGGGTGCGCTCGGCCAACTACCGGCCGCTGTTCCGCCAGTTCTTCTGGATATTCATCGCCGTGACCGTCGGCCTCGGCTGGCTCGGCTCCAAGCCCGCCGAGGGCGGCTACGTCCTCGCCGCGCGCATCCTGACGTTCTACTACTTCGCGCACTTCCTCATCATCCTGCCGGTGCTGGGCTGGGTTGAGAAGACCAAGCCGCTGCCCAACTCGATCTCCGAGGCGATCCTGAAAGAAGGATTGCCGGCCGGGACGTCTGGCCCCGCACCGGCAACCAAGAGCTAGAGGCAGACCGATGGCCCGTTCCGTTCTCGCCCTCGTTCTCGCCGGCTCGCTGCTGGGCCTTGCCGCTGCCGGCTCGCAACCGGCTTTCGCCGCCGGCGAGCACGACTCCCCGGTGCCGCCACGGCAGAAGTGGTCGTTCTCCGGCCCGTTCGGCAAGTTCGACCGCGGTCAGTTACAGCGCGGCTTCAAGGTCTACAAGGAGGTCTGCGCGGTCTGCCACGGCCTCAAATACGTGGCGTTCCGCAACCTCGCGGACCTCGGCTATTCCGAGGCCCAGGTCAAAGCCATCGCCGCCGAATACAAGGTCCAGGACGGCCCCAACGATCAGGGCGACATGTTCGAGCGCGACGGCCGGCCGGCGGACTATTTCCCGGCGCCGTGGCCGAACGAGAACGCCGCCCGCGCGCGCTACAACGGCGTGCCGCCGGATTTCTCGGTGCTCGCCAAGGCGCGCAGCTACGAGCGCGGCTTTCCCTGGTTCATCTTCGACATGTTCACCCAGTTCCAGGAGCATGGCGTCGACTACATCCACGCGCTGCTGGTCGGCTACAAAGAGAAGCCGCCGGCTGGCGTCACGCTGCCGCAAGGCTCGTTCTACAACGACTACTTCCCCGGCCACGCCATCGCCATGCCGCCGCCGCTCTCCGACAAGCGGGTCGATTACACCGACGGCGCGCCCACCACGGTCGATCAGTATTCCAAAGACGTTGCGGCGTTCATGATGTGGGCGGCCGAGCCGCACATGGAGGCGCGAAAGCGCATCGGCTTCCAGGTGATGATCTTCCTGATCGTGCTGGCGGGCCTGCTTTACTTCACCAAGCAGAAAGTCTGGGCGGACGCGCACTAGCCGATCGCGATCAATGGATGACTTAAAGGGTCCCAGGGCTTAAAAGCCTGGGGCCTTTTTCTTTCCAGGAATTCCAGCGCCATGACCAAAGCCGTGCTCGGCGTGATCGGTGGCTCAGGCATTTACGACCTGCCGGGGCTGGAAAACGTGCGCGAGGAGGCGATCGCGAGCCCGTGGGGCGAGCCCTCCGGGCTCTTGCGGATCGGCGAGATCGCCGGCCTGCCGGTGGTGTTTCTACCGCGCCACGACAAGGGCCACCGGCTGTCGCCCTCTGACATCAACTATCGCGCCAACATCGATGTGCTCAAGCGCGCCGGCGTCACCGATCTGGTTTCGCTGTCGGCCTGCGGCTCGTTTAAGGAGAACCTGCCGCCCGGCACCTTCGTGCTGATCGATCAGTTGGTCGACCGCACCCACAAGCGCGAGGGCTCGTTCTTCGGCAGAGGGCTGGTGGCGCACGTTTCAATGGCGCATCCGGTTTCGCCGCGGCTGCGCATCCACCTTGCGGCAGCGGCCCAGGCGGAGAACATCGCGGTGGTGCGCGACGGCACCTACGTCTGCATGGAGGGGCCGCAGTTCTCCACGCTGGCCGAGAGCCTGACCTACAAGCAGCTCGGCTATTCGGTGATCGGCATGACCAACATGCCGGAGGCCAAGCTCGCCCGCGAGGCCGAGCTTTGCTACGCGACGGTCGCCATGGTGACCGACTTCGACTGCTGGCACCCCGACCACGACGCCGTGACGGTGCAGGACATCATCAAGGTGCTTACCGCCAATGCCGAGAAGGCCAAGCGCCTGGTGGCGCGGCTCGCCCGCGACTTCCCGCGCGAACACGAACCCTGTCCGATCGGTTCCGACCGCGCGCTCGATACCGCGCTGATCACCGCGCCCGAGGCGCGCGACCCGGAGCTCATCAAGAAACTGGATGCGGTGGCGGGCAGGGTGCTGAAGGGCTGAAAGCAAGAGGAAACGGCCGATGCGAGTGATCGACCTCAATCATCAGAGACGCGAGGAATGGCGCTCGGGCGTGCTGACCCGGATGCGCACCTCAGCCGTCAACGGCGCAGGGCAGCTTTGTATCTTCGAGCAATGGTGTGAGACAGGCCACGGTGCACCGACGCATCTGCACGCGGTCGAGGAAGTGTTGCGCGTGCTGGACGGCAAGGCCGACGTTTGGATCGGCGATGAGCATGCCACGGTCACGAGCGGTCAACTGGTGATCGTGCCTGCTGGCCGCAGGCACGGCTTCTCCAATACCGGCAGCACTGTTCTGCACATCGAGTTCGACCCTGGCGGCGCCGGTGTTCGAGGCGGCCTACGACGACAAGCGTGAAGCCCCGCGCCGTTGGCTCCCCGATTAGCGTCGCCGCTCCGCTTTTCATGGTGTGGGAGGCCACGGTTGCGTGGCGTCCCGGGCTTCGTCAAAGTGCACCGCAAGCACAGAGAAGAGAACGCTTCATGACCTCTCCCACGCTCGAAATCGATCTGCGCTCGGCCATCCGCAATATTCCGGATTACCCGAAGCCCGGCATCATGTTCCGCGACATCACCACGCTTCTGGGCAACGCGCGCGCGTTCCGCCGCGCGGTGGACGAATTGGTGCAGCCCTGGGCCGGCATGAAAATCGACAAGGTCGCGGGCATCGAGGCGCGGGGCTTCATCCTGGGCGGTGCGGTGGCGCATCAGGTGTCGGCGGGGTTCATCCCGATCCGCAAGAAGGGCAAGTTGCCGCATAAGCGCGTCAGCATCGCCTATTCACTGGAGTACGGCCTCGACGAGATGGAGATGCACGAGGACGCGGTGGCGAAGGGCGAGAAGGTGATCCTGGTGGACGACCTGATCGCGACCGGCGGCACCGCCGAGGGGGCGGTCAAGCTTCTCAAGCAGCAGGGCGCCGACGTGCTCGCGGCCTGCTTCATCATCGACCTGCCGGAACTGGGCGGCGCGGACAAGATCCGCAAGCTCGGCGTGCCGGTCCGCACGCTAATCGCGTTCGAGGGGCATTGATCGGCTAGGAAGAACGAGGCGCGGCGGCGGGCGGCAGCACGATCACCTTGGCGCCGACGGGCGTGCGATCGTAGAGATCGACCATGTCATCATTCGTCAGGCGAATGCAGCCCGAGGAAACGTTGCGGCCGATCGTATGCGGTTCGTTGGTGCCGTGGATGCGGTACAGCGTGTCCTTTTTGCCCTGCCAGAGATACAGCGCGCGGGCGCCGAGCGGATTTTCCGGGCCGCCGCGCATTCCCATGCCGCCCTGCAGTTGAGTCATTGCTCGCCTGAGTTCGGGCTTGCGCTGAAGCATCTCCTCGGTCGGATACCAGTCCGGCCATTCCTGCTTGCTGCGCACGTCCGCCACGCCGGTCCAGCCAAAACCCTCCGCGCCTACGCCCACTCCATAGCGGAGCGCTTCGCCGCCTTTTTGCACCAGGTAGAGGTAATGATTTTGCGGATCGATGATGGTCGTGCCGGGCGCCTCGCGCGTCTCGTAGCGCACCACCGTGCGCCGGTACGCCTGATCGACAGCCGTGGTCTCCGTGGGTGCCGTCGTGGAACAGGCGCCAAGCGCCAGGCCGGCGGCAAGGACAGCGGCGCCGGACATCAAAACGCGACGGCTTACGATAATCGGATCGCCCGTTACGCTTGGATACATAGAAATATCGTTTACTGAACGGGCCAAGATTAGCTCCCCGGACCCGCGGATTGCTAGCCCGCTCGGAACCGCGTCGGCCTATATTGTGGCGGGACTGCGACGTGGTTCTCAGGGAAATATATGCAGCGGCGCGTTTTGATCACGCTTTTGTGTGGGACGGTTATTGCGTCGCCTGCATGGATATCTGCCGCGGTCGCGCAGCAGACGATGCCGGTCGTCGGACTGTTGAGTGGCCAACAGCCAGATGTGTCGGCGTTCCAGGTGGCGGCATTTTATGAGGGATTGAAGGAAGCGGGCTTCGTCGAGGGCCGCAACGTGGCGATTGAGTCCCGCTGGGCCAACAACGATTACACGCGATATCCGGCTTTCGCTGCCGATCTCACTCAGCGCCGGGTGTCGCTCATCGCTGCATTGGCGCACGGTAGCACCCCCGCTGCGCTGGCGGCCAAGGCTGCGACGACGACGATCCCGATCGTGTTCGCAGTGGGCGGCGATCCCGTACAATCGGGACTTGTCGGCAGCCTCAACAGGCCTAGCGGCAACGTCACGGGGGCAACCTTCTTCGCCAATGACCTAGCGGCGAAGAGACTCGGGCTTCTGCATGAACTGTTGCCGAAAGCGACCGTGATTGCCGTGTTCCACAATGCCAACTTCCCGGGCGCCGAAGCTCAGTTGAGAGATGTCCAGGAAGCGGGGCGCAGGCTTCAACTCCAGATTCTTGTGATCAATGCCAGCACCGACGACCAGATCGACGCTGGTTTTGCGGCGCTTGCCCAGCGGCCGGCCGACGCAGCCTTCATCAGCGCAGATCCGTTTCTGTCATCGAGGCAGGATCGGGTCATAGCGTTGGCGGCACGTCACAAGGTGCCTGCGATCTACGATCTTCGCCTTGCCACCGACGCTGGTGGACTGATTAGCTACGGGTCCAACTCGTTGGACACGCATCGTTGGGCCGGCGTTTATGCCGGGCGTATCCTGAAAGGCGAGAAACCCGGCGATCTGCCGGTTCTGCAGCCGACCAAAATCGACCTCATCATCAATCTCAAGACCGCCGGGACACTTGGTCTGGAAATTCCGGCGCAGTTACTCGCCCGCGCCGACGAGGTGGTCGAGTAAGCGATCCCATGACCGCGTTTGGCCGGCCGCTCTTTATGAGAATACTGTCTACGCCGAGTGCCGCAACTGTGGCGTGATCTCGCCGAGCAGCAGCCGCACCTCGAGTTCGCGGAACGAGATGAACACGCGGCGCAGCCATTCGTAGAGCTCGCTTGTCGTGTCGTTCGTCTTCTCCACATAGGCCACGAACGAGAAATTCCGCCGGTCGACCACCGAGCGCACCACCGGCGTCAACGCCGGGATGCCGATCGGTTCTCCGCCCAGCCGCGTCGGCGGGAACTCGGCGCGGCAACGCATGATCTGCGGTACGTTTTCGTTGAATACGGACACCAGCGGCAAATCCGGAAACCGGTCTTTGAGCATGGCGTAGCCCTGGCGGGCCCGCTCGTCGGGATCGGCGACGAACAGCACCATTGGCGCAACGGCGCGGCGCCGCACCTCGGAGGCGAAATCGATCTCACGCACCACCGCGAAGAAGTGGTCGAACGTCTGATGGCCAAGATCGACCACCTTCGGCACTTCATCCTCCAGGACGAGCTGATCGAACAGCGCCATCTCGCCGCGCGTGTCATTGATGCTGGCCGCCGCGGTATCGGCCGGCAGATGGTCGATGAGCTTGAACTCGTCCGGATTGACGTCGAAGGCGGCGACTGGCCGGCTCTGCGCGCAGAAATATTCGGTCAGCGCGCGCGCAATCAGCGTCTTGCCGACGCGCGGCCGTGATGACGTGACGATGAAGACGGGTGTACGGCGTTGCATCGGGGCAGATGAATCAGGCCTGACGCGCGGCGCCCTTTCGCTGGAGCTCCGGCGCCACCATGTCGATCAGCTTCACGCGGTCGAACTCGGCCCACACATTGCCGAGCCAGTGTCTGACG
Organism: uncultured Alphaproteobacteria bacterium; assembly: GCA_963842645.1. Classification (GTDB taxonomy): domain Bacteria; phylum Pseudomonadota; class Alphaproteobacteria; order Rhizobiales; family Xanthobacteraceae; genus Z2-YC6860. Next base: position 149,714 of record CAWJGY010000013.1, on the reverse strand, counting down.
TAGCCGCGCAGCACGAACGAATAGTTGGCGGGTTGGCCTTCACCCGTCTTGTTGGCGACGAACGAGGCGTAGGGCACCGACGCGACCTCGACCTGCTCGCACGCCATCTCATTGAGCTTCGGGATGGTGATGTCGTGGGCGTCCTTGATCTTGTTGAAATAGGAGTTGTAGGTCGCCGGGTCCCACTCGAAGAAAGTGGTGTTGTTGATGAAGTTCTTCACCAGGATGTAGTGGGCGTCGTCCATGAACCCCGCGGTCTCGTCGATCTCGCCGAGCGAAGCGATCGAGGGCCCGAGGATGTGGAACACCGTGAAGGCGAGTTGGGACTTTTTTGCCGCATCCAGGAAGCCGATCTCGCGCAGCGCCCGCAGCGTGGTCGAGAGCAGGCCGGCGCGGACGTCGATCACCGTCAGCTGCGCGTTGTTGCTCGACAAGGTGTCGAAGATTTTCATCTGGTCGGCGGTGGAATGCATATCCACCACTTCGGTGACCTCAGGATGGAAACGCTTCAGCGTGCCCTTGGGGCTCTCGGTGTCGAAGGCGCGGGTGGCAATGTTGTGGGCTATGAAATAGTCGAGCAGCGCCCGCGAGACGGTCGTCTTGCCGACGCCGCCTTTGTCCGCGCCCACCAAAATCACTGCAGGCTTTGCCATACGTACCCTCCGCGCCCGAATCGGCGCGGTATCGCCCCAACACTGGTCGGAAACATGGCAGATGGTCCATGCGATTTATATTGCGGATGCTTGGGGCTGGGGACATTTCCCCGATACTCAACAGTCGGATGCGAATTTCCGCCGGGATCGGCTTTGGCGTGTACCCCACGGCCCGGTTTGGCCGGGCGGATTTCTGATCGCCGAGTGTGACAGGAGGTTCGGCCGGCAAAAACGTCTCGGGAGTGGACGTGTCGGCGCTCCAGGGGCCGGGCGCGGTCTGCTCCGGCTGTTCCTGTAGCGCGTCCTGAGGGGATTCCTCAGGCGCCGGCAGTTGGAGCGGGCCGGGATCGTGGCCGCCGGCAAACTCAATCAGCGCGGCGATCCGGCTTTCGATCGGAGGATGGGTGGCGAACAGGTCGGCGAAGCCCTGGCGGGGATTGTCGACGCACATTTCCATCACCGCGGAGGTCGCGCCCTCCAGCTCGCCGCGGCCCTCGATCTTGCGCAGCGCCGAGATCATGGCGTCGGGGTCCTTGGTCAGTTCGACCGAACCGGCGTCGGCTAGATACTCGCGCTTGCGCGACAGCGCAAAGCGGATCACCACCGAGAGAAGCCACGCCGCCGCCACCAGCGCGATCGCGATGACGATTGCCGCGCCGCCGCCCTTGCCGCGGTCGCTGTCGCCCGAGCTTGATCTTCCGCCGCCGCCCCAGCGCCAGCCGCCCTGGAACACCATCCGGAACAGCAATTCAGCGAAGAAGCCGATAACACCCGCGATCACGGTCGCTATCACCAACATCCGGACGTCAAGATTGCGAATATGGGTCAGCTCGTGGCCGAGCACGGCTTGTATTTCGTTATCGTTGAGATGGTCGAGCAGGCCCTGGGTGACGGTGATGGAATATTGTTTCTCGTTGAGCCCGCTGGCGAAGGCATTCAGTGCGCTATCCCCGCTGACTTTAAGCTTCGGCATGGCGATGCCGCGCGAGATGCAGAGATTCTCCAGGATGTTGTAGAGCCGCGGCTGTTCCTTGCGCGTGACCTCTTCGCTTCCGGTCACCGCATCGATCAGCGACTGGTTGAAGTAATAAGCGATGACGATCCAAAGCGTTGTGCCGAGCGTGGCGACGGGCGCGGCCCAGATCAGATCCTGCAGCGCCTTGCGTATCAGCCAGTCGAGCGAGCCTTCCTGCGTCAGGCCCTCCGCCAGCAGAGCGCCGGCGAACACCATGAGATAAACCAGGAAGAACAGCCCAGCAGCAGCGCGATCGAGCGCCGCTTGTTGGACTGGATGTGGCTGTAGAGGCCGTAGGCGGTAGGCATAGTCCGGTCCCGCCGGTCATGTTTTCGGCGCTAGAATTTCACCTGCGGCGTCTTCTCGACCACAGCGCGTTCCTCGCCGACGTCGAAGAAGGTCCGCTGGCTGAAGCCCAGGGTGGCGGCGAACAGCGCGGCCGGGAACTGCTGGATGCCGGTGTTGTATTCCTGGACCGAATTGTTGAAGAACCGCCGCGCCGCCGCGATCTTGTTCTCGATGTCGGCAAGCTCGGTCTGGAGCTGCTGGAAGTTCTGATTGGCCTTGAGGTCGGGATAGGCTTCGGCGAGCGCGAACAACTTTCCGCAGCGCGCCGGTCAGCATGTTTTCCGCCGCTGCCTGCTGGGCGGGGCCTTGCGCGTTCATCGCCGCGTTGCGCAGCTTGACCACTTCTTCCAGCGTGCCGCGCTCATGGGCGGCGTAGCCTTTGACGGTCTCGACCAGGTTCGGAATGAGGTCGTGGCGCTGCTTGAGCTGCACGTCGACGTCGGCGAAAGACTGCCCGACCCGCTGCCGCATGGCCACGAGCTGGTTGTAGATCATGATGATCCACAGCACGAGGACGACAATCACTCCGAGAACAATCCAGCCGGTCGTGGACATGGCAGGGCTCCTAGGGGCTCAGGGAATGCGCCACGCACGGCGCGCTCACTTGGTCGGCACTATGATGACCTAGGTTCGGAGTTCCGACAAAAAAGACCCCAGGCTTTTGGCCTGGGGTCTATTCACCGAACGGCGGTTCGGGGGTAAGGGGGGCTGCCGTCCGGCGATTACGCAATCACGGGGACCTAACGCGGCCAATCCCGGTCGGTTCCTGGGGTTCGAAGAAAAATCTGAAAATAGTTATCCACAGCGTCTACAGTCGGGGCGGGTTGCCATGGTGCGGCCTTAGCTGTGACACCGGCGCCCGCTAGGTGACTCCCGGTCATGGGGACCGGGGGAGGCCACTCATGGGAGCGGTGATGATCCGTTGCCCGCGCACCGGCCGCGGGGTTTCGACGGAAATCGATACCGAACCGTCGGTTTTCAGCCGTTTTCCCGAAGTTGCCGGGCGTATGCGGTGCCCGGATTGCGGCGAGGAGCACATCTGGAGCGCCAGCCAAGCCTGGCTGGGCGAGCCGACGCTCGTCCCCAAAAGCCAAACGGTACGTAACTACCGCCGGCGTCGTCGCTGTTAAGCCGCCGAATCCCTGATCTTCACCGCCGCCTCCAGATCCACCGAGACCAGCTGCGAGATGCCGCGCTCGGCCATGGTGACGCCGTACAGGCGATTCATCCGCGCCATGGTGATCGGATTGTGGGTGATGATGACGAAGCGGGTGTCGGTAGAACGGCCCATTTCGTCGAGCAGATCGCAGAAGCGCTCGACATTGTGGTCGTCGAGCGGCGCATCCACCTCGTCCAGCACGCAGATCGGCGCCGGATTGGTGAGAAACACCGCAAAGATCAAGGCGAGCGCGGTCAGCGCCTGCTCGCCGCCGGAGAGCAGCGACAGGGTCGCCGGCTTCTTGCCCGGGGGCTTCGCAAAAATCTCCAGGCCCGCTTCCAGCGGATCGTCGTTCTCAATCAGCCGCAATTCGGCGGTGCCGCCGCCGAACAGCTCGGTGAACAGTCGCTGGAAGTGACCGTTCACGGTCACGAACGACGAGAGCAGGCGTTCTCGCGCTTCCTTGTTCAGGCTGATGATGCCCTGGCGCAGCCGTGCGATCGCCTCGACCAGATCGGTGCGCTCGGCGGTGAGCGTGTTGTGCTGGGTCTCGATCTCGCCCAGTTCCTCCTCGGCGCGCAGGTTGACCGCGCCGAGCCGCTCGCGGTCGCGGCGCAAGCGTTCCAGCTCGGTTTCAACCTCGGCCACGTTCGGCAACGTATCGCCCTCATTGATGCCCGCGAGGCCCGCTACTCCGTCGGGCTCGCACTCGAGCATCTCGTGGATCTCATGGGCGATGTCGGTGAGCCTGCGCTTGGCGCCTTCGACCCGCTCCTCGGAGCGGGCGGCCTCTTCGCGGGCCGAGCCGAGCGCTTCGAGGGCCACCCGGACGGCGCGGTCGCAGGCGCCGAGCGCGTTCTCGGCCTCGGCCAGGCGGTCGGCGGCGGCGCTGCGGGTTGCTTCCGCGGCTTGGACTTCGCCGATCAACAGACGGCGCTTTTCCTCGAAGATCGCCGGCGCGTCGGCCAGCGAAGCGCGCTCCTGCTTGGCCTCGGCGCTGCGGGTGTCCAGCGTCGCGATCTGGGCGATGGCGCGCTCGCGCCGGTCGCTCCAGGCCTGCCGGTCGCTGCCGATGGCGTTGAGCCGCCGGTCGGCGAGCTCGGCCTCGCGCGCCAGCGCCTGCGCTTCGGCGCGCACCTCGGCAAGCTGCGCGCGCTTGCCTTCGATCTCGGAGCGGATGTCGGCGAGCTTTCGTTCCAGGTCCGCCGACGGCGGCAGCTGGGCCAAGCCGCTTTCGGCTATGGTCAGGCTTGCCTGTGCCTCATCGCGGCCGGCGACCAGCCGGTTCTTGGCTTCGGTGAGGGCGGAAATCCGCGCCGTGTTGCGCGCCATTTCACGCTCGGCCATGGCGTGAAGCTCGCGCGCGTTGTCGGCCTCGCGCTGCGCTGAGCGCCAATGCTCGCGGGCGGCGGCTTCCGCCGCACCCGCTGCGGTCAGGTCCGATTGCGCGGTCTCGACCGCCTTGCGCTTGTCGTCGAGCGTCGTGCGTGCCGCGACGACTTCTGTATCGATGTCGGAGAGGCGGCTCCGTTGCGCGAGACGGCGCGCTGCGCCGGTCGGTGCGTGCGCGTCCGCGGCAAAGCCGTCCCAGCGCCACAGATCTCCGTCGCGCGAAACCAGGCGCTGTCCGGGCTTGAGCAGGCACGCAAGGCGCGCGCCGTCGGCGCGCTCGACGACGCCGATCTGGGCCAGCCGGCGCGACAGCTCGGTCGGCGCCTGGACATATTGGGCGAGCGTCTGGACGCCATCCGGCAGCGCCGGGTCGGACGGATCGATCGTGGCGCCCATCCAGCGCATCGCATGGCTCTGGTCGACCGGCGCGTCGAGATCGTCGCCGAGCGCCGCGCCCAGCGCGATCTCGTAGCCTTTTTCGACAGTCATCTTGTCGATCACCGGCGGCCACATGCTCTGGGTCTCGACCGCCAGGAGCTTCATCAGCGTCTTGGCTTCGGTGTCGAGACGCTGCACCGCGCGCTCGGCGTCGGCGAGCGGGATGCGCGCGGCGTCGAGGTTCTTGCGCGCGATGCCGTGCGCGGTCTCGGCTGAAAGCGCCGCCTGCTCGGCGTTGCCGACCGCGGCCTGCGCGCTCTCGACCGCACCGGCAAGCACCATGAGATCGGGCCGGCTTTCGCTCGCGGCGGCCAGACCGGCTTCGATGTTGGCAACTTCGCTTTCGATTCGGGCGACCCGCTCGGACTGCTCGCGCGCAGACGCTGTGAGCTGATTACGGCGTGCGGTGAGGTCGGCGAGCGCGCCGGTCAGTTCGCCGAAGGTCTTTTCCGCGGCGCTGACCACGCTGTCGGCCTCGGCTGCGCGGGTGTCGACGCCGGAGCGGCGTTCCGCGCTCGCCCGCACGTCATTGCGTAGCGTCTCTTCTTCCTGGGCAAGCTGAGCGAGGGCGGCTTCTGCGTCGGCGACGAGCGTGCGTTCGCGCGCGACGTCTTCTTCGAACTGCGCCAGCCGCCGGTCGAGTTCAGCCAAGCGCTCGCGCGCGCGGGTTTCCTCGGCATCGAGCGTGTCGCGAGCGATCAGCAGGCGCTGTAGGGCTGCGGCGGCGCGCGCTTCGGCTTCGCGGAGTGGGGGCACGGCTTCAGCGGCGGCCTCGCGGTCTTTGCCGGCCTCCGCCTGGGCGATGGTGGCCTCGGCCACCGCGCGCACGCTCAAATCCTTGGCGCGATCGGAGTCCGCCACTTCTGCGTTGGCGCCGAGCCAGCGCAGATAATAGAGCGTCGCTTCGACCTTGCGCACCTCGGCGGACACGTTGCGATAGCGGATTGCCTGCCGGGCCTGGCGCTTGAGGGCATCGATCTGGCCCGCCAGTTGATTGACCACGTCTTCCACGCGCAGCAGGTTCGTCTCGGCGGCCTTCAAACGAAGCTCAGCCTCGTGGCGGCGCGCGTGCAGGCCGGAAATCCCTGCCGCTTCTTCAAGCACGCGGCGGCGCTGCTCGGGCTTGGCCTGGATGATCTCGCCGATGCGGCCCTGATGCACGAGGGCGGGCGAGCGCGATCCGGTCGAGGCGTCGGCGAACAGGGTCATCACGTCACGGGCGCGCACCTCGCGGCCGTTGATACGGTAGAGCGATCCCTTTTCGCGCTCGATCCGGCGCGAGATGTCGAGCGTATCGTGTTCGTTGAACTGCGACGGCGCCTCGTGCTTGGCGTTGTCGATCTGGATCGCGACTTCGGCAGTGTTGCGCGGCGGCCGGTTGTTGTTGCCGGCGAAGATCACGTCGTCCATCTCGGCGGCGCGCATCGACTTGTGCGACGTCTCGCCCATCACCCAGCGCAGCGCTTCAACGAGGTTCGACTTGCCGCAGCCGTTCGGACCGACAACGCCGGTCAGGCCGGGCTCGATCAGGAAATCGGTCGGCTCGACGAAGGACTTAAAACCGATCAGGCGCAGGCGGGTGAGTTTCATTTCCAGTTCAGTTCCAGGTTGCAGCCCAAAAATGAGCGTCCAGGCTTGCGCCCGGGATTGCCGAAGCGAAGGAGAAAGTCCCCATCGGCGCGGAGAATGAATTGGCGGCTTTCAGACAGCAAACCCAAAGCCGCACTTATCCCCGCCTGTGTCGCTTCAAAGGCGGAAAAAACCTGTGTGAATCAAGGGAATACGGCGAAATGACGATTGTATGACCTTGGCCGGTTTGCGGCTGGGTCCGGGGCGATAGCGGGCCGGAAAATCAGCGTTTTGGCGGCGAGGTGATTCGGTCCAGTCTCGGCACTAAACTCGATCTGAAGTGAGCAGAAAACAATGCCGCCATTTCTAGACCTTCTGGCTGTCTGTCTTCCTCATCGCAGGCATGCAACCCGCGTTGCCGCAGCAGTGTCCGCCAAATGCGCATCCTGTCGCGGTCGCAATTCCGGGCAATCTGCGGACCGCTCAATGTTTTTGCGATGACGGTTATAGAAGGGTTGCCGGCGTCTGCGTTCGCCATTGTGAATCAAGCCGATCGGCCTTCTGCGAGCGACCCGGCAAAGGTTCCGGCGCAGCCGTTCAAACGAAAGGGCTCCAGGAGAATTTTCCTGGAGCCCAACCGGAGCGGATCATGCAGCCACGCGTGACGGAGCTTGCCGGTTAGTTCAGCGCATTTTGGACGCTGGTGAAGGTCGAACCCAGCTTCGTGCCGACACCATTCAGCACGGTAATGGTGGCGACTGAGATACCCACGGCGATCAAGCCGTATTCGATAGCCGTTGCGCCCGATTCATCGTGTTGCGGCGCCTTGCCCCATGGCCGCAGGTGTCGGCGGCGGTTGTGCCAGCGGCGGCCTGACGCTACCAAGGGACAAATAAACTTTGGTAACTGGGGGAAATGCATGCCATTCGCCAGCCTTGCGCGCAGTCAAATCATCGGACCAGTCATCGGGATCGCCGCAGTCGCGGTGGCTGCGTTCACCGCCGTCCCGGCCTTCGCCCAGTCGGCGGCGCAATGGCCCGACCGGCCGGTGCGCCTGCTGGTGACGGTCGGCGCGGGTGGAGCCGCCGATACGCTGTCGCGCAACCTGTCGAACGGTTTTGCGCAATTCGCCAACGGGCAACCGCTGATCGTGGAGAACCGCCCCGGCGCCGGCGGCACCATCGCCGCGGCCGCCGTGGCGCGCGAGAAGCCGGACGGCTACACGCTGTTCCTGGCCGAGGTCGGGCCCAACGCCGTGTCCGCACACGCTAGCCAAACTATCCTACGACCCGCACACCGCCTTCACGCCGATCATCCATGCGGCCAACTTGCCGGCGGTCGTGCTGATCCGGCCGACGCTGCCCTACACGACGCTGGCCGAGTTCATCGCCGCGGCGAAACAGCAGCCGGGCAAGTTCAACTACGCCTCGGCGGGCCTGGGCAACTGGACGCATCTGTTCATGGCCTACCTCAATAGCCAGGCCGGGATCGACCAGGTCAACGTCGTCTATCGTTCGGGCTCGGAAATGCTGACGGCGTTGCTGAAGAACGAGGCCGACACCGCGGTCATCACCGTCTCGACGGCGCTCGGCCAGATCAAGGAAGGCAAGGTTCGCGCGCTGGCCGGTGTCTCCGAGCGGCCGATGCCGCAACTGCCGGACACGCCGACTGTCGCGCGGACGATTCCGGGCTTCGACGTCAGCGTGTGGCACGGCATCGCCGGGCCGGCCGGAATGGATCCCGCGCTGGTGATGCGCATCAACAGCGTCTTCAACCAGGCTCTGCAGGTGCCGGCGGTGCGTACGGCGATCGTGCAGGCGCAGGCCGCCGACATCATTGGCGGTACGCCGCAGCAGTTCGATGGCTTCATCAAGGGTGAGCTGAAGCGCTGGCCGGAGGTGGTGAAGGCCGCCGGGATCAAGTCGGAATAGTTTTCAGCTCTTAGAGCTTCAGCTTTTGGTGACGATCGGATCGATGACCTTGGCGAGGTCGTCGATCGAGATGCCGCCGACGTGCTTCTTGCCGTTGACGAACAGCGTCGGCGTCGAATTGACCTGGAACTTGTCGGTGGCGCGCTTTTGCTCGGCCTGCATGGCATCGAGCATCTTCTGATCCGACAGGCAGGCCTTGAACTTCTCCTCGCTGAAGCCGGCCTGCTTGGCGATGGCCAGGAGTTGCGGGATCGGCTTCTCCACAGCCCACTTGCTCTGCTGCTGGAACAGCGTCTCGATCAGCGGGAAGAACTGCTCCTTGTCGGCGCAGCGCGCCAGCATCGAGGCGCCGGCGGCCAGCGGGTCGAGCGGGAACTCGCGGAAGATGAAGCGCACCTTGCCGGTGTCGATGTAGCGCTTCTTCAGTTCCGGATAGGTGGTCTCGTGGAAGTGCGCGCAGTGCGGGCAGGTCATCGAGGCATATTCGACGACGGTGACCGGGGCGTCTTCCTTGCCGAGCACACGGTCGCCGAGCGGCGGCGGCACCATGAGCTCGGCCGCGCCGGCGCTTTGTGCAGCCGCCGGTTGCAATCCCTCGATGCCGGCGATGGCCACGACGATCGCAACCGTGCTTGCGGCAATCAGCAAATTCCGACGTGTGATCACCTGAAACTCCGTAACGGTTCGATCGGGCCCAATATTTGCCCGCAATGTGGCATTGGCGGGCCGCTTCGCCAAGGGTGGCGCGGGCCGTGCGGTCACGTTCGTTTGATCGGGTTAACGCCGGACCAGGCCCGATTCAGCGCCCTTTGACCGCGGCGCCGAGCCGGCCCAGCGCCGCCCGCAGTTCGTCGTCGGTGACGGCAGTCAGCGTGCTTTCGACGCGCGCGGCCTCGGCTGCGTCGATCTTCGGCAGCACGGGCCTGGTCTTGGGCCGCGACAACGGCGCCTGGCGGAGAGCGATCCGCCCGACCGCCTGCCAGCCGAAAAAGCGGTTGATCCGCTCCAGGATCACGGCGGACTGGTGCTGGATTTCGATCGCGGCCGGCCCCTCGACGCGCAGCACGAGGGTGGCGGGCTCGGCCGGCTCGTCGTTGACCTCGCGCGGCCACTGCAGCTTGATCGGCTCGGCGTGAGCGGCGATCTCGGTGCCGACGATGTCCTTCCAGCGTGTCACCAGCTCGGTCGCGGCGAAGCCCTGCTTCTTGAACGCGTCCGCCATGAACTCCGATGTGAGTTCGGCGAGCTTGCGAATGGGGCGGGGCTTGTTCACGGCGTTGGGCTCTGTCACATCGAATGCTTATGAGGGTAGCAGGGGCAGCGGCCCGAAAGAAGCGCGCGGCGGCGGGTGTGGACGAAGCGCCCGATCCCGCGGCGCTGCTCGCGTGGTACAAGCGCCATCGCCGCCATCTGCCGTGGCGTTACGCGCCGGGCGAGCGGGCCGATCCCTATCATGTCTGGCTGTCGGAGATCATGCTGCAGCAGACCACGGTGAAGGCGGTCGGGCCCTATTACGCGAAATTCCTGGCGCGCTGGTCGAATGTGAACGCGCTCGCGGCGGCGCGGCTCGATGACGTGCTGAAAGCCTGGGCCGGGCTGGGCTACTACGCCCGCGCGCGGAACCTGCACGCCTGCGCGTTGGCCGTGGCCGGGCAGCATGGTGGACATTTTCCCGACACCGAAGACGGCTTGCGGACGCTGCCCGGCATCGGCGGCTATACCGCGGCGGCAATTGCGGCGATTGCGTTCGGCCGGCGCGCGGTCGCCATCGACGGCAACATCGAGCGCGTGATCGCGCGGCTCTACGCCATCGAGGCCGAATTGCCCGCGGCAAAGACCGAAATTCGCGCTCGCGCCGAAACGCTGGTGCCGTTGCACCGCGCCGGCGACTTCACGCAAGCGATGATGGACCTCGGCGCGACGATCTGCACGCCGAAGAAGCCGGCCTGCGCCATCTGCCCCTGGATGGAGGTGTGCAAGGCCCGCGCCCGCGGTGACGCCGAGACGTTTCCGCGCAAAGCGACGAAGGTCGAGGGCAGGCTGCGGCACGGCGCGTCGTTCGTCGTCACACGCGCCGACGGCTACGTGCTGATCCGGACCCGGCCGTCAAAGGGTCTGCTCGGCGGCATGACCGAGGTGCCGACGACCGCCTGGACGCATGCGCTGGACGATGCGGACGCGCTGGCGCAGGCGCCGCTGAAATTGAAATGGCGCCGGCTGCCCGGCGTGGTCGAGCACGGCTTCACGCATTTTCCCTTGCAGCAGGCGGTCTATGTCGCACGCGCTCCGGCCAGGACCAAAGCGCCCACTGGCATGCGCTGGGTCGCGCTTGCCGAATTGCACGGCGAGGCGCTGCCGAATGTGATGCGCAAAGTCATCGCGTTTGCGGGATTGGGCGGGCGGCCCTAGACGAGGGGATCGATGGCAACGGCAAAGGACCTGCGCCGCATGGCGCTCGCGCTGGAGGGCACAACCGAGGCGCCGCATTTCGACCGCGCGGCCTTCAAGGTGGCGCGCATCTACGTCACCCTCGCTGCCGATGGACGCACGGCAAATTTCAAATTCACCCCCGACGAACAGGAATTCAAATGCATGCTGGCGCCGGACGCCTTCGCGCGGGTGCCGAATGCGTGGGGCAAGCAGGGTTGGACTCACTGCCAACCGGCGGAACTTAAGAACGCGCTTGAAATGGCATGGGCACACGCCGTGCCGAAGAAGCCTTTGCGGCGCTAGGGCGTGTACTCATAAAAATAAGAGTGTGGGCATGTCCGCTGTCACCCGAAGGCGGACATTCGGCGGATTTGCTGGCATGTCCGCTAAGTGCCATAGGCGTCACGCAATCACCACGTCGGCGCGCAAGACGGGGCATCGCTATTTTTTCCCGCGCCGCCGCCGGCTAGTAGTTCGCAGCGTAACGGGGCTGCAGCTTTATCGTCTGGCCCGCCGACCACGATCACCAATGCCGCAACTCTGCTCGATGTTGCGCAGATCGGCGAGGGTCAGGCCGTGATTCACCATGGCGTGTTTGCGTGCGTTCTGCAGGCCATGCTGCGCGACGGCAGCGCGCACCTGATCGCATTGATCAGGTGATGGCCCACCCTGCGCGTGGCACTCGATCGATAGCAGCACGAGCATAATTGCGATTGCGATTCCGTGCATTTCTTTGGAGTCCTCTAGAAGCTCTCTTTACTAGCGCTACCGTGGCCTAATGCGCAAGGCACAATCCGAGGCGACGTGTCCACGGGGCGACAACACAAAGCGATTCTTGGCTCCCTCGTCTAACTAACTCCGGCCAGCTTACGTGCTGTCGCCGATGTCCGCTCAGTGCCAAAAGCGAAACATACAAACCGACCCCGTAGCAAGCGCTCATGGCGGCTGGTCGCTCAGAATCATTTTTTTCGCAAAATTTTGTCCATCGCTTTTCCCTGCGCCAGCTCATCGATCAGTTTGTCCAGGTAGCGAATTTCTCGCATGGTTGGCTCTTTGATATCCTCCACTCGGACACCGCAAACCACGCCTTTAATGAGGGCTCGCGAAGGATTGAGCTTTGGGGCCTTCGCAAAGAACGTTTCAAAATCAGTTTGCTTTTCCAATTGAGTTTCCAGTTCCTTCTGACCATAGCCCGTCAACCAAGAGACGATCTGATCGACCTCTGCTTTTGTGCGTTCTTTTTTCTCTGCTTTGGCAATGTAAAGAGGGTAAACCCTTGCGAAGCTCATTGCGTAGATCCGGTGCTTTGGCATGAGTACTCCAGAGTTTCCCATTCAAGCACCGATTCTAGTTCAAGGCGCTGGACCTGATAAAGGCCGCAAACAGATTCGAACGTGCAACAGAATGTCCGCTTCGGGTCATTGGCGGGCGTGGTGAGCTTGGGCGGCTTCGCCGCCTCCTCAGGATGAGGGTGGCGATCAATCAAAAGCCGTAAAGCGCCTTCGCGTTCTGCGTCAGGATGCGGTTGCGCACCGCGGCCTCCGGCACCCATTCGGCCAGCAAGTCGAGCAAGTCGCCGTCGTTCGGCATCACCATGCCGTCGAGATTGACGTGCGGCCAGTCCGAGCCCCACACCATCCGCTCGGGCGCGTGCTTGACGAAAACGTGCGCGAGCGGCGTCACGGAAGGATAGGGCGGCGGCTCGGCGGTGCAGCGCATTGGCCCCGAGAGCTTGAGCCAGACCTTGCCGGTGTCGAGCATCTTCAGCACCGCCTTCACGGCCGGCTGATCGACGCCACCGGCCGCCGGGATGCTGGCGAAATGATCGAGCACGATCTGATTGGGCAGCGCCAAGAGCTTGTCGGCATATTCGACGATGTCGGTGCCGTGCGGATAAAACTGGATGTGCCAGCCGTGCTCGTGCACGCGCGCGGCGATCTCCTTTGAATAATTCGGCACATGCTGACCGCGTTTGTGGCTCATCATGCGCATGCCGCGCACGCCGAGCTTGGTCAGCCGGCCGATCTCCGATGACGGCGTATCATCGCGCAACAGCGCGATGCCGCGGAAACGCTCCGGATATTTAGTCAGAACGTCGGCAAGCAGCGAATAGTTGCGGCCGTAGCCGCCGGGGCTGACGATCACGGCGGTGCTCATGCCGAGCTTGTCCTGCAGCGCGAAGAAGGTCTCCGGCAGCGCATCGTGCGCGATATAGGGGCTGTCCGGCGCGAACGGATATTTCGCCGCTGGTCCGAACAGATGGATATGGGTGTCGCAGGCTCCAGGTGGTGCCTTGATCCTGGGCTTTTTCGGATGAGGGTCGGGGCCTGTGGTCAGCTTCGGCATTCCGAGGCGTCCTTCCGGGGAGAGTTCTACTAGGGATTTATTGCAGTTTGATACTGGCTGCTTTGGCGAGTTCGCGCCACTGTGGCAATTCGCGGGCGATCAGGACGGCCAATTCGGACGGCGTGCCGCCCACCGGCTCGACGCCGTCACGCTGCAGGCGCTCGACGATCTCGGGGGTGCGCGCCGCTTTGGCGCTCGCCGCCGCAAGCTTGTCGACGATCGCCTGCGGCGTGCCGGCTGGCGCCATTATAGCGATCCACAGAATGCCTTCGTAATCGGGAAGACCCATCTCGGCGATGGTCGGCGTGTCGGGCATCAGCTTGGAGCGATGGCGGCTGGCAATGCCGAGCATGCGGAGTTTGCCGGCGACGACCTGGGGGTTGGAGGTCGTGTAGGTGTCGAGCTTGAGCTGAACGACGCCGGCGAGCAGATCGGTCATCGCGGGCGCAGCGCCGCGATAGGGAATGTGCGCCACCTCGATCCCGGTTCGCCGCAGCAGCAGTTCCATGGTGATGTGGGGAAGCGTGCCAATCCCGGCCGACGAGTAGTTCAGCTTCCCGGGATTCTTCTTCGCGTAATCGACGAACTCGGCAAAGGTCGTGAAACCCGCGCCGGGATAGCTCACCAGCACCTCCGGTACTTCCGCGACGACCGAGACCGGGGCGAGATCCTTTTCTGTGTCGTAGGGCAGGGCAGCCTGGAGCGCCGCGTTGATCGTATGGTTCGGCGTGGTCAACAGCAGCGTGTAGCCGTCGGGGGGAGCTTTCGCTACCGCGTCGGTCGCGATGATGCCGCCGGCGCCGGCTTTGTTCTCGATCACGAAGGGCTTGCCGAGCTCCTCGGCCATTTTCGCAGTGATTGCGCGAGCGACGATATCGACCGCGCCGCCCGCTGGGAACGGCAGCAGCAGACGGATCGGCTTCTCGGGATAGTCGGCGCGGGTTGGGCCGGCGGCTGCCAGCACCACGGTGGTCGCGGCGATCAATACGCCCATGATCCTGCGCACGAATGTTACCCCTTGAATTTTGCGCCGCGCTCGGTCGGTATGGGTGAGGGCAATCGCTCGCATCCTACCTCGCGCCAAGGGGACCGCAAAGAAAAGGCGGCTTCCGGCAAACCAAGGAGATCGCAATGGCCATCCAACGCTTCGAGAACGGCCCACGCATGTCGCGCGTGGTGGTCCACAACGACACGGTCTATCTGGCGGGTCTGACCGCGGACGCGACGGCGGGCCAGAGCGTCGCCGAGCAGACCAAGGAGATCCTCGCCAAGATCGACGGGCTCTTGAAGCAGGGCGGCACCGACAAGTCGAAGCTGGTGCAGGCGGTGATCTGGCTACAGGACATCCGTGTCGTCGATGAGTTCAACAAGGTGTGGGACGCCTGGGTCGTGCCGGGCTCAGGACCCGCTCGCGCCTGCATCGAGTTGCGGCTGCAATCGTCGGCAAAAATGATCGAGATTCAGGTGACCGCGGCGCGCTAGCCGCGAACGTCTAGGCGGGAAACGGTCCCCAGGCTCGCTGGATGGCTGGACGGGCCTCGATCGCGTCGTGCCAGCGCTTCACGTTGGGGTAATCCTTGAGGCCGATATCCTTCACGCCGTGCAGGTGCACGTCGGGATACATGGTCATATCGGCGATCGAATACGCGCCGGCGACGTATTCGTTCGTCGCGAGGTGCCGGTCGATCGTGCCGAGCATGTCACGCAGCACAGTGTCGTAATGCTTCATCGGGGCAGGCACCTTCTCCGCCATGCGTACCACCCAGGTCCCGAACTGTTGCGAAAGCGTGGTGAATGTTGCCGAGCCGTAGAACAGCCACTGGTCAACCCTCACGCGGGCCGCGGCGTCGCTTGGATAGAATTTGCCGGACTTCTCGCCGAGGTATTTGAAGATCGCGCCGGACTCGCAGAGCGTGACAGTCGCGCCGCCGGGACCATCGCGGTCGACGATCGCCGGAATCTTGTGGCCGGGGCTGATCTTGAGGAAATCCGGCGACATCTGCGCCTTCTCGCGGAGATTGACCGGAATGATCTTGTGAGGAAGTCCGGTTTCCTCAAGCATCATGCGCGGCTTGTAGCCGTTGTCCGTCGTCCACGTGTAACAATCGATCATCACATTCCCCTTGTCGCTCAAAGATAGGCCCCCGGGCTAGGCCGGGGGCTTGTCTTGCAGTGTGCGTGCGTGGGCAGCTTAGTTCGTCTTGCCGGCCGCCATCTGCTGCATGCGCATCCGCTCGCGCTGATCGTCGAAGTGCAGCGGCTCCATCGCCCAGGAGTTCTGGTCGTAGCCGTTGGCGTAGTTGCGTGCGGTCTGCACCGGATTGCGGTTCACCAGCGGCCGCATGAACATCGGATGCGTCAGGCAGCGCACCTCGTGCTCGATGGTGAACAGGTGCTTGCCGGTATCCAGATCGGTGATGTCGCGGAAGCGGTACTGGAACTGGTTGTCCTCGCGGTTGACGAGGCCGCGCGCGCCGAGCCGCTCATGCGGGCCCGAGAAGTTCACGACGTAGATCTGCACGTGATGCTCGTCGTAGTCCGGCAGCGGCTTGTCGGTCTCGCGGAACAGCAGGTTCTGGTTCTTGCCGACGGTGACCTTCGCGGTGGTGCCGTCGCCGTTCACGACCGTCGCCGGCACGTCGATCATCTCATGGTAGAATTTGGCGATGCCCTTGGCCGTACCGATCGGCACGTCGAATTCGACATAGGGGATACCGAGATTGATGCGGCCGAAGCGCGCGGCGTCCGGCTCGTGCAGGCGGATGGTGTTGCCCCAGGGGCAGGTGGCCTGGACGTAATCGTTATGCTCGGCGAAATCGAACTTGGTGTCGGCGAGTTTCGGCTTCACCGTGGCGAGCCGCTTCAGCAGCGCCTGGCGGTCTTCGATGACGATGCCGGTCTTGCCGCGTAGCACCTGCGCCTTGCCGGTCGGCAGGTGGAATTGGCTGCGGCCGACATTCATCCACATGTTGTCGTCCATCACCATCAGATACGGGTCGCGGGTGAGGCCCAGTCCCGCGCCATAGAACAGCGAGGCGATGCGCTGGTCGGGGATCGTAACGTTGACGTGCTCGAGGTGGATGGAGTTGCCGAGGTCTTCGGCGGCGCGGTCGAAGGTCTTCTGGTCCATGGGCTTAATCCCGCAATGTTTGATGGCCGTAGCATAGCACAGGGCGCTATGCTCGGCGCACAAAAGTAGGGAGGACTGGATGTACCCGACCGTGACGCCGCCGCTGGTGCTGAACGAACGCGTGCCCGACCCGGCGGTGAAAATCCTCGATCCGAGCTTCGACAAACACAAGTTGCCCCTGGCGAGCGTGGAGCGGCTGTCCCAGGGCTATTCCTGGGCCGAGGGGCCGGTCTATTTCGGCGACGCGCGGTGCCTACTGTGGAGCGACATACCCAACAACCGGATCATGCGCTGGGACGAGGAAACCGGCGCGACTAGCATCTATCGCAAGCCCTCGAACTACGCCAACGGCAACACCCGCGACCGCCAGGGCCGGCTCGTCACCGCCGAGCATGGCCGGCGCGTCACGCGGACCGAGTACGACGGCCGCGTCACCGTGCTGATGGACAGTTTCGAGGGCAAGCGGCTGAATTCGCCAAACGACATCGTGGTGAAGTCCGACGACTTCGATCTGGTTCACCGACATGAACGCCGGCCTGACCGGCAACTGGAATGGTGAGGTCGGCGAACAGGAAATGCCGCAGCGGGTCTACCGCATCGACGGTAAGACCGGTCAGGCCGCGATCGCGACCGATGGCGTGGTGAAGCGGCCGAACGGCCTTGCGTTCTCGCCCGACGAGAAGAAGCTCTATGTGATCGAGAGCGAACCGGGGGCGCGTGCGATCTACGCGTTCGACGTGGCTGGAGAAAAGCTCGCCAATGGCCGAAAGCTGATCGTCTGCGCCAAAGACGAGACGCCGGACGGCTTCCGTGTCGATGTCGACGGCAACCTGTGGTGCGGCTGGGGCATGGGCCGGGCCGAGCTCGACGGCGTGCGCATCTTCAACCCGCAAGGCGCCCCGATCGGCCACATCGAATTGCCTGAACGCGCCGCCAACGTCTGCTTCGGCGGGCCAAAGCGAAACCGCCTGTTCATGGCGGCGTGCCATTCGATTTATGCGCTTTATGTGAACACGCAGGGCGCGCTCGGCGGATAGGGATTTGCGGCGGGTAAAATTTGACGGCTGATGCGCCGCCACCGGAAGTGTTAGGCTCCCTCGAACAAACCGCCGGCCAACGGTCTTGCAAACGTGGGGAGCGACATCATGCAGATCACCAAGCGCGACATGCTGGCCGCGGTCGGTACCGCCGCGGCATCGATGGCCTTGACACGCACGGCCCTCGGCGGCTGGGAGCCCAATGAGCGATATCCGGATCCCGCCATCCAGATTATCGATCCGAGCTTCGGCAAATACCGTATCGCCCAGACGACGGTCGAGCGCATCGCCGTCGGCTGCCGCTGGAACGAAGGGCCGGTCTATTTCGGTGACGGGCGCTATCTGCTTTGGAGCGACATCCCCAACAACCGCATCATGCGGTGGGACGAGGAGACCGGGCGCACCAGCGTGTTTCGCAAGCCGTCCAATTTCGCCAACGGCCACACCCGCGACCGGCAGGGCCGCCTGGTGAGCTGCGAACATGATACGCGACGCGTCACGCGCACCGAATACGATGGCACGATTACGGTGGTGCTCGACAAGTTCGATGGCAAGCCTCTGAACTCGCCGAACGACGTCGTGGTGAAGTCCGACGACTCGATCTGGTTCACGGATCCGCCGTTTGGCATCCTCGGCAACTACGAAGGTCACGTCGCGACGCCTGAATTGCCGACCAACGTCTATCGCGTGGACAAGAGCGGGCGGGCCACCGTCGTCACGGGCGAGGTCAACCGGCCTAACGGATTGGCATTCTCGCCGGACGAGTCCAAGCTCTATGTGGTCGAGGCGGCGCTGAATCCGCGTGTCATCCAGGTTTTCGACGTCGTCGACGGCACCAAGCTTGCCAACAAGCGGCCATTCATCAACGCCGAGCCGGGCGGCACACCCGACGGCTTCCGCGTCGATGTCGATGGCAATCTCTGGTGCGGCTGGGGCATGGGCAACGCGCAGCAGGACGGGGTGAAGATTTTCGACCCGATCGGCAAACCGATCGGCTTCATCGCCTTGCCCGAGCGCTGCGCCAACGTCTGTTTCGGCGGAGTGAAGCGCAACCGTCTGTTCATGGCGGCGAGCCATTCGATCTATTCATTGTTCGTGGGCACCCAAGGCGTGAAGGGCGGCTGAGCAGACAGCGCGGAGAACTCTTTTGACTGAAACCCTGCCCGGCATTCTGGCGATCTTCAACAACGCCGCACCCGACCGCGAGGCCGAGTTCGAAGAATGGTTCCAGCATGAGCACCTTGCCGAGCGGCTCGCCGTGCCGGGCTTCCTGCTCGGGCGGCGGTACGAGGCGGTGTCGGGGCAGCCTCGGTATTTCAATCTCTATCTCACGCAATCGGCGGATGTTCTGAAATCGGCTGCTTATATCGAGCGTCTCAATCATCCAACGCCTATGACGCACAAGATCATGTCTGAGATTTTCAAGGACATGATCCGCACCGTTTGTCATCGGACGCTTCGGCTCGGCGCGATGCGGGGCGCGGCGGCGATCGCGGTGCGGTTTACCGAGAAGGTGGATCAGAGCGCGCTGAAGACCACGCTCGAGAATTTGGTCGAGGACAAGGCCGTGGCCTGCGGCGAAATCTGGACGGCCGTGGACGCGAGCACAATTCCTGTATCCGAAGAGGAACGATTGCGCGGCGGCGACCGCAGGATCGAAAGCTGTCTCTACGTCGAGACGCTGCGCGAGCGCGAGGCGGTCGCGCTGTCCGCGACGCTGTCGAATCGGTTTCCCGCGGCCGCGACCGGCGTGTACCGGCTTCTGTGCGAAATCCGGCCGGCGTAATTTATCGAAGATTTTAGCTCAATAATTTTGGGGAATGCCGATGAAATACATGCTCAGCTGGGACGAGCGCCACAGGGCTCACCGATGGAGTATGAGAACGCCCAGAAGCGGATTCTGGAGATTTTCACTCAACGGAAAGCGCCCGACAATTTCAAGATCGAGCTGTTTGTCATCCGGGGGGGCGACTGGGGTGGATACACGATGTTGGATTGCGACGGTCCACTCGCGGTCCACAAAGTTCTGCTCGATGCTGCCCGCGTTTGAGTTCGAGGCGCGCCCCGTGGTCCCGGTCATGGATGCGGTCAGAGTTGAACTCGAAGCGATGGCTTTTCGCGATGGGCTCAAACGCCAGTAGCGTTCGAGAACTTTGCATGGAGCTCTAAACTTCCGCCATCTCCGCCCTGATCTCGGCGCGCAGCGCGTCGATCGAGACGAGTCCCTTCGGCGTTTCGAGATGCCAGAAGGTCCAGCCGTTGCAGGCGTCGAGGCCCTGCGCCAGTGCGCCCATGCGGTGGATCGAGCCGACCGCGTCGCCGAGCGTCACCGCGCCGTCGGCGCGCACCAGGGCGCGGTGCTTCTTCTTGGCATCGACCAGCTTGGCGCCTGCCGAAATCATGCCGCGCTCGATCAGCGAGGCGAATGCCACGCGCGGCGCCTCGCGCGCGGTCATGAACGGCGCCAGCGTCGGCGCTTCCAGCGGCTTCACCGCGGCGATGCGTTTTTCGGCGGCCTTGGCGTAGGCCGGATCGCGCTCGATGCCGATGTAGCGGCGGCCAAGGTGCGTGGCAACCGCACCGGTGGTGCCGGTGCCGTTGAACGGGTCGAGCACGAGATCGTCGGGCCGCGAGCTTGCGAGGATGACGCGAGCGAGCAGCGCCTCGGGCTTCTGCGTCGGATGCAGCTTCTTGCCGTCGAGGCCTTTAAGCCGCTCCTCGCCGGTGCACAGCGGCAAGGTCCAGTCGGAGCGGACCTGGATGTCCTCGTTGCCGGCTTTTAGCGCCTCATAGTTGAAGGTGTAGCGGCCGCCCTGGTCGCGGGTCGCCCAGATCATCGTCTCGTGCGCGTTGGTGAAGCGGCGGCCGCGAAAATTCGGCATCGGGTTTGATTTGCGCCACACCACGTCGTTGAGGATCCAATAGCCGAGATCCTGCAGGACCGACCCGACGCGGAAGATGTTGTGATAGGAGCCGATCACCCAGAGCGTGCCGGAGGGCTTGAGCACCCGCTTGCAGGCGGTGAGCCAGGCGCGGGTGAATTCGTCGTAGGCTTGGAAGCTCGCAAACTGATCCCAGTCGTCGTCGACGGCGTCGACCTTGGAATCGTCGGGGCGCTTGAGATCGCGCTGAAGCTGCAGGTTGTAGGGCGGATCGGCGAAGACCAGATCGACACTGTCGGCCGGGAGCCTTGCCATTTCGGCAACGCAATCACCGACGATGACGCGCGCCGAATGAGGCGCCGAACGCGGGGACTCGAAATGACCGCGGGGCGCCCTTGAGGGCGCCCCGCGACGCGACACAACCATGACTCAGAACTCTTGACTCTGGCGACGCAGTCGGCGACGCGGGACCTACAAACCGACGCCGCGAAGGATGCCGCCTCACGGTAAAGATCGACTTAACGGGCGAAAGGGGTCTTCCGCTTAAATCGCTGCGGAACCATATCGATTTGGATCGAATTGGGACGGGAAGCGATCGTGATTGCGATCCGTGATTGGACTTACACTTAACACCCAGGCAACAATTGCCGGGTCGGGCGACGGGAAAATCGTTATGCGCTTGGATGACATGCCGGAAAGCGGCAACGTCGAGGATCGCCGCGGTGATGGTGGCGGCTTTGGCGGTGGCGGCGGAATGGGTGGTCTGCCGATCGGCACCGGCGGGCTCGGTATCGGCGGCATGGTCGTGCTCGGCCTGGTTGGCTGGGCGCTCGGCATCGACCCCTGGCTGCTGATTCAGGGCGCCAATGTCGTCATCGGCGACCGCGGCGGATATGAGCAGCAGCAGCACCCGCAGCAGGATGCCGCCCGGCGCACTGGTGCGCCCGGCGACGAAACCGGAAAATTCGTGGCGCGTGTCCTCGGCAGCACCGAAGTGGTATGGAAGGATATCTTCTCCAAGGAAGGCCAGACCTATCGCGCGCCCAGGCTCGTCATGTTCTCGGGCCAGACGCGTTCGGCCTGCGGCGCGGCGCAGAGCGCGATGGGGCCGTTCTATTGCCCGAACGATCGCGAGGTCTATCTCGACACTTCGTTCTTCAATGATCTCGAGCGGCGTTTCCGGGGCTGCAGCGGCAAGGCCTGCCAGTTCGCTCAGGCCTATGTGATCGCGCATGAAGTCGGCCATCACGTGCAAAACCAACTCGGCATCCTGCCGAAGGTGCAGCAGGCGCAACGCGCCTCCGGCGACCGCGTGCAGTCCAATCAACTGCAGGTGCAGGTCGAATTGCAGGCCGACTGCTTCGCCGGCGTCTGGGCGAAGAACGCCGAGGCGCAATACAAGTTGCATCGAGCCGGGCGACATCGACGCGGCCCTGCAAACGGCATCCGCGATCGGCGACGATACGCTGCAGCGGCGCACGCAAGGCACCGTTGTGCCGGAGAGCTTCACCCACGGCAGCGCCGAGCAGCGCAAACGCTGGTTCATGACCGGCTTCAAGGAAGGCACCGTCAAGGCCTGCAATACATTCGGGTCGGCCAGGCTATAATCGCGCCGCCATGCCCGGCATCGACGACAAACGCCCCTTCGTGCCGCTCAAGATCGCGGTGCTGACGGTATCCGACACGCGGGAGGCGGCGGACGACAAGTCCGGCGACACCTTGGCCGAGCGGATCGAGAAGGCAGGCCATGTCGTTGCGGGCCGCGCCATCGTCACCGACGACGTCGAGAAAATCCGCGAGCAGATGCGCACCTGGATCGCCGACAAGGCGATCGACGTGGTCATCTCAACTGGCGGCACCGGCTTTACCGGGCGCGATGTGACGCCGGAGGCGGTCGAGCCGCTGTTCGAGAAACGAATGGACGGTTTCTCCACGGCGTTCCACATGATCAGTCACGCCAAGATCGGCTCGTCGACGATCCAGTCGCGCGCGACGGCGGGCGTGGCGGGTGCGACCTTCATCTTCTGCCTGCCGGGTTCGCCCGGCGCATGCCGCGACGCTTGGGACGAGATTCTCGTCCACCAGCTCGACTATCGCTACCGGCCCTGCAATTTCGTCGAGCTGATGCCGCGGCTCGACGAGGGCCTGCGCCGGCCCAAGGCCAAGGGCGCGACGGCGTAGCCGGCCTGACTACAACTTCAAATCCCAGTATTCGCTGACGACGTCCTGGCCGAAGCTCTTGCGCTTCTCGCTTGAGGTGAGACGGAAGCCTGCTTTCTCGTAGATGTGACGTGCGGCGGTGAGCACTCTGTGGGTCCAGAGCGTGATGCTCGTATAGCCGGCCTCGCGCGCGAAGCGGACACATTCTTCCGTCAGCTTTTTGCCGAGCCCGCGCCCGCGCGCCGCCGGATCGACCAGGAGAAGGCGCAGACGCGCGACCTTTTCGGAATCCTTGACGAGAAAGACACAGCCGACATTGCAGCCATCCATTTCGGCGATCCAGCCGCGCTCGCAAGCCGGATCGTACTTGCTGGCGAAGTCGGCGACGATCTGCGCGCAGATGCCCTCGAAGTTTCCGCCCCAATTGTATTCCTGGGCGTAAAGCTCGGCGTGGCGCGCGACCACCCAGCCGAGGTCTCCGGGACGTGGGTCGCGCAGGATGATCTTGCTATCCGGTTTCGGAACCGGTGCGATCATCGTCTCGATCACGCGCATCGCCGAGACGAGATGGTCCTGTTCCGGCGCTGCCAGCCGGCCGAGAACCTCGCCGACCTGCTGTTCGGTCCGCGCTTCGAGCGGTTCGAATGCCTTTCTGCCGCGCGCCGTAATCGACAGCAGGCTTTGCCGGCCGTCATCCGGCGAGATGTCCTTGCGGATCAGCCCGCTCTTGTGGAACCGGCGCAGGATGCGGCTGAGATAGCCGGCATCGAGGCCGAGATCGCGGCCGATGTCGCTCGCCGTCGCCCGGTCGCGCTGCCTGATCTCATAGAGCACGCGGGCTTGCGTCAGCGAGAAGGGGCTGTCGAGCCAGCTATCATGCAGCACGCCGAGATGCTGGGTGTAGAAGCGGTTGAAGCGGCGCACCGCGGCGACGCGCTGCGCATCGTAAGGGGCCGGAACTGCCATGCCGACAGCGTCGGTCAACTAGTTGACGGAGTCAAGTATTTGGTCCGGGCCGATTACGAGGCTTTTGCCGGCCGAAAATCTCAGCCGGACCAGTTTGGCGTCTCGTGCACGATCCTGCCGCCGACCATGGTCATTTGCGCCGTCATGTCGGCGATCTTGTCTTCGGCAATGGTGAGCGGGTCGGCGCTCAGCACGGTCAGGTCGGCATATTTGCCCGCTTCAAGCGAGCCCTTCTTGGCCTCGTCGAACGTCAGATACGCGCCGTTTGCGCTTGCGGCGCGCAGCGCTTCCGTGCGCGAGAGCGCCTGCTGTTCGCCGAACATCCGTTTGGTCTTGTAGTCCTTGCGCGCCACCGTCTGCGCGATCGGGTACCACAGCGACATCGGCACGTTGTCGGTCGCAAGCGACACCGTCACGCCGGCCTCGCGCAGCGCGTTCATCGGCACGATGTCGTTGTATTGCTCCGGCTTCAGCCGGGCGGCGGTGGTCTCCAGCGCCTTGTAGAGATAGGCGTTGGTGTGCGTGGTCAGAATAAGCCCCATGCGCGCGATCCGCTCGATGTCGCGCGGCGAGATGACGTTGACGTGGCTGACCACCCAGCGCCGGCCTTTCAGCGGGATCTGCTTGTCGACCTCTTCATAATAATCGAGCACGCCAAGCCCGCCGCCGCCGGCAATGGACACCGCGCGGATGTCGTTTGCGGCGCAATGCAGCAGCAATTCCTTGAACCGGTCTGGCGGCAGGCCGTGGCTGGAATTGAAACCGGCCCAGCCGGTGTAGGGACCGGCCGCGGCGCGCGCCTCGTCGGCGGGACCACGCCCGATCTGCGCGTAGAGCCCGCCCATCTTCAGCATGTCGTCGCCGAAGTCCTGGCTCGCCGAGCCATCCGGTCCAGGCTTCTACGAACGGGCCAAGGGGCGCGTCGCCGGCCGCAGGCCAGTTCGCGCTGAACGCAAGCGTCGATCGCATGGTTAGCGTGCCGTCGCGGTGGGCCTGCTTATAGACGCGGATCAGCTCATTCGCGGCGCCGTGGCCCTCGAATGTGCTGGTGGTGCCCATGGCGTGATAAGACTTCGCCGATTCCGGCAAGGCGCGCAGGCGATCAGCGTGCGAGAAGCGCGCGGCGTCGCGGAACCAGATCATCTCCGCGATCGGCGCAAACTCCTGCTCGATGAAGACGCCGGTCGGATCGCCGTTGCCGTCCTTCTAAATCGCCAGCGAGGGCACTGGCGAAACCGTATCGCGGGTGATGCCGGCGCGCTTGAGCGCCTCGGTATTGGCGCAGGAGACCAGCGGGAACGTGCCGCGCCAGTAGCCCCAGATCGAGCGGATGTAGACCGGATTGTGGGGCGCCGCAGCGTCGAGCTCCTGCCGCGTCGGCCAGCGCTTCTCGGCGAGTAGCTCCGGCATGTCGAAGTAATAGGGCGGGTCGCCGATCGGCATGGTGACGACCCATTCGCCGGGCTTCTTGCCGCGGGCGAGCTCGGCGATGCGATCCTGGATGTCCTTGATCGAGCGCACCTTGCCGAGCGCCGGAAAGACGTTGCGCAGCGCCTCGCGGTCCATGTGGGCGTGGCCGTCGATCAGGCCCGGCGTGACGCTCCGCTTCTTGAGATCGAGCACGCGCGTGCCGGGCGCGGTATGCGCAGCCATCGCCGCATCGGGGCCGACGGCAAGGATCTTGTCGCCGGCGATGGCAATCGCCTCGGCGATCGAAGAGCGGGCGTCAACGGTGATGACGTTGGCGTTCTTCAGGATGAGGTCGGCCGGGCGAGATGCCGCGGCTGCAGGCAGGGTGCCTTGCGCTTGGGCGGCGTTGCCGGCGGCCAGCGTCGCCGCTGCTCCTGCGCCGGCGCTCAATAGAAAATCGCGACGTGGAATCGATCCGTCCCCCATGGCCGCCTCCGAGCGAGCCGCGTTGCCGCGC
Organism: uncultured Alphaproteobacteria bacterium; assembly: GCA_963842645.1. Taxonomy (GTDB): domain Bacteria; phylum Pseudomonadota; class Alphaproteobacteria; order Rhizobiales; family Xanthobacteraceae; genus Z2-YC6860. The sequence continues at coordinate 124,331 of CAWJGY010000013.1, read as the reverse complement.
GTGTGCGCGCTCGCGGGCCCGCCCAGCATAGCGGTGCGTCTTGCATGCTTCCAAGGCCGGGGCGTTAGCCGCGGTACTTCTTCTTGCGGGCGACCCTGACAGGCTGATCAGGACCGAAGCCGCGGCCCTGCCAATAGGGCAGGTAGTGCGGGTTCTGGCTGCAAAAAGCGGTGGTGCCGTTGAGGGTGCGTTCGGCCGCACACGCTTCGAACGTCCTGAAGTGACATCGTTCGGCGACGGACCGGCCCATGTTGGCCCTCATGCACCATGGTCCCTCATAGGCCGCGGCAGGCGACACGGGCAGCATGGCGGCGGTGGTCAGCAAACCCGCAAACAGAAGCTTTCGCATGGGGTCATCTCCTGGCCGGCGCATCCGCCGGCAATGACGGAACCAGCCCCCGAATCCCGACGTTATCTCAGCAAGCTAGGAAATTCAGTGCTGCGTCCGTTTTCGTTCTTGTTTTGTTCTCAAGGATGGATTAGATAGCAGCCATGGCACAGTCCCTCGCGCATACCCCTTCTTCTTTCCGCAGCCCGTCGGCGCCGGTGCCCTCCGCGCCGGCGGGCGGCAAATTGACCACGAAGCCCACCGGAGGCATGGCCATCCGCGGCATCCCGGACATCGGCATCGCTCGCGACCGCCGGCGCGGCCGCGGCACGCTGTCCAACCAGTCAGGACGATACGAGGCGATCGCGCGTATCGCGTTCGACGACGGCTGGCAGAGCCTGGAGGAGCTGCCGCCGTTTGCGACGACCGTGTCGGTCAACTCCACGCGAAAGATCATCACGCGAAACGAGTCGCCGGACATTTCGTTCGACCGCTCCATCAATCCCTACCGCGGCTGTGAGCACGGCTGTGTCTATTGCTTCGCGCGCCCGACCCACGCCTATCTCGGGCTGTCGCCCGGCCTCGACTTCGAGTCCAAGCTGTTCGTGAAGCCCGACGCGCCGGCGCTGCTAGAGAAGGAGCTGTCGGCCCCGAATTACCAGCCGCGAACCATCGCCATCGGCACCAATACCGACCCCTACCAGCCGATCGAGCGCAAGTATCAGGTGATGCGCGGCATCCTCGAAGTGCTGGAGCGCGCCGGTCATCCGGTCGGCATTGTCACCAAGTCGGCGCTGATCCTGCGCGATCTCGACATCCTGACGCGGCTCGCCGAGCGCAACTTGGTCAAGGTCGCGCTGTCGGTGACGACGCTCGACGCCAAGCTTGCCCGCACCATGGAGCCGCGCGCGGCGACGCCGGGCCGCAGGCTCGAGGCGTTGCGGCAAATGTCAGCGGCCGGCATTCCGACCGCGGTGATGGTGGCGCCGGTCATCCCGGCGATCAACGATGCTGATATCGAGCGCATCCTCGATGCCGCGGCGATGGCGGGGGTCAAGAGCGCCGGCTATGTGCTTCTGCGCCTGCCGCTGGAGGTGCGCGACCTGTTCGTCGAGTGGCTGAAAGCCAACTACCCCGACCGCGCCGAGCATGTGATGAAGCTCATCCGCGAAATGCGCGGCGGCAAGGATTACGACTCGACCTGGGGCACCCGCATGAAGGGCACCGGGCCCTATGCCTGGATGATCGGCCGGCGGTTCGAGCAAGCTTGCGCCAAACTCGGCATCAACACCGAGCGGGCGGTGCTGACCACCGAGCATTTCCACTCGCCCAAGCCGCGATCCGAGCAGCTCAGCCTGTTCGCATGACAACGCCTGCGCCGAAGCTGACCGCGGTGACGCTCGGAGTGCGCGATGTGTCGGCAAGCGCGCGTTTCTATGAAGCGCTGGGCTTCAAGCGGAAGGTCCGCGCCACCGGCGATGAGATCGCGTTCTTCGTAGCGGGCGGCGTGGTTCTGGCGTTGTGGGATTGGGACAAGCTCGCGGAAGATTCCATAATTTCGTCGCAGCCCAAGCCGCAGACGTTTCGCGGCGCGACATTCGCCTGGAATTGCGCGACACCGGCCGAGGTCGATGCGGTTTTCGCCAAGGCGTTGGCGGCCGGCGCCGGATTGCTGCGGCGGCCTGAGAAAACCGAATACGGCGGCTACCGGGGATACTTTGCCGACCCTGACGGGCACGCCTGGGAGATTGTCCAGGCGCCGGGCTTTGCTTTCACGGACGATGGCCGGCTGGTTCTTCCGGACTAGCCAAATCTGTTCGGACCAAATCTGTCCGGACTGTGGTTTTTCCCCGCCATTCTCGGACGGGAACCCCGTCCCATTTGACTTGAAGGCGCCGGCGCGCAGGATCGCGGCATGAGTTCGAACTGCCGCCGCCAAAGCCGTAAAGCCCGCCGCCAAAGATGCGGACCGCCTGCCGCTGGTGGAGGAAATTCTCCGCCCGACGTTCCGCCGCGAACGGCGGGCGCTTGCTCGCGGTATCTGGCCGGTGGCGGGCTGCGACGAGGCCGGGCGCGGCCCGCTGGCGGGTCCGGTGGTGGCCGCCGCCGTCATCCTCGATCCCGAGCGCATCCCGCGCGGGCTCAACGATTCCAAGAAGCTCGACCACGAAGAGCGCGAAAAGCTCTACGCCAAGATCTGCGCCACTGCCGAAGTCGCCGTCGCCTTCGGCTCGACCGATCGGATCGACCGCGACAACATCCTGCGCGCGTCGCTCTGGGCGCTGGCTCGCGCCGTGAAGGCGCTGCCGGTCCGGCCCAAGCTCGTGTTCGTCGACGGCCGCGACCGGATCGACTGCGGCTGCGACTGCGAGGCGGTGATCTCCGGCGACGCGCTGGTGACGTCGATCGCGGCGGCCTCGATCGTCGCCAAGGTCACCCGCGACCGGCTGATGACGCGGATGGGCCTCGCCCATCCCGGCTACGGCTTCGAACGCCACATGGGCTACAGCGTGCCGGAACATTTCCATGCTCTGAACCGGCTCGGCCCAACTATCCACCATCGCCGCTCGTTTGCTCCGGTCGCGGCCTTTTATGGCGAGACCGTGATTGAAGTCACTGCGACCGAAGCGAGCCTGCCGCTCGGATCGTCCGAGACGTAACTTCCTGGGAACCTCATTCCCGCCGGTTGGGTTCATTCGGCGGCCGTTCTTGTATATTGCAGGCTCTGCGTTTGGGCAGGCCGGCGGCGCCGATCGGCCCCGCACGTACGAGTGAGGTCGTCGGCGCAATGCATTCCATGTCCCTGTTCGTTGAGCTGCTGCGCACGCGCCCGCGCACGCTGTTCTGGACAATGGCGGTGCTACAGGCAGCGCTGTGGACGCTCGTGCCGGCGCTGTTTTTTGCCGCGCCCCCCGGGCAGCTTCCGCTGGTGCTGGCGATCGGGCACGAATTCCAGTTCGGCACCGAATTCGGCCCGCCACTGGCGTTCTGGCTCGCCGAGATCGCCTATCGCCTGGCCGGCATGCCCGGCGTCTATTTCCTGTCGCAGGTCTGCATCGTCGTGACCTTCGGGGTGGTGCTGGCGCTCGGCCGGGTCATCGTCGGCCTGCCGCACGCGGTGATGGCGGTGATGCTGATGGCCGCCATCGCGGTGTTCTCGGTGCCGACGCCGGAATTCGGCCCCGCCATTCTCGCCACGCCCCTGTGGGCGCTGATCCTGTTCCACTACTGGATGGCGGCACGGCAGGGACGATCGATCTATTGGGTCGCGCTGGGCGTCGAGGCCGGGCTGCTGCTGCTGACCACCTATGCCGGACTGGTGCTGATCGGGCTCCTCGTCCTCTACACGGTAACGAGCGCGCTCGGCCGCGCCCAGATCGAAACCGTTGGTCCCTGGATCGCCGGTGTCGCGATGACGGCGGTGCTGTTTCCATATTTGATCTGGCTCGACTTGAGCGCCAGCATCAGTTTCCTCGATTTCGCGACCATCGTCAGCAATCTGCACGCCTGGGCCTGGCTCACCCTGACGCTGCTACTGAGCCACACCGGCATGCTGATCCTGATCGTGCTTGGGCGCGGCCCGTTGACCGCCTCGGACTCGGCGGCGATCGTCATACGTGCGCCGGTCGATCCAGCTGCGCGCCGTTTCGTTTATTTCTTCGCGCTTGCTCCGGTCATGGCGATGGCGTTGTTCGCGCTGTTCACGCGCCGGCCGGAGAACTTCATGGCGGCGCCGCTGGTCGTGATGTCGGGCCTCGCGGCGATCATCGCAGCCGGTGAACGGATCAAGATAGGGCACCAGTATGTGATCGGCTATGCGTGGCTCGCGCTGATTGTGATGCCGCCGCTGCTCGTGGCATCAGCGATCGTGCTCCAGCCCTGGACCTTCGCGGCCGATCTGCGGATAGGCAAGCCGGCCGCCGAGATGGGACATTTCTTCGGCGACAGCTTTGAGCGCCGCACCGGACGATCGCTCGCAGTTGTTGCGGGAGATCAGACGCTCGCATCGCTGGTGGCTCTGGAAGCGCCTAGCCGCCCGAGCCTCTATCTTGAAGCCGCGCCCGCCGACCGCACGCATGTGACGAAGCAGGACATTGCCGAGAAGGGCGCCGTCATCCTATGGCTTGCGACCGACAATGCCGGCCGTCCGCCGCCCGAAATCCTGCGTCAGTTTCCCGACCTGGCGATCGAAGTGCCGCGCGCATTCGAGCGGCAGTATCAGGGCCGGATGCCGCTGATGCGCGTCGGCTGGGGCATGATCCGGCCACGCGGGCAGAGCACCGCGTCCGAGGGACCGCCAGTCCTGCCACCGCGGCAGGTTGAGCCGGAGCCGCCTCCGCCGCCACAGCCAGCTTTGCAAACTCCGCCAGCGCCGCGGCCGCAACCGCTGACGCCTGCGCCGCGGCCACCGCAAATCCAGCCGCAGCGTGCCGAACCGCGGCCGGCTCAGCCGGAACCGCAGCGGGATGAACCGCCGAGGGATATGCAGCAGCCCGAGATCATCGCGCCGGAGGTTGTGCGTCCTCCGCGGCGTGCGCCGCGGCCTGCGCCGGACCTGCACCGGCCTCAGTGATAGCTCTCGCCGGGGCCGACCTTGCCGCGGAACAGCCAATAGACGTAGGCGGTGTAGGCCAGGATCAGCGGCAGCAGAATGAGCGTGCCGGCCAGCATGAAGGTCTGGCTTGCCGGCGCGGCGGCGGTCTGCCAAATCGTCAGCGAAGGCGGCACGAGATACGGGAACGACGAGATCACCAGCCCGGCAAAGCCGAGCAGGAAGAGCCCGATGGTTGCGACGAACGGCACGATGTCGCCGCCCCGGCGCAACGAAAGCCAGGCGGCGAAAGCGGTGAGTGCGGTCAATAGCGGCACCGGCCAGAGATAGAAGAAATTCGGCAGCGAGAACCAGCGCTCCCAGATGCGCGGAATTGCCAGCGGCGTCCAAAGACTTACCACCGCCATAAATGCCAGAACCGTAAACAGCAACCACGTCGCGTGCATGCGCGCGCTCTCGGCGACGGGACCGCTGGTCTTCATGACGAGCCATGTCGCCCCGAGCAACGCATAGCCGACCGCCACGCCCAAGGCGCATAGCAGCGCGAACGGCGTTGCCCAGTCGAACGTTCCGCCGGCGTAGGCCCCATCCTTCACCGCGATGCCCTGGATCAGCCCGCCGAGGATCACGCCCTGCGCCAGACCGGAGAGCGTCGAGCCGCCGGCAAACGCCGCGTTCCACAGCGCCTTGTTGGCGCCGATCTCGCGAAACTCGAAAGCGACGCCGCGAAAAACCAGCGCCAGCAGCATGATGATGACCGGCAGATAGAACGCCGGCATGACGATGGCGTAGGCCATCGGAAACGCGACCAGCAGACCCACGCCACCCATCACCAGCCAGGTTTCGTTGCCGTCCCAAAACGGCGCGATCGACGCCATCATCTGATCGCGCTCTTTGTCGTCCTTGGCGAATGGAAACAGCATGCCGATGCCGAGATCGAAGCCGTCGAGGATGACGTAGAGCCCGACGGCGCTGCCGATGATACCGGCCCAGATCAGCGGGAGAAGCCATTCGGCTGTCATTTGCTGTCTCCGGTGCTCGTGCCGGCGGCGGCGAGCGTGCCGCCGAGCCTGATCGCCGGCTCGTGTGCGCTTGCAGTATCCAGCCCCTTCGCGATCAGCCGGTTGATGAAATAGATGCCAGCGGAAAAAATGATGCCGTAGACCACGATGAACAGCGCGAAGGTCACGGCAATCGCCGGACCGATCACAGGTGAAGTGGCGTCCGCCGTGCGCAGAATGCCGTGCACGATCCAGGGTTGACGGCCGCTCTCGGTGACCACCCAGCCGGCGATCACCGCGACGAAACCCATCCACCAGGTCTGCGCCATGACCAGTTGATACCACCGGGTCTCGAACAGTTTGCCGCGCCACCACAAGAATGCGCCAAAGAGCGCCGACGCCGCCATGAAGAAGCCGATCGCGATCATGATGCGGAAAGCGAAGAACACGGCGACGAGCGGCGGACGATCGGCCGGCGGCACGTCCTTCAATCCGGGAAAGAGGCCGTTCCATTCATGGGTGAGGATCAGGGAGGAGCCGTGCGGGATCGAAATCTCGAAATGGTTTTTCTCGGCGTTGGCGTCCGGCCAGGCGAAGATATGGAAATCGCCCGGCTTGGAGCTGTCCCAGTGCGCCTCCATCGCGGCGATCTTGGTCGGCTGATGCTTAAGCGTGTTGAGCCCGTGCTGATCGCCGATCAGGATCTGCAGCGGCGCCAGCACCACGAGCAATCCGATCGCCATGCGCAGCATGGTCCGCGCCTCCGCGACGTGATCGCCCTTGAGCAGATAGCGGCAGCCCACCGCGAGCACGACAAAGCCCGCGGTCAAGTAGGAGGCGTTGAGCATGTGCGCGAGGCGATAGGGGAAGCTCGGGTTGAAAACGATCGCCCGCCAGTCGACCGGGAAGGCGATGCCGTTGCGCATCTCGTGGCCGACGGGCGTATGCATCCAGGAATTGGCAGACAGAATCCAGAACGCCGAGATCGAAGTGCCGACCGCAACGACTACCGCCGAGAGCACATGCAGCCAGCGCGGCACGCGACTGCTGCCGAACAGCAGGATGGCGAGGAAGCTCGCCTCGAGGAAAAACGCGCTGAGCACCTCGTAGCCGGCGAGTGGCCCGACGATGTTGCCGGCCACGTGCGAGAAGCGGCTCCAGTTGGTGCCGAGCTCGTAGGATATTACCACGCCAGAGACGACGCCCATCCCGAACGATACCGCGAAAATCTTGGTCCAGAAGCGGGCGATCCGCAGGAAATGGTCGCGGCTGGTCAGCCACGCTGTCACATGCAGCGTTGCGATATACGCCGACAGCCCGATGGTGAAGCTTGGAAAGATGATGTGGAACGCGATGGTGAAGGCGAACTGCAACCGCGCCAGCAGGACGGGATCAAAATCCATGGGTTCAAGCCCCAGCGGTCCGGGAATGCCCAGTCGCGGCGTTCTAACATCATTTCGGTCTCGTTGTTGAATTGCGCAAGAGGGCGGCTGTCCCCGCGTCGCGCCGACGCTATGCTTGCGCCGTCGGGCCTTAGGCGGAGGGGGTGACCATGAGCGATACCACAGGGGCGTTCAGCGGTTTTCTCGAACGCCAGTTCGGTCTCAGGGAGCACGGCACTGACGTCCGCACCGAGTTCATCGCCGGCGTCACGACGTTCCTGACGATGATCTACATCGTGTTCGTCAACCCGCAGATCCTCGGCAAGGCGGGCATGGACCCGGGCGCGGTGTTCGTCGCGACCTGCGTCGCCGCCGCGGTGTCGACCATGGTCATGGCGCTCTATGCCAATTATCCGATCGCGCTCGCGCCCGGCATGGGGCTCAACGCCTTCTTCGCCTTCACCGTGGTGCTCGGCTACAAATATTCCTGGCAGCAGGCGCTGGCGGCGGTGTTTTGCTCGGGCGTGATCTTTTTCCTGATCTCGATCTTTCGCATCCGCGAATATGTCATCAACGCCATTCCGAAGAACCTCAAGCTCGCGATCTCGGCGGGCGTTGGCCTGTTCCTCCTCATCATCGCACTGGAGGAGGCCAAGATCGTGGTCGCGCATCCGGCGACGCTGGTCACGCTCGGCGATCTCAAGCAATGGCCGGCGGTGCTGTGTCTGCTCGGCTTCGTGCTGATCGCCGCGCTGAACTACCGCAAGATCATTGGCGGCACGGTGATCGGCATCCTGGCCGTTTCGCTGATCGGCATTCCGCTCGGCCTCGCCCAATTCACCGGCGTCGTCTCGGCGCCGCCATCGCTCGCGCCAACCTTGCTCAAGCTCGACTTCTCGCGGCTCGCCGAGCAGACCTTCATCATCGTGGTGTTCAGCTTCCTGCTGGTCGACATATTTGACAACGCCGGCACGCTGATCGGCGTCACCCATCGCGCGGGCCTGCTCGACAAGGACGGCAATCTGCCGCGCATGCGGCAGGCGCTGATCGCCGACAGCTTCGCGGCCATGTTCGGCTCGCTGATCGGCACCTCGACCACGACGAGCTACATCGAAAGCGCGGCCGGCGTTTCGGCCGGCGGACGGACGGGACTGACGGCTGCATTCGTCTCGCTGTCCTTCCTCTTGGCGCTGTTCTTCTCGCCGCTTGCCGGCATGGTGCCAGCCTATGCGACGGCAGCGGCGCTGCTCTTTGTCGCCTGCGTGATGACGCAGGGGCTGGCCGAGATCGAATGGGACGATCTGACCGAGTATGCGCCTGCGGTGGTAACCGCCGTGACCATGCCGCTGACCTATTCGATCGCGACCGGCATAGGTCTTGGCTTCATCACCTACGTGCTGTGCAAGCTGATTGCCGGAAAATTCGCGGAGGCGAAGCCCGCGGTGGTGGTGCTGGCGATTCTATTCGGCATCAAGTTCGCAGTTGCCGGGTGAACGGCATGAGAAAGCTACAAGGTATCACCCTCGTTGTGTTGCTCGCGATCGGCGCGCCCGCGCACGCAGCCGAACTGAAAATCTTCGGCTCGCGGGTGACCAAAGTCATTGTTGGCGAGCTTGGGCCGCAGTTCGAAAAGGCGACGGGTTTCAAGCCCGCCGTTACCGCCGATGTCGCGCAAGTGATGAAGCGCCGGATCGAGGCAGGCGAATCGTTCGATCTCGCCGTGCTGGTGGATTTCCAGATCGACGATCTCATCAAGTCGGGCAAGCTCCTGGCCGACAGCCGCGCCGACATCATGTCGTCCGGCATCGGCGTTGCTGTGAAGCGTGGCGCGCCAAAACCCGACATCGGCACGGTCGAAGCATTCAAGCAGACGATGCTCAACGCCAAGACGGTGACCTATCTAAAGGAGGGGGCCAGCACGATCCACCTCCGCAAGCTTTTCGTTCAGCTCGGCATCGCCGACGCGATCAAGGCTAAGGCCGTCGAAACCGATGGCGAGCAGGTGTCCGAGAAAGTGGCAGCCGGCGAGGTCGAGCTCGGCCTCATCGTCATTCCCAACATCATGTCGGTGCCGGGAGCCGAGCTGGTCGGCCCGCTGCCGGCAGCAATCAACTCCATCGTGATGTTCACCGCCGGCGTGTCGGCGCTATCGCCGAACCAGCAGGCGGCGCGCGAGCTGATCAAGCTGCTGAAGAGCCCCGAAGCCAAGCCGGTGATCAAGGCCAAGGGCAACGATCCGGCATGAACCTCAGGATGAGGCGGAGATAGACCCATGACCGCATTTTCCTCCTGGCAGCTAGGGCTGCTCTATCCGCGGTGTTCGCCGCGCTGACCGCGATCTTCGCCAAGATCGGCGTCGAGAACATCAACTCCGATTGCGCCACTTTCATCCGTACCATCGTCATCCTTGTCACGCTGGCCTTCATTCTGGCCGCGACGGGACAATTCCAGGGGCCGGGCCGGCCGGCGGCCGGACCTAACTATTCCTGGTGTTGTCGGGACTGGCGACTGGCGATTCGTGGATCTGCTATTTCCGCGCGTTGAAAATCGGCCAGGCGGCGCAGGTCGCACCGATCGACAAGCTGTCGGTCGTGCTGGTGGCGATTTTCGGCGTGGTGTTCCTGGGCGAGCGGCTTACCGCGCCGAACTGGCTCGCCGTAGCGCTGATTGCGGCAGGGGCAGTGCTGGTGGCGTACCGCTGAAGCCGGTTGCGCCCCGCAAAGCTGGTGGCGCATTGGTTCCGATCATGCGAGCATCATCGCGCCAGAGCGACGAAACGCAATGAAAACCGTTTTCTTTTTGCTGCTCAGGTTAATTTGCTACGCGGCGCTTGCGACCGTGATCGCCGCCGGCTTCGCGCTGATCATTGTTTGGGTTAATGGCCGATGCTCGCCGCTGTCCGAGATCGGGATGACCTGCGCGACGAAGTTCTCGCAACGCCTGGCGGATTTCGGATTCTCGATTGCGATGGTCACCTTGGACACCGGTATCCCGATCGTGCTGGCGATCGGCGGACTGATCTTTTTCTTGCGCGATGCGCGGCGCGCGTTTAACCGAGCGCCTTCTTGATCGCTAGCATGTCGCGCCAGGCGAGCCGCTTGCCGATCGGTGAGCGCAACAGATAAGCCGGGTGCAGCATCGGCATAGCGCGGATTTCGCGCGTGCCGGTTTGGTAGGGGAACCAGCGGCCGCGGTTCTTCATGATGCCCTGCACGCCGAGCAGCGCACCGGTCGAGGGCTGGCCGATCGTCACCAGCACGTCCGGATTGGACAGCTCGATCTGACGTTGGACGAACGGGAGGCAGATTTGCGTTTCGACCGGGGTCGGCGTGCGATTGCCCGGCGGCCGCCACGGCACGATGTTGGCGATGTAAACATTGGCGCGCTCAAGCCCGATCGCCTTGAGCATGCGGTCGAGCAATTGCCCCGAGCGTCCGACGAACGGCAAGCCCTGCTTGTCCTCCTCGGCGCCCGGTGCCTCGCCGACCAGCATCAGCCGCGAGCCCGGCGTGCCGTCGGCGAACACGAGACGACTTGCCGAGCCTTTGAGGCCGCAGCCGTCGAAGCGATCGAGGATCGCGCGCAGCTCATCGAGGCTGGCAGCGCTTCTTGCGGCGTCACGCGCGGCCATGACGGCGGCGTCCGGGGCGGTCGGCGGCGCGGCAACGCTCCGCGCGAGCGGCGGCGCGTTCCCCCGCACGTCGGCGGGTCGGGCCGGTTTCGCGTCATCCGTCGCCGGCGCTCGGGCGGGCCTAGCCGCCGGCACTTGAAACAACTCCGGCTCGGAGAGCCGGTCCTTAGTATCTTCGCCGATTGCTGCGTCCACGCCGGCCTCGACATAAAAGGCCAGCAATTCACGGGCGGTCTTGCTGCGGTCGGGGGTCATGGTTGCGGTTCTGTCGAAAGCGTCAGTCGAACAACCGGACGGTGTGCACGTTCTGCATCATGCTGAGTATCACGATGATCCCGCCGCCGACGAGCGTGCCCAGCACCGCGCCGATTGTTGCCATCAGGAACGGCCGGAATCGTTCCGGTCCGCGGTCGGCGGCGACCTCCCGGTCGTGCAGCGCGATCGCGGTGTTGATCAGCAACTGGATCTGATCGGCGTTCAACGGCTTGCTGACGATACCGGATTCCTCGCCATTGACCGCCTTGACTTTGTTCTCCGGTGTGGTCGACGCACCATTCTTGGCGCTGAAATTGGCCGTTTGCGCGTAGCGCAGCCGCAGCAGCACGCGTGGCTCGCCGCGCAGCGTGTAGCTCTTGAAGAACTCGGGATGCTGCTCGAACAGCGTGGACCACTTCTTGCGCTCCGCGAACTTGATCGGAGCGGCCTCGAGCTGATCGGGGTTGAGTTCTTCCCTGGCTTCGAGTTCGGCCACCCAGCGGTTGAGCGTGCCGGACGACAGGTCGGAAACGCCAAGGATTTGGATCGCCGCAATGAGGTTGGGCAAGCGATCCTTTTCCAAATATTGGCTTTTCGCCATAGGATTGTCCCCCACGCTCCCGCCCAGGGTATCATGTTATCGGTCATCAAAGCCTGTAGCCTAGTCCAACTGCAACGAGGGATTGCGAGAACGCCATGTCGGACGCCGTGCCCCCCCGTGAGTCCATGGAGTTCGACGTCGTTATCGTGGGCGCCGGCCCGGCCGGGCTTGCCGCGGCGATCCGGCTCAAGCAGGTAGCGCCCGAGCTTGGCGTAGTGGTGGTCGAAAAAGGCTCGGAAGTAGGGGCCCATATCCTGTCGGGCGCGGTGATCGATCCGATCGGCCTCGACCGGCTGCTGCCGGAGTGGCGTACCGAGGACAGCCCCATCAAGACAGCGGTCATCGACGACCGCTTCTACTGGCTGGGACAATCGGCCGCGCTGCGGTTGCCGAATTTGATAATGCCGCCGCTGATGTCGAACCACGGCAACTTCATCGTATCGCTCGGCAATACCTGCCGTTGGCTTGCGACCAAGGCGGAGGCGTTGGGCGTTGAAATCTATCCGGGCTTTGCCGCGGCCGAAGTGTTGACCGACGACAACGGGGCGGTGGCCGGGGTCGCCACCGGCGACATGGGTATCGGCAAGGGCGGCAAGCCGAACGCGAGCTTCACCCGCGGCATGGAGCTGCGTGCGAAATACACGCTGTTCGCCGAAGGCGCGCGCGGCAACCTGTCGAAACAGTTGATCGCCAGATTTGGCTTGGCCGAGGGGCGCGAGCCGCAGAAATTCGGCCTGGGATTGAAGGAGCTCTGGCAGGTTGCGCCGGACAAACACAAGCCGGGGTTGGTGCAGCACTCGTTCGGCTGGCCGCTCGACAATTCCACTGGCGGCGGCTCGTTCCTCTATCACTTCGACGACAATCTGGTGTCGGTCGGCTTCGTGATTCATCTCAACTACGCCAATCCCTATCTGTCGCCGTTCGAGGAATTCCAGCGTTTCAAAACGCACCCGCACATCCGCGGCACGTTCGAGGGCGGAAAGCGGCTGTCATACGGCGCGCGCGTCATCACCGAAGGCGGCTACCAGTCGGTGCCGAAGCTGTCGTTCCCAGGCGGAGCACTGATCGGTTGCGCGGCGGGCTTCGTTAACGTGCCGCGCATCAAGGGCAGCCACAACGCCATCCTGTCGGGAATGCTCGCCGCCGAGCATGTCGCCGAGGCGCTGTCCGAAGGCCGCGCCAACGACGAGATCGCCAGCTACGACGAAGCGTGGGGCGAGAGCGATATCGGCGAAGATTTGTGGAAGGTGCGCAATGCCAAGCCGTTGTGGTCGAAGCTCGGCACGTTCCTGGGGATCGCTGCGGGCGGCCTCGACATGTGGTGCAACACGCTGGGCTTCTCGCTCATGGGCACGCTCGGGCACGGCAAACCCGACGCGGAGACGCTCAAGCCTGCCAGCGAGTGCCAGCCGATCGCCTATCCGCGGCCCGACGGCAAGCTCACCTTCGACCGGCTCTCGTCAGTGTTTCTCTCCAATACCAATCACGAGGAAGACCAGCCGCCGCATCTGCTCGTCGCCGATATGACACTTCAGAAGGCATCCGAGCATGACGTTTATGCCGGCCTATCGGCGCGATATTGCCCGGCCGGCGTCTATGAGTGGGTGGAGGAGGGCGGCCAGCCACGTTTCGTGATTAACGCGCAGAACTGCGTCCACTGCAAAACCTGCGATATCAAGGATCCCAATCGCAACATCACCTGGGTGCCGCCCGAAGGGGGCGGCGGGCCAAAATATTCCAATATGTGATTGCGGTTCCGGGCACCTGTCACGATACCGCCACACCGCGATTCTCTTGGTGGGACGGGGTACGGCTTGGCATTCCTCTCCTTGCGGGAGGACCGCAAAAAGGCCATTCTGCGCCCGACTCGAAGGGCTGGCGCACCGCCGCCCATGGAGGCAGCCACTGGTGATTGTTCCTACTCCGTTCCGACGCCTGACCGGCGTCGCGCTTGGCGCCGCAATGTTGCTTTTGCCGGCCTCGCTTTCCGCCCAGGGGGCCGCGCAGGACGCGCAGATCTCCACCTATTTGCCGTCAGCCCAAGAGTTGGCGCGCCTGACCGCGTCAGGCAGCTATCTTGCCGCGCGCCACGCCGGGACCCAGCGCGACGCAGGCGCGGCCGCCGCGTACTACCGCGCCTCGCTGCGGGGTGACCCGAAGAATCCCGAGCTTCTGGAGCGCGCCTTCCTGTCGGTGTTGGCGGAGGGCGATGTCGAGGAAGCGGTCCGGCTCGCCGACCAGGTCGTTAAGCTCGATAAGAACGACCGTATCGCCCGGTTGGTGATCGGCGTCCACGCACTCAAGCAGAAGAAATACGCCCTCGCCAAGCAGAACCTGAACTCAGTCAGTACGGGGGCCGATCACCGATCTCGCCGCCACTTTGCTCGCCGCCTGGGCAAGCTACGGCGCGGGCGATGCCAAAACCGCGGTCGAGTCGATCGATAAGCTGCAGGGCGCTGACTGGTACGCGCTGTTCAAGGATCTGCACGCCGGCCTAATCCTCGATCTGTCCGGCAACAAGAAAGAAGCCGGCAAGCGCTTCGACCGCGCTCAGAAGCTCGATGCCACCGCGCTCCGACTTGTCGAAGCCAACGGCTCATGGTTGTCGCGCAACGGCAGGAAGGACGACGCAATCAAGGTGTTCAAGGGCTTCGACGCCCAACTGCCGCGCCATCCGCTGATCGTCGATGAGATGGCGACCTTGGAGAAGGACAAGCAATTGCCGCTGCTGGTCGCGGATGCGCAGGCGGGCGCTGCCGAAGTCCTCTACGGGCTCGGCGCTGCGCTCGGCCGCCGCGGCGGCGAGGATCTTGGGCTGGTGTATCTGCAGCTTGCGCTTTATCTCGCGCCCAACCAGCCGCTGGCGCTGCTGTCGCTTGCCGATCTCTACGAGCAGGTGAAGAACCCTCAGCTTGCGATCAAGATCTATGAGCGCATGCCGCAGCATTCGCCGCTGCGGCGCAACGCCGATATCCAACTCGCGGTCAATCTCGACACCATCGACAAGACCGACGAAGCCAAGCAGCGTTTGCAGAAGTTGCTTAAGGATCACGCCGAGGACATCGATGCGATCATGGCGCTCGGCAGCATTCAGCGCGGCCGCAAGGACTTCGCCGATTGCGCCCAGACCTACAGCAAGGGCGTGGCCACCATCGCCAAGCCTGAGCGGCCGAACTGGCTGATCTTCTATTTCCGCGGCATCTGCAACGAGCGCGCCAAGGCCTGGGACAAGGCCGAGGCGGATTTGAAGCAGGCGCTCAAGCTCTATCCCGACCAGCCGCACGTGCTGAACTATCTCGGCTATTCGTGGATCGATCAGGGCATCAATCTCGACGAGGGCATGCGGATGATCCGCCGCGCCGTCGAGCAGCGGCCGGATGACGGCTACATCGTCGACTCGCTGGGCTGGGCGTATTTCCGGCTCGGCAACTACGACGAGGCGGTCAAGAATCTGGAGCGCGCGGTCGAACTCAAGCCCGATGATCCGACCATCAACGACCATCTCGGCGATGCCTACGCCAAGACGGGCCGCATACTCGAGGCGGAATTTCAGTGGTCGCACGCCCGCGACCTGAAGCCGGAGCCCGAGGACCTCGCCAAGATTAAGCAGAAGCTGGCGACCGGTCTTCCCGAAGAGACATCGTCGGCGGCCAATGCCGGCAAGAAGAAGCCGGACGGCGGCTGACGAAAAGCCAATAGCCTGGATTGAATTACCGATGCCCGGCCTTTGCGCCGGGCATCGGCGTCTTGGAACGTCCAACGAAGCCGTGGACGGCCGGGACAAGCTCGGCCATGACGGGTAGATATTCCGGCATGGCGCTCCTCATCGAAGCCGCTCCGGCCAAGGTCAATCTCACGCTTGCCGTGCGTGGCCGCCGTGCCGACGGCTATCACCTGCTCGACAGCCTGGTGGTGTTCGCGGGCGTCGGCGACCGGCTGACGTTGGCGCCGGGGCCGGCGCTCACGCTGAAGGTGCGCGGCGCGACGGCCGAGCAGGCCGGCGCGATTGAGAGCAATCTCGTGTTCAAGGCCGCGGTTGCGCTCGCAGCCGTAATTCCCGATCTCAAGCTCGGCCGCTTCACGCTCGATAAGCGTCTGCCGGTGGCGGCGGGGCTAGGCGGCGGATCGTCCGACGCCGGCGCCGCGCTCCGCCTGCTGGCTCGCGCCAATCGCATCGGGCTCGGCGATCCCCGCCTGCAAAAGGTCGCGCGGCGGCTCGGCGCCGACGTGCCGGTCTGCGTCGATCCTCGCCCGCGGCGGATGCGCGGCATCGGTGAAAAGCTGTCGCCGCCGCTTGCAATGCCGAAGCTCGCGGCGGTGCTGGTCAACCCGGGTGTGGCGGTGCCGACCAATGACGTGTTCGCGATGTTGGGCCTCAAACCCGGCGGCGGCATCAAGCGTCTGGCGAAGGCGCGAGCGCTGCCGTGCGACGGCGCCGGCCTGATCGAATTGCTCGCCGAGGAACGCAACGACCTCGAGCCCGCCGCCATCAAGCTCCAGCCGGTGATCGAGCGGGTGATTGCGGCGCTCCGCGGGGCGCCCGGCTGCCGCCTGGCCCGCATGTCGGGCTCCGGCGCGACCTGCTTTGGGCTGTTCACCTCAGCACGCGCCGCCGCCGCCGCCGCGCGCAGTATTTCGACCGCGCAGCCGCGCTGGTGGGTGAAGGCCACGGTGCTTGGCTATAGGGCTACCGGCCGATCTTGAGCCTGCGCCGAGCTTCGTGCCATTGTCGATCCGGCGAGGGGAGTGCTTTTCATGACCAGAGTGTCATTGGCCACGCTGCTGTCTGTCTTGTTTCTCGCCTCTCCCGCGGTGGCGGCCCAGTGCGGCGGCGATTTCCATCAATTCATCGCCAGCATGTCGCGCGAGGCGGCAGCGGCCGGCGTGTCACAGAATGTCATCGCCAACGCCTTCGCCGGCGTGGCCCAGGATCAAGCTGTGCTGGCGTTCGATCGCCGTCAGCGCGGCACGTTCAACAAGACGTTCGAGCAGTATGTGGCCACCCGCGTGGGCGCCGGGCGGATCAGCCAGGGCAAGCAACGGCTGCAGCGTCACGCCGCGTTGCTGTCGCGGATCGAGCGGCAGTACGGCGTGCCGAAGGAATTGTTGGTCGCGATCTGGGGGCTAGAAACGGATTTCGGCGTCGGCGACATGGGCAAGCTGCCGGTGGTCCGCGTTCTTGCGACCATGGCTCACGATTGCCGCCGCACCGAACTGTTTCAGCGCGAGCTTCTGTCCGCGCTGAAGATTCTCCAGCGCGGCGACTTGTCGCTGAATGAGATGAAGGGCGCTTACGCCGGCGAGCTCGGGCAGACCCAGTTTCTGCCGTCGAATTATCTCAAGTTTGCCGTGGACTATGATGGCAACGGCCGCGCCGACCTGATTCATAGTCCGGCGGATGCGCTGGCTTCCACGGCGAACCTTCTGAAGGGCAGCGGCTGGAGGACGGGGCAGCAATTTGACGAAGGAACGGAGAATTTCGAGGTCCTGCGCGAGTGGAATCGCGCAGTGGTCTATCGCAAGACGATAGCGTATTTCGCGCATCGGCTAGCCGGGCAGTAGTCCCGGCCTGATGCGGCCCTAGTGCGGCTCTAGTGGGTTCTGGCGGTGCAGAACTCCACCGCCTCCTCCAGCGCCTGCTTCATCTCCGAGGCCGGAAACAACGCCAGCGCGTCTCGAGCGATGGCGCCGTAATGCTGCGCGCGCTTGATGGTGTCTGCGAGCGCGCGATGCTTGATCATCAGGCCGAGCGCGGTTTCGAGGTCGTTCTCGGTGATGTCGCCATGCACCAGCACGCGGGACCAGAAGCCGCGCTCGGTCTCCGAACCGCGGCGGAATGACAGCACCACCGGCAAGGTGATCTTGCCCTCGCGGAAGTCGTCACCGATGTTCTTGCCGAGCTTGGCCGGTTTCCCGCCGTAGTCGAGCACGTCATCCACCAATTGGAAGGCGATACCGAGATTCATGCCGAACGAGCGGCAGGCGGCATGCTCGGCCTTGGGCCGGTTGGTGAGAACCGGGCCGACCTCGCAGGCGGCGGCGAACAATTCGGCGGTCTTGGCGCGGATCACGGCGAGATATTCGTCCTCGGTGGTCGCCGTGTTCTTGGCGGCGCCGAGCTGCATCACCTCGCCCTCGGCGATGATTGCGGCTGCGTTGGACAGGATGTCGAGCGCGCGCATCGAGCCGACCTCGACCATCATTTTGAACGCCTGGCCGAGCAGGAAGTCGCCGACCAGAACGCTGGCCTCGTTGCCCCAAAGCTTTCGCGCCGCGGGCCGGCCGCGCCGCATATCGCTTTCGTCCACCACGTCGTCGTGCAGCAGGGTCGCGGTGTGCATGAACTCGACCGCGGCGGCGAGCTTGATGTGTCCCTCGCCGGAGTAGCCGGTCAGGCTCGCCATCGCCAGCGTCAGCATTGGCCGCATACGCTTGCCGCCCGACGAGATCAGATGGTTGGCAACCTCCGGGATCATCGTAACCTCCGAGCCGGTGCGCGTCAGAATCTGGGCGTTGACCCGCTCCATATCGGGCGTGACCAGCTCCACCAGCCGATCGATAGTGGCGTCGGCCGGACTAGTGAATGGGATGACGACGGCCAAGTTCGGGCTCCGGATTTCCTCAGATGGTGCGCAAGAGGATAGAAACG
The DNA here is from genome assembly GCA_963842645.1 of uncultured Alphaproteobacteria bacterium. Taxonomy (GTDB): domain Bacteria; phylum Pseudomonadota; class Alphaproteobacteria; order Rhizobiales; family Xanthobacteraceae; genus Z2-YC6860. Next base: position 105,932 of record CAWJGY010000013.1, on the reverse strand, counting down.
CTATGATAAGCCGGCAAGTGCGCATACCGAAAATGTGACGTGGCGCGCCTTGATGACGCGGCGGCGGGAGACGGCCCCAGATGTTGCCAACTGAGCTGCCGGCGCAAGCGAGAGCGGGCGCTGCCGAAATCGTGGGCGGCAGCCGGATTGCGGTGCTGGTGCCTTGCTACAACGAGGAAGCCGCCATCGGCAAGGTCGTGGTCGATTTCCGCGCGGCGTTGCCACAGGCCGGCGTCTACGTCTACGACAACAATTCCACCGACCGTACCGTCGAAACGGCAGCCGCCGCCGGCGCTATCGTCCGCCGCGAGCAGCACCAGGGCAAGGGCCGCGTGGTGCGGCGGATGTTCACCGATATCGAGGCCGACATCTACGTGCTGGTCGACGGCGATTCCACGTATGACGCGTCGCGCGCGCACCGGATGATCGAAAAGCTCGTAGCCGAGCGGCTCGACATGGTCTGCGAGGGTCGATCGGGAGGAGGCGGCTTACCGTCTCGGTCACCGCGCGGGCAACCGGATCCTGACCGGGTTTGTCGCCCACGTGTTCGGCCAGTCCTTCACCGACATGCTGTCGAGCTATCGGGTGTTCACCCGGCGGTTCGTGAAATCGTTTCCGGCGCTGTCGGGCGGCTTCGAGATCGAGACCGAGTTGACCATCCATGCACTCGAGCTCGAACTGCCAGTCGGCGAGATGCCAACGCCGTACTATTCGCGGCCGCGGGGCGCGGTCTCCAAGCTCAGCACCTGGCGCGACGGCTTCCGTATCCTGCGGACGGTGCTGCGGCTCTATCGGGCCGAGCGCCCGCTGCCGCTATTCACCGCCATCGGCATCTCGCTTGCCATCGTCGCGATCGGCATCGCGATCCCGGTCTTCATCACCTACTGGCAGGAGGGTACGGTGCCGCGGCTCCCGACGGCGGTGCTCTCGACCGGGGTGATGCTGCTCGCGTTCCTGTCGATCGTCTGCGGCCTGATCCTCGATACGGTGACGCGCGGGCGACGCGAGATGAAGCTGCTGGCCTATCTGGCCCAGTGCGGGCCGGCCGAAGAGCGGCGGCGGAGCGGACCATGCCCCCGAAAAGTGGAAGCCGGTTTTCGGAAAAGGTCATGGTCTAGAGAGACTCAACCGTGCACGAGCTGGTCCGAACCAACAACGCGGTGCTGATCACGGCGATCGAGGCGCTGCTCAAGGGCGCCGACATCCCGCACATGGTGCTGGACCGGCACATGAGCGTACTTGAAGGCTCGCTCGGCATGCTGCCGCGTCGCATCGTGGTCGATGCGGAGGATTGGGCCGTCGCGCGGCAATTGCTGGAGGACGCGGGCCTAGCCCACGAATTGCGGCCGGCATCGAGTGGTCCGAAATCGGAGACGACGGATGATGCGGTCCTTGGCGGCCGGCTGCGGTTGACCCAGAAAAAGCGCGGTCACCGCGTCGGCCATGACGCCATCCTGCTTGCCGCGGTAACCGACGCGCGTCCCGGCGACCGCGTGGTCGATTTCGGTGCGGGGGTTGGCGCGGCGGGTCTGGCGTTGGCGGTACGCTGTCCGGAGGTGGACGTGACGCTCGTGGAAATCGATCCGGAATTGTCGGACATCGCCGCGGCGAACGTGACGCGCAATGGCCTCGAGGGGCGGGTTCGCGCCGTAACGCTGGACGTCACCGCGCCGGCCGACGAATTTGCCGCCCGCGGCATCGGGCCGGGCTCGGCGGATCGGGTGCTGATGAACCCGCCGTTCAACAATCCGGCACGCCAAAACATATCCCCCGATCCTGACCGCAGCGCTGCGCACGCGGCGCCCGACGGCGCACTCGCCGGTTGGATTGCTGCGGCGTCGTGGGTGCTTCATTCCGCCGGCACGCTGACGCTGATCTGGCGTGCCGATGGATTGGGGGAGGTCCTGGCAGCTTTGGACGGGCGCTTCGGCGAAATCGCGGTGCTGCCGGTCCACGGCCGTGCCGGGCAGCCGGCGATCCGCGTCCTGGTGCGCGCGATAAAGAGCAGCCGTGCGCCGTTTGCGCTGCTTCCAGGACTGATGTTGAACGACGAAGCGGGGAAGCCCACGGAGGAGGCTGAAGCGGTGCTCCGCGGCGCGCAGGCGCTGCCGCTGGCTAGCGGTTAAGCAACAGCCGCCGCAGCGCGGGGCTCGGTCGGTAATACGACGCCATCACGATCGACATCATCAGAACGCACAGAAACAGGCTTTTCATGGTGTGGGTGCCGGTTCGTTGTGTGGCGCGATAACGCACCACGAAATTCATTCGTTCCGGGCAAGTTGCCTGCGATGTGTTAACAACGGATGACTTGAGGCTGACCGTGCTCACGATTATGTGCTGATCCCATGACCGAACCCTCCACATTCGAACGAGTTCCACCGGCACTGCGAGCGTTGCATTCCTGCGCGCTTTCGCAGCGATATCCCTATCGTGCCGGTGGTGCGGCTTTCCGGCGTGATCGGCATCTCCAGCCCGCTCAAGCCCGGGCTTACGCTCGCCAGCGTCGCGCGCTCGCTCGATCGTGCTTTTGCGATGCGGCACATCCGCGCGGTCGCGCTTTCGATCAACTCTCCGGGAGGAGCCGCGGTGCAGTCGCACCTGATCTATCGGCGCATCCGCGCGCTCGCCGACGAGAAGAAGGTGCCGGTGATCGCTTTCACAGAGGATGTTGCGGCTTCGGGCGGCTACATGATCGCCTGCGCGGCCGACGAGATCATCGCCGACGCTTCCTCGATCGTAGGCTCGATCGGCGTGGTTGGCGGCGCGTTCGGCTTCAACAAGCTGATCGAGAAGATCGGCATCGAGCGGCGGCTCTACACCTCGGGCGAAAACAAGGCGATGCTCGACCCGTTCCTGCCGGAGAAGTCGGAGGATGTCACGAAACTTAAGGCGATCCAGACCGAAATTCACGAAAGCTTCATTGCGCTGGTGAAGGCGCGCCGCGGCGCCAAGCTCGACAGCCGCGAATCTGCCTTGTTCTCCGGAGAATATTGGACCGGTCAGCGGGGCCGGGAACTCGGTCTTGTCGATGCGCTTGGTGATCTGCGCAACGTGTTGCGCGAGCGCTATGGCGATAAGGTTCGCACGCCGCTCATTGCGGAGCGCGGGCTGTTCGGCCGGCGGGTGCCGGGGGTGAGCCGCGGTTTCGAGCAATTGTGGAACGGCACGAGCTTTGCCGACGACATGGTTGCGACGCTCGAGGCGCGCGCATTATGGTCGCGTTACGGATTGTAGGAGATCGTGATGCCTGCGATTGTCGTTTTGGCGCTGACTGCGATTGGAGCCGTGGTCGTGATCAAGCTGTTCAATCGCGAATGGCAGCGCGTCAATGACGAGCTCGACCGCACCAATCCGGTTCGTGTGAACGACCCCGAGCGTGCCAACGCGCCGACGCTGCGCCAGGATCCCAAGACCGGGGAATACCGGGCCGACCGCTGAGCGTCAGCTCGGCTCCTTGATACCCTTGTCGCGCACGAGCTTGCCCCAGCGCTCAAGCTCTTCCTTGAGGAATTTGCCGAATTGCTCCGGCGAGTCAGCCACCGGCACCGCGCCCGAGTCGATCAGCTTCTGCTTCACGACCGGATCGTTGATCGCCTTGGCGAAGGCGTCGTTGAGCTTGGCGATCACCGCCGGCGGAGTCTTGGCCGGCGCGAGCAGCCCGTACCAGTTGTCCGACGACGTGTCAGGATAGCCTTGCTCGGCGAGCGTCGGCACGTTGGGTAGCTTCGGATTGCGCTGGCCGGACGCGGCGCCCAGAACCTTGACCTTGCCGCCGGTGATCTGCGTCATCAGCGCGGGTACGTCGGCAAAGAACGCATCAACCTGGCCGCCGAGCAGATCGGTGAGCGCGGGAGCGGCCCCGCGATAGGGTACGTGAACGAATTTGAAGCCGCCCGCGGTCGCGAACATCTCCTCCGCAAGATGCGTGGTCGAACCGACGCCGGTCGAGGCGATCGGTACGCTGCCATTCTTTTTCTTCGCGATTTCGACGAATTCCATGGCCGTATTCGCTGGATAGTCGGCGCGCACCACCATGATGGTGGTGTTGCGCACCACCAGCGTGACCGGCGCGAAATCGCGTAGCACGTCATAGGGCAGGTCGGTGCGCATGTTCGGCGTGATGCCGACCGCGCCGACGGTCGAGAGGAACAGGGTGTATCCATCGGGCGGCGATTTCGCGACTGTATCCGCGCCGAGCGCGCCATTGGCGCCGGCCTTGTTTTCGATGATGACGCTCTGGCCCAGAATGTCCTTCACCTTGTCGGCGACCAGACGGCCGACGAAATCGGTCGGTCCGCCGGGCGGGAACGCGATCACCATGCGAATCGGCCGGTTGGGAAAGTCTTGCGCCTGCGCGGCGGGCGCAGCCGCGGCGAACAGCAGCAAGGCAGCCGCGAATTTGGCAAGATGTGACGGCATGGGATCCTCCCGGTCATTTCGCCCAGTCTTTCGCCGGGTCGTCGCGGCACCCTAGCGTGCCTTGCACGATGTGGGGAGAGCCCGATGCTCGCCTTGACCCCCCGCCAGTGCGCCGTTACGTCTCACCCCGCGCGCGCGCGCCTGGATTCCCCATGGCTGACGATCTTCCCGCCCATATGCGCCCGGAGCGTTCGTTTCAGGGCTTGATCCTGGCGCTGCAGCGTTTCTGGGCCGATCAGGGCTGCGTCATCCTGCAGCCTTACGACATGGAGGTCGGCGCCGGCACATTCCATCCGGCGACGACGCTGCGCGCGCTGGGACCTAAGCGCTGGAACGCGGCTTACGTGCAGCCATCGCGGCGGCCGAAGGACGGCCGCTACGGCGAGAATCCGAACCGGCTGCAGCACTATTACCAATTTCAGGTGATCCTGAAGCCGTCGCCGCCGGACATCCAGGAGCTGTATCTCAAATCGCTCGCCGCGATCGGCATCGATAGCAAGCTGCACGACATCCGCTTCGTCGAGGACGACTGGGAGAGCCCGACGCTCGGCGCCTGGGGGCTCGGCTGGGAGTGCTGGTGTGACGGCATGGAGGTGTCGCAGTTCACGTATTTCCAGCAGATCGCAGGATTCGAATGCGCGCCGGTCGCGGGCGAGCTGACCTACGGGCTGGAGCGGCTGGCGATGTACGTGCAGGGCGTCGACCGCGTGTACGATTTGAATTTCAACGGCCGCGAAGGCACCGACAAGGTCACTTACGGCGAAGTGTTCCTGCAGGCCGAGCAGGAATACTCGCGGCACAATTTCGAGCATTCCGACACAGCGATGCTGTTCGAGCAGTTCAAGATGGCGGAGGCCGCCTGCAAGAAGTATCTCGATGCTGGATGGACGGCGGATAAGAGCAAGCATCTCATGGTGCTGCCGGCCTATGACCAGTGCATCAAGGCTTCGCACGTCTTCAACCTGCTCGACGCGCGCGGCGTGATCTCGGTGACCGAGCGGCAGAGCTACATCTTGCGCGTGCGTGAGCTTGCGAAAGCCTGCGGCGAGGCGTGGCTGAAGACCGAAGCGGGAGGAGCTTGAGATGAGCGAAATTCCTGAGATCGGCGGACGCAGGCCGATGGTCGTCAACGCGGAAGCCGGCAAGAGCTACTGGTGGTGCGCCTGCGGGCGCTCCAAGTCGCAGCCGCTTTGCGACGGCTCGCACAAAGGCACGGCGTTCAGTCCGCGCGAATTCAAGCCCGAAACGACCGGCGAAGTGTGGTTCTGCACCTGCAAGCGCACCACGACGCCGCCGTTGTGCGACGGCAGTCATAAGAAGCTGACCTGATGCCCGATCTTCTGCTCGAATTCTTTTCCGAGGAAATTCCCGCGCGGATGCAGGCGCGGGCGGCGGAGGATCTTAAGAAGCTCGTCACCGACAAACTGGTGGCCGCCGGGCTCACGTATGACGGCGCCAAGGCCTTCGCGACGCCGCGGCGGCTGGCGCTTACGGTGCAGGGCGTTCCGGCGCGGCAGCCGGACGTGAAGGATGAGCGCAAAGGCCCCAAGGTCGGCGCGGCCGAGCAGGCCATCGCCGGGTTCCTTCGTGCGGCGGGCCTGACCTCGATCGATCAGGCGAAGGTGCAGCCCGACAAGAAGGGCGACTTCTATATCGCGGTGATCGACAAGCCGGGCCGGCCCGCGATCGACGTCATCGCCGGCATCGTGCCGGAGGTGGCGAAGGCGTTTCCCTGGCCGAAGGCGATGCGCTGGGGCGAGGCTTCGGCAAAGCCCGGCGCGCTCAACTGGGTGCGGCCGCTGCATTCGATCGTAGCGATGTTCGGCCCGGAGACCGAGGAACCCGATATCGTGCCATTCGAGATAGGCGGCGTGACGGCGGGCGACACCACCTACGGCCACCGCTTTCTTTCGCCCGGGCCGATCAAGGTCAGGCGGCTCGACGACTACGTGGCCAAACTCGATGCGGCTAAGGTCGTGGTCGATCCCGCGCGCCGCGCGCAGATGATTTTGACGGATGCGAAGACCTTGGCGTTCGCGCAGGGCTTCGAGCTGGTCGAGGACGAGGGGCTGCTGGCCGAGGTCGCGGGCCTGGTCGAATGGCCGGTGCTGTTGATGGGGTCGTTCGACAAGGAGTTCCTTGCCATCCCGGAGGAGGTCATCCGCGCGACGATCCGCAACAACCAGAAATGTTTTGTCGTCCGCGATGCGGGCACCGGCAAGCTGACCAACAAATTCATCCTGACGTCGAACGTCGAAGCCAGCGACGGCGGCGGCGCGATCATCGCCGGCAACGAGCGCGTGATCCGCGCGCGGCTGTCGGATGCGAAGTTCTTCTACGACACCGATCTCAAGACGCGCTTGGAAGACCGCCTGCCGAAGTTCGAGCACATCGTGTTCCACGAAAAGATCGGCACCCAGGCCGAGCGCATCGCGCGCATCGTTGCTCTTGCAGGCCATCTAGCGCCGCTCGTTAGCGCCGATGTCGCCAAGGCCGAGCGCGCGGCGCAACTTTGCAAGGCCGATCTCGCGACCGAAGTGGTCGGGGAGTTTCCCGAAGTGCAGGGGCTAATGGGCCGCTACTATGCTGAGGCCCAGGGCGAGGACGAAGCCGTCGCCCGCGCCATTGAGGATCATTACAAGCCGAAGGGGCCGGACGATCTCGTCCCAGCCGATCCGGTGTCGGTCGCAGTCGCTCTCGCTGACAAAATCGACATTCTCACCGGCTTCTGGGCGATCGACGAGAAACCAACCGGATCGAAAGACCCGTATGCGCTGCGTCGCGCCGCGCTGGGCGTGATCCGGCTGGTGATCGACAACAAGATTCGATTGCGCCTGCTTTCGGTGTTCGCCCAGGCGCGACGCGACGCGAACGGCAAAGATTTGCTCTCCTTCTTCGCTGACCGCCTGAAAGTCCAGCTCCGCGAGCAGGGCGCGCGTCACGATCTCGTCGATGTCGTGTTCGCGCTGCCCGGCCAGGACGATCTCGTGCTGGTCGTGCGCCGCATCGAGGCGCTCGCCAAATTCCTCGATACCGACGACGGTAAGAATCTACTCGCCGGCACCAAGCGTGCGGCGAACATCCTCCGCATCGAGGAGAAGAAGGACAACACCTCATACACCGGCGCGCCTGACGCAACCCTGCTCAGCCAGCCCGAGGAAAAGGAACTCGCCCGCGCCATTGGCGTTGCCAAAACGGAGGCCGATGCCGCCGTTGCAAAGGAGGATTTTGCCTCGGCCATGACCGCCATGTCGAAGCTCCGCCCGCATGTGGATGCGTTCTTCGACAAGGTCACGGTCAACGTCGAGGACAAGCCGCTGCGGGCCAACCGGCTCCGGCTGCTGAACGAGATCAGAGAGGCAACGCGGGCCGTGGCCGATTTCTCGAAGATCGAAGGCGGTTAAGTTTGCCTTATCCGGTCTTGTGCCGGGCATCCACGACTTGGCATAACAGCGCCACAAGAAAAGCCGATTGAGGAAACGCCGGGGAAGGGTCAAAAGAACCCTGATTGCGACAGCGAGAATATTGATGGCACGCCGTCCTTCCTCCCCAAAGAAGCCCAAGGCCAAAAAGGCCGTCAAGAAGCCTGCCAAGAAGCTTGCAACGGCGCCCGCCAAATCCGGCCCCAAATCCGGTGCTAAGGGCCAGTGGGTCTATATCTTCGGCGGTGGCAAGGCGCAGGGCCGCTCCGGCATGAAGGACCTGCTCGGCGGCAAGGGCGCCAACCTCGCCGAGATGGCAAACCTCGGCCTGCCGGTGCCGCCGGGCTTCACCATCACCACCGCGGTCTGCACGCATTACTACGCCAACAAGCAGACATATCCGAAGGACCTGGAGAAGCTGGTCGACGCCGGCCTCGCCCACATTGCGCGCATCACCGGCCGCAAATTCGGCGACCGCTCAAATCCGCTGCTGGTCTCGGTGCGCTCCGGCGCCCGCGCCTCGATGCCGGGCATGATGGACACCGTGCTCAACCTCGGCCTGAATGACGACACCGTCGAGGCGCTGGCGCAGCAGTCCGGCGATCGGCGCTTCGCCTATGATTCCTACCGCCGCTTCATCCAGATGTATTCCAACGTGGTCCTCGACATCGAGCACCACAACTTCGAGGACATTCTGGAGGACCACAAGTCGCGCGCGGGATTTACGCTCGACACCGAGCTGACCGCCGACGATTGGGTCGACGTGGTCGCGCGCTACCAGGAGCGCGTACGCGAGGAGAAGGGCGAGCCGTTCCCGCAGGACCCGCGCGCCCAGCTCTGGGGCGCGATCGGCGCAGTGTTCGGCTCGTGGATGAATGCGCGCGCCATCACCTATCGCCGTCTGCACGCGATCCCCGAAAGCTGGGGGACCGCGGTCAATGTCCAGGCCATGGTGTTCGGCAACATGGGCGACACCTCGGCGACCGGCGTCGCGTTCACCCGCAATCCGTCGACCGGCGAGAAGCGGCTCTATGGCGAATTCCTGATCAATGCCCAGGGCGAGGACGTGGTCGCCGGCATCCGCACGCCGCAGGAGATCACCGAGATCGCGCGGAAGGAAGCCGGCTCTGACAAGCCGTCGATGGAACGGGCGATGCCGGAGGCGTTCAAGGAGCTCACGCGCATCTACGGCGCGCTCGAGAAGCACTACCGCGATATGCAGGACATGGAGTTCACCGTCGAGCAGGGCAAGCTCTGGATGCTGCAGACGCGCAACGGCAAACGCACCGCGAAAGCGGCGCTCCGCATCGCTGTGGAACTTGCCAACGAGAAGCTGATCACGAAAGAAGAGGCGGTGGCGCGGATAGAGCCCGGCTCGCTCGACCAGTTGCTGCATCCGACCATCGATCCCAAGGCCGAACGCAACGTGATCGCCACCGGCCTGCCGGCGTCTCCGGGCGCGGCCTCCGGCGAGATCGTGTTCAATTCCGAAGAGGCGGCCAAGCTCAAGGCCGACGGCAAGAAGGTCATTCTGGTTCGGGTCGAGACTTCGCCGGAGGATATCCACGGCATGCACGCCGCCGAGGGCATCCTGACGACGCGCGGCGGCATGACCTCGCATGCAGCCGTGGTCGCGCGCGGCATGGGCAAGCCCTGCGTCTCCGGCGCGGGCACGCTCCGGGTCGATTACAACGCGCAGACCTTGCAGGCGGGCAACACCGTGCTCAAGCGCGGCGAGACCATCACCATCGACGGCTCGACCGGGCAGGTGCTGGCCGGCACCGTGCCGATGACCGAACCGGCGATGTCGGGCGAGTTTGGCACGCTGATGGGATGGGCCGACAAGGCGCGTTCGCTGGGCGTGCGCGCCAATGCCGATACGCCGGCGGACGCCCGCGTCGCGGTCAAGTTCGGTGCCGAAGGCATCGGACTTTGCCGCACCGAGCACATGTTCTTTGACGAGGCGCGCATCCAGGCGGTGCGCGAGATGATCCTCGCCGGCGACGAGAAATCCCGGCGCGAAGCGATCGACAAGCTCCTGCCGATGCAGCGCGGCGATTTCGTTGAGCTGTTCGAGACCATGCAGGGGTTGCCTGTCACGATCCGGCTGCTCGATCCGCCGCTGCACGAGTTCCTGCCGCATGGGGAGGATGAGATCGCCGCCGTCGCCGGCAACATGGGCGTGGACCCGAAGAAGCTGGCGAACCGTGCGCGCGAGCTTCACGAGTTCAATCCAATGCTGGGCTTCCGCGGCTGCCGCATCGCCATCGCCTACCCCGAGCTCGCGGAGATGCAGGCGCGCGCGATTTTCGAGGCCGCGGTCGAGGCGGGCAAGCGCACCGGCAAGCCGGTGGTGCCTGAGGTGATGGTGCCGCTCATTGCCACCAAGGCCGAGCTCGATATCGTCAAGGCGCGGATCGACGCCATGGCGCAGGCGGTGATGAAGGAAACCGGCGTCAAGCTCGACTATCAGGTCGGCACCATGATCGAGCTGCCGCGTGCGGCGCTGATGGCCGATGAGATAGCGCAAAGTGCAGAGTTCTTCTCGTTCGGAACGAACGACCTGACGCAGACGACCTTCGGCATCAGCCGCGACGACGCGGCGTCCTTTCTCGGCATCTATGTTGCGCGCGGCATCCTGCCGGGCGACCCCTTCGTGTCGATCGACCGCGAAGGCGTCGGCGCGCTGGTGCAGATCGGCGTTGAGCGCGGGCGCAAGGTGCGCAAGAACCTGAAGGTCGGCATCTGCGGCGAGCACGGCGGTGATCCCGCCTCGGTCGCATTCTGCCACGAGGTCGGGCTTGACTACGTGTCCTGCTCGCCATTCCGTGTGCCGATTGCGCGGCTCGCCGCGGCGCAGGCGGCGCTGGGCAAGAAGGCCGCGGGTGAAGCGTAGGGTCCATGGCAAAGCGGACAGCACGCACAACCGGCACAATCAAAAGCCGCTTCGCCAAGGTCAACGGGATCAGGCTTCACTATCTCGTTGCCGGCCAAGGCGAGCCGGTCGTGCTACTGCACGGCTATGCGCAGACGAGCCATATGTGGCGGCCGCTCATCGTAGAACTGGCCAAAACCAACACCGTGATCGCCCCTGACCTGCGCGGGTTCGGCAAGTCCGCCAAACCGCCAGCTGGTTACTACAAGAAAACGATGGCACAGGACGTCCATGCGCTCACGGCGTCGCTTGGCTACAAGCGCGTGCGGATCGCGGGACATGACATCGGGCTAATGGTCGCCTACACCTACGCTGCGCAATATCCGGCCGACGTCGACCGGATCGCCCTGATGGACGCGTTTCTGCCCGGCGTCGGCGACTGGACCAAGGTCTGGCTGCTGCGCGATCTCTGGCACTTCCATTTTTACGGCGAGACGCCGCTCAAGCTGGTCAAAGGTCGCGAGCGCATCTACTTCGAACATTTCTGGAATGACTTTGCTGCCGATCGCAAGAAATCAGTGTCGGACGCCGATCGCCGGTTCTACGCAAAAGCCTACGCGCAACCCGGCGCGATGGCGGCCGGCTTCGAGGTGTTCAAGGCGTTCGAGCAGGATGCAAAGGATTTTGCTGACTTCGCCAAGACCAGACTGAAAATGCCGATGCTGGTCCTGAGCGGCGAGAAAGCCTCCGGCGAATTTCTGATCGATCAGGGCCGTCTCGTTGCTGACAACGTCGAGGGCGTGATCGTCAAAGGCTCCGGCCATTGGCTAATGGACGAAGCGCGCGATCAGGTCGTGTCGAAGCTCGTCGGCTTCCTCAGCCGCTGAGCCACCGCCCGAAGCGCTGAGTTCCAGTCTTTCGTCGGGTATTCCGTCCCCCGACGCCGTGTTAGCCTTGACCGGGGGAGACGCCGAAACGTCAAAAACGGCGTGCAGGGGGAACGATGGCGGAGGGGAACATTCCGGCCCTGGCGGGCGATCCGTCGGGCATTTCCGAAGCAGCGCTGAAGAAGGCAGAGGAATTCATCGAGGCCGACGAGGGCGCGATCAACCGCCTCTCCGGCACGGCAGGCAATGTCACCACCATCGTCGCCGTGGTCATGTCGGTGTTTCACCTCTACGCCGCCATCGCCGGCGCCTGGCCGTTCCACGATTTTCCGATCATCTCGACGCAGCCGCTGCGCTATGCGCACGTTGCCTTCGTGCTCGTGCTGAGCTTCCTGCTGTTTCCGATGGCGACGCGGTTTCGCAACCGCATCCGGTGGTGGGACGTGGTGCTGGGACTGGCCGGCGCCGCCATCCTCATCTACGCGATTGACGGCGGCGAGGATTTCACCGACCGCGCCACCTCGCCGACGCAACTCGACACCATCCTCGGCGTGATCTTCATCTTGCTGCTGCTTGAGGCGACGCGGCGGACCACGGGGTGGATCGTTCCGGTCGTGGCGCTGGCGTTCATCGCCTATTCCTACTACGGGCCGTACCTGCCGCAGCCCTGGACGCACCGCGGCTTCGACATCGGCCAGCTCGTCGGTCACCTGTTCATCACGCTGGAGGGCATCTTCGGCGTTCCCGTCGACGTGTCGTCGTCGCTGATCATCCTGTTCACGATCTACGGCTCGTTCCTGCAGCATTCCGGCGCCGGAAAATTCTTCATCGACTTCTCGATGGCGCTGATGGGCAACAAGCCCAACAGCGCCGGCCGCACCGTGGTGCTGTCATCGTTCCTGCTCGGCGGGCCGTCGGGCTCGGGCGTCGCCACCACCGTGACGATCGGCGCGGTCGCCTATCCGATGATGCAGCGCGCGGGCTTCGAGAAGAACGCCGCCGGCGGATTGCTGGCCGCGGGCGGGCTCGGCGCGATCATCTCGCCACCGGTGCTCGGCGCCGCCGCCTTCCTGATCGCCGAGTTCCTCAAGATCAGCTACCTCGACGTGATCTGGATGGCTGCGATCCCGACCTGCCTCTATTACATGTCGCTGCTGTTCATGGTCGAGCTCGACGCCAAACGGTTCGGCGCGCGCATCGTCGACACTTCGCAGGACCTGTCGCTTTGGCAGCTCACCTCGCGCTATGGCTTCCACTTCCTGTCGCTGATCTCGATCATCGTGTTCATGCTGTGGGGCTATTCGCCGACGCTCTCGGTGTTCTGGTCCACCGTGCTGACGTTCGGCTTGAGCTTCCTCACCCGTGAGACCGCGATTACGCCCAAGCGGTTGGTCAAGACGCTCGCGGACGGCTCAATCCAGGTGCTGACCGCGGCCACCACCTGCGCCACCGCCGGCATCATCGTCGGCGTCGTCACGCTCACCGGACTTGGCCTCAAATTCTCGTCGATCGTGATCGATTACGCCGGCGGCAACCTGCTGCTGACCGCGATTTACACCGCGCTGATCGTCTGGATCGTCGGCCTCGCCGTGCCGGTCACCGCCTCCTACATCATCTGCGCGGTGATCGCGGCGCCCGCCATGATCAAGCTCGGCGTGCCCGACGTCGCGGCGCACATGTTTATCTTCTATTACGCCGTGCTATCGGAGGTTTCGCCGCCCACTGCGCTGTCGCCGTTTGCCGCGGCGGCGATCACCGGCGGCGACCCCTACAAGACAACCATGCAAGCCTGGAAATACACGTTGCCGGCATTCCTCGTGCCGTTCGTGTTTGTGCTCGATCCGCAGGGCCTGGGCTTGCTGCTGAAGCTCCCCAAGGACGGCTCCTGGGTCGACATCGTCGAGATCACCATCAAGACAGCGCTCGGACTTGCCGCGCTGGCGATGGCGGCGCAAGGCTGGGCGCTGCGGCGCACCACGCTGAGCGAGCGCAGTCTGCTCATCCTCTCGGGCCTGCTGCTGGTGTTCCCGAGCCTGATCGAGGGTATCCTGGAGGCCCTCATCGGACGCGACATCAGTTATACTGCGACATTCGGCTTGATCATCGCCGCCGCAGTCCTGCTAAAACAGCGCATGCAGCCGGCGCCGCCAGAAGCGCCAGCGGCCAGCGGATAATCTGAGAAACGAAAGGGAGAAACTAAGGATGGAACGCAAAGGATTGATCTTCGGCGCCCTGGTCGCCGGCGCGGCGCTGGTCGTCGGCGGGGCGCTGGCCCAGCAGCAAACCACCATCGCCATCGCCACGGGCGGCACCGGTGGCGTGTACTATCCGCTCGGCGGCGGCATGGCCAACGTTCTGACCAAATACGTGCCGGGTTACGCCGCCACCGCCCGCGTCACTGGCGGCTCGGTCGACAATCTCAAGCTGATCGGCTCCAAGCAGAGCGAGATCGCGATGGTGATGGTCGACGCCGCACTCGATGCGCTCAAGGGCGACGACAAGTTCAAGGGCGCTCCGGTGGACGTTCGCACCCTGATGGTGCTTTACCCGAACCGGATGCACGTGGTGTCGATCGAGGGCAAGGGCATCGAGAAGATGTCCGACCTCAAGGGCAAGCGTGTCTCGACCGGCTCGCCGGGTAGCGCCACCGAAGTGATGGCCTTCCGCGTTATCGAAGCCGCCGGCCTCGACAAGGACAAGGACATGCGGCGCGAGCGGCTCGGCGTCGCCGAGTTCACCAACGCCATCAAGGACGGCAAGATCGACGCCTACTTCTGGGTCGGCGGGCTGCCGACCGCGGCTGTCACCGACCTCGGCGCCACTCCTGGCGTCAAGATCAAGCTGGTCGATCACGCCGATGTTCTCGACAAGATGAACGCGAAGTACGGCGGCATCTACACCGCCGGCGTCATCGCGGCCAAGACCTATCCGGGCCAGGACAAGGACAACCACATCACCGTCGTGCAGAACATCCTGGTCGCCAACGCCAGCATGACGGACAAGGTCGCCTACGACATCGTCAAGACCTTCATCGAACACAAGGACGATCTGGTCGCGGTGCACGGCGAGGCCAAGGCCATCGAGCTTGCCAACCAGGCGCCCAAGAACTCGCCGATCCCGTGGCATCCGGGCGCGACGAAGTACTTCACTGAAAAAGGCGTGAAGATGTGAGCGAGCGTCCGCGTGCGGCCGGCCTGATGCCGGCCGGCGGCGCGCGCTGGTCTATTGGTACGGTCTGATGGGGCTCGCCGGTTTCGGCCTTGGCATGTTCGCCGACCGGCGGCCATTCGGCGACGACCTCCTGGTCCATCCGCTGGTGGTGTTCTTTGCTCTGGCCGGGATTTCGCTGCTTGGGCTGCGCGTCGCTCTGGCGCGGCCGGTGCCGGAAGTCATCCCCGACCGGGCGTTGATGCTCGGATGCGTGCTCGGGCTGGCGATGTTTCTCACCGGCAATTTTGTAGCCGTGCGGTTGCTGCCGCTGAGCTGAGGCGCATGACGATCGATCGGCTGTTCATTTCGATGCATTCATGACCGTGTGCGGATTGGTCACCGCCGGCGTCGTGGTGCTTTTCCCGGAGAGCCGCGAGTTTCGCATTGCGCCCTATTTCTGGATACTGATCGCCATGGCGGTATTCGAAGGTATTGCGTTCGCCATCAACCGGGGCGCACCTGGCACCGTCATCACGATGGAGTCCCGCATGATCGGCTTTATGTTCGCGATCGTGCTGATGCTGGTGATCCCATACGCCGCGGGTCTACCGCTCGTCAGGCTGTTCTGATTTCTCGGCCGTATACGAAGCGTTTACCAATGCCGTCGCGGTGACACCTGTGCGCTTTCAGTCGCGCGCGGTTAACGCCTTCGCAAGGTTAATTCGACCATAAAAGAACATGTCGCATTGGAGCCACAGTGGCGCCCAGTGCCGCCGCTTGTGTTGCGTAGCGTTGCGTATCGTCGTGTCAGCGTCCGTTGCGTGAGCGTGTGCATGGCTCTATCGCGTAAAAGGCCGAAGGGAGTTCGCTACTACGCTCCCTTCGGCCTGAGCGTTTTGATGATCGGTCTGATGCCGCGGTCGATCGGCTATCAGGATCTGGTCGCGCTGATGGCCCGGCAGTCCGAGGTGCCGCAGCGCGCGCGCGCCCACATGATGGCTTCGCCGTTCGGCACGATCCACGCCGCGACGTTCAGCTTTCCTCAGCCGATCGGCAGCCTGATTCCCGAGCCGCCGATCTATCAGCTTGCCAGCATCGGCCCCTACGATTCCGATACCACCGGCGCGCTGGCCCGCGATCCTGCGAGCGCAACGTCGCCGCTGCCGCGGCAGCGAGTTGATTTCCCCGCGATCAATCGCCGGCTCAAGGGCGACCTGCTGGTGACGCGCCCGCACGACAATGAGCGGCTGCCCGATGGCACCCGCGACCTGACACCGGGGCGCGTGAAGACCGTTTCGTTCCCCAAACCCGCCGATGCGGTAATCGACGAAGCGCCGCCCGCAGCCGAGCCCGAGCCGCCGGTCGCGGCGCTTGCGACGGATACCGTGGTCGCCGACGCGCCCAAATCGCAATCCAAGCCGGATGTCAGTTCGCCGAGCTACGCCGTCGCATCGCTGGGGCTGGTGCAGCGCGAAAAAGCGGCCGAGCCGACGCTTTCCGAGTTCGAGGGCGAGAGCAACGCTGCGGCCAGGCTTGGGCGGCTCTATTTCGGCAACACCATCAGCGAAGGGATCGGCACCATCCAGCCGTGGCCCGCGGACGAGGAGGTGCTGATCGAGCAGCTCCCCGCCAACGATTTCGGACTTCAAGCGTTCGGCGCTGGCTTCGCCACTGGCGGACGATTTCAATTTCGAAACCTCATCGGCGACGCCTGCTCCGGACGAGACGGCCGAGGCCGGCGAGACCATCGCGGCCAAGGGCGAGGTGACCGGCGCCGGCAAGCGGCCGAAAACGCCGGCCGAGCGGCTCAGCCTCGATGGCAAATCCAGGGCCAAGTCCGAGAAGTGCCTCGCCGACGCGGTCTATTTCGAATCCCGCGGCGAGGTGAAGCGCGGCCAGATCGCCGTCGCCCAGGTGGTGATGAACCGGGTGTTCTCCGGCTTCTATCCGAACAGCGTTTGCGGCGTGGTTTATCAGAACTCGCACCGCAAGCTCGCCTGCCAGTTCACCTTCGCCTGCGACGGCATCCCCGACAAGATCGACGAACCCGATATGTGGGAGCAGGCCAAGGAGATCGCCCGCGACATGCTCGACGGCAAGCTGTGGCTGCCGGAGATCGGCCACTCCACGCACTATCACGCCTACTGGGTTCATCCATCATGGGTGAACGAGATGAGGAAGATCCACAAGATCGGCGTGCACAGCTTCTATCGGCCGCGGGCGTGGGGCAACACTGTCGAAGTGCCAAACCATCCGTTCGTACCGCCGCAGCCTAAGAGCTAGCGGTCACCGCGATCAGATCTCGATGTCCAGCCCGACGTCGAGCGCCGGCGCCGAATGCGTCAGCGCTCCGGACGATGCATAGTCCACGCCGGTCGCCGCGAAATCGGCGATGTTGTCGAGGGTGATGCCGCCGGATGCCTCGGTCACCAGTCTGCCATTCACCAGAGCGACGGCCCTCCTCATCGAAGCCACGTCGAAATTGTCGAGCAGCACGACGTCGGCGAGGCCGCAGTCGACCGCCTCCTGCAATTGATCGAGCGAGTTGACCTCGATCTCGATCTTGACCAGATGGCCGGCCGCGGCTCGGGAGCGCTCCAGCACGGCGCGGATGCCGCCCGCGACGGCAATGTGGTTGTCCTTGATCAGGATGGCGTCATCGAGCCCGAAGCGGTGGTTGAAGCCGCCGCCGCAGCGCACGGCGTATTTTTCGAGCGCGCGAAGTCCCGGCGTGGTTTTGCGGGTGCAGCAGACGCGGGTCTTGGCTGAACCCACCGCGCGCACATAGGCGTTGGTCGCGGTGGCAATACCGGAAAGGTGCTGCAGGAAATTGAGCGCCACGCGCTCGGCCGAAAGAACCGCGCGCGCGTCGCCGTTGATATGCATCAGCGCGGTCTTAGCGGCGACGGTGTCGCCGTCACGGGCCTGCGGCCTGATCTCGATGTCGGGCGCAAGCTTGCGGAAGCAGGCGGCGACCAGCGGGAGCCCGGCAATGGTGCCGGGCTTGCGCGTCGCCAGCACGGTGCGGCTCGCCGTGCCGGGCGGGATGGTGGCGATCGAGGTGATGTCGCCGGCGCGGCCGAGGTCTTCGGCGAGCGCGCGCGTCACCGCGTCCTCGATCTCGAGCGGCGAGATAAAGCCGCCAGGGTAGAGCAGGGAGTTGATCAAGCTTTCCGTCGCTCGGGTCAGCATGGCTCAACTCCTCATGTAGATCATGCGCTCGACCGCGCGGCGGGCCTTTTCGGCGATCGCGGGATCGACCACGACCTCCTCCTTCAAGTGCAGCAGGCTGTCGAGGATCTTCGGTAGCGTAATCCGCTTCATGTGCGGGCACAGGTTGCACGGCCGGGTGAACTCGACATCCGGCAGTTCGGCCTGCACATTATCGGCCATCGAGCATTCAGTGACCAGCACGACGCGCTTGGGCTTCTTCTTGCGCACCCAGTCGATCATGTGCGCGGTCGAGCCGGTGAAGTCAGACGCCGCGATCACGTCCGGCGGGCACTCCGGATGCGCGATGATCTGCACGGAGGGGTCGTTGGCACGGACCAGCGCCAGTTCGTCGCCGGTGAAGCGCTCATGCACCTCGCATGAGCCTTTCCAGGCGATGATCTTCACCTTGGTCTGGGAGGCGACGTATTTCGCCAGGTATTGATCCGGCACGAAGATCACCTTGTCGACGCCGAGGCTCTCGACCACGGCGAGCGCGTTCGACGACGTGCAGGTGATGTCGCTCTCGGCCTTCACCTCGGCCGAGGTGTTGACGTAGCTGACCACCGGCACGCCGGGGAAGCGCTCGCGCAAGAGCCGCACGTCTTCGCCGGTGATGGAGGAGGCGAGCGAGCAGCCGGCCCGCACGTCTGGGATCAGCACGGTCTTGTCGGGATTCAAGATCTTGGCGGTCTCTGCCATGAAGTGAACACCGGCCTGCACGATCACATCGGCTTTGACCTTGGTGGCCTCGCGCGCGAGCTGGAGCGAGTTGCCGACGAAATCGGCAACGCAATGGTAGATCTCCGGCGTCTGGTAGTTGTGTGCCAGGATCACGGCGTTGCGCTGTTTTTTCACCGCGTTGATGGCGCGCACATAGGGCGCGAAGAACGGCCATTCGACCGAAGGCACGACATTCTTGATGCGCTCGTAGAGATGCGCCGTGTCGCGCTCGACCTCGGCGTTCCACTCAAGCGACGGAGCGGCAAGCGTGCCGAACTTGCGCAGAGCGGCTTGGCTGAACGCCGCATGTCCCGACGCGGCAGACGGGGGCGCGGCGTGCCGCGCGGCAGATGGGCCAACGGTTTCCACGACTGGCATGGCAACCTCCATTCCAAATGACACCGGCTCTGCCGGCCAAATATGCTCACACTGAGCATATTTGGGGACGAAAACATCCGGCGCTGACGCCGGCATTCCCATCTTCTTATCCTCACTTCGAGCAAATCATATAGCACTTCGATGGACCCGGCGCCAGTCCCCTTTGGCGGCCCAGCCATGCAGTCATGCGGCGCGCAAATCGGTTTCATCACGAACTTTCGCTTTGGCGGATGGGGTCGAGCGACTAAGTATGCGCTCGACCTCGCGCCGAATCCGGCGCCGGAGTTCCGGGACTTCTCATGTCAACCACGACCGCATCGCCGCCCATGACGCTTCCGGCGTGGCGCTCGCCGATCGTGCTGATTGCGGTCGGCTGCGCCATCGCACTGATCGCATTCGGGCCGCGGTCGGCGATCGGCCAGTTCCTCACGCCCATGTCATTCGACCGCGGCTGGGGCCGCGAAAGCTTCTCGTTCGCCATCGCCATTCAAAACCTGCTGTGGGGCGCGGCGCAGCCGTTCGCCGGAGCGCTCGCCGATCGTTTTGGTCCGGTGCGCGTGTTGTCGGCCGGCGCGATCCTTTACGCCATCGGTCTTGCCGGGATGGCGACCGCGCAATCGACGCTGATGCTCGACCTGTCGGCCGGCGTGATCATAGGCTTTGGTCTGGCCGGGTGCTCGTTTCCGATGGTGGTAGGCGCGCTCGGCAAGCTTGTGCCTGAGAGCTGGCGTTCGTTCGCGTTCGGCGCCGGCACCGCGGCTGGCTCGTTCGGGCAGTTCCTGTTCTCGCCGCTCGCCCATGGTTTGATCGAAACCTTTTCCTGGCAGACATCGCTGTTCATCTTCGCTGCCATGATGCTGCTGGTGCTGCCGCTGTCGCTGGTGCTGGCGACGCCGCCGGCCCAGGCCTCCTCCACCATCAAGCTGCAATCGAGCAAGCAGGCGCTGAGCGAGGCTTTCGGCCACCGCAGCTACGTGCTGCTGGTGCTCGGCTTCTTCACCTGCGGCTTCCAGCTTGCCTTCGTCACCGTGCATCTGCCGTCGTATCTGGTCGACCGTGGGCTTGGCGCCGATATCGGCGCGTGGACCATCGGCTTCATCGGGCTGTTCAACATCGTGGGCTCGCTCGCCTCGGGCTGGCTGTCCGGCCGGATGCCGAAGCGCTACCTGCTGTCGATCATCTACTTCGGCCGCGCGATTTCCGTCCTGGGATTGATCCTGCTTCCGGCCAGCACGGCTTCGACGCTGCTGTTCGGCGCGGTGACGGGCTTGCTGTGGCTGTCGACCGTGCCGCCGACTTCGGGGCTGGTAGCGCTGATGTTCGGCACGCGCTGGCTGACGATGCTGTTCGGCTTCGCTTTCTTCAGTCATCAGGTCGGCGGCTTCCTTGGCGTGTGGCTTGGCGGTCTCGCGTTCGAGGCAACCGGCTCATACAACCTCGTCTGGTGGCTCTCGGTATTCTTTGGCGTGGCCTCGGCGGTGATCAATCTGCCGATCGTCGAGAAACCGGTGGTGCGGCCCGTCGCGGCCGCCGCTTAAATCGCCGTGATGGGTGCCCGCCGCATCACTTGGCGCACTCCGCTCGTCATTGTGCTCTGCGGCTGCCTGATCAGCATGATCGGCTTTGGGCCGCGCTCAGCCTTCGGATTTTTCCTGACGCCGATGACGGCCGCCAACGGCTGGGGCCGCGACGTGTTCGCGCTCGCGCTCGCCATCGAAATGCTGCTGTGGGGCGCCGCGCAGCCTTTTTCCGGCGCGCTCGCCGATCGTTTCGGCGCGGTCTGGGTTCTGATGGGCGGCGCGCTGCTCTATGTGGCTGGCATCGTCTGGATGGCTTACGCCACGACGCCACTCGAATTCCACCTGTCCGCGGGGGTGCTGATCGGTCTTGGCCTCGGCGGCTGCTCGTTCTCGCTGGTCATCGGCGCCTTCGCCAAGCTCCTGCCTCCACAATGGCGCACCGTGGCCTTCGGCGCAGGAGCCGCGGCCGGATCGTTCGGGCAGTTCCTGTTCTCGCCGCTGGCGATCGCGCTGATCGACGAATTCGGCTGGCAGAACACGCTGCTGGTCTTCGGCGCGGCGCTGCTGCTGATGCTGCCGCTATCGCTCGCGCTCGCCGCGCCGCCGCGGACGGCCGGCGATCCACCGTACATGCCCCCGGGCAGAGTGTGACCCAGGCGCTGGCGGAGGCGCTCGGGCACCGCAGCTTCGTGCTGCTCGTGGTCGGCTATTTCACCTGCGGCTTCCAGCTCTTCTTCATCACGGTGCATATGCCCGCGTATCTGGTCGATCGCGGCTTGCCGGCCTCGATCGGCGGCTGGACCATCGCCATGATCGGATTGTTCAACATCTTCGGCTCGATCGCGGCGGGCTATATCTCCAACCTGATGCCCAAGCGGTTCCTCTTGTCGGCGATCTATTTCAGCCGCTCGCTGGCGATCATGGCGTTCATCCTGCTGCCGCCGCATCCGGTCCTGACCTTGATCTTCGGCGCTATCATGGGACTGCTCTGGCTATCGACCATCCCGCCGACATCGGCGCTGGTGGCGATCATGTTCGGCAACCGCTGGCTGACCATGCTGCTGGGGCTCGCGTTCTTCAGTCATCAGGTCGGTGGCTTCCTTGGCGTCTTGCTGGGTGGCGTGCTGTTCGAGAAGACCGGCTCCTACGATGTGATCTGGTGGGGCACGATCTTGTTCGGCTTCGCGTCGGCCGCCATCAATCTGCCGATCGTCGAGCGCCCGGTGTCGCGCCCCGCCGCGGTCCCGGCCTGAAGGCTTGCGCGAAACGGCCTCGCGCGCCACAAATCGACAGCTAGCGCGGAGGCCGACGTGGCGAAGTTCAAGGCGATCGTGGTTGAGAAGGCCGACAAGGGTCAGACCGTCAGTCTGACCGAGTTCGATGAAGCCAATCTGATGGACGGCGACGTCACCGTCCGGATCGACTGGTCGACCATCAATTACAAGGACGGCCTCGCCATCACCGGCAAGGCGCCGGTGGTGCGCCGTTTCCCGATGATCCCGGGCGTCGACTTCGCGGGCGAGGTGGAAGTCTCGTCGCATCCGAACTGGAAACCTGGCGACAAGGTCATCCTCAACGGCTGGGGTCTGGGCGAAACGCATCTCGGCGCCTATGCCGAAAAGGCGCGCGTCAAAGGCCAGTGGCTGGTGCGGCTGCCGGCCACCATGAGCGCGCGCGAGGCGATGGCGATCGGCACGGCCGGCTACACCGCGATGCTGGCGGTGATGGCGCTGGAACGGCACGGCATCAAGCCGGACCGGGGCCCGGTGGTGGTCACTGGCGCGGCCGGTGGCGTCGGCTCGGTCGCGACCGCGCTTTTGGCCAAGCACGGCTTCCAGGTTATCGCCTCGACCGGGCGCCCCCAGGAGGCCGAATACCTGAAGGGTCTTGGCGCCAGCGAGATCATCGATCGCAACGAACTGTCGGGGCCGCCAAAGGCATTGGCCAAGGAGCGCTGGGCGGGCGGCATCGACTTGGTCGGCTCCACGACGCTCGCCAATGTTCTTTCGATGATGAAATATGGCGGCGCGGTCGCTGCCTGTGGGCTCGCCGGCGGTATGGACCTGCCATCCAGCGTCGCCCCGTTCATTTTGCGCGGGGTGTCGCTTTTCGGCATCGATTCTGTCCAGTGTCCGCCGAGCCTTCGCAATGCTGCCTGGCGAAGCCTGGAATCCGACCTGGATCGCGGCAAACTTGAGGGCATGACTCGTCAAATCGGCCTGTCGGAGGTCATCGACGCGGCCGGTACGATCCTGGAAGGGCGGATCCGGGGGCGGATTGTGGTCAAGATCCGGTAAAGACGTTCAGAGTTTGGCTACGATCCTCAGGCATGATCGCCGCGAATCCTATGGTAACCGGCGCGTTAACGGCCCGGTCGGGTAGCGAGTGGAGTGGGGGATGTTGGTAAAAGTTCAGCGTCTGGCCGTGATTGTGGCGGGTCTTGCCTGTGCGGTTGTTGGTTCGATCCCGGCCACAGCCGAGGAAATGCGGGCTGAGGAGGCGCGGCACTTCATCGCCGGCAAGCACTTTGCCTATAACTGCTTCGACGGCACCAACGGCAATGGCCGGATTTACGCCGACGGCTCGGTCGCGGGCTCCGTCCAGCCCGGCGGCAAGGGACCGCGGCGCTATGTGGTCCTCCCCACCGGAACATTGCGGACCAGCGGCGACCGCGTCTGCGCCTCGGTGCGCGGCATACCATTCGAGCCGTGCTTCAATATCGACCGCACCAGCCAGGTGAGCTTCCGCGGCTCGATCTCGGGATTTGGCTTTGCCTACTGCAATTTCGTC
The DNA here is from genome assembly GCA_963842645.1 of uncultured Alphaproteobacteria bacterium. GTDB lineage: Bacteria > Pseudomonadota > Alphaproteobacteria > Rhizobiales > Xanthobacteraceae > Z2-YC6860. The sequence goes on along the minus strand of CAWJGY010000013.1, from coordinate 82,558 downwards.
CGGCGCGGCTCGCGCTCGGATTTGCAGGCGTCGACCTACCGGCTGCGCGGTGTCCGTGCGTCGGCCGGCGAGGACTGATCGCCGATCGAGTTCGATCGGGTCCGATACGCGCCGCGAAAGCGGCGCTTATCGTTTTGCGCTAAAGCCCGAGCGTCACTTCGGCCCAGTGCACCACGGTCTTGCTGTTGAGGAATTCCAGCACCGCGGGCTCAAGCGTGGCTGGCTGTTCGTGCCCCAGTACCGCGGTCGCAACGATCGCATCGCAGCGGTCGTTGAAGCCGACCGATAGCGCCGACGTGCCGGCCGGTTGGTCGCCCCGACCATGAAGGCGCGGCTGCGGCCCTTCATCCAGGCGACGGCGATCGGCCGCCCGGGCCCGAGCGCGGCAAGCTTGTTGCCGAGCAGATCGTAGTCGCTGATCCGGTCGAGCTCTTCGTCGTCGGAGACGCCGGTGGCGCAGTTGCAGAAGCCGATCTTGGCGCGGACATAGACGGTGACTTCGGTGCCGCAGTCGGACGCCTTGCACCGGAACGCCTTGCCCTTGCCCCACTGGTCCATGGGGAAAGGCCATTGCACCTCGGTCCAGGCCGGACGGACCGCGCCGGCCGCGGCGCCGCGCTCCACCGGCCGCTCGGCCAGCAAGGCGTAGGCGCCGACGAGCCCGCCCAAGGCGAAGGCGGCGACGGCAAGGATGGCGGTCGTCTTCCGCATCGCGTCACCGGTAGCCCGGTCCGGCCGTGGCCGCTAGCCTTTCCCGAGGAATTGGTAAGCGGCCTTGACCTCCGGCCGGTCGGATTGCGGCTGCCCGACCAGCCCGATGAGCTTCTCGTAGTTGGCTTTTGCCGCGGCGCGGTCGCCGAGCTTTTCGGCGGCCTTCGCCGCTCCGGCATAGCCGCGGAGGCGGTTCGGCTCCTTGGCCTTGCTCGCCTCGAAGGCAGCCAAAGCCTCTTTCGTCATGCCGCGCTCGAGCAGCATCTCGCCGTAAAGCTCGCGCGCCGGCGCTAGCGGGCCCGGCGTCACCGGCGACTTCTCGGTCTTGTCCTCTGCGTCGGCCGCTGCGCTCATAGCCTTCAGCGCCTCGTCGAATTTGCCCTCGGCGTTGAGCACCCAGGCCGTCGCGACCTGCCGCTGGATGTCGACGTCTCCGACCAATAGGCATCCTTGGCGTCGCGCAGCTTGTCGCGCAGTTCGGTGAGCTTTTCGATATCGGCCTTGCCGCTTCTGGCCTGCCGGAACGAGCCGCGCCGAGCGCCCGGGCGAAGTGCGTGATCGCCACCACCTGATTGAACCGGTTCGGTCGCACCTGCAGCTCGGAGGCGGCCTTCCAGTCGCCGCGTTTCGATCGCGTAACGCGCTGGCGAGGCCGCAAGCGCGAAACCGCCGGCCGGAACGATTCGAGGTTGACACTCGCTCACTGCATCATATCGTCGATGACCGCGCGCGCCTCCTTGTCCTGGGCGAGTCTGCAGATAGGCGTAGACCAGGTAATCCTGTCCGTGGAGCTGGTCGCCGAAGCGCCTTGTCGGCTTTCGCAGCCTTCACCGAGGCGATATTGGAGTCGATCGATTCCTTCCAATAGCCGACGCGGGTGTAGATGTGCGACGGCATGTGCTGGGCGTGCGGCGCAGCCGGCGCGATCTTGGCGTAGCGGTCGGCGGCATCGAGGCCCTTCGACGCTGTCGCCGGGTAATCATAGAGATGGATCAGGTAATGCGTGACGCCCGGGTGTTGCGGTAGCCGCAGCGAGATCGGCTCAAGGATGGCGACGCCCTTGGTCTGCTGGGCATAGGTCTTGTCGGCGGGCGAAGCCGACGTGTTGAGCGTGATGGCGTAGGCGATCTGCGCCTCGTCGTCCTTCGGATATTTCGCCGCGAGCTTCTCCATCGCACCGAGGAACAGCCGCGAGCGCTGGCCCTGGTTGAGCTTGTCGTGATCGACATACATCAGCAGCCAGCGCGTCGATGTAATCGCGCTCGCGCTCGGTCTTGGCACCGACCGCCTTGGCCTTCTCGATCGCCGCTAGCCCGGGTGCGCAGATTGGCCGCGGGAATCGGCGGCGTGCGGATTGTTGAGAAGCGACAGCGCGACGCCCCAGTGAGCCATGCCGCATGCTGCATCGGCCTTGGCTACCTCCTCGAAAATTTCCTTCGCTGCGCTGTACCAGAACGAGTGCTGATAGCGCATCGCGCGGTCGAAGCGGCGCTGCGCCACCGTCGTTGCACGAGGTTTCGAAATGAACGTTGCCGAGCTGCTGGTCGGTATCGGCTTGTGGCAGCGCCGGCTGGGACGAGGACAAAGCAAACGCCGCACCGGCGGCCGCGAGGACCACTGATTTCCGCATGATTGACCTCCATGGGAGGAGAAGAATTTGAAGGAACGCCACAATCCTTGTGGCGATTGATGGCAATTTTACGCCTTCAGGTCTTGGCCGGGAAGACCATGCAAGTGGTTGTTGCATGGGCATAAAGCTTGCCGACCTTGTCCTTGAGGGTGCCTTCGGAGGTAGCGACCGTGCGCCCACGGTGGATGATTCGACCTTCGGCGCGCACCGTGCCGGTGTCTTTGCTGATCGGGCGCACCAGGTTGAGCTTCAGTTCCAGCGTGGTCCAGGCTTCGCCTTTGGCCAGCGTCGAGAAGATCGCGCAGCCGAGCGCGGAATCCAGCAGCGTCGCGGCAAAGCCGCCATGGACCGTGCCGATCGGGTTGTAGTGACGGAATTCCGGCAACCCGTCGAACCGCGCATAGCCATCCGACGCTTCGGCCAGATGAAAGCCGAGTGTGGCGCACATCGGCGGCTGTGGCAGCTTGCCGTCGATCATGTCGGTGAGGAATTCCAGTCCGCTGCGCGCCATGATCTGGTCCAGGGGCACGACCCCCGTAGTGAACGGGTTTTTGGCGGATGGCTGGCCTTGCAGGCCCTGCTCGAACGCCGTGACGTCCTGCTCCATGCGCGCGGCGAGTTGGACCATTTCTTCGCCGCGCGGCGTCAGCGTGGTGCCAGTGCGGTTGCGTTTGAACAATCGCGCGCCGAGCCGATGCTCGATCTGACCAAGCTTGCGAAACACGGTTGATTGGTTAATCCGCAGCGCCTTTGCCGCTTCGGTGAGCGATGCGCGATCCGCGATCACTTTCACGATACGAAAATCATCCCAAGACAGCATTCACCATGACTCCAGGCGGCATCTGTGTTTGCGAGCGCTCCGACATTAACCGTCGGAACAGTTCATGCGCGACGGCAGCGCGCGGATGTTGGATAAGCCTTCGTGAAGGGAGGCTCCTTCAAATGAAATTCAACAGTACGGTTTCGATTATGCCAAGGCGCAAGCGCACTGTCCTCGCGGGCATTGCGGTTGTACTCGCGCTCACAGGAACGTCGCCGGCCTTCGCCGGCCGGCAAGTGCACGGCGCCGACGTAGCGCGGTTTTTGACCGGCAAGGGGTTCCGCATCGAATGCATCGACGGTACGGTCGGCCGTGGTGCGGTGAGCACGGCGGGGGTTGCGAACGTATCCTACCGGCGTCCATCCGATCAGCGCGAAGAGCACGACAACGCCGTGATGCGGGTCAAAGGCGCCGAAATCTGCCTCGCCTGGAAACAGTTCGGCGGCGGCGTGCTATCCGGTTTCCGAAGAGGTTGCGGGTTCGCGCTTCCGGCTGAGCACCGGCCCGCTGTGGTGCGACATCAGCCCAAAATAACTCTCGGCTGGCGGCGATTTTCAATTTACGGGCAGCGTCTGGGTTGAACCGGGCGCCGTCATGTTTTTCGGCGGCGGCGGAAACAGCAGCCTCTGGTAGAGCCAGCCGATGCCGACCAGCACGAGCCCCAAGCCGATGAAGGACAGCGCGCGGAATACGCCGGTCAGCCCCGCCATGTCGATGAGAAACACCTTGCCGACCGTCAGCAGCGTGATGGCTGCGGAGGCGAGCCGCGCCGGCTGCGAACGGAAGACAATTCCGAACATCAGCAGCACGACGCCGTAGGCGAGCCACACCACCGAATAGGTGTATTGCTCGGCGTCCGTGGTCGGGCCGCGGCTCAGCACCGGGCCGTGATAGAGCGTGCGTACCTCAAGCGAGAGGTAACTCAGCATCAGCAGGACCGCGACGCCCGCGGCGATGATGCGATAAGGATGCGGGCGGACGTCGCGCGTTCGCATCGCCAGCACGATGGCCAGCACGGCCGGAATGCCATAGCCCAGCAGCACGAGATTGATAAACGCGCTGCCGACCGGCTCGCCGGTGAACAGCGGATTGCAGGTCAGCCACAGGCCGAGGACGATGCCGCCGAATGTCAGGCCGGCGATCACCAGCGCGCCTGCGTCGTGCACGACGCTTTGCGTCCTGTGGCGGATGTGTTCCAACCCGATCGTCATGGCAAGCCCGGTGCAGACCTGCAGCGCAAGCTCTCCGAGCGCGCTGGTCTGGCGATAGATGTCGCCGCCATTCATGAAATGGCGGATCTCTAGGAACGCGGTCAACACCGTGAACAGGATCGCCGCGCTGTCGACCATGCGGGCCGGCGTGTCGTCGGCGCGCTTGCGGAGCAAGTATCCCGCCACCCAGAACGAGATCGCCGGGACGCCATAGCCGTAGAGAATCCAATTGAAGATCGGCGTGGTGCCGACGTCGCTGCCGACGATGCGCGGCTCCCAGCCGACCCGCGCCATCACCAGCATCACTGCCGCCGCGGCAAGCCAGCGCAGCATCGGGAACGGGCGCTCGATAGGCGACCCAGGCGATGCCGGGCACCATCAGGGCGAGCGCGACCGTGAGCCAGCCTTTTTCGAGCGAGAACGTCAGCGCCAGCGCCAGCGCCGCCACCGTGCCGGTTGCGTAGAGCGCGCCGGAGGCGGCGAGGCCCGGGCGCGGCGCGCGCTTGCCCAGCACCTCGGCGGCAAAGCCGTAGAGCGCCGCCAGCAGCAGCGCCAGCCCCGCGAACGGAATCGAGCGCTCGAAGCCCGCGATGCGATAGTAGAGCGCGATCAGGATTACGAGCGGCGTGGCGATCCCGGCCGCGCTCCACAACAGCGGGATGAGCGGTGATTGCGAGCGGCCCTGCGCGAGGAAGCCGCTGGCGCCGAACAATGCCGCGAACAGGAAACCCAGCCCGATATGCGGGCCGATGTCGGCCTGCCACGGCTGCGGCGAGGCTGCGCCTGCGGCGCCGGGCCCTGCGATCAGATGCGCAAGCTCAGGCGCAAGCGCCCAGCGAACGATGACGATGCTGGCCAGGATCGCGGCAACCGGCACGGCGCCGGAGGCTGCGTCGGTGCGCCAGGCGATGGCAACGGTCGCGATGGTGAGCAGGGTGAATACGGTGAGCGCCGCTGGGTCGTGACGGCTCGCCAGCACCAGGATCAGCGCACCGATGCTATAGGCGGTGAGCACGATGACCGAGAGCGGATCGCTCTTTCCCGGTTCCGCCGACGGGCCGTAGAACAGGCCGGCGACGATCAGCGCGGCCGACAGCCCATAACCCACGACGATGTGGAACAGGTGCGCCGCCAGCGCATCGACGCCGCTGTCCTTGACGCCCGGTAGCAGCCAGAAGAAGCCGAAGGCAACCGCGATCAGCGCCAGCCATTGCCACAGGCGCGCGAGCGCCAGCGCGAACGCCGCCGCCGTCACCACCGCGAGATAGATGTAGAGCGCCCAATAGTTCGGGCTCGGCCGAGGCGACCAGCATCGGCGTCACGAAGGCGCCGACCAGACCAAGCGCCGCCAGCGCTGGGCCATGCAGCAGAGCTGCTCCAAGCGTCGCCAGCGCGACCGCGCCGAGCAGCACGAAGGCGAAAGCCGGATCGAGGAAGCCGTAAAGTCCGTAGGCCGCATAGACCGTGGCATAGGCGACCGTGGTGCCGGCGGCGGTCAGGATGCTCGGGATATCGGCTGCGGAAAACCCGGCGAAGCCCGCGAGCTGCTTTTGCCGGCGCGCCCATTCGCCGCCAATGACAAGAGCCGCAGCGAGCATCGCGCCGAAGAACAGTCGCATGCCGGGCCCGACCAGCCCGGCTTCGATGGAGTATTTCACGAGGAAGATGCCGCCAAGCGCCAGCGCCACGCCGCCGATCCACACCGTCCAGCGGGTGCCGAATCTTTCCTCGAAGCTGATGACGCGTTCGGGCTCCACCGGCTCGGTTGGCGGTGCAGGCGGGGTAGGGGGAACGGCTGTGGGTTTGGGCGGCGGCGGCGGTGCCGGCTGCTCCACGCGCGGCGGTTCGGCCGCGGCGGCGGGAGTGGCCTGGATGGGTGGCGGCTGGGGAGGGGAGGGGGCGGGTTGCGGCGCAGCGCCAGGCGCGCCTGCGGTACGCGGACCAAGCACGGCCAGGCGCGCTTCGATCGCATCCAGGCGGTCGTTGATGCCGATGGTCTTGACCAGAGCCACGATGGCGATGATCGGAAAGGCCAGCAGCCCTAGGCCGAGCACGAAGAAGAATTCCATGAGCGCCCCCGCGAAGCCGAATCTATGCCAGCTAAGCGACCGTCGATAGCGCGCTCAGGCGCAACCCACAGGCTGCGCGGTCATTGGTCGTGGCAATGGACGGAAAAGTTCATCGTGCCGGACTAAGACCTTCCGCCGAACCGCAGCCCGGGCGCCGGCCGTTCCTGGACCACGTCGCGGCGGAAGCGGAATTGCGCCGCTGGCCGTCCGCCGGTCGCGGTCGAGGTCTCGCCGGTCGGCTCGACCAGCGCCGTGCTCTCGACCAGGCGGCGGAAGTTCTGCTTGTGCAGATGCCGCCCGGAGATCGCTTCGACGGTGCGCTGCAATTCGGTCAGCGTGAATTCGTCCGGCATCAGCTCGAACACCACCGGGCGGTATTTCAATTTGGCGCGCAGCCGCGCGATTGCCGTCGCCAGAATCCGGCGATGGTCGAAGCGCATGGCCTCACCGAGCGGCGGGATCTTGGCGCGCGGCACGATGGCCTCGCGGCCGTCGCGGCGCGCCTCCTCGACCAGCCCCGCCTCGTAGAGCAGCTCGTAGCGGTCGAGCACCTTTTCCTCGTCCCAGGGCGAGCCACCGACGCCAAAGCAGTGCCGCAGCCGCTCGCGCCGGCCGAGCGGGCGTGCCGGCTCGCCACTCTTGCCGCTCTTCGCCCACTGCTCGAGCAGCGGCACGATTGTCTGATCCAGGATGCCGGGCCGGCCGTCGCGCCAATCCTCCCACGGAAAGAACCGGTACCACGGCTCGAATCCTGCCGGGGCTTGGCGCAGCGCCGCGGCGTTGTCCGACATGCGAGTGAGCGCGAGATATCCGACCGAGATCATGTGCATGCCGGTGTCGTCGGGCCGCGCGTGGCGGCCGCGGTCGCCGAACGTATAGAGCTGCTCGACGTAGCCGACGTTGATCGCGGTCTGCGCCGCCACCCAGCTGCGCAGCCCGATCTCGAAGGTGCGGTGCGGCGAGCGGATCGAACGGCCCGAACGGCAAGCCCGCGCGCGTGCCGCCTTTGGGATCGGCGGCGACCAGGATGCGCGGCTCCTCCGCCTCCACGGCGACGATGGCCGCGGTCAGCCCCACTTCGATCGGCGTCAGATGTGCGTCGGCCAGAGGACGATCCATGCTCCGATCATGGATTATTCCAGATCGAGCCGGAAGGGATGGCCTTCGAGCGACGGCAGGCCGGGGCCCAGAGCCTCGACCGCGGCGATCATGCGGCCTTTGCGGCCGAGGATGCGGTCGGCATGGCCGACCAGCATGACGTTGGGCATGGCTGTTTTCGAGGAGCCGCGGATCGCCTGGGCGATGGTCCGCTCGTCGCGGCCGGGATTGAGCGCGCAGGCGGAGATAAATGCTCCAGCGGTGGAGCGGCTGATGCCGGCGTAGCAGTGCATGACGATCGGCGCGCGGCGGTCCCAGCGCTGCACGAACTCGATCAGGTCGTGGACATGCTCTTCCGCCGGAGGGATGTAGCCGTCGATTGGAATGCTGATGTCGTCCATGCCGAGGATGAGATGGTTCGTCTCGGCGATCTGTGGTCGGCCGCTGCACGCGGTCGATCAGGCGTAGCAGCGTCACGATATGGCTCGCGCCGGTTTCGGCGACGGTGTCGTGCAGGCGGGCGAGGGAGCAGACGTGGATCATTCAGGGCCTTTCAGAATCAGACCCATCATATATAGCCGCCATGTGTCTTCAAAAAGTCCCGCCGTCCTGGCCGGCTTGGCTGACGTGGGAGTCCCCTTCGTCATGGTTCGAGACGCGGTCCTTCGGACCGCTCCTCACCATGAGGTCACAATGTGTTGAGCGACAACACCCACCGCCCTCATCCTGAGGAGCGCGCAGAGCGCGCGTCTCCAACGATGGCGACGAATGTAGGAGCAAAGCCGAACTTCTCAGTCCTTGGCCATTGTGTGGAACCGTTCGAGGAACCGTTTCTCAGCCGTCCCCGCCGACCACGGCGTCAGATAGTCGCGCAGGATCGCCGGCGACAGCACCGGCGGCGGCCCGAAGAAGCGCCGCGCCTCGGCCGGGCTGAAGCCCGCGAGCCTGGTCGCTTCGAGATGGGCCGCGCCGCGATCCGCGAGCTTGATCATGCGCGCGATCTCGTCGGTGCGTTTCAACGGCAGCCCGAAGCGCAGGTGAATGGCGGCGAGCAACCGCGCCTCGACGATCTTGTAGGCGCCGCCGATCACCGCCTTGAATGGCGAGATCATGTCGCCGATGACGTATTCCGGCGCGTCGTGCATGAGGATCTCCAGCCGCGCCCTGTGGTCGAGGCTTGGCCAGCGCGCCCGCGCCACGGCATCGACCAGCAGCGTGTGCTGCGCGACCGAAAAGATATGCGCGCCCTCGGTCTGGCCGTTCCAACGCGCGACGCGCGCGAGCCCGTGCGCGATATCGGTCGATCTCGACATCGAGCGGCGAGGGGTCGAGCAGATCGAGTCGCCGCCCCGACAGCATGCGCTGCCAGGCGCGGGAGGCGGGGGTGTGGGCGGTCGGCTTGCGCGGCATCCGAGGGGCTGACGACTATTTGTTCCTGCCGTGCTTGTGCACGGTTTCGTGGCAATGGCACTTCACCAGATGGTCGTTGACCATCCCCACCGCCTGCATGAACGCATACACGATCGTCGGCCCCACGAACTTGAAGCCGCGCGCCGACAGCTCCTTCGACATCTTCTGCGACAGCGCGGTTTCCGCCGGCACCTGCTTGGTGTCGCGGAACTTGTTGACCTTCGGCTTGCCGTCGAGAAAATCCCATAGGAAGGCGGAGAAGCCCGGCCCCTTGTCCATTACCTCGAGATAGGCGCGCGCGGACAGCACCGCGCCCTCGACCTTGAGGCGGTTGCGCACGATGCCGGCGTCCGCCATCAGCTTGGCTTTCTTGCGCGCATCGTAGCGGGCGATTTTTTCGGGCTTGAAGTCATCGAAAGCGCGCCGGAAGTTGTCGCGCTTCCTCAATATGGTGATCCACGACAGCCCGGCCTGGAAGCCGTCGAGCACGAGCTTCTCGTAGAGCGCGCGGTCGTCGTATTCTGGCACGCCCCATTCGTCGTCGTGGTAGGCGACGTAAAGCGGATTGTCTTCTTTGGGCCACGGACAGCGATATTTTCCGTCGGCGTGGAGGAGGGCGACGGTCATGAAGCGTTCTCCCCCGGCCAGGCGAACGTCGCCCAGTCGGGCTTGCGCGGTTCGATCGCCACGCCGCCGGCGGTGAGTGGCGTGCCAGCCGCGCGCGCGTCGGCGACGCGATCGAGGCGCAGCATGGCGAGGCCACGGCTGCCCACATGCGAGCCGGTGGTGCCGACCTGCTTCTCGCCGGCCATCACCGGCACGCCGGCGTCCGGCGCAAAGTTCGCCGCCGTGATCGGCACGACGCGGGTGCGCGCGGTACCGCGATGCTCCATGCGCGACACCACCTCCTGGCCGACGTAGCAGCCCTTGTCGAAATCGATGCCGGCGAGCTGGTCCATGTCGGTTTCGTGCGGGAACGCATCGCCATAGATGAAGTCGAGCCCGCCGCGCGGAACGCCCTGCGCGATGCGATGCGCCTCGTAGGTCTGGGCCTCCATCAGCTCGGCGCCGAGATCGGCCGCCGCTTCCCTGATAAGATGCGGCGGCAGCATCACGCGCTGGCCGAGCGCGGCAAGCCGCGGGTCGCTGTAGATCAGTCCGTATTCGGTCGAGCCGCTGCCGTCCCACACCGCCATGACGCCGAGCACCTCGGACAGGTCCTCGCAGATCACCTTGGCGCGGAGCTTGTAGAAATTGAGCTTCTCGACGAGGCCCGGCGCCAGCGCCCGCGGGCAGTCGAGAAACAAGCCGCCGCCGTCTTCGGCCGGCGCCTCGGCGACGATGCAGTCGACAATGATCTTGCCCTGCGGCGTTAGCAGCGCGCCGAATCGCGCCTCGTCCGGCGTGACCTTGGCGACATCCGTCGTCAGCAGCCCGTTGAGAAACGTTCGGGCGTCGAGGCCAGCTACTTTGACCACGCCGCGATCGGGGAGAAGTGCCGCTTTCATGCGATTCCTTGTTGCCTCGGGCAACGTAAGCCGCTGATGTTGGCTGCTCAAGTGGCACGGCCTTGGGCGAGGATTGGAATTGGTGCAGTGATGGCGGGCAGCTACGACCTGATTCTGAAGGGCGGCACGGTCGTCAACCATGACGGCGAAGGCGTGCGCGATATCGCCGTGCACCACGGCCGGATCGCCGCGATCGGCGAGGTCGGTTCGTCCGCCGCCGAGGTGATCGACTGCCGGGGTCTGCATGTGCTTCCGGGTGTGATCGACAGCCATGTGCATATGCGCGAGCCCGGTCTGACCCACAAGGAGGACCTGGAGAGCGGATCGCGAGGAGCGGTGCTGGGCGGCGTAACAGCGGTCTTCGAGATGCCGAACACCGAGCCGAACACCACGAGCAAAGATGCTCTGGCCGACAAGGTCCGGCGCGGGCATCACCGCATGCATTGCGACTTCGCGTTCTACGTCGGTGCGACGCGCGACAACACCCACGAGCTCGCGACGCTTGAACGTCTTCCGGGCGCTTGCGGCGTCAAGGTGTTCATGGGCTCCTCGACCGGGTCGCTGTTGATCGAGGACGACGAGGGTGTTCGCAACGTGCTCAAGGCCATTCGCCGGCGAGCAGCGTTTCATTCCGAGGACGAGTACCGGCTGCGCGAGCGCATGCACCTGCGGGTCGAGGGCGATCCGAGCTCGCATCCGGTGTGGCGCGATTCAATCGCAGCATTGATCTGCACGCAGCGCTTGATCCGGCTCGCGCGCGAGACCGGCAAACGAGTCCACGTGCTGCACGTCACCACCAAGGAGGAGATCGCCTTCCTCGCCGATCACAAGGACGTCGCTTCGGCGGAAGCGACGCCCTCGCATCTGACCCTCTACGCGCCCGGCTGCTACGAGCGGCTCGGCACGCTCGCCCAGCTCAACCCGCCGGTGCGCGACGCCTCGCACCGGGAGGCCATCTGGCAAGGGCTTGCGCAGGGCGTCATCGACACCATCGGCTCGGATCACTCGCCGCACACCCGCGAGGAAAAGGCGCACCCCTACCCGAAAACCCATTCCGGCATGACCGGGGTGCAGACGCTGGTGCCGGTTATGCTCGATCACGTCAACGCCGGGCGGCTGTCGCTGGCGCGCTTCGTCGACCTGACCAGTGCCGGGCCTGCGCGCGTCTACGGCATCGCTGGCAAAGGCCGGATTGCCGCCGGATACGATGCGGACCTGACCGTGGTCGATCTCAAGCGCCGCGAGACCATCACAGACCGCTGGATCGCATCCCGCGCCGGCTGGACCCCATACAATGGCGTCAGCGTGACCGGCTGGCCGGTCGGAACCTTCGTCCGGGGAAACAAGGCGATGTGGCAGGGCGAACTGACCACTACCGCCCCTTCGCACGGCGAGCGGGTAAAGTTTTTGGAGACAATGGAACCCACGGTTTAGGCGGAGTTTTCCCCAACCCGCAGTTGCCATGTGCCGCTTGATTACACCCTGCGCTTTGCGTGTTTCTCATCGGGGGACGTGAGCGGCACGCGGGCATCGTGGAATTTCATCGGGCGAGGGGGACGACCCGTGTGCATGCCGTTGCATGACACGACGGATGGATGAACGAAGATTTCCTTTCACTGAAAATGCTGATCGTCCGAGGTGGTGGCCGAGCGCGAACTCGTGCGCCAGGCTGCGGCCCAGGCCTCGATTCCGATCGATGTTTCCGAACTCGACACCGCCGGCGACGCTGTCGCAACGGGCGAACTGCTGGCGCGTCAAAGCTTCGACGGAGTGTTTTTTGATTCGCGGATAGCAAAGCCGGCGCGGTTGGAATTGCTCAGCGCCATCCGCGCTGCGGCGAGCCGGCCGCTTGCCGTCCTCATCGGCGCCGCGGCCATTAAAACCCGCGAGGTGCTCACGGACGGGCTTGAGGTCGACAGCACGCTCGCCAAGCCGATCGATCTAAAAGAGGCGCGCGATCTGATCGACTGCTGCGTCCGGGCTCGGTTGCCGAAGCGGGTTCTGATCGTCGACGATTCATCCACGGTGCGTTCGGTCATTCGCAAGGTGCTCCAGGCCAGCCGGTTCAAGCTCGAGGCGGAGGAGGCGGAGGAGGGATCGGTTGCGATCGAACGCGCGAAAAAGCAAAGATTCGACCTCGTGTTCCTGGACTGTCAGATGCCCGGCATCGACGGCTTCGCAGCGCTCGGCATCCTCAAGTCCGCGCATCCGGATATGAAGGTGGTGATGATCACCGGGACGCGAGATGCGCGGATCGGGACCGCGCCCGCGCCGAAGGCGCCAAGAACTTCCTCTTCAAGCCGTTCTTCGCCAAAGACATCGACGCCGTACTCAGCCGGCTGTTCGGCCTGACGAAAGCCCTCTGGAGCTAACCGGGATGCGGCACGCGCGGCCGGCGCCTACTGGCGGGCGATTTCGACTGTGAATTCGCCGTTGCGAATGCGCCTGGACAGACTGTCGGCATATTTCGCCGCTGCCTCCTCGCCGTAGGTGGTGACCAGCTCGGCAAAGGCGGCGAACAGGCAAGACATCGCCATGCAGTCGTCGTCGACTCCGTCCATGCGGGCTTCCGCCCAGGCTTCGTTGACATAGCTGAGCGCCACCATCTTCTGCTCGCGCTCAGGCGTCGGCTCTTGGCTTGCGTCGGTCGGTTTCACGGAATGCATGCTCGAATAAGGCGGAAACGCGCCTTCGCTGCCACATCGGTAAGCAGGCTAGCACGCGAATGCGCGGCTTCTAGGCGGAAATCAGGAGACGGTTAACCGGCGCAGTTAACGGCGGAGATTCAGCCGCTAGTTGGTATAGCGTGCGGTGATCTCGCGCGAGATCTTGGCGCCTTCGTCGAGATAGCGGCGGACGGCTACGGTGGCTGCGGGAGTGCAACTGCGGTAGGTCCGCTGGAAGTTGCGAAAGCCGTTGTTGAAATTCGCCACCAACCGGTTGCGCCGGTCGCCGCTCTGGGCCTCGGCGTCGAGCAGGGCGACCATCTGGTCGCGCCACTTGTTACCCTCATTGGCGCCGCACAGCATGCGTAGGTATTGCAGTGCGCCGAGGATTTCGGCGAGCCGCATCAGATCGCCGTCGAACGGCGCTGGGCCGCCCTCGATAGCGCGGGCGGGCGTTCCGGCCAGGGTCAGAGTGACAAGGGCTATGGTCAAGGAGCGTTTGAACATCGGTCGAGACGACATATGCGCCGGGCGCGACGGCAGATCAACCCGCCGTAGCCATGCGTTCGAAGGCTGCGGCGACAATCTCGGCCAGGCCCTCTGTGGTGTTGAGCGGCGTCAATTCTTCGGGCTTGAGCCAGCGGGCCTCCGCCAGCTCCTCGTTCAACTTCGGCTCGCCCGATATCCAGCGCGCGGCAAAGCACAGGATGACGAAATGGCGCGACACCCGTCGGTCGTCGTCGCGCACCAGCACTTCGCGGTGGCCGGCCAGCGCGACCGGTTCGACCATCATTGACGTTTCTTCCTCGATCTCGCGTTTGAGCGCTTCGATCAGGGTTTCGCCGGCCTCGACCACGCCGCCCGGCATGGTCCAGATGCCGAGCGCGGGGCCGCGCGCGCGGCGCGCGACCAGCACGCGGCCGTCACGGATGATGGCGGCGCTGACGGCGAGATACGGGCGGTCGGGATAGGCGCGGGCGTCGGGTGCGGTGCTCACCGGCGGAACATAGCATCGATTGCTTTTTGCGGCACACTGGTGCGGTTGCTCAGAGCGGGCGCGGTGCCGTTGATCAGGGCTGAAACGCGCGTAACGATCGGCTTCAACACGGTGGCTGCCCGGTGTGTGAGGGCGAGAGACTTGGGCGTGGCTGGATTGGCCGCAATGGCCTCGCGCGTGGCCAGCAGCAGCGTGTTCATCAGATCGGCCAACATGTCGAGTGACCGGCTGAGCTCCGGATCGGCCGCTTCATAGGCGGCGATGACCATGTCGCGGTTGCTGAAATGGGAGAGTGCGAAGTGCTCTCGGTAGTCCTTCGGCTCCCATGCCAGGAAATCCGCGACGCAATCGGGCATGGTCGGCAGGAGCTCCAGCAGCATGATCGCTTCAGTGAAATGGTTGAGATAATCGGTGGAAAGCCCGGTCACCGGATTGATATTGGGTCCGCCGCGACCAGATGTGACTGGGGCGGTGGCCGCTGCGGCGGGGTCGACCGCGCAATCGGCGGCAGGCGCGGGCATGGCAATTGTCCAGTCCGGAAATGTGGTTCGGCAGTGTTGCCGTACCCGGTTGAGGAGCCCCTAAGAGGGGGAACTTTTTGGGCCTGAAATGTGCGGACGGTACTGCATAACAAGCGCGCCCGAGGCCATCCGGGCGATATTTCGCTACCGCGAGCAGCCGAATTTCCCGGCGCGCTACAATGTGGCCCCGACCCAGCCGGTGCCGATCGTGCGGATGGCCGACGGCGAACGCCAGTTCGCCCTGGTGCGCTGGGGACTGATCCCGGCCTGGGTCAAGGATCCGAAGGGCTTCGCGTTGCTGATCAATGCACGGGCTGAGTCTGTCAACGACAAGCCGGCGTTCCAGAACGCCATGAAGCGCCGGCGCTGCCTGTTTCCCGCCGACGGATTCTACGAGTGGAAACCGCATGGCGGCTCAAAGCGTCCCTATCTGGCGCGTCCGACGGCTGGCGGGCCGATCGCCTTCGCTGGCCTCTGGGAAACCTGGATGGGGCCCAACGGCGAGGAGATGGAAACCGCAGCCATCATCACTACGCAAGCCAACGCGGCGATGGCCGCCGTCCATCACCGCGCGCCGGCGATCGTTCAGCCGGAGCAATTCGATTTCTGGCTTGATTGCCGCAACGTGGATGAAAACATGGCAGCCGAACTGCTTGCGCCGGCGCCCGAGAGTCTGATGGAGGTCTATGAGATTTCGCCGGCGGTCAACCGCGTGGCAAATGATGCACCTGCGCTGCACGAGCCCCATAGCGCCGACGCCGCCGAGCCCCCGGCCGAACAGCCACGGCCGGTGCCGAGGAAGCGGCAGCCGGCGGACACCGGGCAGGGGTCGTTGTTCTGATCGCCAAATCCCGATCCAGCCGGGATTTGGCGATCAGCCCCGATTTCGCCGGCTTTGCAGCGCTTCAGCATGTCTCGGGCGATCAATTGGCCGATGGGAGAGGCTAATGAGGATCATACTGGTTGCGCTGATGATCGCGTTGTTTGCGGCTCCGGCCCATGCGCGCGGCAAGCGGGGTTCGGGCGCCCAGCACCAGTCCTCCGGGGATCAGCAAAAGAAGTCGCTTGCGGAAGAAAAGGCCTACAAGGACGCACTCAGCAAAATACCCAATCAGAAGCCGGTCGATCCTTGGGGCAAGGTGCGATGAGACGGAGCGCCTACAGCACCTTGCCCGGGTTGAGAATGCCCTTCGGATCGAGCGTGCGCTTGAGCGTCTTCATCAACTCATAGGCGACCGGGTCCTTGATCTTCGGCAGGTAGTCGCGCTTGACGATGCCGACGCCATGTTCGGCGGAGACTGAGCCGCCGTATTTCAGAACGATCTTGTAAATCGTGTCGTTCATATCGTCCCAGCGTTTCAGGTATTCCGCCTTGTCGGCGCCGACCGGCTGGGTGATGTTGTAATGGATGTTGCCGTCGCCGACGTGGCCAAACGGCATCGGCCGGCAGCCGGGGATGAGTTTTCTCGCCGCGGCGTTGCCTTCCTCGATGAACGCCGGGATGTTGGCGACCGGCACTGAAATGTCGTGCTTGATCGAGCCGCCTTCGCGGCCCTGCATCTCGCCGAACAATTCGCGGATGCGCCAGAACGCCTTGGACTGCTCGACGCTCTCGCAAATGGTGGCGTCGAGCACGAGGCCTTTCTCCAGCCCCGCGGCCAAGATCTGCTCCATCGCGTCGCGCAGGCCCTCGCGCCGCTGCGACGACAGTTCGATCAGCACCGAGTAGGGCGACTTCGTCGCGAGCGGATCGCGCGTGCCGGTCGAGTGCTTGAGCACGATGTCGATGCCCTCGCGCGCCATGATCTCGAAACTCGTGACGCCGCCGGCGGTGAGCTCGGTTGCAAGTCCGAGCAGATCGACCGCGGCCTGCACCGAGGGGATCGCAGCCCAGGCGACTTCCAGCGATTTTGGCCGCGGCACCAGGCGGAGCACCGCCGCAGTGATGACACCGAGCGTACCTTCGGCGCCGATGAACAGATTGCGGAGGTCGTAGCCGGTGTTGTCCTTCTTGAGCTTGTTGAGGTTGTTGAGGACGCGGCCGTCGGCCAGCACCACTTCGAGCCCAAGCGCATGAGAGCGCGCGACACCGTGCGTCAGCGCGGCAGTGCCGCCAGCGTTGGTCGAAAGATTGCCGCCGATGGTGCAGCTTCCCTCCGACGGCAGAAGCTGCGGATAGAGCCGGTCCACGTTGGCTGCCGCCTCGCGCGCCCGTTGCAGCGTCACGCCGGCCTCGCAGGTGATCGTGTTGGAGATCGGATCGACTTCGCGGACCTTGTCCATGCGCTGCAGCGACAGCACGATCTCGCCATTGTGCGGAATTTGTCCGCCAACCAGGCCGGTGTTGCCGCCCTGCGGAATGATGGCGGTCGAAGTCTCGTTGGCGATCTTGAGCAACTCGGAAACTTCCTTCGTCGAACCCGGCCGCAGCACCACCGGTGTGTGCCCGGTCCATAGCGCGCGGAACTCGACCAGATAGGGCGTCTGCTTCTCTTTATCGGTGATGGCGTTCTTCTCGCCAACCACGGCGATCATGCGGGCGAGGGTCGCCGGCGAGACCGCGGTAAGGGGTTTGCTCATTTCGTTCATGACAGGCGAGTTCTCCCTTGGCGCGGCGGCGCGCGCAAGCCGGTCGTTGATGGCTTCGCCGAGGCCTTCATCGGGCACGCGCATCACTGCAATGGTGGCGACATCGGCCCGGTCAAGCGTGCGGAGGTCCGAAAACAGGTTGGTCGCCGCCTCGACCAGGTCACTGCCCGGCGAAAGGTTGAGCACCATCGTGGCGTGTTCAGTCCCGGGCGGCAGCTTGGTGCCGAAGGCGAGCAGCGCCTCGCCGGGATTGACGCGGTCGACCTGCAACCGAAGCCGTGCGCGCGGCGCATAGTGAGATTCGATCATGCCGGGCGCGAGCGGCGCCTCGGGATCGAAGGCACCGGCCGCAACGTCCTCGAGTTCGCAGCCGAGCACGGCTTCGATCTGCTGGCGGGTCAGCCCGCCCGGACGCAGCAACTGTGGACGATCGAGACAGGCAACGATGGTGGATTCAACGCCGACCGGCGCCGGCCCGCCATCGACGATGAAGTCGATGCGGCCGCCGAGATCGTCCATCACGTGGTTTGCGGTGGTCGGCGACACGTGGCCGGAGCGGTTGGCGGATGGTGCCACGATCGGCCGGCCGAGCCGGCTCAGAATGGCGAGCGCCACGGGATGCTGAGGCACCCGTACCGCGATGCTATCGAGGCCCGCCGTCGCAAGTTCGGCCACCGGGCAGCCGCCGCTCTTCTTCAGCACCAATGTCAGCGGGCCCGGCCAGAACGCGGCGGCAAGCTTCTCGGCCGCGGCGTCGAACACCGCCAGGCGCCTTGCGGCGGCGATATCGAACACATGCGCGATCAGCGGGTTGAACGACGGGCGTCCCTTGGCGGCGTATAGCCGTGCAACGGCTGCGCCATTGGTGGCATCCGCGCCGAGGCCATAGACGGTTTCGGTCGGGAACGCGACCAGGCCCCCTTTGGTGAGACAAAGCGCCGCGTCGGCGATGGCGACGAACTCGGCTGAAGCGAGACGGGTGTCGATCTTGCTGTTCATTTTTTCTGCTTCTTCTTCCGCTTTTGTCCGCCGCGCTTCCGCGCCCCAGCGCGCGATAGCGATTTGCTGGATTTCTTGCCTGATTTCTTCTCGGCCCCTTCAACCTTGATCCAGTCGAGATTGCGTTCGCCCTCGATGTTCTGCAATCGCTCGAACAGCCGCACCATCGCCGTGCGATCGCAGTGCCGCGTCAGCAGCAGGAATTTTTCGCGCATCTCGGCGCGGTCGAGCGGTAGTTCGGGAGTGCCCTTGAAGCCATCGACGCGGCGGGTCAGCGCGCGCCGGTCATTGAGGTTCACTGTGACGGTTGAAGAAATTGTGTGCGCGTGCCGGGCCTCGTCGGCCACCGAAATCGTCACGCGCGAAGCGAGCGAGCGGATCGCCGGATCGTTGAACGATTTCGCGTTGAATGAGGCCGGATCGCGCGCGTCGTGGTGATGCGCCAGCGCAACGCAGAACGGCAGCGAGTATTGCGCCATCATCAGGTCGGCCGGCGCCGGGATGTTGTTGACCGTTGCCATTTTCTGGTTGCCGGCGATGTGGATCGAGGCGACGTCGGCTGCGGCGTAGCCGTGCTCGCGCCGCAGGTCCTCGATCGCCTGCACCGAGGTGTGCGAGGTGATGTGCACCGGAAAGCGCTTGAGCATGATGCGGAGCGTGGCCCACTCCTCGCCGAGCCCGCGCGTCAGCGCGGCCACGTCGTTCTCTCCGCAATAGACGTTGAGAAAGCCGAACGGCCCTTCCAGTACGCTTTGCGGCCCAGTGAAGCCTGCTTCGGCGAGGCTTGCCGCCAGCACGCCGCTTTCGGCTGCGCGGCCAAGGTGCAGCCGCTTCACCATCGCGCCGGTGCCGGAGCGCGCGAACTCCAGCAGCCCGCAGGACAGCGAGCCGGCGATGCCGAGCGCATTGGTCATCTTCGCCGCGTCGAACTTTAACAGCCGCCCCACCGCCACGGCCCCGCCGAACGGCCCGGTGGTGCCGGGCGCATGGAAACCGCGGTTCTCGTTGTTATGCTTGGTCGCCCGCCCGATGCGGATCATCACCTCGGCGCCCGCGATCACCGCCGCGATCAGCTCGCGCCCGCCGATGCCACGCTCCTGCGCCACCGCCAGCGCCGGCATGCACATGGTGGCGCCGGGATGCACACCGGTGTTGGGCCAGGTCAGATTGTCCATCTCGAAGGCGTGCGCCAGCGCGCCGTTGGCGAGCGCCGCCATCGGCGCATGCAGGCGCGCACCACCAGGCGCGAAGACATGGGCTTTGCCGCCAGCGCCGCGCCGCTTGGCGTAATCGACGATGATCCGGCTCCAGGGCAGGGCGGCTCCGAAAGCGATGGCGGCGATGGTGTCGGCGATGGCGTCCTTGGCGCGCTGGACTACCGCCGGCGGCAGGTCCCCAATGCGGAGCGCAGCCGCGTAGTTCGCCAGTTGCAGTGTTTCCTGAGCCATCCCAACTCACTGTACGCCACGCGCGGAAACAGGGTCCGCCAAAAGCACCGTATGGCTCTATAGCGAAAAACCGCCTGTGCTTGCGAGGGGATAAGGGCGCCGCTATAAGACCGGCCTTCTAGTCGGAGTGTAGCGCAGCCTGGTAGCGCACTTCGTTCGGGACGAAGGGGTCGCAGGTTCAAATCCTGCCACTCCGACCAGAACTTAGCGCGCTTCCCGGGCGCGTTCCCGACAGTTTCCCCGACAGTTATGGGATCTGTGGCAGCAATACTCCCTACTGTCCCAAGTGTCCCACGTGAGTCTGGGACACTTGGGACAGGCACCTGTCCTATGACGGGAGGCAACAAGCACACCTTGATCCAGGGCGGCCGATCACCTCGGTGGACAGCTTGGAAGACGCGATGCGACGCGGAACACAAACGGCATGACGCGCGTTGGTTCTCCCTGGCGGATGGAGAACCCCATGTCTTGGCGAAAAGTGTTGCTGGCAATCGCTGCGGCGGCAGTCGTCGCCGTCACGTTCGCACCTACCCACTATGGCGGCTACGGCTATTACGGTGGCTACCCCGCCTACAGCGGCTACTACGGTGGGTACCCAGCCACGGCGGCTATTATGGCGGCGATCCAGGCTACTACCCAGCCAGCGGCTACGGTGGTGGCGGCGGATGCTGGGGCCGACTGATTGTTCGACATGCCATACGGGGCCGCGCGCTCGCGGGGTCTGGCTCTGCGGCTGACACCGAATATGAAAGAGCCCCGGCGGTTGTCCCCCCGCCGAGGCCCGTATTCCAGTAGGCGCGCCGCCTCATGAGCATGGAGGCAGGCGCACGCTAATGCTGCCGGGCGCTGCTTAACAGAGCGTTAACGCGCGGGCGCACCGAGCGCTCAGCGCCGCCGTTCGCGCCGCCGGCCCGGTGTTGATGGCATATGACACGCCGCTTCACTTGCTGCCATTTCCTGCATTTCCTGATTGCGTTGGAGGTATGCAATGACGGCGGCTTCTACGTGTGCGGTTGAGTGGACAGGGCAGCGATATCTACGCGGCCGTTGCGGTCGCATATGACCGTTGGCGTGACGGTCTTATTGAGCGGGATTGGCAGGGTCGACCCATAGCCGAGGCGAGCGCGGAGTCGCGTGCCTGCACAAATCGAGGACTTCGTTTAATTCCTCGGTGAAGTCATCCTCATCGCAGCAGCGCTGCTGCCTGGCCTGATCGCTGACCGCGAGCGGCGCGGCATGAGCCAGATCGCACAGGCTGCATTACTTGAAAAGGCGACCTTACCATGCCACGATTTCGTGAGCAGATCGCTGCGGCGTTGGTAAAGCGATGGCGACCACGGAGTTTTGGATCAGAATAGCCTTCATCCTCGTATTCGGTGGAGGATGTTTTGCTTTCTATCGGGCAGCGGCAAAAGCGGAGCGAGCCGGAGACAGACGCAAGGCCATAATTCTCGGTATCGCCTGCATCGCCATCCTGATCGCTGGGTTCGTTATCGGCAACTACTTCGACATTTTCCCAGACGACGATGACGACGATGACGATGATGACAATTAAGCCTGACCGTTGACCGCCAGCGGCGCGCTGATGATCGGCCTCTCTCCCTGCTGTCCTATGACGGGAGGCAACAATGAAAGCGTGGGGCACACCTTGATTGCGACGGCACGTGGCCCCTTGGGCGACAAGATCATTGTGCGCTATTTGCCGATGACTTCATCATCGGCTCCGAGCACCATAAGGCCAACGGCGCGCCGCGCCGCTCAGTACGGATAGTACCCCGGGCAAACCCAGTTGCCGTAGGTGTCGTAGCCGCAGCCGCCGCCGTAGTAGTAGCCGCCGCCGTAGTAGCCGCCGCCGCCGTAGTAGTAGCGCCCCGCCGCAGCCGCACCGACCGCAGCAGCGCCTACCGCTGCCGCACCGACACCGTACCGGTAGCCCCCGCCGCGCACAGCGACAGCGCCGCCCCGGTATCCTCGAACTGCGACAGCGCCGCCCCGGTATCCTCGAACTGCGACAGCGCCGCCCCGGTATCCTCCTCCCGCTCGCACACCGCCGCCGCGTCGGGCGAACGCATCATCGGGAATGAAGGTAACCAGCACCATGGCTGCTGCTCCCGAAGCGATCAGAATTCGACGTAACATTAGCGTTCTCCTTCTTCGAGAGAGGAAAGCCGCGGACCACCTGGGTATCGCGGCCAACCGCGGATCGGTCTGAAACTTCGCACGCGTAAGCTTTGCGCCCTTGACCCAGATCAAATCTCCCGTTGATCTACATGAACGACTGCTCCATCACTGGCTCCATCGCGAGATGCGGATGATTGACACCAATCCGAAAAAGGGCTGGTTCGCGATCCTGCGTCTCTACAGTCCACTGGAACCCTTCTTTGCCAAGACTTGGAGGCCGAGCGAGATTGCTTTGGTACGATGACCGTAATGTCCGCTATTGGCACTTAGCGGACATCCGACGCACTCCCCTCCATGTCCGCTTTCGGGGGTAAAGCGGTACAACGCGCGGCGAAATGCAAAGGGCTGGTAACTCAATTAGTTGTAGAAACGCTGCTTCCCGAGAAAACGGCTGGGGGAGCGCCTGGGAAGCACAATCGCGCTTAGCGATAAGGCCGGTTGACCTCGTTTACGCCCGATAGACCCCTGTGGAGAGTTTAACCGGGATCGTGCCGACTATACCTTCGGATGCTTCCGAACCGGCCCACGACGGCATAGGCTCGCCCTATCACTGACATTCGAAATGGCGTCAGTGGGTGAGAGCGTGGGGCGCTCCCGCCGAACGACAGGCCGGGAGTTGCGCTATGTCGATTGCGATTGTCGATGACGATGAAGCCGTCCGCGAGGCAACGAAAACGCTCGTGCGATCTCTGGGCTACAACGCTTCCATGTTTGCCTCGGCCGAGGAATTTCTCAACTCCGAGCAGTTCAGCAACACATCGTGCCTCATCACCGATCTGCAAATGCCGGGATTAAGCGGCCTTGACCTGCAAGACCGGCTGCTCGCCCAAGGTCACCACATCCCCATCATTTTCCTTACGGCCTATCCTGAAGAAAACGTGCGGATACGCGCTATGAAAGCCGGAGCGGTCGGCTTCTTGAGCAAGCCATGCAATGACGACCACTTGCTCGGATGTATCAAGAAGGCTTTGAAGGCTGCCTGACACCAAAAGTTGGCCTCGCGATCTGTCTCGCTGGGATCAGGCGCTGAGGGTGCAGCGTCAATTATCGCGCTCCGGCCTCCGCGCAACGCTGTCGTCTCCGAGGGAGCAACCGTAGCCCGCTTCTCGCAATATGCGAACGAGATGTTCGGCAATGCGCTGCCGTTCCTCTTGAATTTTTGGGTCAACCTCAGGCAGCGCACCTTTGCGCGCCGCTTCCTTCCGAATGCGCCCCATCACCACTCCCCAAACGCCCCACCGCAGGAGCAGTCCCGTCGCAATGGTCGGAGGTTGAGAGGCGGAATACAACTCACGAAGCCGCGACAAATAGCGTGCACGCAAATAGAAGGTGCGCTGGGTTCATATTGGTGCAGTCTGGCGCAGTCTTAATTCGTTTCGTTCGATGCAAGCCCATATTTTGAGCAGGTCAATGCCGCCCACATTTCAAGCAAGAATGCGCGCGCCAAGCCAGAACCACTCTTATGAACGGCCAAACCGTATAGAACCAATTTGTTTGCATAGTTCCTCCCGCAGATGGCGACGACCGGCCACGCCATTGCACCGCTCAGAATGCCAAGAAATAACCGCGCTCAGGTGCAGAGCGGGGAAAGTTCTGACCCCAGCGAAATGTAAACTCAACCAATGAAAGAGGCCGCCAACTGAGGCGGCCTACCGCATTAGGATGAGGACCACGACTGCGACCGGCAGGATCACGCCGAGCGCAAAGACGATGGGCATTCTCAGGTAAGTGGTCATCGCGTCCCCGCCTCGCTGAAGCGAGCGGAGATCGTTTAGCGATTTGGCCTCAGAGCATTTTGATGTACGTCAAATTTACATTTAAAATCAGACGGCCTACCTCGTCATGTACACGACGAAACCGACCCCGCCTGCCATGATCGTCGAAGAAATGACCAACCCCAAACCGACCGCTTTCAACCATTCCCAGCGTGACATTGGTTGCCTCCGGCAACCAGAATTGGCAGCATCTACGGCTTAAAACAAGGCCAGTGCCCAAATCGCGATAGGGAACAGATCAGAAATTTATCGTCGAACGTAACAGGTCGTCGCACAAACCGTTGTGCGGCCTTGATGTCAGCTTTGGGTCAAAAGCGGTATCTTTACGAAGTAAAGTAAATCAAACCCGCCAGAAATCCTTAAACCGTGTCGGCGCAAGCTCGGTGTACCGCACAGTGTGCTCCGCCAGCGCCTGGATCGCTTGGAGCCGCGAACCTAACGGGCCTGCCTGTTCGTGGAGTAACTCTGCGGCTGCGGCTGACTGGGCCTGCTGTCCTCCGCACTCAGAAATCTTTGCTCAACCAGCGCCGCGATACGCTCCATCTATTGCTGTGCGCGATAGACCTGTTCCCTTGAGCACCCAACCTCCGCCTCAAGGGTGGCTATTCGCTCTTGGGCCTCAAGAAGCTGCAGCGAAAACTTGTGAGCCATTCCCAGCGCGTGCTGCGTATTTTCTTCTGCCCTGGCAGCGGCGCGATGAACCAAGCTGAAAACAGTCTGTCCGGCGGCTTCCAAAGGATCGCCGCCGGCTGGAAATGGGACAATAGTTTCTGTTGCAAATGGATCACGAGGACGCGCCCTAACCCACTCCACAAAACACTGCAGCGCCTGATATTCCCGCGTCGTTGAATACGCCGGCAGTCGCCTCCTGTCAGATGGTAAGGGGCGCCCGCCTGCAGAGCAAGATTTGCTGGTGTTCGACGGCTTGGCGGTTCGCGATTGAGCCTGGCACCACCTGGCTTTTTGGCGCGCGACATTGTCGATGTTTGGCGCTATCCGAAGGGTCCACGACCCGATCGGTCGAATTGAAATTAGCCAACAAAACCAATGGTTCAGGTGCCGAGCGCTACAACCCACCGCGGCCGCCCGATGCCTTGCCAGAAACCGATTTAATGCGCCGCAGCGGGCTTGGAACCTGTGGCCTGCCCTTCGCCGCGGATCGGGCTATTGTGCGCTCAGGATAGCTAGGAGGCCTCGCGAATGAGACCGGGCTGCATCGTTGTTGGCGCTCTGCTTGCATTGTCTGCCGCATGGCCGGCAGGTGCCGCGCAGAAGCCGAAAAGTTCCGAGGCGGTATGGGCTGAGCGGATCGAGGCCGGATGCAAAGCGGATGCGAGAAAGTACTACTCCGCGATACAGTTCAAGAAGCGCCGGACGTTCGTGAAGCATTGCGTGGACAGGGCCTATCGATGAGACATTTTATGCGCGCCGCATCGGCCATCGCTTTCGTGCTGTTGCCGGTGGGCCTGTCCGCGCACGCTCAATCCTATTTCGGCATGGCGGGCGTTCAGTGCAGCCATTACACCAAGGCAGCGCGCTCGAGCGACATTCTCTATCACCAGGCGTCGCAATGGCTGCTCGGCTACGTGAGCGGCATGAATTCGGCGATGCGGGCGGCGAAGGGCACGTCCCCGGTTGCCAATCTCACCAACGACCAGGTGTTGAAATCGGCCGGTGACTATTGCGAAGCCAACCCGGCCAGCAACCTCGCGAACGCGGCGAACGAATGGTACGCGTCGATGCCCAAGCAGACCGATCCACGGGCCGTGCAGAAAGATCCGAACGACAACAGCCTGACGCTCAGCCTCGATCGGGCGAACAAGATCAAGCCGCTGCTCGACCGGCGCTAGCAGGCCGTGCGGGCGTAGAGTTCTACTGCTCGATCAGAAGATGCTGTGATGCTCGTCGATGAAATCGACGCCGACGGTCGTGCCCCTGCGCCAAACGATGCGGGCGTTGTGTGCCAGGTCGCCGATCAAGACATGAACCTGGGCCGGCAGCGCGATATTCTCTGGCAGTTCGAGCCGCACGCCGGTCACCGAATAATCCAGCAATGCGCAGCGCCTCACGGCCGTCGCATGGATCGAGGCGCATGCTATAGCGCCCTTCGACCTCGACGCGCGGAGCGTCACGGCGGTCCGCGAGTTCTGCTGCGTGCGGAATTCGTTGCATTCTGGGGTTCTACCAGCCGGTTATTAAAATCCGCCTAGGGCTTATCGTTGACGCCTGGTTACAGCGGTTGTTCCGCGGGGCGTGCGGATTGCACGAGCTTCTCAAGCGAACCGTTCGCCCGCTGTTGCAGAAGGGCGATACCCGGATCGACGCTAACTGGTGCGCTCGACAGCAGCGTCGGCCAGGGCTCGTCGATGCGGCCCGCGTTGGTCCCGGCGCTTAATTGCGCCATGGCAACGACAATGATGCCAAGCATTAGGCCATTGCGGCAATGCGCGTTCATCTGCCAGATCAGGGACAAGTTCATGGCAAGCTCCGACCTACTTCCGCCATGCTTACACCTCGAACGTGGAAATCGCCTTTCGCAAAGCGGCGGTAATCGCGCACTGCCGTTTAATGAAAATTAGCCTTGCGGGGCCGCCCGTCCACCGCTCTGGCCAGTGCTCCGGGCGTGGTTAGCGCGGTTTTCAGACGCCACCCATCCCTGCTAACGTTGCACTGCCTCAAGCCGGGGATTTGCAAGCATGAGTCTCACTCGCCGTCGCGCGCTCGCGCTCGCCGCAGCTTTGGCCGGAAGCTCCGCGCTGCCCGCACGCGCGCAACAGAACTGGCCGCAACGCTCGCTCCGCATCCTGGTCGGCACTTCGCCCGGCGGCAGCCCGGACATCATTGGCCGGCTCCTTGCCGACAAGTTGGCCGACCGGCTCGGTCAGTCCATCACAGTCGAGAACAACACCGGCGGAGGTGGCGGCATCGCCGCCAGCATGGTGACCAACGCGCCGCCGGATGGCTATTCGATGAGCCTGCTGACAGCGGGTTGGGCCAGTGGCGCAGCAGTTGGAAAATTCGCGTTCGACGGCGACAACACCTTTGGCTTCCTCAGCATGGTCTGTGCCTATCCGTTCATTTATGCGGTGCCGAAGGATTCCCCGATCCAGTCTTTCGCCGACATGCTGGCGCGCGCCAAAGCCAATCCAGGCAAGATGACGTATGTCATCACCTCGCTTGGCTCGGTCTATCACCTGATCGGCAGTTGGGTCGGCAGCAAGGCCGGCGTGGACATCGTTCCGGTGCCCTATCGCGGCTCGGCCGCCGCCGTCACTGATGTAATGACCGGACGGGTCGACGTGATGCTGGACACGGCAACTTCGGGATTTCCGCGCGTCACCAGCGGCCAGTTCCGGGCGCTGGCGGTGACCTCGCCGACGCGCTATCCGCTGCTGCCCGATGCGCCAACGGTCGCCGAGGCCCTGCCGGGCCTGCACTACATGTCCTGGCTCGGCATGGCGGCGGCGCCTCGCACGCCGCGTCCGATCGTCGATCGGCTCAACGCGGAACTTCATCGCGCGCTGGAACTGCCCGATGTCCAGGCCAAGCTCAGGGAGGGCGGCAATATCGCGACGCCGACCACGCCCGAAGGCATGCGCCAGCAGATCGCCGATGAGATCGCCACCTGGAAGCAGATCATCGCCGCCAACAACATCCAGGTGCAGTAGCCCAAAGTCGGGGATTGTGGCGCAGGATAGGGCTTGGCCGCATGGCCCCGCCCGCGTATTTTCACGCCAAGAACGAAACACAAAGGGTCCAGCAGGCCCTTGAGGCGACAGGGAGAGAAATGGAAATGATGAAGCGTCGTGATTTTCTGCGCGTCTCGGCCGGCGGCCTTGTCGCGGCACCGTTTGTCAGCACGTCGGCGTTCGCGGCCTATCCCGAGAAGTCCGTTCGCTGGCTCGTCGGCTATGTGCCGGGCGGAACCACCGACATCCTGGCGCGCCTGGTCGGACAGTACCTGTCGGAAAAGACCGGCCATCAGTTCGTCATCGAGAACAAGGCCGGCGCCGGCAACAACCTCGCCGTCGAAGCGGTGCTGGCGGCTCCGGCGGATGGCTACACCGTGCTGCTGGTCAATCCGGCCAACGGCATCAACGCGACGCTCTACAAGAAGCTGTCGTTCAACTTCGTGCGCGACATCGCGCCGGTCGGCGGTCTCATGCGCGTGCCGAACGTCATGGTGGTGAACAACGACGTTCCGGCCAAGACGGTCAAGGAGTTCATCGACCACGTCAAAGCCAATCCTGGCAAGGTCAACATGGCGTCGTCCGGCAATGGCACGTCGGTCCATATGTCCGGCGAATTGTTCATGGAGATGACCGGCGCAAAAATGACGCACGTCCCGTATCGCGGCTCGAACCCGGCCTTGACCGACCTGATGGGCGGCCAGTGCCAGGTGCTGTTCGACAACATGCCGTCGTCGATCGAGTTGATCAAAGGCGGCAAGATCCGGGCGCTCGGTGTCACGACCGAGAAGCGTGCCTCGTATTTCCCGGATGTGCCGACGGTTGCCGAGACGGTGCCGGGCTACGAGGCGAGCGCTTGGTTCGGCATGGGCGTGAAGACCGGCACGCCGCCGGAGATCATCGCCTACCTCAACAAGCACATCGAGGCGGCGCTGGCCGATCCGAAGGTGCAGGCGAGGATTGCCGACCTCGGCGGTACGCCAATGGGCGGCACACCCGCGGACTTTGGCAAGATCATCGCCTCCGAGACCGCCAAGTGGAAGAAGGTGGTCGAGTTCGCCGGCGCAAGCGTGGAGTAGCGCTAGCCGCAACACGTCCGACCTCATGCTGAGGAGCGCACGGAATGCGCGTCTCGAAGCGTGGGCCGCGTCTCCATCCTTCGAGACGCGATCCTTCGGATAGCTCCTCAGGATGAGGCGGAGCGAGTCGGTTATCGCCTCACTCGTTCTTGATGCCGAGGTCGGTGATCAGCTTGCCGTAGGTCGACGCGAAATCGTCAATGTGCTTCTTGAGATGGGCTGGGCTGTTCTCCCGGCCTTCGATCACTTCGAGGCCGAAGCCGGTGAGCCGCTCGCGGACCGACTTGTCGTCGAGCGCGGCGATGAATTCCTTGTTCAGCGCGGACAGAATAGGTTCGGGGATTCCCTTCGGGCCAAGCACGTAAATCCAGATGTCGGTGGTGTAGTCGAGCTTCGCCGCCTCCTTCACCGTGGGAATATCGGGCAGCTTCGGCATCCGGCGCTCGCCGGTGACGGCGAGTGCGGTGAGCTTGCCGTCTTGGATGTGCGGCATGGATAGGGTCGGCGTATCGAACGTGAGCTGGACGTCGTTCTGCAGCAGCGCCTGAAGCATCGGCGCGTTGCCGCGATAGGGCACATGCACCATTTCGACGCCGGCAACCTTGATGAACTGCATGCCGCCGAGGTGCTGCGGGCCGGCGATACCGGATGAGCCCCAACTGATCTTGCCCGGATTGGCCCGCGTATAGGCGAGGAACTCCGTCAAGCTTCGGAACTGCGCCGTGCTCGCCTTGTTGGTGGCCATCACGAACATCGTGGAATAGATGCCGGCAACCGGCGTGAAGTCGTTGCTTGGGTGCCAGGGCAGCTTCCCGAGGACCGGAAGCGTGGCATGCGAGCTTGTCGTCGCCAGGAGGGTGTAGCCATCCGGTTCGGCCCGCATCAGCTCGTTCACTGCGATCGCGCCGCCAGCGCCGGGCTTGGATTCGACGAGCACAGGCTGGCCGGTCTGCTCGCTGATCTTTTGCCCGACGATGCGCGCCACCACGTCTACGCCGCCGCCGGGTGCGAAGGGTACGAGGAGGCGAATTGGCTTGCTGGGAAACTTGGCCTGGGCGAATGCACCCGATGCGAGGGCCGCCACGGCGGCGGTGGCAAGCAGCGCGACCAGCAGCGGTTTGAACCTCGGCATCGGTATCCTCCCGGTCGCGGCGCTTTGCACGCTCGCCTGACTGAAGTCTACCGCTTCCGCCCCGGATTGGAATGAGCCTAGTATGATGCATGCGCTTGCCCGCAGACCGCAATTCAAGAGGACACGATGACCCGCAAGAAGCCCGAAGACCTCCGCAGCCACCGTTGGCTCGGCGTCGCCGACATGCGCTCGTTCGGCCACCGCTCGCGGCTGCGCCAGATCGGCTACGACGCCGACGACTGGCAGGGCAAGCCGGTGATCGGCATCATCAACACCTGGAGCGAGATCAACCCCTGTCACGCGCATCTGCGTTCGCGCGCCGACAACGTCAAGCGCGGCGTGTTGCAGGCCGGCGGCTTCCCGATCGAATTGCCGGCGATCTCGCTGTCGGAGAGCTTCGTCAAACCGTCAACGATGATGTACCGCAATTTCCTCGCCATGGAGACCGAAGAGCTCCTGCGCAGTCATCCGATCGACGGCGCGGTGTTGATGGGCGGCTGCGACAAGACCACGCCAGGCCTGGTCATGGGCGCGGTCAGCATGGGGCTCCCCGCGATCTACATTCCGGCTGGCCCGATGCTGCGCGGGAATTGGAATGGCCAATATCTCGGCTCCGGCTCCGATGTCTGGAAATATTGGACCGAGAAGCGCGCCGGCAACATCACCGATGACGACTGGAACGAGATCGAAGGCGGCATCGCCCGCTCGTTCGGCACCTGCATGGTGATGGGCACGGCGGCGACTATGATGGCGATCACCGAGGCGCTGGGCCTTGCTCTGCCCGGCGCGTCGTCGATCCCGGCGGCCGACGCCAATCATCCGCGCATGTGTGGCGTCGCCGGCCGCCGCATCGTGGAGATGGTGTGGGAGGATCTGACGCCGGACAAGATTTTGACGCCCGCGGCGTTCGACAACGCCATCAAGGTACATATGGCGATGGGCGGCTCGACCAACGCCATCATCCATGTGGTGGCGATGGCAAGACGCGCCGGCATTCCGGTGGATATGGAAAAGTTTGACCAGCTCTCACGCCAGATACCGGTGCTGGCCAACGTACGTCCGTCAGGCAAATACCTCATGGAGGATTTCTTCTACGCCGGCGGCTTACGCGCCATGATGCAGAACTTGCGCGAGAAACTCGACCTGTCTTGCCTCACCGTGACCGGGAAAACTATCGGCGAGAACATCGAGGGGGCCAAGGTCCACATCCCCGACGTCATCCACTCGCTCAATGATCCGATCTACGCCGAGGGGGCGACCGCGGTGCTCAAGGGCAACCTCGCGCCGAACGGTTGCGTCATCAAGCCGGCCGCTGCCGATCCGCGCTTCCTCAAGCACCGCGGCAAGGCGATCGCCTTCGAGGACTACAACCACATGATGCGCGAGATCGAGCGCGACGATCTCGACGTCACGCCCGACCATATTCTGGTGCTCAAGAGCGCCGGGCCGAAGGGCGGCCCCGGCATGCCGGAATGGGGCATGCTGCCGATCCCGAAACGCCTGTTGGGGCAGGGAGTGCGCGACATGATCCGCATCTCGGATGGACGCATGAGCGGCACGAGCTACGGCGCCTGCATCCTGCACGTCGCGCCGGAGAGTTTCGTCGGGGGCCCGCTTGCTTTCGTGCAGACCGGCGACGAGATCGAGATCGACGTCGACAAGCGCTCGATCCATCTGCACGTCAGCGACGCCGAGCTCGCTCGCCGCAAGGCCAGTTGGAAGCAGCCGCCGCCGAAATACCCGCGCGGCTACGGCGCCATGTTCTCCGAACACATCGGCCAAGCCGATCAGGGCTGCGACTTCGATTTTCTGCAGGGCAAGGCTGCGATGCCCGAGCCGGAGATTCACTGAGGGGCGGCGCTATTCCTTGATGTTTGCAACCTTGATGACCTGCGCCCACTTCTCCTGTTCGGCCTTGATCACGCCGGTGAACGCCGCCGGCGTGCTGGCGATCGGCACCACGCCCTGCGCCGCGAGCTTCTTCTGCATCTCGGGTGCGTTGATGATGCGGGTCACCTCGGCGTTGATCTTGGCGAGCACCGCGGACGGCATGCCGGCAGGCGCGATCAGGCCGAACAGCAGCGACGCCTCGTAGTTGGCGACGCCGGCCTCGGCCACGGTCTGCGTGTTCGGCAGCACGGCGCTCCGCTTGACGTCGGTCACCGCGAGCGCCTTGAGCTTGCCGTCCTGGATCAGCGGCAACACCTGGAACACGCTCAGCACGCTGATCGGGACGTGGCCGCCGATGGTGTCGTTCAGCGCCGGCGCGCCGCCGCGATACGGCACGTGGAGGAATTTGGCGCCGCTGAGATAGGACAGCAGTTCCATCGAAAGCTGCTGGATCGAGCCCACGCCCGGCGTTGCGTAGCCGATGGTGTTGGGCTTCTCTTTGGCAAGCGCGATGGCGCCCTTGATGTCGTTTGCGGAAAATCCCGGATGCGCGAAGATCGCCAGCGGTGACGATGCCAGGAGGCTGATGTTGGTGAAATCCTTGAGCGCGTCATAGCCCGCGCTCGGCGACACCAACGGATTGGTGATGTGGCCGGACACGATCATCATCAGCGTCTGGCCGTCGGGCGGCAGCTTCGCCAGTTGCGCCGCCGCGAGTGCGCCGTTGGCGCCCGCCCGGTTTTCCACGATCACCGTCTGATGCCAGGCCTTCTCCAGTTCCTGGCCGACGTCGCGAGCGATGATGTCGGTCGTGCCCCCGGGTGGGAATCCCACCAGAATCTTGATTGTCCCGTTCGGGTAGGTTTGCGCCGCGCAGTTCTCGACCCCTGACTGCAACACTATTGCCGCGAGCAGGACGAGCCATGTCATGCGCATCATCGTTGCCTCCCTGTCATTCCGTCGTTGCAGCCTTGCCCAATCGTTAGTCGGTTGCCTGCCCGGAGCCAAGCGGGCAGAGTGCCCGCGGGCCAAGAAACAGGCTAAGAAACGTCCGAGGGAGAGCTGTATGCGGTTTCAGAGATGCGCCATTGCGCTGGCCGCCGCGTTGCTTATGGCGGAGCCGGGCGCGGCGCTTTCTCAGACCGTGTGCCCCGAGAATGTCATCCGTATCATCGTGCCGTTCCCGCCCGGTGGTCCGACCGATGTGGCGGCGCGCCTTTTGGCGGAGAAGCTGAAGGATCGGCTCGGTCAGAATGTCATCGTCGAAAGCCGCGCCGGAGCGGGCGGGGCGACCGGCACCGGCTATGTCGCGCAGCAACCGGGCAACGGCTGCACCATGCTGCTCGCCTACGACACCCACGCGGTGAACCCGGTCCTGCTGCAACTGCCGTTCGATACGCTCACCGCGTTCAAGCCGGTGGTGATGATCGGCACCATTCCCAACATCATCGGCGCGCATCCGGCGCAGCCCTTTAACACCTTCGCCGAGATGGTGGCGGAGGCGAAGAAGGAGCCGGACCGGCTCGCCTATGCGACCGGCGGTACCGGCACCGTCGCGCATCTTTCGATGAAGCAGATCGAACAGCAATACGGCATGCTGCTTCGCGTTGTGCCCTACCGCGGCGGCGCGCCGGCAGCGGCCGACGTGGTTGCCGGCCACGTGCCGATGATGGTCGGCTCGGTGCAGGCGCTCGGCAAGTTCGTGCAGGACGGCAAGGTGCGGGCACTGGTGCAATTGGGCACCACCCGTCATCCGCAGTTGCCCGACACGCCGACCATGGACGAGCTTGGCATGAAAGGATTCAGCAGCGCCTCGTGGATGGGGATTTTCGTGCCGTCCAGCACGCCGGACGCGATCGTTACGCGCTTCCACAACGATTTGAAGAATGTGCTGAGCAATTCGTGGGTGCAGGAGCGGATGGTGTCGATGGGCGTCCAGCTCAACGTCGGCTCTTCGGCGGACCTCGGGCAGTTCGTGAAGGCCGAGATGACGCGCTGGGGCGACGTGGTGAAGCGTTACAACATCAAGGCGGAGTAGCTCGATGAAGCTTGTGACCTATCTGCGCGGCGGCGAGGAGCGGTTGGGTCTGCTCGCGGGCGACGCCGTGATCGATCCGCTGCAGGTTGGCGGCGAAAGGGCGATATTTGCGAGCGCGCTGAGTTTCATTAGGTCCGGCGCGGCCGGCATCAACGCGGCCCGCTCGATCCTGGCCAATCCATCGAAAGCGGCCGGCACGCCCTTGAAAGACGTGACGTTCGCCGCGCCGCACCGCCCGTCGACCATCCTTTGTAGCGGCAGCAACTACAAGGATCACAACGCCGAGAAGGCCAACACCCCGATCAGCGGCAAGGAGCCTGAATTTTTCGTCAAGACCGCCGACTGCGTGGTCGGACCCGGCGAGCCGATCGCATTCGACGAACGCTTCTCCAAGAAGATCGACTGCGAGGTCGAGCTGGCCATCGTCATCGGCAAGGCCGGGCGGTTCATTCCCGCCGATCGCGCGCTCGAGCACGTGTTCGGCTACACCATCGTCAACGACGTCACCGCGCGCGACCGCCAAGTGCGCCGCACGCCCGAGGGCATGACGTGGTACGAGCTGGGTTCGGGCAAGGCGTTCGATACCGGCGCACCGCTTGGTCCTTGCATCGTCACCGCTGACGAGATCGCCGATCCGCAGAAGCTCAAGGTGATGTCGCGGATCAACGGCGAACTCCGCCAATCGAGCAGCACGTCGAACATGATCTGGCCGTGCGCCGAACTGATCCACTTCTTCTCGCGCAACTTCACGCTCAAGCCCGGCATGGTCATCATCACCGGCACGCCGGCCGGCACTGCTTGGTCGGCGGACAAGGAACTGGGCGGCAAGGGTGTGCATCAGCCGGGCCTCGTGCCCGCGACGCGCTATTGCCTGCCGGGCGATGTCGTCGAATGCGAGGTCGAGGGCATCGGCATCTTGCGCAATCCGGTCGCGCAGGCAGGCGCTGCCGCCAATCGCGTCGCAGCCGAATAACAAAAGCTTTTGGGAGGACGTTCATGGATCGCCGCAAATTCTTGCAAGGCGCGCTCGCCGCGCCGATGCTGGGCACGCTGGCATCGTCCGCACAGGCGCAAGCCTGGCCGACACGCAACATCAGCATCATCGTGCCGTTCCCCCCGGGCGGGCAGGCCGATCTCGCGGCGCGGCCGGTCGCGCTGGCGTTGGAGAAAATTCTCGGCAGGTCCGTCGTGGTCGACAACCGCAGCGGCGCTGGCGGCCTGCTCGGCAACGCCGCGGGGGCGCGCGCCGAGCCTGACGGCCACACGCTCCTGATGACGCTGTCGTCGATGACGTTCCTGCCGGAGGCCGAGCGGCTGTTCGACAGGAAGCCGTCCTACGAATGGGACCAGCTCATCCCGATCGCCCGCGTGCTGGCCGATCCAGGCGTGCTGGCCGCTCACTCCGACTCGCCCTACAAGTCCGTGGCCGATCTCGTCGCCGAAGCAAAGAAGCGGCCCGGCCAGATCACCTACAGCTCGTCGGGCAACTACGGGGCATCCCATGTGCCGTTCGAAATGTTCAGCCAGGCGGCCGGCATCAAGATGCTGCACGTGCCGTATCGCGGCGGCGGCCCGGCGCTGATCGCCTTCGTCGGCAAGCAGGTCGATCTGACCGCGCAGGCGCCCGGCATCATCAATCCGCAGGCGCGCGACGGCAAGGCGCGGCTCCTGGCGCATTGGGGCGCGCAGCGCACCAAGGAGCTCGAGGGCATCCCGACCATGATCGAGCTCGGCTACAAGGACGTCGAGTACTACATCTGGGCCGGCCTGTTCGCGCCCAAGGGTACGCCGGCTCCGGTCGTCAACCGGTTGCGCGAGGCCATGCGCCAGGTCATGGCGGACCCGGCGGTCGTTTCCATCTTCGAGAAGGCCGGAAGCCCCGCCGCCTACATGGATCAGCCGGAGTTCGCCAAGTTCGTCGAGGCCGACGCCACGCGGCTCATTCCGGTCGTCAAGAAAATCGGCAAGGCGGAAGAGAAAGAAAAATGAAAGTTGGACTGTTCGACCACATCGAGTACGGCGACCGCCCTATCGCACAATTGTTCGATGAGCGGCTGAAGTTCATCCAGGCCGCCGACGAGGCTGGCTTCTACTGCCTGCACCTCGCCGAGCATCACCAGACGCCGCTCAACATGGTGCCGGTTCCGGGCGTGTTCCTGGGTGCGGTCGCGCGGCTGACCGAGAAAATTAAGATGGGTCCGCTGGTCTATTTGCTGCCGGTCGTTTCGCCGCTCCGCATGATCGATGAAATCTGCATGCTCGATCATATCAGCCATGGCCGCGCCGAAATCGGCGTTGGCCGCGGGGTGTCGCCGTTCGAGCTGAAGTACAACAAGGTCGACCCCGAGAAGTCGCGCGATATTTTCATCGATGCCTATCGCT
This sequence comes from uncultured Alphaproteobacteria bacterium, assembly GCA_963842645.1. Lineage (GTDB taxonomy): Bacteria > Pseudomonadota > Alphaproteobacteria > Rhizobiales > Xanthobacteraceae > Z2-YC6860. The sequence continues at coordinate 46,715 of CAWJGY010000013.1, read as the reverse complement.
GCGTCTCCAAAGGGCTGACGACCGATCTCCTAACCTACAAGGGTCCGCATTACGAATACGAGAACGTGCCGATCGCGCTCAGCCCTTATCAGAAGCCGTTTCCGCCGTTCTGGTACGGCTCCTCGGGCGCCGAAGGCTCGACCTGGGCCGGCGAGGAGGGGCTGCACTTCGTCACTCTGGGGCCGAATGCAGCCGCCAAGGAGAACATAGACACCTTCAAGAAGGCTCTTGCGACGCGCGGCAACAAGGCGGCGCAGCCCAAATCCGAATTCTCCGGCGGCATCGCGATCGGCGTGCAGCGTCACATCTTCGTCGATGAAACCGACGAGAAGGCACATGCTTGGGCAAGGCCCGCGATGAACAAACATCTGGAGCACATCAACTGGATCAGGAACAAGCATGGTGTGACTGCGACGGCTGCGCGCATGCGCAACACGCGCGGCGCGAACTACGACGAATGCCTCGAAGAGGGCACGGTGATCGCCGGCTCACCGAAGACCGTGCTGGCCGGCATCGAGCGTCACGTCAGGGAGATCGGCTTCAACTATCTCCTGACCTACCTCTTCCTCGGCAACATGTCGTTCGACACCGCCATACGTTCGTTCAAGCTGTTCACCTCTGAAATCATGCCGGCCGTGGAGAAGATGTGACATGGCCTCGAAACGCGAACGCATCCAGCCGGACAAGCTGCATGTCCGAAAATCCGGCGACAAGGTTCTCTACTCGCAGGTCATGGTCGTTGAAGTCGGCGGCTCCCGGCAGATTTTCATCGCCGGCCAGACGCCGCGCGACCGCGAGGGCAATTGCGTGGGTAAGGGCGACATGCGCGCGCAGATCGCCCAGGTCGGCGATAACATCAAGGCCGCGCTGGAAGCCGCCGGCGCGACGCTCGCCGACATCGTCAAGACCACGACCTACGTCACCGACATGGACGAGTACTTCAAGCACCAGGATGTGCGGATGCGCTACTTCAGCGATGCGCTGCCGACCAGCACCACCGTGCAGGTGGCGAGGCTGTCGCGGCCGGAGTTCATGGTGGAGATCGAGGCGTTCGCGATCGTCTGACTATTTGCCGCCCATCGCCTGGGCCTTCCAAACGTCCCATGAATCGCCGAGCCGCTGCGGATCCTGCCGCTCGTCCGGCTGGACATATTTGATCGGCCGCCTGAACGACAGCGCGGTGGTGAGCTGCTGCGCGTTCACCTCGGTGTAGAGGGCGCGGTGTACCACGCGCGGGATGTCGCTCGCGACCACCAGGTTGCCGTGGCCGCGCATCAGCGCGACCGGCCCGTCGCCGAGCACCTTGGCCAGCGCCGCGCCCTGCTTGTTGTTGGTGACCAGCAGGCCAATCGTCAGCCCGACATCGCGGACCTCGAAGCAGGGGCAGCCGCCGGCCAAGAACGATGCGATGTGCGAGACCGCCCGGAGCGGCTCGTCGGTCACCGTGAACGGGATCACGCTTGGCGAATGGCTGTGCACGACGGCGTTGACGTCGGGCCTCGCGCGAAACGCCTCGCCGTGGATGTAGCGCTCCAGGAACATACGCCGGCCCTGCTGATCGACCGGGTCGGAGTTGAGATCGAACTCCATGATGTCCGAGACCTCCACCAGCGCCGGCGCGCGGGCGCGCGACAGCAGATAGCGCTCCGGGCTTTTCGGATGCCGCATCGACACGTGGCCCCAGGCATCAAGCACGCCGTGCTGGGCGAGAATACGGCTGGCGACGACGAGGTCCTCAAGCAGCGCGGGATCGACGGGACCGGCGGAGGCGATTGGAGGCATGTGTGCTATCCGTTTTTGTGCATCTTGTCCGGCAGCGGACATCAATGAGAGGTTCGATGATATACATAATCCGAAGTTCGGATCGCAGGCGATCCCAAAAAGCTGCCAAAAAATGCTGCCAGGGAGGACGCTCGTGATTCTACAAAAGTGGCTGATGGGCTTGCTGGTGGCGCTATTGCCCGCTGCCGCGCTGGCGCAGACGGCATCATGGCCGGCGAGCCCGATCCGCGTGATCGTGCCTTATCCGCCCGGAAGCAGCGGCGACATCATTCTTCGCAGGGTGGCGCCGCTCGTCGCCGCCAAGCTCGGCGGCACGCTGTTCGTCGACAACCGGCCCGGCGCGAACGGACACCTTGCGGTCGAAGCCGTGAAGAACGCCGCGCCCGACGGCTACACGTTCCTGCTTGGCAGCGACATCCAGTTCGCGATTTCGCCGGCGCTCTACTCAAAGCTGCCGTTCGACCCCGAGCGTGATTTCAAGCCGGTCGGTCCGCTGGCGCGTATCGATCTGGTGCTCGTGTCGAACCCAAAATTCAGGGCCAACAACATCGCGCAGCTGGTGGCGCTCGCCCGCGCCGAACCCGGGAAGCTCACCTATGCGTCGACCGGCATCGGCAGCTCGCACCAGCTCTACATGGAGCTGTTCAAGATCAGGAATGGCATCGACATCCTGCATGTTCCGTATCGGGGCACCGGGCACGCCACCCCGGACATTATCAGCGGTCAGGTCGACATCATGTTCTTCGGATCGGCGCAGGCGATCAGCGGCGTCGAGGGCGGCCAGATCAAGGCGCTGGGTGCGGGCTCGCTCCAGCGGCTGGGGCGGCTGCCGCAGGTTGCGACGATCGCCGAAGCCGGCAATCCGGACTTCGCCGCCAACAATCTCTGGGGTGTCTGGGCGCCGGCCGGTACGCCGGACGCGACTATCGACAAGCTGCGCCGGGCCATAGTCGAAGTCCTGGCCGATCCGGACGTGCGCAAGTTCTACCGCGACTCGGCGCTGACCACGCTGGATGGCGGCGTCGACGAGATGGTGAAGGTGATCCGGGAGCAGCGCGCGAAATGGCCCGAAGTGATCAAGGCGGCCAATATCAAGATGATCGAGTGACAGCGCGTTAATTCATCTGGAAACCGGTCTTGTGCACGATCGGAATCCAGACCTTCATTTCGCTAGCGAGAATCTTGGTGAAATCCTCCGGCGAGCCTGGACTTGGCTCGAAGCCGATCCGCCGGATCGCCGCGCGCAGCTCCTCGGAGTTCAGGCTTTCGTTGACCGAGCCATTGAGCCGGGCGATCACGCTCGCCGGAACTCCAGCCGGGGCGAACAGGCCATAGGTGGTCGCCGACGCGACCTCGGGAAGCCCGCTCTCCGCCATCGTCGGCACGTCCGGCAATTCGGGGTTGCGCTCGGCGCTGGTGACGGCGAGCGCGCGGAGCTTCCCCTCGCGGACCAGCGGCGCCAGCGTCGAGATGGTGCCGATGTTCATCTGTACCCGGCCGCCGAGCATGTCGGGGATCGCCTGGGCGCCGCCTTTGTAGGGAATGTTGGCGATATCGGTTCCGCTCGCGAGCTTGAACATCTCGCCGACAAGTTGTGGGAGGGTGCCCTGGCCGAAGCCGAAGTTGAGTTTGCCCGGATTGGCCTTGGCGTAGGCGACGAACTCCTGCAGCGTTTTTGCCGGCACATCGGGCGCGATCACCAGCATCAGGCCGCCGCTCGCGACAGCGGCGAGCGGTACGAAGTCCTTCAGCGGATCGTAGGTGAAGCTCTTGTTGACCAGCGGCGCGATGAAATGCGTCGGGCTGTTGGAAACCATCAGCGTATAGCCGTCCGGCTCCGCGCTCATCGTTGCCTTGACCCCGATCGAAGTGCCGCCGCCGGGCCGGTTGTCGATCACCACCGATTGCCCGAGCAGCGACGACATATGCGGCGCAATCAGGCGCGCCACTACGTCGTTCGGCGAGCCCGGCGTGAACGGGGCGATGATCTTGATGGGGCGGTCAGGAAAGCTTTGTGCCGCCGCAGGTGCTGCAAGTCCGGCATAACAGGCGAGGGCCAGCGCGGCGGCCGGTAGCCTCTGCAACGCGCCTCTCTTCATCATTTGGGCGGCTGCGCCATTTCGCTTGCCACTTTTTCGGCAACAGGCTGCCAGGTCTTCTGCTGCTCCTGGGCGAATGCAATGACCTGCGCCGGCGTCATCGGACGCAGATAGGCGCCGAGCGAGGCAAACTTGGTTTTCAACGTCTCGTCGTCGAGCGCTTTGTTCAGGTCGGCGCCGGCTTTCTTGACGATCGCTTCCGGCGTGCCGATCGGCGCAAGCAGTACGTTCCAGCCGCCGGCCACAAAGCCCGGCAGCGTTTCGGCCACGGCCGGCAGGTCCTTGAAGTCGGCCAGCCGCTCAGGCGACGAAACCGCGATGCCCTTGATTGTGCCGCTGGTCAGGCTGCCGGCCAGCCCTGAGTAACCTTCAATGACGATATGGACCCGCCCGGTCGCGACATCGGCCATCGATGCGTGAGGCCCTCCCGCATAGGGGATCATCTGCAGTTTGATGCCTGCGCGAAGCTGCACCATCTCCATGGTCAGGTGCGTGATGCGGCCGCGCCCCGTGGTTGCATAGGACAATTCGCCGGGCTTTTTCTTGGCAAGCTCGATGAGTTCCGGCAGCGACTTGATGCCGAGTTGCGGCGAGACCGCCATGAACATTGGCTGCTGGGTGATGAATCCGATCGGGGCGAAATCGCGCGGTAGTTCGATCGGCAGGTTGGGCGCGACTCCCGGCGCGCCCTTGAGTGCGGTGAATGTCGACGCCGCGCCGACATAGAGCGTGTAGCCGTCCGGCGCGGCCTCTGAGGCCGCGCGCACGGCGATGGAGCCGCCGGCGCCGGGCCGATTTTCGACAATCACCTGCTGGCCCCAGACGGTGCTCAGCCGTTCGGCCATGAGGCGGGTTGCGACATCGGTGGCGCTGCCTGCCGCAGAGTCATTGATGATCTTCACCGGTTTGTTGGGATAGTCGCTCTGCGCCTGCGCGGACGCGCAGAAAACGAGTGCTGCTGCTGCAAATGCCGAAAGCAATACTCTCATCTCACGCCTCCCCCGATGTCACGGTCACTCGCCCTTGATGTTATGGGCCTTGATGATCGGCCACCATACCGCGATCTCGTTCTTCTGTTGCTCGGCGAGCGCCTCCGGCGTCTGTTTGTCGCGGGGCCAGGGCTGCTGACCGATGTCTTTCAATCGCTGCTGCACCGCCGGGTCCGCCAGCGTCTCGATGATGGCGGCATCGAGCTTGGCGATTATGTCCTTCGGCGTGCCCTTGGGCGCCCACAGGCCATGCCAGAACGAGGCATGAATTCCCGGCACGCCGGCCTCGTCCATGGTCGGCACGTCGGGCGCCGCCCACCAGCGCTGCTTCTGTAGAACAGCGAAGGCTTTGAGCTGGCCGCTGCGAACCGGACCCAGATAATTCGCTGCCTGGCCGAACGCGATGTCGATCTGCCCTGCGATCAGATCCTGGATCAGTGGCGCGCCACCGCGATAAGGCACGAACTGGAATTGCGTGCCGGTGAGCTTCTGGAACGACAGCGCGGAGAGATCGGTCGGTCCGCCGACGCCAACCGAGCCCGAGGTCGCCTTGTTGGCCTTGAGCCAGGCGATCAGTTCCTTCACGTCGTTCGCCGGCAGTGTCTTGCGGCTGATCAGCCATTGCGGCGTGTCTGCGATCAGCGACACCGGCTCGAAATCCTTCACCACGTCGTAGGGAAGATTCATCGAGGCGCCGTTGATGACGTGAGTCTGGTTGTGGCCGATGGCGAGCGTGTAGCCGTCGGGAGCCGAGCGTGCGACACGGCCGACGCCGATGCTGCCGCCGGCGCCTGTGACGTTCTCGACGACGATCGTCTGGCCGAGCGCGGTTTTGAGGCGTTCGGCCAGGACGCGGGTCAGCACGTCGCTCGGGCCGCCGGCCGGGTAGGGCACGATGAGGGTGACTGGGCGCGTCGGGTAGCCTTGTGCCTTCGCTGGCGGTGTTGCTATTTGGAATGATCCCAAAATAGCGGCGGCGACGATCGTGCGCAGCGCGAATCGCATCCGTGCCTCCCATGCAAATGCGGTGCGGCTTCTCGTACGGCCGGTCCCGCTTACGCTTGATCCTATTTGGTATAAGATCGATCCGACAACGGGTGCCAAGCCCGGAAATTGAGGGAGAATGACGATGAGCCCAGGGAAACGACAGTTCTTGTTTTCGACCGTGGCCGCGATCGGCATCGCCGCGCTGGCCTCGAGCGCGCCGGCGCCGCTGAATGCGCAGCCAAAGCCACGCACTGCCGCGGTCGCCGCCTCCGTAGCGATTGACGCCGACGACATCGGCGGCGTCGTGCTCGGCGCGAAAGGTCCTGAGGCCGGCGTCTGGGTGATCGCCGAGACCACCGATCTGCCGACCCGCTTCACCAGGAGCGTCGTCACCGACGATCAGGGCCGCTATGTCATCCCCGATCTGCCGGTGGCGAACTATCAGGTCTGGGTGCGCGGCTACGGCCTCGTCGACTCGCCGAAGATGCGCGCCAAGCCCGGCCAGCAGCTCAATCTGACGGCGGTGACGGCGCCGAGCCCGGCTGCGGCTGCGCACTACTATCCGGCGATCTACTGGTACACGATGATGAAGATCCCGCCGGCGAAGGACTTCGGCGGGCACACCGACATCCCGAAGAACATCACGCGCGACACCTGGCTGCAGCGCATGAACAACGTCGACTGCATCGGCTGCCATCAGCTCGGACAGGCCGCGACGCGCACGATCCCCGCGCAGTTCGGCAGGTTCGAGTCCGGCGCCGACGCGTGGATTCGCCGCATCTCCTCCGGCCAGTCCGGTGAGATGATGACCAACCGGATCGCCGGTCAGCTCGGCGGCGCCCCGTACAAGTATTTCGGCGACTGGACCGACCGCGTCGCCAAGGGCGAACTGCCGAAAGCCAAGCCGGCGCGCCCGGCTGGCGTCGAGCGCAATCTCGTGGTCACCACCTGGGACTGGTCGACGCCCGACAAGTATCTGCACGATCTGATCTCGTCGGACCGGCGCAATCCCACGGTCAACGCCAACGGTCCGCTCTACGGCGCGCCGGAGTACGCGACCGACAACATGCCGGTGCTCGATCCGAAGACCAACAAGGTGTCGTTCTTCAAGATGCCGGTGGCCGATCCGGGCATGCCCGTCTCGCTTGGACCGGGCCATGCCGGTGCGATCAAGCCGACGGCGCCGTCGGCCTATTGGGGCGACGAAATTCTCTGGGACACCAAGGCCAACCAGCACAACGCTATGTTCGACGGCAAGGGCAGGGTCTGGCTCGCCGCGACCGTGCGCGGCATGGACAATCCGGCCTGGTGCAAGAAGGGCTCGGAGCATGAATCCGCCAAGGTGTTCCCGATCGAGAAGAGCCCGCGCCAGGTCGCGGTGCTCGATCCGAAGACCCAGGAGTACAAGTTCATCGACACCTGCTTCGGCACCCACCATCCGCAGTTCGGCTACGACGCTGACAACACGCTGTGGCTCAGCGGCACCGGACCGGTGGCGGGCTGGGTTAACACCAAGGTGTTCGACGAAACCGGCAGCGCGGAGAAGGCGGTCGGCTGGTTCCCGTTCGTGCTCGACAGCAACGGCAACGGCAAGCTCGATGAGTTCGGCGACAAGCCGGAGGCGGGCAAGGACACGCGCTTCAACCCCGGCTCCGGTCCCTACGCGGTGATGCCGCATCCGACCGACGGCTCGGTCTGGTACACCTCCGGCGTGTTCGGCGGAGCGCCCGGCTTCCTGCGCTTCGACCCGAAGACGAAGCTCAGCGAATTCTATCAACTACCGAAGGAGGCCATCGGTCTGCGCGGCGGCGACATCGGCAAGGACGGCGTACTCTACGGCTCAGGCTCCGCCGGCCATCTGATCGCCTTCGATCGGCGCAAGTGCAAAGCGCCGCTGAGCGGCCCGAACGCCACCGGCAATCATTGCCCCGAGGGCTTCACGCTCACCAAGTATCCCGGCCCGGGCTTCGACGACGTGCCGAACTCCAGCGCCGAGGCGAGCTACTACACCTGGGTCGATCATCACAACGCGGTGGGGCTTGGCGACAACATCCCGATCTCGACCGCCAACCTCCAGGACGGCTTCGCCGCCCTGGTCAACGGCAAGATGATCCTGATGAAGGTGCCGTACCCGATGGGCTACTACGCCAAGGGTCTCGACGCCCGCATCGACGATCCGAATGCCGGCTGGAAGGGCCGCGGGCTGTGGAGCGCGAGCGGTGACCGCACGCCCTGGCTCAACGAGTTGGGCAAGGGCGCGCGTCCGATGGCCGTGCACATCCAGGTCCGGCCGGACCCACTGGCGCATTAAATACATTGGGGCTGTGTGGCGCGCAGCCCCAATGCACATCCCGACTGAGTTTGGCGGCGGCAGGAGGGTGAAGCGATGGGGTTACTGCCCGATTTCGTATTGGACTACGTCTCGGTGACGACCTTCTGGACGATCTTCATGATCATCCATGGTCTGTGCGCCGTGGCGCTGCTCGGCGCGCTTTCGCATCAGGCAATGTCGGTGCTCATGCCGGTGCGTCAAGGCGCGGGGCCGGGCGGCATCGTTACCCGTTTCCGCGCGGTGCAGGGCGCCGGCTACGCCGCGGCGGTCTGCGTGCTGTGGATCGTGACCTTCATCTTCGGCGCGTACATCTACACCAAGTACCGCATGTATGTGCGCATCCCGATCGAGACGCAGGGATTTTGGAAGACGCAAGGTGTTTTTGAATTGAAGGAACACCTCGCTGTCATCGGGCTGGGGCTTTTGCCGATCTATTGGCTGTTCTGGAAGGACGCGCGCAATCCTGAATACGACAGCCCGCGGCGCTGGCTTACCGTCGTGCTGGCCGCGATGGTCTGGTTCATGTTCCTGGTCGGCCACATCGTCAACAACGTGCGGGGATTTGGATCATGAGCACGACGACAGAAGTCCGGGCTGGAACGCAGGCACCGTCGCTTGCTTCCTCGGCCACGTTCAAGACCTTCGCATTAGTGTTCGCCATCGCGACGCCGATTATCTATGTGGCCTGCGAGATGCAGAACTGGCCGCTGTTCACCTATCATCCGGGAACCAACCGGGTCGACCTGTTCTGGGCGGCGGCTGTTCGCGATCAAGGTCCGGCGATGCACTGGTACGGCTGGACCGCGACCACGCTGGTCGGGTCGGCCGTTCTCGGGATCCTCGCCACGATGCTGCCGGAAAGCACTATCAAGAAGATTCCGCTGTCGCTCACCTGGATTGTGCCGTTGGCGGCGGTGCCGGTCCTGATCTACGCACTCAAGTTCTTCTGGCGTTGGTAGGTGGCTGCGCTAGAATCGGCCGACTGTTATCGGAGGCCAATATGTTGATCCGGATCGTTGCGCTTGCAACTTGCATTGCCTTGGTCTGCGGCCCGCAGGCTCTGGCCGGTGGCGACGACTATGACGCGGCAAACGACACCGAAGGGGCGGGGCCGGCCTACTTCGGCTTCGTGCGTGACCACCGCGGCTCGCCGGTGTCCGACGCGCAGGTGATCCTGCGTCCCAAAATGGGCGACCCGGTGACGATCAAGACCAATGTGCTCGGGCTCTACCGCAGCCACGTGAACAAGGATGTGGCGCCGGACGACGTCCAGGTCACCTGCGAGAAGAACGGCTACAAGCTCGCCAAGGTGTACCGCCGCACGCCGCCGGGCGCCAAGGACATGTTCATCGAAACCGAATGCACCTTGCAGCGGTTGTAGGTTGCCCGGCTCGGCGCGGGTTGCCTTGCGACACACTCCGTCCTCATCCTGAGGAGCGCGCTTCGCGCGCGTCTCGAAGGATGGCTGCCGTTAGTGCACTGCTCGGCTTGCTGACATGGACAGCGCCCGCACAGGCCCAGCCTCCGGACACCATCCTCGTCAACGGCAAGGTCGTCCTCCATGACGCCGCGCCCGCGCAGGCATTGGCGGTGCGCGACGGAAAAATTTCAGCGATCGGAAATTCGGCGGACATCGGCGCACTCGCCGGTTCGGCCACACGTGTCATCGATCTCGGCGGCCGCACGCTCATCCCAGGCCTGATCGATTCCCACATCCACGCCATCCGCGCCGGGCTTTCCTTCACCACCGAGGTGCACTGGATCGGCGTCCGCACGCTGACCGAGGCGCTTGATCGCATCCGCGCGGCTGCGAAACGCGCTCCGAAGGGCACATGGCTGATCGTCGCGGGCGGCTGGACCGAGCGGCAGTTCAAGGAGGACCGCCGCCCGACGCAAGGTGAAATCGCTGCGGCCGCGCCGGATCATCATGTTTATGTGCAGCAGCTCTACAGCCGCGTGCTGCTCGACCCAGGCGGCTACGAGGCTTTGGGCATCGCGCGCAATACGGACCTTGCCGCTCGCGTCACCATCGAGCAGGACAAGGACGGCAAGCCGACCGGCTGGCTCACCGGCGACAACCGCGCCATCAGCGATCTGTTCGATCTGCTGCCGCGGCCCACCTTCGCGCAGAAAGTCGAAGGCACCCGCGCATTCTTCCGCGCGCTCAATGCGGTCGGCATCACCGGCGTGATCGATCCCGGCGGGTACAATCTGTCCATCCCCGACTACCAGCCGCTGTTCCAGGTCTGGCGCGAGCACGGACTCACCTTGCGGGTGCGCTACAGCCTGTCCGCCCCGCGCCGCGGCCATGAGCTGGACGACTTCAAGGAGCTCACGCAGATCCTGCCGATGGGTTTCGGCGACGACTGGCTCCGTTTCAACGGCATCGGCGAGAACGTTGCCTGGGGGCTTTACAACAACGACACGCCGACCGACGCGCAGAAGGATAGGCTAGCCGAGGTGCTGCGCTGGGCGATCTCGCGCGGCATGACCGCGACGTTCCACTGGCACAACGACCGCGCGGTGCATCATCTGCTCGACGTGCTGGAGCGCGTCAATGGCGAGACCCCGTTCGCCAGGCTGCGCTGGTCGGTCGCCCATCTTAACGATGCGTCGCCGGCAAGCCTCAAGCGCATGAAGGCGATGGGGCTCGGCTGGCTGATGCAGAACGCGTTCTACTTCCGCGGCGAGGCGTTCCTTGGCCAGCGCGGCGCCGACATCGCGCGCGTGTCGCCGCCGATCGTCAGCGCGCTGCGGATGGGTATTCCTGTCAGCGGTGGCACCGACGCGCACCGGGTGATGTCCTATCACCCGTTCGTCTCGCTGCAATGGATGCTCGACGGCAAGACCGCCGGCGGCTTCGCCATGCGTGCGCCGGAAGAGCTGCCGTCGCGGATCGAGGCGCTGCGCCTCTATACGCAAGGCAGCGCCTGGTTCACCTTCGAGGAGAACGACCGCGGCGCGCTGGCGGTGGGCAAGCTCGCCGACCTCGCGGTGATTAGCAAGGATTACCTCACCGTGCCGGTCGACGAGATCGGCAGCATCGTCTCGCTGCTCACCATGGTCGGCGGCCGCATCGTCTATGCCGACGGACCCTATGCGCCATACGACGAGAAGCCCTCGCGCTGATTTGTTACTGCGCCGCCCAGTAGTTCAGCGCTGCCGAGGTCGCCGCGCCACCGATGACACAGGGCAGGCCAGCCGCCGACAGCGATATCGTTGCTAGCACCACACAGGTGATCCCGATCGCGCCTTGGCCGATATAACCCCAGGTCTTCAAGTCGCTCTGATAGCCCGCGCCCTTGGTCCGAAGCTTGTCGACCAGCGCAACCTGCTCCTTGCGAATGCGGGCGGTCTCGGTGGTTTCGGCGGCGCGAATCACTTCGGCAAGGATCGGCCCCACCTCGGTCTCCTGGTAGGCCGCCATGTCCTTGATCAGCGCCAGGATGTCGGGATAGCGCGCGGCATTGTTGGCGAGTGTGTATTTCGCCGAGCTGCCAATGGTCAGCCGCTCGGTGCTGTCGCGATCCTTCGACCACGGCAAGAGCGTGATGATGCGCCAGATCGGCCGGTATTGGCCGGATGCGAAATATTGGCCCCACAGCGTGTCGAGCAATTCCGGATTGCGTCCGTAGGACACCGGCGGCGCTTTCGGTTTGACGCCGAAATGTTCGCCGACTTTTTCGAGAAACGTCGGGCTCTTGTCGAGTTCGATCGCATCGAGCGTCGGCAGCGCGCCGGTCAGATAAGCATCGATCATGCCGCGCCGTGCGGGCACTTGCGCCGCCGTGCGCGCCAACAGGCTTTTCCAGGCCGGCAGCCCGGAATAGGCAATCGCCCGCACCACCAGCCACTGGTCGGCCGGCGGCAGCGGCAGCATCTTGCCGACGAGGCGCTCGGCGTCCTTCGGATTGGCGCCAAGCACGCCCGCGACGAAGCCCACATAGTAGCCCGCGGTCTCCGGTTCGCGGAGCGCGCCGAATTCGCTCAGCGCCCGGACCGCCTCGGGGACCCGCGAGGGGTTCGGTTTGTTGCGGTAGTCGTCGATCCACGTCAGGACCGATGCGCGGCTCAGGAATTCGCTGGTGCCGACGGATGCTGCGTTTGCCGGCGAAAGCGGCGTCAGCAAAATTGAAAGAACTGCGATCCCCGAGGCTACGGATGCGTAACGCATGTCCCCTCCCGAAGCATTCCCGCGATGGGACAGAGGAACAGCCTGCCGGGACGTTTTCGGGGAGCGGACGGGGCGGTCGCAGGCCGGAATGATGGCGAAAGTGGCGCGGCGTTAACTGTCTGGAATGCTCCGGCCAATGCAGCTAAACAGTGCCGCATGGCTGAAGACATCCCCTACGACAGGAATCTCGAACTCGTTGCAGGCCGCGTCGACGAGCCGATGCCGGGCGTGCGGCGGCTGCTGTGTAACAATCCTAGCCCGTTCACCTTCAAGGGTACGGTCAGCTACATTGTCGGCCGCGGCAAGGTAGCCATCATCGATCCCGGCCCCGAGGATCCCGTGCACAGCGCGGCGCTGCTCGACGCGGTGCGCGGCGAGACCGTCACGCATATTTTCGTCACCCATACTCACCGCGATCATTCGCCCGGGGTGCCGGCGATCAAGGCTGCGACCGGCGCGCTGGTGCTGGCAGAAGGGCCGCACCGCGCCGCGCGCGCACTCCACGTCGGCGACGGGCCGCGGCTGGAATCCTCCAACGACACCGACTTCAAGCCCGACCGCGCTCTCGCTGACGGCGAGGCGGTCAGCGGCGCCGGCTGGACGCTCGAAGCCGTGACCACGCCGGGCCACACCGCCAACCACATGGCGTTCGCGTTCAAGGAGAACAACGTATTGTTTTCCGGCGACCACGTGATGGCCTGGTCGACGCCGGTGGTGGCGCCGCCCGACGGCTCGATGGGCGACTACATGGCGTCGCTGCAAAAGCTCGCCAAGCGCACCGAACCCACCTATTTTCCCGGGCATGGCCCGGCGGTCAACAGCGCGCCGCGCTTCGTCGCCGCCTATATCCTGCACCGCAAGGCGCGGGAGGCCGCGATCCTCAACCGCCTGCAGAACGGCGAGAGCGACATCCCCTCGGTGGTCACAGCTATCTACGCCAATCTCGATCCGCGCCTGCTCAAGGCGGCCGGCATGTCGGTGCTGGCGCATCTGGAGGATCTGGTGGCGCGCGGCGCGGTCATCACCAACGGGCCGCCCTCGATCGCGGGCCGCTATCGCTTGGCTTAGCGCATCCGGCTATGGCCGCCGCGGCGGCTTGGCGTCCTTCCCCGACGCCTTCTGTTTCTGCTTCTGCTGCTCCGCCCGCTGTGCCGCGCGCTCGGCCTTCTCGCTGTCGTCCGTCAGGCGGTCGTCGATGTCCTCGAGCAGGCTCCGGATGCGCGCGGCGTTGGCGCCGATGTCGTGGCGGCCATAGCGCGAGGCCGAGCGCACGTCGATGCGGGCGCCCTCGTCCTCACGCCGCACGCGCACCGAAACGTCGTCGCGAAATCCCATGATCGGGGTCCGCGCCACCGCCTCGATCTGGCCGTCGCGCCGGGGCGGCTGCGGCGGGCGGTCCGCCACGATACGCCACTTGCGCCGCACGATGATCGCCATGGCCGCGTCATAGGCGGCCCTGGGCGCCGCGTTGACGCTCAGCGGCTCGATGTCGGGATAGGCGGTGTGCTGCAATTCGGCGGCATAGAGACCGGCGTATTCGACCGTGCCGCGCGGCCGCAAGCGCGCCAGCACGTCGAAGCGCGGCGGGTCGAGCGTGTCGGTGGTGACGTCGTTGATCATCGGCAGCTTGGTGGCGCGGTACCCGAGATAGCCCGGATAGGCGAGCAGCACGATCCCGATGCCGATCGCCGCCAGGGCATGGCCCATGCCCCCGATGCCGTCCTTCCAGATCACGATGAATGCGCCGAAGGCCAGCACGATGCCGATCACGGCGAAGACCAGGGCGCTGGCAAAGGTGGCGAGCGCCGGCACCAGTTCGAGAATGCCCGAACGCACGATCAGCACCGACAATATGGTCGCCACCAGCGCAAAGAAGGCGCAGCGGCGAGCCCAGATGGCCAGCCGCGACGTCGGCTCGTCGGCAAGTCTCCGGCGGGCCATGCTGTCTACCGGTACACGCGCTGGAACGCGGGCTGGTCAGGCGGCGCGGGCAGCGGCTGGGATGCGCTCAGCATGGGGTCTCACGCGGGGGATGACGGCGGAGGCAAACTCGTAAATGTGTCGGCGCGGCAATGCAACCTTTGGTCTTGCCGCCAAATGTGGCGGCCTCATGGGCTCCGCGTCAGGCCGCGGCAGTCGGCAGTCGGTAGTCCTTGAAGCGCTCGCGCAGCTCGGTCTTCAGGATCTTGCCGGTTGCCGTATGCGGGATGTCGGCGACGAAGGCCACGTCGTCCGGCATCCACCATTTGGCGATCTTGCCCTGCATGAACCCGAGGATTTCGTCCTTGCTGGCCTTCTGATCCTTCTTGAGTACGACCACCAGCAGCGGCCGCTCGTCCCATTTCGGATGCTGCACGCCGATTACGGCGGCCTCGGCCACCTTGGGATGGCCGACCGCGAGGTTCTCCAGGTCGATCGAGGAGATCCATTCGCCGCCGGACTTGATCACATCCTTGGAGCGATCGGTGATCTGCATGTAGCCGTGCGGGTCCATGGTGGCGACGTCGCCGGTGTCGAAGAATCCTTCGTCGTCCAGAATTTCGCTGTCGTCCCTGAAATAGCGCCGCGCCACCGCCGGTCCGCGCACCTTCAGCCGGCCGAAGGTCTTGCCGTCCCAGGGCAGGGGCTTGCCGGCGTCATTGGTGATCTTCATCTCGACGCCGAATGGCGGATGGCCCTGCTTCATCTGCAGGTCGAGCTTGGCGTCGCCGGTGAGGTGCGCGTATTCCGGCTTGAGGGTGCAGAGTGAGCCCAGCGGGCTCATCTCGGTCATGCCCCAGGCGTGAATGACCTCGACGCCATAGTTCTGCTCGAACTTCTGCGTCATGGCGCGCGGCGAGGCTGAGCCGCCGATGACGATGCGCTTCAGGTGCGGCAGCTTGAGATTGTTCTTCTCCATGTGGTCGAGCAGCGCGAGCCAAACGGTCGGCACGCCGGCGGTGAACGTCACCTTGTATTTATCCATCAGTTCGTAGATCGACGGCCCGTCAAGCTTCGGTCCCGGCATGATCAGCGAGGCGCCGGTCAGCGGCGTGGAGAACGCCAGCGACCAGCAGTTGGCGTGGAATAGCGGCACGACCGGCAGTACCACATCGCGCGCGGCGATGCCTTTGGCGTCCGGCAGCGACGCCATGAAGGCGTGCAGGACGTTGGAGCGGTGCGAATAGAGCACGCCTTTGGGATTGCCGGTGGTGCCCGAGGTGTAGCACATGCCGCAGGCGGTGTTTTCGTCGAAGCTCTTCCAGGCGAAGTCGCCGTCCGCATCGGCGAGCCATTCCTCGTATGCGACCGCATTCTTCAGTGTCGTCTTCGGCATGTGCGCGGCGTCGGTGAGCACAACGAAGCGTTCGATGCTCTTCAGCCCGTGCGCGTGCTTCTCCAGGATCGGTAAAAATGTCAGGTCGACGAACATCATGCGGTCCTCCGCATGATTGACGATCCAGCAGATCTGCTCCGGGAACAGGCGCGGATTGACGGTATGGTAGATCGCTCCAATGCCGATGATGCCGTACCAGCATTCCAGATGCCGCCAAGTGTTCCAGGCGAGCGTCGCGACGCGGTCTCCCAGCCTGATGCCGTCGCGGTCGAGCCGCTGCGCAAGCTTCAGCGCTCGTCTTCTGATTTCGGCGTAGTTCGTCTCGTGGATCGGCCCCTCGACCGAGCGCGTCACCACGGGACGCTCCCCGTGCTGGATCGCGGCATGGTCGATGATGCGATGGCACAAGAGCGGCCAATCCTGCATCAGGCCAAGCATAGGCATTCCTCCAAGTTTCTCGCGTCATTGGGCCAGCGTTCCCCGCCAGCCGAGGCCAAGGTTAGCAACCGTGTTCGACGGCTGGAATACCCGGGCGTTCCCGGATTGGAAGCAGCCCGGTCGCGATTTCAGGTCTGCGGCGGGGCAGACACGAGCGGCCGTAGCGTGTCGACTATGCGGTCGGCCGAGGTGCCCGGCGGGAAGAACCCCACATATTTGCCATCGCGGCCCACCACATAGACCAGGCTCATGTGGTCGATGCTGGAACCGCCCTTCTTCTGCGGTTCGGACTTGGCATAGAACACCCGGTAGTCGGACGCGACCTTGCTGATCTGGCGGCGATCCCCGGTGAGCCCGATCAGCCGGGGATGGATCAGCGCGACGTAGGCCTTGAGCTGCGGCGGGGTGTCCTTTTCGGGATCGATGGTGATGAAAAGCGGTTGCACGGCCCCGTCAGGGCCGAGCCGGTCGACCGCCTGGGCAATGGATTGCAGGTCGATCGGGCAAATGTCCGAGCAGAACGTGAAGCCGAAGTAGACCAGAAGGACCTGGCCGCGGAACTCGGTGTCCGTGCGCGGCCTTGCATCATGGTCGATCAGTGTGAAGGGGCCGCCAATCGGCTCCTTGTTCCACATCACCACGTCCATCAACTCGGCGGATGAGCGTTGCGGCGACTCCGGTTGCGGCCACAGGAGCCAGCCCGCGGCGGCGGCCATGAGGCCGGCCGCGAACGCCGAAGCGACGAGCGCCCGGCTCACGCGCCGAAGGTCAGCCGCGCGCCAGTCGACGGCTGGATCAGCTTGTCCGGCATCGTCTCGCGCACCGCACGGGCGAAGTTGTCGCCGCTGCAATGCATCGGGACGATGACGTCCGGGTTGAGCGCCTTGATCTCCTCGATGACCTTCTTCAGTTGGTTGTCGGCTGTGGCGCCGAGGTGGAAGCCGCCGACCAGCGCATGCACCTTCTGCACGCCGGACACCTCCTGGGCCTGCTTCGCCGAATTGACGATGCCCACATGGCCGCAGGAGGACAGCACCACGAGGCCGCGATCCTTCACGCTAAAGCAGGTGGCGTGCTCGTGGTAATGTTGGTCGTCGACGATCGTGCCAAGCTGATCCGCCGGCGCGAAATGTGAAGCGTTGCAGCCGAAGCCGTCCTTCAGGGAATATTCGACGCGCGCACCACCGGTCACCTTCTCGATGGTGCGGCGCTTGATCTGGCCGGTGGTGAAGGCGTGACCTGCGATCACCGTCGGGCTTTCCGCCAGCACGATCTTGACGTTGCGCGAGCCAAGCTCGCGGCGGTCGAGCGTGCCCCATTGGCTCAAGCTCGGCTCGCCCTGCACCGGCATACCCTGCACCGCGAGAACCTGATGTCGGGTGCAGAAATTGTCCTCGCCGCCTGTATAGAGCGTGAGGTCCGGCCGCATCTCGCTGCGGTATTTGTCGAGAAAGCCGATCAGGCCGCCGAAGTGGTCATAGTGACCGTGGCTGACGATCAGCGCCTCGACCCTCTTGGGATCGACCCCAAGCAGTTCCGCATTGTTGAGCAGCGCCTGCGGGGTGTAGCCGAAGTCGAGCATGAACGTGCGCTGTTCGGCCGCGCGCTGCGACTCGAGATAAAGTGACAGGCCCCATTCGTTGTGAATGGCGCGGCGATAGTCGGCTTCGCGCGGAGGCCGTTCGACCTTGACGCCCTTCACCTCGCCGGGCCGCAGGAACAGATTGTAGGCGCCGTCGACCAGGACGCGCACGGAGAGGCGATCCACGACCGGGGCCTCGATGGGCCCGGCCTTGGCGATCTCGACGCAGCCGAATCCGCCGGCTGCCGACGCCGCCGCGAACGCTGCAGAAGTTTTGAGGAATTCACGCCGCTTGAAGTCCGTCATGTGTCGCCCCCCTCGGAGTAAATAGGATGCGAGGATGATGGTCCCGGCCTGGGCATCGTGTCCATTCCAAAAGATGCTGGCGACGGAGAACGGATCAGGCGAAGCGCGCCATCCGGAAGCGTGAAATGTCGTGTTCGGTACCGCCATCCGTCGCCAGGTCGGCCAGGATTTCGCCGATCACCGGCGCGAACTTGAAGCCGTGGCCGGAGCAGGGCGAGGCGATGATGATGTTCGGCGCGCCCGGCATGCGATCGATGAGAAAATCATGGTCGGGCGTCATGGTGTAGACGCAGGTCTTGGCGGCAACGAGCGGGCCGTTTGCCGCCGGGACGTGGTTTTCGATCATGGCCCGGATCAGGGCTTCATCATGGCCTGACACCGGACGCGGTGGATCGTCGGGATCGATGGTTTCGTCGCGGTGGTGGTGCTTGGCGATCTTGACCGTGCCCGCGGGCGACATTGGAAAGCCGTAGTGCATGCCATGGCGGCTCTCTAGGATGAACACCGGCAGGCTTCCGGGCGCGAGTGGTGCCGGATCGCGTGGCTTGAACCAAGCCATCACTTCGCGCGTCGGCCGGACCGGCGCCGGCAGTTGCGGAATGAGCGTCTTGAGCCACGGACCAGCCGCGACAATGGCAATCCGGGCGTCGATCTCGCCTGCGCTCGTCGCGATGCGTACGCCGCGTCCATTCGGCGCAATGAAGTTCACGTGGACCTCGTGCTTGATCTCCGCCTTGGCGGCGCGCGCCAGTGCCAGCAGCGCCTCGACGGTCGCTTCGGCGGCGACGAAGCCCCCGTCGGGCTGGAATATGCCGATGTATTCGCTCGGGATGTGAAAGGCCGGGAATCGCCGCATGATGTCGGTGGCGTCCAGGATTTCATGGAGCAGATCGTGCTCGCGCGCCGCCAGCAGGGTCCCGGAAACCAGCGGGCCGTGCGGCATGCCGATCTCAACGATCCCGGTGATGCGCATCAGCTTGCGCCTGGAGTCTTCTTCGAGCGCGCGCCAGAGCTCATAGCTTCGCCGCAGCAACGGCACGTAGGACGGGTGCTCGAAATAGCCGACGCGGAAGATACGCGTCTCACCGTGCGAGGAGCCGCGGTCATGCCCCGGCGCAAAGCGCTCAATGCCGGCGACGCGAAGCCCCCGGCGCGCGAGCTCGCGCAACGCTGCGGCTCCCATTACGCCGAGCCCCACCACGACCACGTCGAATTGCGCCATCGGCCGAATTGGATTGTGAGCGAAGCATTCATTGTCTAGTTTGCCGCAACGCTCCTTTCAATGCGGCATACGTTGCACATGATCCTTGCGCGCCTGATCCTGTCGTCGCTGCTGTTGATTCCGATCGGCGCCAGGGCTCAAGGCGACAAGGCGGAAAGCGACTTTGCACGTCTCGCCCGAAGCGCCGGGACGCCGCAAATCCCGGGGCTTCGCATCGTCTATCTCGCCGAGCTCGGCAATCCCGCGCAGGCGCCCTGGACCAACATCATCCTGCATCAGACCGAAGGCGCGCCCGGCTCGGCGCGGGGGATGGCGCAGGCCCAGGCCAAGCATCCGGCCCGGCGCGGCGTGACGCTGTGGGTCGAAACCGACGCTACGATCTATTGGGCGACGCCCGAGACCGCAATTACCACCCATGGCGACGGCGCCAACAGGAACGACAACAAGTACATCGACAATTCGAAAACTTACCGCCAGGTGACCCGGTCGAACTCAATTGGCGTCGAATTCAACGGAAATGCTCCCGACGTGCGGGTGCCGCCGACGCCCGAGCAGTTCGCGGCGATGCTGATCCTGGTGCGGTTTCTCCAGGAGCGCTATGGCATCCCGCCCGAACGCATCTATGCCCACAACTGGATCGACTATAAGGACGCCCGCTATTGCGAAGGTTGTGAATTGGCCGAGCGTGCCCGCGCGCAGGGCTATCGGCCGGGGCAGGGCGAACTTAAACCGGCTTCGGACGTTAGGATTCCGGTCCCTGCGGCCGGACGCTGATTCGTCCCCCGGTTCGCGAGCGTCACAAAGGTCATTGAGGGATGTCGCAGCGCAGCCAGTTGAGGCTCGTTCTCGGAATGCTCGCGGCATTGGCCGTGATCTTGGGCGCGCCGGCGGATGCTCTTGCGCGCCTGTCCGAGCTCGATCGGGAGCTTTACCGCGAGCTGCACCGCGGGCCGCAGTTGCCGATGCCCCCGCCCGCCGAGCCCACCCCGGAAACCTTGGCCTGCTACGAGCGGCTGTCGACAGTCGCGCAGTTCGTCCCGGTGCCGATGCAGGCTGAGCCCGCGCAATGCGCGACCGCCGATCTGGTGCGGCTTGGCAAGATCCTGATGCCCGATCGCACTCCGGTGGCGCTCAATCCGCCGCCGACGATTCGCTGCGGCATGGCGGAAGCGGTGGCGGAGTGGATCCGCGCCGACGTCGCGCCCGCCGCCGCCGAACTTGGTGCGCCGCTCGCCGCCATCACCGATGTCGATTTATACCAGTGCCGCGGCCGCAACAATATTCCGGGCGCCAAGCTGTCCGAACACGGCAAGGGCAACGCGCTCGACATCAGCGCCATCAAACTTAGCAACGGCGGCACATTCAACCTGACCGACCCGCTCGTATCCAAGCCGTTTCGCGAACGGATGCGCGCCTTGGCCTGCGGCCGGTTCACGACGGTGCTGGGGCCGGGCTCCGACGGTTATCACAATGACCACATCCATCTCGATCTCGCGCAGCGCTCGCACGGCTATCGGATCTGCCAGTGGGATGTCCTCGAGCCGGTGGCGCCCGGCGAGGTGCCGTTGCCGCGGCCACGGCCGATGAACCTTACCTCCGAATACAGCCGTCAGCAGAAATGAAAACGGCGCCGAACCGGGTTCGGCGCCGTTTCTATGGATAGACGATCGATCAGTTGAAGTTCGAGTAGGCCCCCGCCACGCGCGGATTGAACGGCGAGTTACCCTGGTTCGGCGCCAGCACCACCACCGGCGAACCGATCTTGACCCGATTGTACAGGTCGATGACGTCCTCGTTGGTCATGCGGATGCAACCCGAGGAGATGGCCGAGCCGATGTATTCTGGCTGGTTGGTGCCGTGGATGCGGTAGAGCGTGTCACGGTTGCCGGTGAACAGGTAGATGCCGCGCGAGCCCAGCGGATTGTGCGGGCCCGGACCGACGAAGTCCGGAATGTTGCCGAGCCGCTTCTTGATGTCGGCGGTCGGTGTCCACGACGGCCACTCTTCCTTGCGGCCGACCTTGGCAACGCCGGAGAACACCAGCGCCTCATCGCCGACGGTCACGCCGTAGCGGATCGCCTTGCCCTTATCGAGCACGTAATAGAGGTAGCGCGCGTCCGGATCGACCACGATCGTGCCCGCCGCTTCGCGGCGGTGGAAATCGACGATGTGGCGCTGATACGGCTCAGGGATCGTGGCTTTGGCGTAGGGCGGGTTGGCCAGGAGCTTGCGGTCGCGCGGTGTGAGGTTGGCGTCGGAAGCCGGCTCGATGGTCTGCTGCATGCAGCCGGACAGCAGTACGCCCAGGCTCACAACGAGCAGGGCGATCCCCCGTTTGCCGGCGGTTCCGCGAATTCCCATGCCATTCACCATGTCAATTTCGAATCCATAGATAAGCGATAAACCGTCGGCTATTCCAGGCGGCATGCTGGCCCACATGCATGCTGCCGTGCACCTGTGGCAGGAATGCCGCAGTCCGCGCGAGGCCCCGCACCGTCCAGACCCCATATCCCGCTACTCTGGGGTCAAGCCGTTAAGCAAGGGTTAACCATACCGATCTTTTAATCCGGCCGTGACCATTTGAAGCTTCTGCGCCAAAACCTAAGGAAAATCACGGTCGGACGGCCATAAACGGGGCCCGAGCCGGCCGGAATGCCCCGATACCACACGATTGTCCGCCCATTTCTGCCTCGATCGGGGTCAATCAAGGCGCAAGGCAAAACACCAGCTAAACCCCAGGGAGGAAAACAGTGACCAACAAGACCAACCCGACATCGAGCCCGGCGCCGGAAACGCCGCCCGTGTCCCAGGCTCAAGCGCCGGGCAACGACCATACCAACCTCAACTATCTCTACCGCAGCATCGGCATTCAGGCCGTGGCGGCAGCGGCGCGCTATTCGCGCACGAAGCCGGCCGCAGCGCCCTCCGCTCACCGGATTGACCAGCGCTTCGTCGAGTTCGGCGGTCTAGCCGTTCGGGCGGCGAGCCCGCCCGCGCAAGGCGATCCCTGTTGATTTGACGTTCGTCGGCCGCGGGCAACCGCGGCCGACGAACGTTTGTGGGATCGTTTCTTGTCCTCGTCACACAGCGGACTCGCGGCGCTCGCCGGCATTTTTTGTTTGCGGGATCGCCCCGATCGCGCCAAGAGAGTGTCGCGCCAACGGCGAAGGCGCTGACCAAAGCCCCATGCGGGGCAGGCATCCGGGTCTCTGTCATGCTTGCGGTGTACGTCCCCAACGGCCATTCGCTCGAGCGCCGCGACATCGTCTCGGGCGAGGACATCCCCGAGAACGCTGTCTGGCTCGATATGGTCAATCCCGGGCCGGGTGAGGACAAGGTGGTCGAGCGGCTGCTCGGGATCGCGGTGCCGACGCGCGAGGAGATGCAGGAGATCGAAGTCTCCAGCCGGCTCTACGTCGAGCATCATGCCCGATACATGACCGCGACGCTGATGTGCAACTCCGACACCGCAACGCCGAAGACCACGCCGGTGACCTTCATCCTGTCCGGCCATCGCCTCGTCACCGTGCGCTACGACGATCCGCGTCCGTTCCAGATCGTCGGCAACAAGCTGGCGCGGAACTGTCCGTCCAACGTCACCGGCGAAACGGTGCTGCTCGACCTGCTCGACGCGGTGATCGACCGCGAAGCCGACCTGCTGGAGCGCATCGGCATCGAGGTCGATCGCGTCTCGCACGACATCTTCGAGCCTGATGGCGCCGATCAGCAATTGTCCTACAAGGATATTCTCAAGGCGATCGGCAGCAAGGGCGACCTGACCTCGAAGGTGCGCGAGAGCCTGGTTTCGATCGGGCGGCTGCTGCTCTTCCTCGCCAACGAAGCCGAGGGCATGCGCTGGCCCAAGGACGTGCGGCTGCAATTGCAGGCGATGCAGCGCGACGTGCTGTCGCTGTCGGACCACGCCACCTACCTGACCAACAAGATCACCTTTCTGCTCGACGCTATGCTCGGCGTGGTCACCATCGAGCAGAACAACATCATCAAGATATTCTCGATTGCTGCCGTGGCGCTGATGCCGCCGACCCTGATCGCCTCGATCTACGGCATGAACTTCAAGCGCATGCCCGAGCTGGAATGGACCTACGGCTATCCGTTCGCAGTCGTGCTAATGATCGCCGCGGCGATCCTGCCGTTCGTGATCTTTAAGTGGAAGAAGTGGCTATAACCGGCTCGAAATCAAACAGGGCGTGAAATGTCGAAACAGGCGATGCGCGAGGAAGCCGACAGGCTGATCAAGGAGGCGATGGAGCGCAAGGCCATCACCGTCAAGCAGGGCGACACCCGGATCGAGGCCACCTGCGGCAAGTGCGGCGCGAAAAATCGCGTCTCGGCGGCGACAGGCCAGCTCCGCGTGCCGTTCTCCTGCAAGGAATGCGGACACAAGCAAGCGACGTTGTGAGTTCTATCTCGCGGCGATGCGGTCCGGCATCGACGGTGGCGTTTGAACAATTCGTCTCGTGGCAGGCTTCGTCGCCGGTTCTCTCGTCTGGTGCCAGGGGAGCCCGCCAAGCTGCGCCCGAAGCATGGCAAAGAAGTCGGGCTGTTGCTGGTTTGCCAGTTGCTGGTTTGCGGGTTGCTGTGGCGGCAGCGGGATATCGCTTACCGCACGCACTTTCCCATCGGGCTTGTTCTCATCGCGCTTGGCGCGGCTCGCCAGTGGTGAAGCAATGCGGAGTTGTTTTTGCGGCGCGGGCGCCGTTGCGGCGGCGAGCTCGGACATGAGCCGGCTCACGCGAACGATCCCGGCCTGCGCCTTGACGTCCTCCGCGACCTCCGCGCAAGGCGCCTTCGCGGGCATCAGCGTAGCTTCAACGCCACGGGCAAATTCGCTCGACAGCCATTGATAGGCCTGGTGGCCGGTGATCCGGACCACATAGGCGCGGGTTTCGCCCGGCAGCGTTCTGCGCTCGGCCAGCCAGGCGCTGACGCGCTGCGGCCCGGCGTTGTAGGCGGCGGCTGCGAGTCCGAGATTGCCGAACCGATCGTTCAGCTTGCGCAGGAGCTTTCCGGCCGCGAACAGAGCATGGAGCGGCTCGAACGGATTCATCAGCCCGTGCTCGATCGCCGTTTCCGGAATGAATTGCGCGATGCCGAGCGCACCGGCATGGCTGATGGTCTTGGATTGGAAGCTGCTTTCCTGCCAGATCAGGTTGGCAAAGAAAGCGATCGGCAGGTCGTTCGCCCGTGCGACTGAGACGATGGCGTTGCACAGACCGCCGCGCGACAGCACTTGCAGCCGGCCGGGGCTGACATCGAACGGCGCCTCGGTGGACTCGCCGTAGCTGCCGAACTCGTCACCCACTGGCTCAATCGCAGAAATCATCGGTGCGGCAGTCGTCGTCATGGCGGCAAACGCCAGCGCCGGCAGCGGCGTCGCCGGATGGTTCTTCGGGTAGACGAAAGATGCACCGGTGAAGATGCGGTTGCGGTTCGATCCCCATTCCTGCGCAGCGGGTTCGCGCGCGGCCGATGGCGGTGGCGCCGATGATTCCCACGCCTGTGTGGGTGCGGACACTTCCGCAGGTGCGGTTGGAATCTCTGCGGGTCCGGCGGGTGGCGCCGGATCGTAGGTTGCGTGCCAAATGAAAAGGGCGGCCGCCAAACAAGCTAGGACTGATGCGCCACGCATGGTGCGTTCACCGCCTCGGCAGCCTGACCGAAGCCCCGTCTACTGCGCCGCATTAACTATAGTATGGCGCAACCGCGGCACCCTCTGCAAGATCAATAAGTTATTGTTATAATGACGGAAATTGTCCACATGCCAGTGGCAGCGGACCCCGAATACCCCAGCGGGAGCGGACCCGAAGTGGGCGGCGATTAATTTTCTAGACTTTATTCCTATAGATCATGTTCCTAATAGCGCCTTGCTCATCGAGGGCGTCTTCTAGGGACGCTTGGTTGGCGGAGCGAGGCGCGGCCCCTGCGGGCGAGGCTCGTAACCTCGCACTCGGGCGGTTTCGGACCCCGCTCGGGTGCCACTACGGGCACTCTGCGAGCAGCTCGCTGGACGGGTCGGCGCCAATGCCGGTTCCCGGAAACGCGGCGGAGTTGAGGGCGGGACCCACGTGAGCACCCGTCTGCAAATGCCGCAGTGGAGCGCCGGGAGGCGGTGCACCGATTGCAAGGTGCGTGCACGCCTCTACTTGGCGTGAAATGAAAGAAAGCGCCTCTCGGCGCTCCGCTCCCTCGGCTTGGCCGAGGATGGAATTAAGGTGCACCCCGCGCCTTTCAAACAACCGGGGCGGCGGAGCGTTGGCTAATGGAGATGGTCTAAACGTGCTGGCCGCCGTTGATGTGGATCTCGGCGCCGTTCACATACGACGCGGTGTCGGTGCACAGCACGTAGATGATCTTGGCCACCTCGTCGGTGGTGCCGAGCCGGTGCAGCGGAATGTGCGGGATGATGGATTCGGTGCCCGGCGACAGCATCGCGGTGTCGATCTCGCCCGGCGCGATGGCATTGACCCGGATGCCGAGCGGCCCGAAGTCGGCGGCCATCTCGCGGGTCAGCGCCGCGAGCGCCGCCTTCGAGGTGGAATAGGCCGCGCCTGCGAAAGGATGCACGCGCGATCCCGCAATCGAGGTGACGTTGACCACCGAGCCCTTGGCGGCCTTGAGTTCGTTCAGCAGTCCGCGCGCCAGCATGATGGGCGCCAGGAAATTCACCTGCAGCACGTGCCGCCAGACGTCCTGCGTGGTGTCGATCGAGGACAGCCGTTTGCCGCCCTCTGCCTTGGGCGAGATCGCGGCGTTGTTGACCAGTGCATGCAGCTCGCCATCGGTCAGCCGCCGCTTGATTTCCTCGACGGCGTGCTGGGTGTTGGCCGGGTCGGCGAGGTCAACCTGGATGTGATCCTCGGGTCCCATCTCCCACGGGCAATTCTCGGGAAAGGGATGCCGCGAGCAGGTGATGACACGCCAGCCAGCGGCCGAGAAACGCTTCACCGTGGCATGTCCGATGCCGCGGCTGGCTCCGGTGAGCAGCAGCGTGCGGCGCGGATAGTTTGCTTGCGGTGCGGTCGCCATGCCGACAACCTAGCATATTTTGCTTGAGCAAAACCGGTCGCCGCTTTTCGGGATCATGCTCACGGATAAAGCCGCGTCTTGCTCCACGGCGCGCCCGGGCGCTCGCGGCGAAACTCGACACGGTCGTGCAG
Organism: uncultured Alphaproteobacteria bacterium; assembly: GCA_963842645.1. GTDB lineage: Bacteria > Pseudomonadota > Alphaproteobacteria > Rhizobiales > Xanthobacteraceae > Z2-YC6860. The sequence continues at coordinate 20,310 of CAWJGY010000013.1, read as the reverse complement.
CCGGAACGGCCGATCCTCCCAGAACTCGATGCTCGATGGAATGATTCTAAAACCCGACCAGTTCGGCGGCCGCGGCACGCTGCCGATCGCGAATTTGGCGGTGTAAAGTGCAATTGCTTTCTCGAATGCGAGCCGGCTTTCCAGCGGCGACGATTGCTTGCTGGCCCAGGCGCCGATCTGCGACAGGCGCGACCGGGTGGCGTGATAGGCGTCGGCCTCGACATCCGAGACCCGCTCGACCGGGCCGCGCAGGCGCACCTGGCGGCTCTTGGACTTCCAATGGAACAGCAGCGCTGCCTTGGGGCTGCGGTCCAGTTCCCGCCCTTTTTGGCTGTCCATGTTGGTGTAGAAGACGATGCCGCGCTCGTCGAAGCCCTTCATCAGCACCATCCGCAGGTCGGGCAGTCCATCGGAATCGACGGTGGCAAGTGCCATGGCGTTGGGATCGCTCGGTTCGCTGCGGGTCGCGTCCTCCAGCCACTGCCCAAAAAGCCGCAAGGGCTCGTCGGCGGCGGTGAAATCACCAACCGTTAACCCACTCTGCTGTTCAATCGAGTCCGCGTCGGACATCTCGTGGAGTACCCGTATGGCTGACCCGCTGGGTCGCCGTGCATTTTTGCTCTCTCCTTATAGTGGAACCGCCGTGGCAAGCCTACGGCCGGCCGCGGTGCTGGCGCTTGCGTTGTCCGTTGGCGGTTGCGCGGTGTCGGGCTCGCTCGGTTCCATGTTCAGCAAATCGAACAAGGACGAGGCCAGGGCCTATGCGAGCGAGGATGTGACCGGATCGGTGGCGACGCCCGCGGCCATTCCCGCGTCAGCTTCGGCCGCGGCGCTGTCTTCGGAAACCGACCTCGTCTTTGCGCGCATGGCCATCGTCGACGTGCTGACGCGCGGCAGCAAACAGATCAGTGCACCCTGGGAAAACCCGAGCAGCGGCGCACGCGGCACCGTCACGCCGATTGCCAGCGCCTACACCAAGGACGGCGCCACCTGCCGGGATTTCCTGGCGAGCTACGTGCGGCGGCAGGGGCCGGAAACCTGGCTGCAAGGCGAAGCCTGCCGCCCCAAGCAGGGCGCGGCCTGGGAGGTCAAAAGCCTGCGCCCCTGGTCGCGGTCTTAAGGCCGCCGCTTATCAAGCTCGTTGCAGCCGGGCCTAATCGGCACCACATATAGATCGGACTGAAGGCTGGGCCGGTTCCGGATTCGCGGGACCACACGAAATTCTTTGGAGTTTGCCAGGATGCGCGACCCCTACGAGATCCTGGGGGTGCAGAAGAATGCCACCCCTGCGGCGATCAAGAGCGCTTTCCGGCGGCTCGCCAAGAAGCTGCATCCCGACGCCAACAAGTCGGACAAGACGGCGGCGACCAGATTTTCCGAATTGAACGCGGCCTACGAAATCCTCGGCGACGACGACAAGCGCAAGGCCTTCGACCGTGGCGAGATCGATGCTGAAGGCAAGCCGCGCTTCCAGGGCTTTGGCGGCGGCGCCGGCGGCGGCCGTGCGCGCGGCCCGTGGGGCGGAGCGGGTCAGGACAGCGGTTTTGAGAGCTTCACCTGGGGGTCGGATGGATTCCAGCGTGGCGGCGGCGGCGGCCGCACCGGCGGCTTCCGTGGCAGTGGCGGCATCGACGACATTCTGAAGGAAATGTTCGGTGGCGCGCCCGGCGGCGGTCGCCGGTCGCAGTTCGAGCCGGAGGACTTCGGCGGTGCTGCGGGCCGCGACGTCACCGGCACCGTCACGGTCACGCTGCTGGAAGTTTTGACCGGCACCTCCCGGCGCGTGCATCTGCCGACCGGCAAGGAGATCGACGCCAAAATTCCAGCCGGACTTGCTGACGGCCAGACCATCCGGCTGAAGGGGCAGGGGCTTCCTGCCGGCCCGGGCGGCGCCGCGGGCGATGCGCTGATCACCGTTTCAATTGCAGAGCATCCGCTGTTCAAGCGCGATGGTGCGAACCTGCGGCTGGAACTGCCGGTCACGCTCTATGAAGCGGTGCTCGGCGGCAAGGTTCGCGTACCGACGCTCGATGGAGCGGTGGAACTCGCCATTCCGCCCGGAACCAGCTCCGGCCGCACGCTCCGCGTCAAAGGCAAAGGCCTGCCGGGCAAGGATGGCGCGGGCGATCTTTACGCGACGATTCGGATTGTCCTCCCCGAGAGCGGCGATGCTGATCTCGAGGAGCTGATGAAGAAGTGGCGCGACGGCAAGGCTTACGATCCGCGCCGCGACATGAGCTGACCAGCCGCGCCCTGCGACGGCGGGGGGGTGCGCTTTTCGAGCTGGTCATAGGCGGCGCTGGCGACAGCCTTCAGCTTGTCCTTGTCCTTGGGACCGCTGACCACCCAGCCATAGCGCCCTTCGATCCAGTGCACCGCTCCGAAATTGTCGCTTCCGTCGTAACGGAATGCAGTGCGCGAGGCGTCGAGCCGCGAGCAGTAGATCGTGAACCGTTCGCCGCTTGGGCCTTCATACATGAACAGCGCCGCTGGCCCGCTGACGCCGGGCAGCAGGCGTCCGCCCAGAAGTTTGAGTCCGAACGCGCCGAGGTCCGGTGCGCGGAGCGTAGTGCCGACCCGCCGCGACAGCCACGGCAGCAGATGGTCTTCCTCCGCCTTCACCTCGATCGGGTGACGGACCTCGCCGATATAGAGCTTGTGCGCTTCGATCGCGTCGGTGGTGAAAAGCGCGACCGCGCTTGGCGCCGCTGCGGACGCGCCGCGCGCCATCCAGCCGGCAACGCCGCCGATGACGAAGGCTACGAGTGCCGCCGCCGCGGCCACGGTTCCCCAGGAGCGCCGGCTGCGCATGATTCGGCTGAGTATCAGGCGATCTGGGACCGACTCGTGAATCGTCGCGCCGTACCGCGCGCGGATGGATTCCGCCTGAGCGCGCCAGGCAGCGACCCGGGCGGCATCGTCGGGATGGTTGGCCAGCCATGTCTCGACGGCCTGTCGGCGGTCCGCTGGCAGCTCGCCGTCGACATAGACGTGCAATTCGTCTTCGGTGACGGATGTGTTGCGATCGATCATGAATTGACCCTTCGTGTTACTTGATGCGGCGAAGCGCGGGGCGCTCGCCATCGAGATAGGTTTTGATCTGAACGCGAGCACGCGCCAGACGCGACATTACGGTGCCGATCGGCACGCCCTGCACCTCGGCGACCTCGCGGTAGGTCAGGCCTTCGAGCACCACCAGCAGGAGCGCGGTGCGCTGCTCATCGACGAGCAGCGCCAGCGCGCGCTCGATATCGCGCCCGCCGGCTTCGGGCCCAGCCGACGGCGCGTCGTTGTCCTCGATCGGCGTCAGCATGGGCCGGCGAGCGAGCGAGCGCAGACGATTGCGGTTGAGATTGGTTAGGATCGTATACAGCCAGCTTCGCACGTCGCCACCATGAAACAGATGCTCGGAGCGCAGCGCCCGCACTAGCGTGTCCTGCACGAGGTCGTCGGCGGTTTCGGCATCGCGCGTCAGGGCGCGCCCGTAACGCCGTAACGCCGGAATCGCCGCCTCGATATCGTGGTGAAACGAGCTCACCCGATCTCCTCAAACCGCCCGCGATCGTCGCGGCGCTTCGCCCACTGGTCCTGAGACCTTGCCTTCAACAACACCGGTTATTTGTCACATATTCCGCCCCTTGAAAATGATTGATGCGGCAATTGGCGGCCGTGCATTAACGCTCTCCGAGCAGCATTTGGGGCCGTGCTTGAAGGCCTACAGGCGCTATGCCATACGAGGCCCGTCGCCGGAGCCTGGCGGGGTTGGGGAGGATTATGGCGGAAGCCTCGGGTCTCATGCGCGGCAAGCGCGGTTTGATCTTGGGGGTCGCCAACAACCGGTCGCTGGCCTGGGGCATCGCCAGGGCCTGCCGCACCCAGGGCGCCGACGTCGGCTTCACCTACCAGGGCGATGCACTCAAGAAACGGGTCGAGCCGCTAGCGCGGGAGATTGGCGCGCGTGTGTTCGGCCATTGCGATGTGTCCGATCCACCGACCATCGACGCCGTATTCGCGGCCGCGCAGAAGGCTTGGGGTACGCTCGACTTTGTGGTGCATGCCATCGCCTTCTCCGACAAGAAGGAACTCGATGGCCGCTACGTCGACACCACGGCGGATAATTTCAGCCGCACCATGCTGGTCTCCTGCTATTCGTTCGCGGCGGTCGCCCAGCGCGCCGAGAAACTGATGCCGGATGGCGGTTCGCTGCTGACGCTCACATACTATGGCGGCGAAAAATGGATTCCCCATTACAACGTCATGGGCGTCGCCAAGGCCGCACTGGAGATGTCGGTTCGCTATCTCGCCGCGGACCTCGGCATCAAGAAGATCCGCGTCAACGCCATCTCGTCAGGGCCGGTCAAGACGCTGGCGGCCGCTGGCATCGGAGATTTCCGCTATATTCTCGGATGGACCGAGCACAATTCGCCGCTGCGGCGCACCGTTACCACCGATGAGGTGGGTGACGCGGCGGTGTATCTGTTGTCTGACATGTCGCGCGGTGTCACCGCCGAAATCCTTCACGTCGACGCCGGCTACAACATCGTCGGCATGAAGCATCCCGACGCGCCGGACATCGACATCACGGTTCCCAAGGAGTAGGGCGGCGCGCCGCCGCTCCAATCCAGCATGCCGCGGCCCATCCTCTATTTCGCCCGACACGGGGAAACCGATTGGAACCGGGAACGGCGTCTGCAAGGCCAGCACGATATCCCGCTCAATCCGCTCGGCCGCGTGCAGGCGTCGCGTTGCGGCGAACTGCTGCGCGCATTGCTCGAGCGCGATGGTCGTGCAGTGGGCGAATACGATTATGTGTCGAGCCCGCTCGGCCGCGCCCGCGAAACCATGGAGTTGATGCGAGCCGCATTGGGGCTCGATCCGCAAGCCTATCGCACCGACGCGCGGCTGATGGAAATGTCATTCGGACGCTGGGAGGGTTTCACCTTTGCCGAATTGCAGGCGCGCGAGGCGCTGGCTCTGGCCGAGCGCGAGCGCGACAAATGGGGCTTCGTGCTGCCGGGCGGCGAGAGCTACGCGCAGCTCCAGGTCCGGGTGCGGGCCTGGTACGACAGCGTTGCCCGCGACAGCGTGGTGTCGGCGCATGGCGGCGTGTGCCGCGCGCTGATCGCGCATCTCAATCTCGCGCAGCCCGAGGCCGCGTCGGTGGACAATATCGGGCAGGGCTGCATTTACGTGTTCGACGGCGACAGCATGAGCCGGCACGAGTAGCGGTTTCGCCACTCCAAAAAGCAGAACGGCCGGACTTTCGTCCAGCCGCTCCGGCGACACACCACAAGGGTGTCTCGCGAATATCGAAGGAAATGCGAAGAACTACTTCTTCGCCGCCTTCTTCTTCTTGGACTTCTTCTTCATGGCCATGATCGTGATCCTTTGCGTGAGCGTTGTTTTCGGCAGGTGGTCTGTTGAGCGTCGCGGATTTGGTCCTTGGGCTCGCCTCCGTACCGTGAATGAACCATGGCACAGTGCTCTTGCCTACGCAAATGAAAAATGGAAAAAACCCTGATATTTCCGTAGCTTAACGGGCATTCAGGTTCCGATTAACCACTGTTCAGATATCTGAATGTACGTTCATGCCGAGTCGCGGCTTTGACCGACAAACAAGCGCGGGCTACGACACGGCCTCAAGCGGAAACTCCCATGTCATTCAATACCTTCGGCCATCTGTTCCGGGTCACGACCTTCGGCGAAAGCCACGGGCCGGCGATCGGCTGCGTGGTCGATGGTTGTCCACCGCGAATTCCGCTCAGCGAGTCCGATATCCAGCCGTATCTCGACAAGCGGCGGCCGGGCCAGTCGCGCTTCACCACCCAGCGCCAGGAACCCGATACGGTCAGGATCCTCTCGGGCGTCTTCACCGATGAGGCGACCGGACAGCAGGTCACCACCGGCACGCCGCTCGGGCTCTTGATCGACAATGTCGATCAGCGCTCGAAGGACTATTCAGCCATCAAGGACGTGTATCGGCCAGGGCACGCCAGCTATACCTACGACGCCAAATACGGCTTCCACGATTATCGCGGCGGCGGCCGCGCGTCCGCGCGCGAGACAGCGATGCGGGTGGCCGCCGGCGCCATCGCCCGCAAGATTGTGCCTGGACTGAATGTGCGTGCGGCGCTGATCCAAATCGGACCGCAGACGATTGATCGCGCCGCCTGGGATTGGGCGGAGGTCGATCGCAATCCGTTCTTCTGTCCTGACGTCAAGGCGGCGGCAGGTTTTGCGGACTTTCTCGACGGCGTACGCAAGAAGGGTTCGTCGGTGGGCGCCATCATCGAGGTGATTGCCGAAGGCGTGCCGGCAGGTCTTGGCGCGCCCGTTTACGGCAAACTCGACGGCGATCTTGCCGGCGCACTGATGGGCATCAATGCGGTGAAAGGCGTGGAGATCGGCGCGGGCTTCGCCGCTGCCGCGCTCTCGGGCGAGGACAACGCCGACGAGATGCGCATGGGCAACGACGGCAAGCCGCGATTTCTGTCGAACAATGCTGGCGGCGTATTGGGCGGCATCTCGACCGGCCAGCCGATCGTGGTCCGCTTTGCGGTGAAGCCGACCTCGTCGATCCTGACCCCGCGCAAGACCGTCGACCGCCACGGCAACGAGACCGAAGTGTCGACCAAGGGCCGCCACGACCCATGCGTCGGTATCCGGGCTGTACCCATCGGCGAGGCCATGGTGGCCTGCGTCATTGCCGATCATTATCTGCGTCAGCGCGCACAAGTCGGCGAGACGCCTGCCTGGCCATCAAAGAAGTGAATGCTTCAAGGAGTATCAGTGCTCGAATCCCATGAACGTGTCGAAGCGGCAGTCGCTGCCTTTGCCCGCGGCGAGATCATCGTCGTCACCGACGACGACGATCGTGAGAACGAAGGCGATCTGTTCGTCGCGGCGTCGCTGTGCACACCCGAGAAAATGGCCTTCATCATCCGCAACACTTCGGGCATCGTCTGCGCTCCGCTGTCCGGCGATGAGGCGCGGCGGCTGCGTCTCGACCCGATGGTGACCGCCAACGACGCGCCGCTCGGGACGGCCTTCACAATCACCGTCGACGTCCGCCACGGCCTTACCACCGGCATCTCGGCCGAGGAGCGCAGCAACACGGTGCGGGCGCTCGCCAACGGCAACAGCGGCGCCGCCGACTTCGTGCGGCCCGGCCACGTTTTTCCGCTGGTCGCCAAGGATGGCGGCGTGCTGATGCGCTCCGGCCATACCGAAGCCTGCATTGATCTCTGCCGCCTCGCCGGATTGCCGCCGGTCGGCGTGCTCTCCGAACTGATGAACGACGATGGCACGGTAATGCGCGGGGCGGGCGTCGCGGCCTTCGCGCAACGTCACAAGCTCACGCAGATTTCGATCGCCGATCTAATTGCGTACCGGCAGGCGCGCGAGAAGCTGGTCAAGCGGGTCGGCGAATTCCAGGTCAAGAGCGAGATCGGCAATCTGACCGGCTATGCTTATGTAACGCCGTTCGATGCGGTTCATCACATGGCGGTCGTCCACGGCAAGATCGGCGACGGCAAGAACGTGCTGGCACGGCTGCACCGCGCCGACATCATCCGCGACGTGTTCGGCGGCGCCAATCCGGTGCACGCCGCGCTGCAACGGCTCAAGGAGGAGGGCCGCGGCGTCATCGTGATCCTGCGCGATGGTGCGGCCGGGGTGCCGACCCAGACGATCCCCTCCGACGACCAGAACTCGGAAGCAGCCCGCACCAAGCAATGGCGCGAGGTCGGGCTCGGCGCTCAAATTCTGAAGGACCTCGGCATTTCGTCGATTCGCCTGCTGACCTCGGCCAAGCTGACCTATGTGGGGCTGGCCGGCTTCGGCATCGAAATCACCGACACCGAAACCACCGACGCCTAAAGCCGCCTTTTCCTCGTCTCGTCCGCGTGCCACCATCGGCCTGTCATCGGCGCAGGAGACTCGCATGCGGGGGCGTATCGCGGTCGTTGCCATTGCCGGAGCTGTCGCCATTGCCGCGCTTGCGGGGCTTGGCTTCGCCGCACCCAACAAGCCGCAGACGCTGGCGCAACGAGCTCAGTCCGGCGCGATCACCGTGGACGCCGAGGTGGTGCTGGCGGTCGACGTCTCCTACTCGATGGACCCCGAGGAACAGGCGCTGCAGCGCGAAGGCTACATGGCGGCGCTGACCTCGCGCGAATTCCTGCTGGCGTTGAAGCAAGGCATGCACGGCCGGATTGCGCTCACCTATTTCGAGTGGGCGGGCATCCACCATCAGCAGATCATCGTGCCGTGGCGGCTGATCGACGGCCCGGAGTTGGCCGATGGTTTCGCCGCCGACATCGGGAGCGCGCGCTACTCGCGGGCCTCGCGCACTTCGATCTCGGGGGCGCTGCAGTTTGCTGCGCCGCTGTTCGAAGGCAGCGGCTACCGTGCCGTACGCCGGGTGATCGACGTGTCCGGCGACGGCGTGAACAACAATGGCCCGATGGTCACGGTCATACGCGACGAGGTGCTGGCCAAAGGCATCACGATCAACGGCCTGCCGATTCTGCTGAAGCGGCCGAACGCCAGCACGCTCGATATCGAGCAGCTTGACATCTATTACGAGGACTGCGTGATTGGCGGGCCGGGCGCTTTCGTCATCCCGATCAGGGAGCGCCCTCAGTTCAGGGAGGCGATCCGCACCAAGCTGGTGCTGGAGATCGCAGGCCGCACGCCGGAACGGCGGGTCGTGCCGGTGGCGGCTGCCGCGCCCCGCGTGTCCTGCACCATCGGCGAACGCCTGTGGCAGGAGAGATGGGGAAACTGATTCCGCCGGCGCGTTCGGCGCTGATCCCCTTGCGATGAGGAATGCCGAACGTGTCCTGATCGTCGGCGGCGGCATCGCCGGCATGGCGCTCGCGATTGTCCTGCAACGCGCCGGTGTCGCGGCTGAAATCGCCGAGATCGACAAGGATTGGCGCGTCTATGGCGCCGGCATCACCATTACCGGGCCGACCTTGCGCGCGCTCGATCGGTTGGGGCTGCTCGAAGCGGTGGTGAGCGAGGGCTATTGCTACGACGCGACGCGCATTTGCGATATGGCCGGCAAGGTCATCATGGCGTCGCGGGTGAGCGGCCGGCCGATGGGCCCGCGCATTCCGAACGGCGGTGGGATTCTGCGGCCGGTGTTGCACCGGATTCTTGCCGCAGCGACGCGCGCGTCGGGTGCCGAGGTGCTGCTTGGCGTCAGCGTTGCCTCTGTCGAGGTGATGGACAACGGCGTGTCGGTCAGATTCACCGACGGAACGGCCGGCACCTACGAACTGATTGTCGGGGCCGACGGCATTCATTCGCGGCTGCGTGAGATAATCTTTCCCGATGCACCGGAGCCCGCCTTCACCGGTCAGGGCTGTTGGCGCGCGGTGGTGCCACGACCGGCCGCAATCAACTGTGGGCATGTTTATGTCGGCGGTCCAGTGAAGGCCGGCATCACGCCGGTTTCGCAGGATGAGATGTACCTGTTCCTGCTACAGGACGTGCTGGACAATCCGCGCATGCCCGAGGAATGGTGGCCCATGCTGCTTGCCGAACAGTTGCGCGGCTTTGGTGGCGAACTCGGCGCGGTCCGCAACAGCCTCAATGCGTCCGCCCGGATCAACTATCGGCCGCTCGAGAAGTTACTGCTGCCGCCGCCGTGGCATCACGGGCGGGCGATCCTGATCGGCGACGCCGCACATGCGACGACCCCGCATCTGGCCTCGGGCGCGGGACTGGCGCTGGAGGATGCGCTTGTGTTGGGCGAGTGTTTTGCGTCCGGCGCGAGGCTCGATGATGCGTTGCAGCGGTTCGTAGCCCGGCGCTATGAGCGGTGCCGCATGGTGGTGGAAAACTCTGTGCGGCTGGGCGAATTGGAGATGGGACGCGCGCCGGCGGAGCAGCAGGCGGAGTTGCAACGCGCGTCGATGATGGCGCTGGCCGAGCCGATTTGATTATCGCGCGAGCAATCCCACAATCTCGACGTGGGCGGAGTGCCGGAACTGATCGACCGGCGTCACCGATCGCAGCCGATACCCGCCATCGACCAGGATGCGGACATCGCGCGAGAATGTGGCCGGATTGCACGACACGGCGAAGACGATGGGGACGGTGCTCTTGGATAGCTCGCGAGCCTGCGCCTCGGCGCCCTGCCGCGGTGGATCGAACACGAGGGCGCTGAACCGTTTGAGTTCCTGCGCGACGAGCGGACGGCGGAACAGGTCGCGCGTTTCGGCTTCGATCGGTTTGAGGCCCGTGATCATGTTCGCCGCCTGCTTGAGCGCCGCGATGGCATTCGCGTCGGCATCGAAGGCGCTGATCCGGGCCCGCTCGGCCAGGCGAAGCGCGAACGGCCCGACGCCGCAGAACAGATCGGCGACGATCTTAGCGTTGCCGACGTGGCTTTCCACCAGCCGCGCCAGTTCCTGTTCTCCCGCCGCCGTCGCCTGGAGGAATGCACCACCCGGCAAGGCCACCCGGGCGCGGCCGATCAAGACGGTCGGCGTCGAACGCTGCGGAAGCCGGACAGGCCATTGCCCATCCGCAGCGTGCGGATGCGGTCGCGGCGCCCGGTGAGGATCTTGTGCGGATAGGCCTGATGGCCGACGTCCCAGACCAGCCGGTCGCGCGGGGTGTCGAACAGGTAATGCAGCGCCACCGTCAGCTCGACCACGCCGAGGCCGGCGCCGAGGTGGCCGCCGGTCACCGCGACCGCGTCGATCGTCTCGGTGCGCAATTCGTCGGCGACCTGACGGAGCTGGCTCTCTTCGAGCCGCCTCAGGTCGTCCGGTGTGTGGATTTGATCGAGGAGGGGCGTCTTCGACGGTATGGACACCTAATTCTCCGTACAAATTATTGACATGACGGAACTTTCGCGACCGGCTAACGCCCGCGAAGGCCCCTCACATAAGGGGCCTTAGAGTAGATTGGAACCCCTTGTGATTCAACCGATCCTTTGCCGGGGACCGGGCTTTCGGGATCGTCCGGGCCCCGATTTGTGCGCCAATGCGGCTAGTTCACGTCCAGCGGCCCGGTGCCTGCGGGTTTGCCGGAGGCATCCAGCGTGATCTTTTCGACCCGGGCCTCGGCCTGGCGCAACAGTTCCTCGCAGCGGCGCTTCAGCGCCTCGCCGCGCTCGTAGATCGCCACCAACTCCTCGAGCGGCACCTTGCCCTCCTCGAGCCGTTTCACGATGGTTTCGAGTTCCTCGATCGCGCGCTCGAACGTCAGGGTCTTGATGTCGGCGTTGCCGGTGTCGGCCATTGGCGAACCTGTGAGCCTGGTTGCGGTCGAATGAGCGGAACCGGGCTATCCTAATCTCAACCGCGCATCAACGCGATGACGTGGGCGTCCACCGATTTCGACAGTCCTTCGAGATCGTAGCCGCCCTCCAGCACCGACACCACCCGGCCCTGGGCGGTCTTGTCGGCGACATCCATGATCTTGCGGGTGGCCCAGCCGAAGTCTTCCTCGACGAATTGCAGGTTGGCCAGCGGGTCGCGCTTGTGCGCGTCGAAGCCCGCCGAAATGATGATCAGTTCGGCGCCGAACGATGACAGCCGCGGCAGGATGCGCGTCTCCATCGCCGCCTTGAATTGCTCGCCGCCGTCGCCGGCGCGGAGCGGGGCGTTGACGATGTTGTCGTGCTCGCCGCGTTCGTTGACCGCGCCGGTGCCGGGATAGAGCGGCATCTGGTGCGTCGAGCAATACATCAGCGTGGCATCGCGCCAGAAAATCTCCTGCGTGCCGTTGCCGTGATGCACGTCGAAGTCGACCACGGCGACGCGATCCAGGCCGTGCTTCTTCTGGGCGTAGCGCGCAGCGATCGCGGCCTGGTTGAAGATGCAGAACCCCATCGGCCGCACCGTCTCGGCGTGATGGCCGGGCGGCCGCTGCGCGACGAAGGCGTTGGCGGCCTTTCTGCCGACGACCTCGTCGACCGCCCGCGTCGCGCCGCCGATCGAGCGCAGCGCCGCCTCGAAACTGCCGGGCGACATCGAGGTGTCGGCGTCGAGCTGCACCAGGCCCTCCTTGGGCACGGCGTTCTGGATTTCCACGATGTAGTCCATCGGGTGGCAGAGCGCGGCGGTTTCGAGCGCGGCCAGCGGCGCCTGCTCGCGGGCGAGGGGCTGGAATTTCTCCTGCTCGAGCACGCTCTCGATCGCGCGGATGCGGTCGGGCCGCTCGGGGTGGCCGGTGCCGTTCAGGTGGTTCAGCGAGGCGGGATGCGTGATGAGGAGCGTGGTCATGTGCTGTCCGAATTGTGCGCGCTCCAGTGACTTAAGCCCTCCGGCGCGCCGAGAAAAGGTGTCCGCTGCACGTCCTAGAGCCGTGACCCACAGCGAACGCCGCCAGCAATCAGCGCCTGATGCGTTCAGCGGCCTCTATTCGCAGAACTTGCATGGCGGGAAGTCGCGCGAATAGAGCGGCTGCTGGAGGAAGGCTGCCTTGTCGTAGGTCCAGAACTGGCTGACGTTTGGATAGGTCTTGATCACCGTGTTCCAGAGCTCTTCCTTGTCGTAGCCGAACATCTTCTTCTTCTCGACCTTCTTGATATAGATGTTGTTGACGGCGGTGAGCCGATCGTCGAGCGAGACCGGTCCGCGGATGGCGTCAAGCTTGATGCCTTGCATGGTCTTGATGAACTCGAGCGGTCCCGGATAGTTGCCGCCGTGCTTCTTCATCGTCTCGTCGATCCATTGCGCGGTCGTGTAGTTGGCTTCCGAGTAGTACGACGCCACCTTGCCGTAGGCCGCGCGGTACTTCGTCACGAACTCTCTGTTCTTCGGCGTGTCCAGCGCCGCGCTGTACATGAACGACGATACGTCGCCGATCACCTCGTCGCCCATCGAGGGCAGGATGAATTCGTCATAGTTGGTGCCGCCGCCGAGGACCGGTTTCTTGAAGCCGGCCGCGCGCAATTGCTTGGGGAATTGCAGCGACATCGGTCCCACCATCAAGGCGAAGATGGCATCGACGTCGTCCTTGATCGTCGGGATGAAGGGGCCGAAGTCCTTGGTTCCGATCGGCGGCCAGATTTTCTGCACGATCTTGCCGCCGCAGTCCTCGAACGTCTTCTGGAAACCACCCGCTGTCTCGTGGCCGAACGCATAGTCGGCGGCGATGAGAGTGATCCGCTTGTAGCCCTGGTCGCACGCCCATTGACCAAGCGGATGCGCCGGCTGCGATGGCACGAAGGTCGGGCGCACCATGTAGGGATATTTCTCGAAGTCGCGCTGGCCCAGATCGTCGGCGGTGGCGATCGAGCCGATGTAGAGCATCTTGGCGCGGGTTGCGACCGGGGCAAGCGCATAGCCCGTTGTCGCCAGCACGCCACCGACCAGCATGTGCACCTTGTCCGACAGGATGAGCTTGTTGGCCTTGGTGACGCCGGTGTCCGGCCGGCCCTGGTCGTCCTCGACGATCAAATTCACCTTGGCGCCGCCAAGCTCGCCCTTGTGCTCGTCCAGATACATCTGGAATCCGTTCTGCATGTCGATGCCGAGCTGCGCGAAAATGCCGGTCTTCGGCGCGATGAAGCCGATGCGCAACTCTTCCGCCGCCGATGCCGGCGCGCTGAGCCACGCGCCGATCATCAGCATGCTGGCTGCAAGCCGCGGCATGGACGTCCAGGATCTTTCACGATTCATCGCTGTGCCCCTCGGGTTCGACTGAGCCGCCCATCGTCCCTAAGCGATTGCAGCCCGTCGGTTCCCGAACGTTACCACTGCGACCTTCGCCGGCGAAGGCTGCTTGCGGCCGGCGCAACGTCGCGTGGGGCGGGCAGTTGCCCAACCATACTTGAGCAATCCCCGCCCGTTGCAGTGTGTTATCCTCAGCCAGGACGCTGCCGTGCCGCTTTTTGAGGGCGGCATCACGCGGCGGGAATTCATCACAGCGGGGGTAGCCATGACTGACATTCATCGCGTGACCAGACCCAATCGCCGGCGTTTCTTGCATGGCGGTGCAGGCGGTATCGCTGCATACCTCCTGGGTCTCTCGCCAACGCGATCGCAGCCGGTGCATTCGACGGCGCGCATCCTGGTTGGCTTTCCCCCGGGCGGCTCCAGCGATGTTCTCGCGAGGCTCGCTGCCGAGCAGATGAAGGCCTATGCCTCTTCGACGATCGTCGAGAACCGCGCTGGTGCGGGCGGTCGCGTCGTGATGGACGTGCTGAAGAACAGCCCGGCGGACGGGTCGGTGATGGTGCTGACGCCGGCCGTGGCGATGTGCCTCTACCCGCACGTCTACAAGTCGCTCAGTTACAATCCGGAGCAGGATTTTGCTCCGGTCACGACCATTTGCACCACGCCCATGACGTTTGTGGTCGGCCCGATGGTCCCAGGCTCCGTGAAGACGATTGCCGATTTTGTTGCCTGGTGCAAAAGCAACCCCAGTCAGGCTTCCTATGGATCGCCCGGCGCGGGTTCGCCGCTGCATTTCCTCGGCGTCCAGCTCTCCCGCGCTGCGAACTTTGAATATCTCCACGTTCCGTTTCAGGGGACGGCTCCCTCCATCCAAAGTCTGCTCGGCAGCCAAATCGCCTCCTGCATCTCGCCGCTCGGCCCCTTCGTTCCGCACGTCAAGGCCGGGACGCTTCGGGCGCTGGCGACAACGGGCCCACAGCGCAGCCCGTTGCTCCCGGACGTGCCGACCATTGCAGAAGCGGGATACCCGGCGCTGACGTTCATCGAATGGTTCGGTATTTTTGTTCCGGCACGGACGCCTGCCGCGACCGTCGAGACGCTCAGCGGTGTCTTGCGGACGGGACTGCAAGCGAAGGAAATGCAGGTTGGCCTTGCCGCTCAAGCGGTGGACGCTGGCGGCCTCGCGCCCGCGGACTTTGTCCGCCAGGTCAAGGCCGATTTCGATCGCTGGGGGCCGATCGTGAAGGCATCCGGATTCACGCCGCTGGATTGACGGCCGGTCACTCCCACCGTTTGCCCGAGACGACGACGCCGGACGCGGCATCGGCTCGCCCTCCGGCACGAAGAACGTTCGGCCAGCGGCTCGCCCGGTTCGCCGGCGGTGGCGCAAAGCGCTTAGACGCCGATAGCTGTTCACCTCCGGGGATACGCCGTGAAAATGTAGTCTTTTGCTTTCACCGCCTCCGAATGGCATGCGTAGCCGCATGCGGCGTCGATCCCAAATGGTGTCAAGGTGTCGGATGCTGCATCATTTTGAAACTGAGCCCAGCCCCATCCGCCCGAGTCTTTAAATCTCTTGGAATTCTTCTCCATGAATGAAACCGACTTCAACGTGTCAGGCACCATCACGAAATAGGGGGACTCAGTGTTCTTTTTTGAGGTCCACTCGATCTTCACGATCTTGGAGCCCTCGGGAAAATTCTTGCCATTGCCGGGGATACCGTTCCGATAGGCGTTCATCATCGCCGGATTTGCCGCGATGATTTTGATTCCCATTTCGGTCTGACTGACTGCGACATACTGCCAGTTTTCGTATCCTTTGAACTCAGAAAATGCCGGCCCGTTCGGCACTTTCAGAGTGGATCTGTCCTGCGCCGCAAGGGCCGCGCTGCCCAAGACAACAATCGAGACAGTCAGCGAAACCGCAATGTTCGTCACCGTCGGGAATGGGGTTCTTTTCATGACTCACCTCTGCGCTGATGCTTGCAGGTCAATTCGATAGCGTCCGCTCAAATGGCGCTGGTGAGTGCGAGGTAAAGTTTCTCGTCTAATGTTCGTTCGCACCTCAAATGCCAGACATCATCCAGCGGGCGAGAACCAGGGGATTGTCGCACCTAAAATTGTCAAAATCCACCGGCTGGCTGAAAGTTTTGGTAGAGTTTGGCCGAGCTTTGCGAGGCCGCATTCACTCCCACCTTTTTCCGCTGATGATCACACCCGGCGGCGGCATGCGGCTCGCCCTCGGGCACGAAGAACGTGCCGGCCAGCGGCTCGCCCGGCATCGGCGCGGTATTTCTCGAAATCGGTGACGCCTTCGCCGGCGAGGAACGTGTCGTCGATCAGGAAATGGCCGGTGAAGCTTTTCGCCGGTTTCTGGAAGATCGCGTAGGCCGCGTCGGCCATGATCTCCGGCGTGCGCGACATGCGCATCAGCCCGCTCGCCGCCGAGCAGGTTCTTGATCGCCGCGGTCGCGATGGTGATGCGCGGCCACAGCGCGTTGACGGCGATGCCCTTGCCGCGAAGCTCGCCCGCGAGCCCCAGCACCACGAGGCTCATGCCGAATTTGGCGATCGAATAGCCGGTCGTGCCGGCGAACCACTTCTCCTTCATGCATGTCGAGCGGCGGCGACTTCATCAGGATGTGCGGGTTCGACGCCTTCTCCAGATGCGGGATGGCGTATTTCGACACCATGAAGGTGCCGCGCGTGTTGATGCTGCTGCATCAGGTCGTAACGCTTCATGTCGGTCTCGGCGACCGGCGTGCGCGAGACGGCGCTGGCGTTGTTGACGACGATGTCGATGCCGCCGAATGTCTGCGCGGTCTTGTCGATGCCGGCCTTCACCGCGTCCTCGTCGCGCACATCGACGACGAGCGGGCAGCGCCTTGCCGCCGGCCTTCTCGATCTCCTCGGCGGCCGTGTAGATCGTGCCTTCGAGCTTGGGATGCGGCGTCTCGGTCTTGGCGGCGATCGCGATGTTGGCGCCGTCGCGCGCGGCGCGCAGCGCGATCGCGAGCCCGATGCCGCGCGAGGCGCCGGTGATGAACAGCGTCTTGCCCTTGAGCGACATGACGCGTGCTCGCTCAGCGCTTGCGATTGAAGAATGCATCGAAGGCTGGTTGCGCCTCCGCCGATTGCAGGCGCTCCTTGAACAGCACGGGCCTCCTCGTCGATCCGCGCGACGATGTCGTCGGGCGACGCCGCGCATCAGGCGCGCGCGACGCCGCGACGCGCCTCGGCGGGCAGCGCGGCGATCTCGCGCGCGGCCTTCATGCGCCTCGGCATCGACGTCGCCCGGCGCGCACGACCGTGTTGACCAGCCCGCAGGCCTGCGCCGCCGCGGCGTCGAGCGGCCGGCCCATCACCAGAAGCTCGAACGCGCGCGCGATGGCCCATCAGGCGAGGGGCCAGCAGGCTCGAAGCCGCCTCGGGCACGAGGCCGAGGCTGACGAACGGCGTCGAGAAGCGCGCGTCGGTGCCGGCGACCACATGGTCGCAATGCAACAGCATGGTGGTGCCGACGCCGACCGCGAGGCCTTGCACCGCAGCGACCAGCGGCCGGTCGCGACCGCGCCAGCGCGTGGAGAAAGCGCGACCACCGGCGATCGCCAGGCCTTCGCCGGACGTGGCGGCCTGCGAGAACTCCTGCAGGTCGTTGCCGGCGGAGAATGCGCCGGGCACGCCGGCGATGACCACGCAGCGAATGTCGCTGTTGCCGTTGGCGCTCGTCCAGCGCGGCCGTCATCGCGTCGTACATCGCCGCGGTCAGCGCGTTCTTCTTGTCCGGCCGGTTCATCCGCACGGTGCGGATCGCGGCCGGCGTCGGCGACGTGACGTGGTCGCTCATGCCGATCAGCGCGGCGTCGGCGGCGTTGACGCTGTCGGCGCCTTCGATGACGGTGCGCTCCAGGCCCGGACGCCTGCACCGCGATGTTCTCGGCGAAGAAGCGCGCGATGGCGACGCGCGATGCCGGCTCGCCGTTGGCGACGCGCAGCGCCGCCAGCGCCTCGTCCGCCAGCATGCAGCCGCCGGCGGCATTGCCGAACAGGCGCAGATAAGGTGTGGCGCCGGCGAGCGCCGCCTGCGGCTCCTTCTCGACTTGGCTCAGCAGCCATTCGGTCGCGCGGTCGAGGCTGTCGACCGCTTCGGCAAGCCGCGCGCCGGTCGCGCCGAACGCCGGATCGTTGGTGGCCTGCACCGCCTTCACGGTGGCGCGCAGCTCGTCGAGATAGGTGCGCACCACTGCGCCGCCGGAGAGCGGCAGCTTGCGCGTCGACGAGATCGATCGCCTGGATGCCGTTGGTGCCTTCGTAGATCGCGGCGATCCGCGCGTCGCGAAGATGCTGCGCCGCGCCGGTCTCCTCGATGAAGCCCATGCCGCCATGCACCTGGACGCCGAGCGAAGCGACCTCGATGCCGATGTCGGTCGAGAACGCCTTGGCGATCGGCGTGAGCAGCGCGGCGCGCTCGTCCGCGGCCTTCGCGGCGTCGCCCTTGCCGTGGCTGCGCGTCGATCGCGCCGGCGGTGGCGTAGCAGATGGCGCGCGCGGCGCGGGTCAGCGCCCGCATGGTCATCAGCATGCGCTTGACGTCGGGGTGCTCGATGATCGCGCTCGATCCGGATGCGTCGCGCCGAGCGCGCGGCCCTGCTTGCGCTCGCGCGCATATTGCAGCGCCTGCTGGGTCGCGCGCTCGGCGATGCCGACGCCCTGCAGGCCGACCGCGAGGCGGGCGAGGTTCATCATCGTGAACATGCAGGCGAGGCCGCGGTTCTCCTCGCCGACCAGGTAGCCGACGGCGCCGCCGTTATCGCCGTACACCATCGTGCAGGTCGGCGAGGCGTGAATGCCGAGCTTGTGCTCGATCGAATGCGCGCGCACGTCGTTGCGTGCGCCGAGCGTGCCGTCCGCGTTGACCAGGAACTTCGGCACCAGGAACAGCGAGATGCCGCGTGTTGCCGGGCGGCGCGTCGGGCAGCCGCGCCAGCACGAAGTGGATGATGTTGTCGGTGAGGTCGTGCTCGCCGTAGGTGATGAAGATCTTCTGCCCGGTGATGCGATAGCTGCCGTCGCTCGCGCGCTCGGCCTTGGTGCGCAGCGCGCCGACGTCGGAGCCGGCCTGCGGCTCGGTGAGCTGCATCGTGCCCATCCATTCGCCGGAGACGAGCTTGGCGCAGATAGGTCTGCTTGAGTTCGTCGGTGCCGTAGTTCGCCAGCGCGTCGGCCGCGCCCATGGTCAGCACCGGGCCGATGCCGAACGCCATCGAGGCCGAATTCCACATCTCGATGCAGGCGGCATTGAGCGCGTGCGGCAGCGCCTGGCCGCCCCATTGCGCGGGCAGCGACACCGCGTTCCAGCCGGCGGCGGCCCAGGCGCGATAGGCCTCCTTCCAGCCGGGCGGCATGGTGACCGCGCCATCCTTGAACGGCGTGCCGAACTTGTCGCCGACGGCGTTGAGCGGCGCGAGCACGTCGGTCGCGAACCGGCCGGCCTCCTCCAGCACGGCGTCGACGTCGTCGGCGGCGAGTTCGCCGCCTTGCGCCAGCGTCGCGGCGCAAGCCCTGCGCCGTGCTTCAGCGTGAAGGCGATATCGGCGACCGGCGCGCGGTAGGTCATGCGGTTAACTGGGCGCCCCCTTACGAGCGCGGCAGCGATCTGATGATGTCCTTCCATCTTGCGCCGACTCGCTGGCGAGATAGGCGCCGAACTCGGCTTCGTCGGTGTAGCCCGGCTCGACCGAGAGAGCCGCGATCTTGGCCTGCACGTCGGGTCTTGCGACGATCGCGGCCGATCTCGCTCGACAACTGCCGGATCACCGCCGGCGGCGTTCCGAGTGGCGCGACCACGCCGATGAAGCTCGGCGGGCCGTCGTAAGCCCGGCACGCCGCCTTCGGCGATGCGTCGGAATTTCCGGGCGCGAGCTTCGAGCGGTTGAGCGCTCGTGACGCCGAGCGCGGTGAGATTGCCGGCTTTGACGTTCTCGTGGGCGGCGGTGAGATCGGTCGACGTCAGCGGCACTTCGCCGGCGACCGCGGCCAGCGCCGCGGGGCCGCTGCCGCGATAGGGAATGTGGACGAGGTTGGCGCCGGTCATCTTCTTGAACATCTCCACCGCGAGATGCTGGCTCGAATTCACGCCGGTGCTGCCGAAGCTCAAGCCGTCGGGCTTGGCCTTCGATTGTTCGATCATGCTCCTTGACCGTCTTCGGCCCGGTCTTGGGGTTGGCCACGATGAACCAGCGGGATCTCGATCAGCTTGGCGACCGGGGTGAGCTCCTTGACCGGATCGAAGCCGGTCGAACCCGGCACATGCGGATTGATCACCAGCGCGCCGGTCGCGGCGATCGCGATGGTGTCGCCATCGGGCGGCGACTTTCGCCAAAATGGTCAGGCCGAGCGAGCCGCCGGCGCCCGGCTTGTTCTCGACGTAGACCTGGCGTCCGAGCTTGGCGCCGAGTTCGGCGGCAAGGATCCGGCGCGATGCCGTCGGCCGAGCCGCCCGGCGCGAACGGCACGATGATCTGAAGCGGCTTCTGCGACGATTGGGCGTGAGCCGCGCCGGATAGGGCTACCATATCGCCACCAGCAGCCCATACGTCAATCGCATCCATTCCTCCCGATTACCTGCAGACGAGCGTAGCTGCATGTCTTGACCTGATCCAGCGTG
>CAWJGY010000012.1:0-327920 GCA_963842645.1 uncultured Alphaproteobacteria bacterium | reverse complement strand
GCCGGGCCCGATGCTCGACGCGCGGATCACCAGCGGCACCGAAGCGGGCCATCCGGAAGCCTATGTGCATCTCGACTTCTTCGACGATGCGTCGACGCCGCCGAGCGGCTTCGATCTCGCCGATGTCGGTCTGCAATTTTTCCTGCCGCAGTCGAAGCAGGCCGCTCTTCGCCGGCACCACCTGGCGCTACCGCGGCGACAACCTCTGCGCCTGGGAGACCGGCCTGCGCCGGCCGCTGCGCGACGGCGAGATCGTGATCGATCCGGACATCGGCCGCGTGCTGTTCGGCGTCGGCAACGCCGCGCAGCGCGACGCGCTCGTCGCCGCGCAAGGCGCCGGCTTCGTAGCCGCGCATCTTCGTGAGCTTCACCTACGGCGCCGCCGGTCCGGTCGGCGCGCATCCGGTCACGCGCGGCGTGCCCGCCAACGACCGGCCCGTCGACCTGCGCACGGTGACGGCGCTTGCCGGGCGGCATCTCGCTGCAATCGCAGCTCGACAACCTCGCCGCGCCACGGAGCCGGTCGTCATCGAGATCCGCGACAGCCTCGTGCATCGCATCGACCTCGCGGCGCTGCCCGGAACGCGCCGTCGATGGCGGCACGTCGCTGCGGCTCGCGCAATCGCTGACGATACGGGCGGCCGACGGCCACCGCCCGATCGTGCTGCTGGCGCAGCCGCTGGCGTTCCGGCCGGTCGTCCCGGCGACGCGACGACGGCCGACGCCGGTGGTGCGGCTCGAAGGGCTCTACCTCGCGCGCGATCCCGCGGCCTTCCCGGCCGGCGAAGCGCTGATCGCGCGGGCGGCGGTCGCGCGGCTCGAGGTGATCGGCTGCACGCTCGATCCGGGCGGCCACGCGCTGCGCGACGGCACGCGCGCAGCGCTAGCGCCGGGCATGCGCCTCGCAAAACGGCTACGGCTTTGCGCGATCCGGCCGACCGCGACGCGTTCGTGCCGACGCCGGACATCGTCGATCCAGCGATCCGATCACCGGCGCGCTGGCGATCGACGATCGCTACCGGCTCGACATCGAGGACAGCATCGTCGACGCCGGTCTCGGCGTCGGCGATCCGCCGACCGGCATCGTTCGCGATCGCCGCCGCGACCAATCCGGCGACCGACTGGGGCGCGCCGCTCGACTTCCACGGGCGTGACCTGCTTCGGCCCGGTGCGCGTGTCCGCGGTCGGCGGCAAGCGGCGGCATCTTCATGCAGCGCTTCGAAGTGCTCGACAACCAGCACGGCTGCATCAAGTGGAGCTGGTTCTCCGGCGACGCCGACCGGCTGCCGCCGAATCATTTCTGCGTGCGTGCGCCCGACGCGCGGCTCGCATTCACGTCCGAGTGGTTCAACGATCCGGGCTACGCGCAGCTCGCGAGCGCGACGGACCGCGCGCGTCCGCACGCTCGGTCCCGACGACGACGCGATGGGTGCCTTCGGCTTCCTGCGCGAAGCGCACAAGTGGACCAACCTGCAGGTGCGGCTGCGCGAATTCATGCCGGTCGGCGTGCGACCGCTCGTCGTGCCGGTGACGTAAAGAGGGGAACGAGCCATGCAAGGCGATTTCTCCGTTCTGACTTCGATCCGCACGAGAACGAGCGCGGCGTGACGCGCCGCGGCCGACGGCGTGCTGCGCAACGTCAATGGCGTGCTGCACCAGCAGGGCCGCGTGACGCGCGACGCCGACCTCACCGAGGGCGAGCTGCTCGACGCTCGGCTGGGACGGCCAGGCCGGCCGCGACATCATCGGCGCCGGCGTCGCGGCGGTGCCGGCGGCGGACCCGGACGGCTTCAGGATCGACGCGGCCTTCGTCACCGGCAGCGACGTGCACGTCATGCGTGCGGCCGGGCGCGCCTGGGCCGACGGCATTCTCACGCGGCTTGCCGGCGACGCCGCGCGATCCGACCGCGCGCCGTGGAGCGGCTCGCGACCTATTTCGGTCCGCCGATCTCCACGCCGGTGCCGACGCCGGCGCAGCATCGACGACGGCGTGCGCGATGCGGTGATCCTCGAAGTCTCGGAAGAGGCGCTGCACGGCTTTCAGTATCCCGACCGCCTGATCGAGCCGGCGCTCGGCGGTCCCGACACGGCCGAGCGCGCCTTCGTCAACTTCCGGTTCCGGCTGCTGCGGCTGGCGACGGCGAGGACTGCACCACGATCCTCGGCAAGCTCGCGGACGATCCGTCGGCCAAGGGCCAGCTCAGCGTCTCGCTCGCTCCGGCGGTCGCGATCGCGCGGCGACTGCCCGGTGGTCGGCGGCGGCGGCTACACCGGCTTCGAGCACAACCTCTACCGCATCGAGATCGCCGACACGAACGGCGCCGGCGCGCTTCAAGTGGTCGCAGTGGAACGGCGGCCTCGTCGGGCGCGGCCGCTTCGACGCCACCGTCGACGCCGCCGACGCGTGTATCATCGACGCCGGCCGCGCCGCGATCGTGAACTCGGGCCTCACCGAGTTCTATCTCGAGGCGCTGCAGTACGACGAGCTCGACGGCGCCTGGAACGTCGTCTACGGCGCGATGGCGACGCTCAACACCGACCACGACCTGGAGCTCGCCGCGCCGGCGGCGTTCGGCACGCTGCCCTCGACCACCGACTCGGTGTTCTTCCGCCTGTGGAACGGCATCGCCGAGATCGCGGCGTTCACCAACGCCGTGACTCCGGTCGAACTGCGCGACGGCATCCGCCTCGTCTTCGACGCGCCGGCGGCCGGCAACTTACCGGCCCGGCGACTACTGGACCTTCCCGGTGCGCGCCGGCGAGATCGCCAACCCGCAGGTGCTGATCGACGACGCGCCGCCGACCGGCATCGTCTACCACCGCGTGCCGCTGGCCGAGATCAACTGGACCGGCCGGCAGCAACACCACGATCAGCGGCACGATCGAGGACTGCCGCAAGCGCTTCCGGCCGCTCACCAACCAGAAGATCTGCTGCACGTTCCTGGTCGGCGACGGCGTGTCGAGCTTCGGCGACTTCAACTCGCTCGAGGAAGCCGCGGCGCACCTGCCCGCCGCCGGCGGCGAGCTGTGCCTGCTGCCCGGGCTGCATCGCGCCAACCTGACGCTCGACGGCCGGCGCAACGTCACGATCCACGGCTGCGAGCGGCGCTCGCTGCGTGCTGCCGCGCACCGAGACGCGCACGCAGCCGATCCTCCAGCTTCGTCGACTGCATCGGCATCGAGATCCGCGACCTCGATCTGCTCACCTACGACGGCATCGGCGGTGCGCATCGAGGGCCGGCAGGAAGGCAGCTGCCGCGACGTGCGCATCCACGACACGCGCATGATCGCGCGCACCAACGCGATCCGCGCGACCAATGCCGCCGAGCTGACGATCGCGGACAACCGGCTGCACCTGCTCGACACGGTCGACGGGCCGCGCCACGATCTCGGTCGCCGCCGACGACATGCTGATCGAGCGCAACACGCTGGTGATGCTCCCGTTCGTCGACGCACGCCCGGACAGCCGGACGAGCCCGACGACGACCCGACCCGCGATCCGGCCGATCCCTGCGCCCGGCCCGAGATGCTGTACCCGTTTCCGGCGCTGCGTGCTGCCCTACGCGATCGAGGTCTGGACGCTTCAGCTTGCGCTGCTGGTTCCCAAGCAGCCGTATCGCGCGATCGGCGGCATCCACGTGCGCGCCGGCTCCGAGCGCGTGCGCATCCTCGAGAACCGGATCGTCGGCGGCGCCGGCAACGGCATCACGCTCGGCGGCGACCTCGATCCGGTCGAGTCTGACAGCCGCGCACGACCCGCTCGCACGGCCTGACTGCGCGCGAGCCGCCGGCCGGCGACCGCGGCAGCGCCGGCGGCCGTCAACGTCACCGCGAACGGGCAGTTCCTCGCGCTGGTGCAGGACGAGCAGGGCCAGCCGCTGCCCGACGTCGACGTCTATCTCGAAGGCGCCGACGACCGCGACCGACCGCAGCGACGCGCAGGGCATGGTCAGCATCAAGACGCGCCCGGGGCGCCTACACGCTCGATGTCGCGCCGCAGTACCGCATCGTGCGCGTCACCGAGGCGCGCGACCAGGGCGTGCTCGTCAACGCGATCACGGTCGGCCGCGCGCGGCCGCGGTCGCAGAGCCCGCGGCTTCCTGCACGAGATCACGATCGAGGAGAACGACATCTCGATGATGGGGCTGTCGGGCATCGGCTTCGCGCTGCGCAGCGGCGCGTCGGTCAGCCGGCGCCACGACGAATATTCCGGCCAACGACCCGAAGGGCGCGCTGCTCGCCTACATCGACGCGGCGATCCTCAACCTCGCGCTGACGCCGCTGCTGCGCGCGACCGACCCGGTGCGCGACCTCGTGATTCTCGGACAATCGCATCCACCACAACCTGCGCAATCCGTTCACCGAGGCGATGCGCGGCGAAGGCGCAGTTCATCGGCCGCGGCGGCATCTCGCTGGCGGTCGTCGAGTCGGCGGTGATCTCCGGCAATCACATCTACGAGAACGGCGCGAGCGCCATCCGATCCGGTGTGCGGCGTGTTCGTCGGCTACGGCAACGACCTCGAGATCACCGACAACGTGCTCGCCGCCAACGGCGCGATCACGACCGACTTCGAGCGCAACCGTCACGCCGGCCTGCGCGGCGGCATCTACGTCCGCTTCGCCGGCGCGCTGACCACGCAGCTTCGTCGGCGTCGAGCGGCCGCAAGCCCGCGCTGCGCGTGCACGACAACCGCGTCGATCAGCCGGCCGGCCGCGCGCTGACCGTCTTTGCGTTCGGCCCGGTGTCGGTGCGCGAACAATCATCTCAACAGCGAGTTCACCGGCCGCTTCCGGTTCCTCGACACGCTCGTCGGCGGCGTGCTGATCTTCAACCTCGGCGGCATCCACCGGCTGATCGGCGCCGCTGTTCGGCGCGCTATCTCGGCCACCGCGCGACAGCTTCGCCGGCGCCTGGCCGAAGCCGTCGCTGCCGGGCGGCGAGACGATGTTCGACGACAACTACGTGCGGCTGGGCAACGTCAACCGCTCGCTGACCTCGCAGCTGATCGCTCGTGCTCGACGACCTCGGCTACTGCGGCGAACACGGCGTCGGTCTACCGCGGCGATCCGTTCTTCTGCAACGCGGTGCTCGTCGCCGACACGGTGCGCGCGACCGCGTCGCGCTTCCGCGAGGACGCGACGCGCACGATCTCGCTGCTGACATCGCGCATGCGGATGAACATGACCACGCTCAACCAGGCCGACCACTGCATCGTCGCGCTGCCGCCGGCGGTCGCCGCAACGTGCTGCCGACC
The DNA here is from genome assembly GCA_963842645.1 of uncultured Alphaproteobacteria bacterium. Taxonomy (GTDB): domain Bacteria; phylum Pseudomonadota; class Alphaproteobacteria; order Rhizobiales; family Xanthobacteraceae; genus Z2-YC6860. The sequence goes on along the minus strand of CAWJGY010000012.1, from coordinate 322,665 downwards.
GTCGACACCCCGAACCAGGTGCTCGACGCCGCGTTCTGCTGCGAGCAGTTCGGCGAGCCCGGCAGGGGCTGGAGCAGTTCCTCGTCGAGGTGCTTCGCCGCCAATGCCGGCGAGCTCGGCGGCACGCTGCCGGAGGACGCGTTCACAGTCCGGCGAGCTCGCGATGCTGCCCCAGCAATACGCGGCGAGGTCGATCGCAACCGTCAGCGACACGCAGGTCGCCGCGACCAAGGTCTACCAGATCGAGGCGCTGCGGCTGTCCGCCAAGCTCGGCGCCGAGCATCCGAAGGCGATGGCGATGACCGCGCAGGCTAACGCCGGCGTGCAGGCCGCGCCGCTGATGGCTGCGCATGCCGAAGCCGTGACCATCGTTCCGCCGGCGGCCGACGCATCCACCGCGCCGATCAGCGGCCGCCTCGTCAACGAGAAGGGCCAGGGCCGGCAGGGCTACGCCGTCGAACTCCTGCGCGCCAACGGCACGCGGGTCGAGACGCTCGGCATCACCGACGCGTCGGGCTTCTTACGCCGCCGACCTTACGACGAGACCCAGACCGCCGCGCTCGCCAAAGAAGGCAAGCTGTTCCAGCAGCGTCACTCGACTCTGATGGAAAGGAAATCTACTCGCGACAAGACCGCGATCGCGATCGCGCCGGGCGCCGACCTTCAGTTCACGTTGGTGGTGCCGGTGCCGCGTCGTGCCGAGATCGGTCGCAGTTGACGGCACGGTGATCTACGCCGAGCGACCATCGTCGTCGCCGCCTTCAGCGCCACCGCCGCCGCCATCACCACCGCCGCCGCCGACACCACCGTCGTCGTCTCCATCGGCGCCTCCATCGCCGCCACCGCCGACGCGTCCCTCGCCACCTTCGCCGGCGCGTCCGGCAACGCGGCCACGACAAGGCAGGCCGTCGCGCCAAGACGACGCTCGATGGGCTCGATATCGACGACGCGACACGGGAGATGCTCGACGAAGCAGGCATCGCAGATGTCGAAGGCCTGCTGAAGACCGATCGGGCCAAGCTCGCCGAGATCGTCGGCAATCGCACCTTGGCCGCGAAGCTACTGCAAATGGCAAAAAAGTTCATGGGCTGAAGTCGCGAACCGTCGCCATGCTTCGACGGCGGCGCTTCGACCGAAGGGATTAAACCGTGCACCTTCTGGCAAAACGGCAGAACCGGTCGTCTGCGCCCACACGCGCCATGATGCCGCGAGGCGCGGATACGCGATCCGCATCAGCGCGGCACTCGGTCATGCGGGGGGATGCGAAAGGTGTGCAGGCCAAGCTGGCGGTCAACACCTCCGGCGATGTCTATGAGCAGGAGGCCGAGCACGTCGCCAGTCAGATCATGCGCACGACGGCCGCGCCGCACCATACGCCGTGTGCCTGCGGCGGCACTTGCCCGCGTTGCAAAGCCGGCCATCACGCAACGCCTCATGACGCGGGCACGGTGGATCGCATCGTGCAACGGTTCGCCCGGGCAAGCTCGGAGTCGGGTGACGTGTCACCAGCGGTAGCGCATGGCACGAGCGGTGGCGGGCGGCCGCTCGATAACGAAACCCGATCGTTTATGGAATTGCGCTTCGATCGTGATTTTTCGCAGGTGCGGCTGCATTCCGGCCCGGCGGCGGCGCAATCGGCGAGGGACCTCAACGCCCTCGCCTACACGGCGGGGCATCACATCGTATTCGACGCCGGCCAGCTTGCGCCCGGCACCGCCGAGGGCAAACGCCTGATCGCCCATGAACTGACGCATGTGGTGCAGCAATCCGGCAGGCATCAAACCGGCCATTCCGCCGCGCCGGCGACGGCAGCCCCCATGGTGGCGCGACAGGCGGCTCCGGGAGGCCCAGCAGCTCCGGCTGCTCCTGCGTTTCGTCGAGCATGCTCGAACGGACCGGGCGCCGAGCCCTGCACGCTCGCGCGCTGCTCGCCCGGTCAGACGGCAACTGCGACCGCCGACATCGCCAGAGGCTTGAGCTACGTCAATGCGTCCGTCACGGCACTTGCGGCCGCCCCCTTGTCCGGATTCACAACAAGGTCGATGGATTGGTACTTCGGCGGCCACGATGCAGCGACGGTGAGCACCATCAGTACACGACTCGGTTGCATTGCGACCAGCCTGTCAACGGGAAATTTCGGTTGCCATCCGGGGTACAGTGCCCTCGCGTATACCTGCGCGGGCGGCGCGGGGTTCTGCGGCCACCTCGCGCAAGACATCTGCTTCACCAATAAGCACTTTGGGGAGAAACCTCGCCAACGCGCAGTCATAGCCGTGCACGAAGCCGCACATCTGGAAGGAATGTCGACGGGAACACCTCAGACCAATCCGGATGTCTACGAAGACGAGATGCGGTTCCTGGACATAAGTCCGTCGCAGGCAGTGCAGAATGCGGATTCGTACGCGCTCTTCGCCGCTGCAATCGGCAGCCAGGACCAGCCATCGACTCCGCTCAAGACTTTCAGTGTCGGCGGCGGTTATGCGTTGTCGCCGCATGCCGATCGCACCTGGTATTTCCAGGCGACATTGGGCCGCGAGTACCAGCATCCCCGGATTCGAATGTTCCAGCCCAGCCTCAATCTGGGATTGACCCTCATCGGCGAGGCCGAGAACAAGGAAACCGGCACCCCGGTACCGGCATCAGCGCTGACGTCCCTGCTCTTCGGCGTTCGTATCGGGAAGCCCCGGCGCCCCGGTGAAGGCGGCGGGCTTCAGATGTCCTTGTTCGGCGGTCCCGCGCTGTCGCTGCAGACCGGGAAGGTGGATCTCGGAGCCGTCGCCGGTGTCGCGTTCGGATATCGCTGGCGAATGATCGAAGCGACAGTCGGCGCCGGCTATGCTTACGATCCGCTTCGCTCCAATGCGGAGCTTCAGCACACCGCAACGCTCGGCGGGTCACTCACTTTCAACTGGTGAGGACGAGGACGGCATGCGAGCCCCGGTGCCGAACACCAGGGAAAATTCGGCCGTCGCAACCCCAACGATCCAGCACAAACCCGCGGTCAGCTCACCTGGCGATCGCTTCGAGCGTGAGGCAGACGAGATCGCGGATCGCGTGATGCGGATGCCCCCCGAGCCGGCCAGGTCCGCGCACGCAGCCATCGAAAGACAATGCGCCACTTGCGACGACGAGATCAAACCACCGACCCAGATATGGAGTGCGCTTGGCCCGGACGCGCCGGCGAGCCTTGACGTCGGCGCCGCGGTCCATGCGGTGGGGCACTGCGGTGCGCCCCTTTCGCAATCGGCGCGCGATTTCTTCGAACCGCGTTTCGGTCGCGACCTGCGTCAGGTTCGTGTGCACACCGACAGCGGGGCCATGACGGGGGCCGTCGTGGCGCGACGCCTTCTTCGAATTCCTCAATGGAATCTGACTGCGCCCCGAACACCGATGATCAGAAGGTTCTGGTCCCCGACGTAGTCGTGAAAATGCGAAACGTCTAGGCCGAGATCCACTCTTTCGCCTCGATAGCCGGCCGAGACGCGATTGGCGATGCCCAACATGAATTTAGTGTCGCTAATATTGATGCCGTAAAAAGCCCCGGTCGTCACGTCGACGTAAACCCGCCGGCCGATGGGATTGATGCGAAAACCGATATCTCCCACGGCGAGCGCGCGCGTAGGCTGCTCTTGGGCCCGGGGTGTGTAAGCCACGCGGATCCCTGCCTTCAAATTGAACAGATCGAACGCCGGCCCGCCGAAATCGGTGGAAATCCCCGCGGCCAGATAAAATTGCGGATCTGCACCCATAAGCCCACCGGCACTGAGCTCCAGGTTGAGCCCTTCAAATCCGTATGCCACATCGCGCGCGAATCCGGCATAGCTGGCGGCGTTGGTCAGTGCGCGGTCGCCTGGATACCCGCGATAGAACTGATAGAAGTCGTGATTGAACTCGGCACTGTGGGCATGCATCGCTTCGTGAAACACGGCATCGACCAGCGCCTTGTGTCCGAAGAAATTCTGATGCGGGAATGGATCGCAGAAATAGATGTCATGAACGCCGTGGATAGCGTACGCGTCGCGTTGATCGCCCTCGGCAGATTGACAGCCCGGATCGGACGAAGGGCGGCAGTGATAGGTGAATGCATCCGAGCGGAGAAGACTCGCTACGGTATCAAACGTCTGCCGAATCCTCGCCACGCTTGCGCGATCATCCGCGGCAACATCGAAATGCCGCCGGAGAAGGCTCGCAACGTCATCCGGCCTGGCCAATGCCTGCGAGGCCGTTTCGGCCCAACGCACGGCGGAGGCTTGAGCGCGCGATACGTTGCCGCCCACGTCTCCGGCCCCACCGGCGCAATCGGCGGCGTAGGAAATCGTCCGCATCAGTTGCGATCCCGTCGATCCCTGTTGCACCACATGCGCCAATTCATGCGCCAACAGATGACGTCCATCCGGCGAGGCCGGCGCATATTGCCCGCTGCCAAAGACAACATGCCGGTCGACCGTGTAGGCCAACGCGCCGACCGAGCGCGCTGACTCCGCAGCTCGTGCATCCGCGTGGACCTTGACCTGACTGAAATCGTAGCCGAAACGCGGTTCCATGAATGCCCGAGTGGCCGTATCCAGCGGCCTTGTGGGCCCGCTTAACACCTCGTTGACGATCGGCGACGCGACATCGGCCGAACCTCGCTCGCTCGCATCACGCCGAAGCGCCGGCCCCGATCCGGTCTTGATCGGCGACGCCGGCTGCCGCATCCGCATAACCTCGCCCGCGACACGATCAGCTTCCCGCTCGTGAGGATCGCCCGGCTGGCTGATCGTCAGCGTCGATTGTGCTTGAGCATCACCCCGGCACCGCGGGCATCCGCCGCCGCAGGCGCACGACGATTTGCTCCGGTCGGCAGATCGGCTCATTGGCCGCGCCGAGGAATGCGCCACCGAGCGGCGCGGCGCCCGCGCTTGAGGAATCTTCGACCGGTTGGTTTTGGCGAAATGGAGCATGCAATGCTCGCGTGGTGACCGCCCCGGGACGAAAGCAGCTCCATGTTAGTTCAGAGATGGCCTTGGCGCTACGGCCTGGTTGTGCGCACCGGCACGATCGCAGCGGATGGCCTATCAGCCAATCTTGTTCATTTTAGACACACCACGCAGAGCGAACTGGCCGGCGGCCAACTCGCTTCTCTTTTCGGTCCTCCCCGCAGCAACGGGAAGGGCATCTGCTATCCAATTACGTAGGGAGGTTTCGAATATTTTTTGACGCATGCATCGATCTTCGCAGAGCAGCGCGGCTTGTCAGCCCGTCCTCGTTCTGTAGCCAACTGGATGCCCGTCGTTGCGCTGATGCTACGCGATCCTGACAGAAGTCCTCGCGCCGTTAGGTATCCGAGAAACCGAGACCTTTTTTGCCTCCAGTATTCTCTTGTTTCCTGTGCCGCACCGCTCCCTGATATCGAATCCATGTCGCTAAGAAAAGCAACGTCGTCCGGTGTTTCCGTGTACACACCAACACAGTAAGCAGCAAAAAGCTCCTGATCGGTAGCAACGTCGGCAGGTGGCTGAGCATTGGCGCAAACGATCAAGCACCAGCCCAAAGCTGCACCAAGCGTGAAACTCTTCATGCACTTTCCCCTAACGCGCTCGCTCCCAGAGTGGGTACATTGCGGGTACACGGAATTTTCGCCCAGACCGCCGAAATGCAAAAACCCTTATAAAAGCTGGCTGGCGACGCAGTGTGGATCGAACCGGTCTCCGGCCCAAATTCCCTGCTATCAGGGAATTTAACAGGGAATTTCGCCAGAAAGCGGCCGTTTAAGATGATGACCGGCGTATATCGCGGGCATCTTCAGAGACTTAAGTTGGAATTCCCTACGTAGAGGAGCAGGGAATTTCGAATCCATAACAGGGAATTATTTTAACAAAGCAGGGAATTGAAGGCTTACAGAGCCAATCGGATCGCCGGCGCTCGTGCGCGAAACTGCGATTGGACGCAAGGTCACCTTAACTCCATGAGGCAGGCCTTAATCAATTCCGCTTGCAAAGTGGGCCCAGCTGCTGGGGACTGGATCAGTTCGATCGCGGTTTGTCTTGGTTGTTAGTAAGTTCGAGACACTTCAGCTTGGGAAGCGACGGCACCGGTCTCAGCGCACGTTTTTCCCGTCCCCCGGCCGAGTATTTGGTCGCATCTCGGCCGACGAGTTGTCGGAGCGTCGTCAACCGAGAAAGACTATTTCCCCTTTTCGATTTCGATTTCATGGCGATCGATCTGCTCAAGCAGCGCGGCGCGTTAGCGCCGCTTCTTCCCTTTCGTCTAGGTGAATTTCGTGCATCGCGCCGGCACCCGGAAATTTGGGTGCCGGCGGGTCTGGCTCGCGTCTAAAATCGACGCGAAGAATATTGTTTTCGCGCGCAACGACAACATCCGGCTCGACGCATGGGCTCCCCCCTACCCTTCCATTTCCTGGACTGCGAGTGCGGCGAGGCACAAGCCCATCGACACCACTGACGCTATCAGCAGGAGCATGGCCTGCCTCCATTACTGCAGCGGAGAGCCCGCCGGCGGCCACCTCGACCGCGGCCGAACATCTTGTCCCGGCGAATCACCCGCCTCCAATGACGCGGCTGACTGTCCTGGGCTTCCTTATCGAGCTCGCGCAGCGCTTCCATCACGTCGTCGAAACTGACCATATTCCCGGCCGGCGTCTGTCGCAGCGACGGCGATGCCTCGACCGCACAGGCGTCTGACGCCCACGAGGCGAGGATCGCTCGCTTTTCGTTGAGCGTGAGATCGGGATCGTTCACCACTTCGGAAGGATGGAGAAACGCCTGCGCAGGATGCAGCAAGTCGTCGAGATCGAAATTTGTCCTCTTGTTTTGGTCCTTCATGTCTTGCTCCTCGATTGATCGAGGGGCGGTCCACCGCAGAGGCCAACCGCCCCCGTCCGTAAGCCATCTGCTACTATTTGGGCTTGCTTGCCTTTGGATGGCGGTGAACCGTTCTTGATTTCGATACGCCGCGGCTTCATCGCTTCCGGCATTCGCCGGACAAGATCGATTTGGAGCAGGCCGTTCGCGAACGACGCGCCTTCCACCTCGACGTGATCGGCGAGATCGAAGCGTCGCTCAAAGGCACCAGACGAAATGCCTTTGTAAAGGTACTCCTTCTGGCCGCATTTTGCGGCTTCTGCCCGCTCACGTCAGCAGATTCTGTTGCGCGGTGATGTTGATCTCGTTGGGCGAAAATCCCGCGACCGCGAGCGAAATGCGGAAGGTGTCGTCACCGGTCCGCACGATATCGTAGGGCGGATAGCCGTTACCGTTTTCGGGTAGCTGGCAGATTGTTCAACCGATCGAACATGTTTCGAAGCCGATCGTTGACCGCGTAAAGGGACTGAAGTCGAAAGTCCTCATAGCCACATCCTCCGTTGAGCAACATGGGTACGAGCAGCGCGTCGGACATCCGCCGACGCCCGCACCAAACCCTTTTGGGCATTTGGCGCCGAGCCATGTAGGAAACGCATTTCTTCTTTCAAGAGGCCGCGAAAGCGGGCCGGCCAGAATTTTTTAAATGGACGCGTGGCGCGATAACGCGTTGATTATGTTAGTTTTTTCGCCATAATCACCCTGATTGGCGAGCGCGATTTCAGCAATTCTGCGAACGCTTCGGGATGACCAAGTCAGATGCCATTCGCGAACTGATCAGTCGCGGAATCGAAGGCGCCAAACAGAAATAGAAGCCCGTGTTTACCGGCCGGTTGAGCGACCTTCGTGCTTGAAGTCGCGTTCCGTTTCCATCCCGCATTGTGCACAGCGAAAAGTTGCCGTCGTCGTAAGTCTCGAAGACCGAGCCTGTCGGCTTTCCTTGATCACCATCGGTAATTTGCACCCGGGGCAAATCACGACGGGGCAGACGTTCGGTCTGACGCACAGTGCGGTCGCTCGCGGGCATGGGCTCGTCCACGGTGTTCAGTTCGGCATCTGAATAAAGACGGCAGTAAATTTTGGGATCACAGGGACAAATTGCAAGACCTGTGCCATCGGCCTGGCGGCAGAGACCGACTGGAACCGCGTCGTCAGTCGTCAGTTAAAAAGCAGGAGAGAGCGTATGTCCTCAACTTTTTTGCATGACGACAAGACAATTCCGCCCGTTGAGACAGTTGATGGCGCCGGGCCTGTTTGCGAAGCATGCCAGCGTCCGATGTGGTTGATCCAAATACAAACTCAGGTCTTGTCAGGAGGCGCGGAGTCCGTGCGGGAGTACGAGTGCAAGATTTGTGGCACCCGCCGCTCTATCAAATCGAAACGCGACATCACTGCTGTGGCCCACCATTTATAAAATCGCTTGTGCGTGCCATCGTTCATGCCAAACCAGAAAACACGAGCCATTCGGACATGAATTGAGCTTCGCGGCCGAGCCATGAAAAGCCCCGCCAATTTAAGACGGGGCTTTTTCGCGCGCGATGCGCTATTCGGGCCTGGAACCTGGAAAACGTCCAGCGACTTGTGAAGCCGATGCGCTGTTCGAACAGTTCTCTATTTACCGTTGATCGCGATGCGCTTCACGTTTTGCTGCGCGGTTTGCGACTTCGGAAGTGTGATAGATAGCATTCCGTTCTTGAACGAAGCGGACACCTTGTTCTGTTCGACATCCTCCACCGGAATACGGCGTTCGAAATGACCGTAATACCGTTCGCTGAACCGGCGTTCTTTGTCTTCCGTCTCGGTCTTCTTCTCGCCGCGAATGGCGAGCGTGCCGTTTGCCAGCTCGACCTCGACATCCTTTTCGTCGAGGCCGGGCAGCTCAGCAGCGGTCTTGATGTCTTTGTCGGTTTCGCTCACTTCTATGTCCGGATGCCGTCGCAAGCGTTGAGGACACGCTGAAGGAACTCCTTGCCTTGGCCAAGAAGGCTGCCGTTAGCGCCACCGCAGACTAAAGCGCAGGAGGAGCTACTTCGGCCATCACAACGGGTGGGGGGGTTCGGGCGAGGTTCGGGATGAGCACTGAATTGAACGCTTCTCGGCCGGCAGCCAGCAGAATGTAACGGTAGCGGTCGCGTGCATGACGCTGGATCCATCCTTTCGAAACGGCCGCATCAATTCCGCGTTGGAAATCGCCATCCCTCACTTCGAAAAATTGATGCCTCCGCAGTACTCCTCCGACGGTGATTTTGTATTTCGCGAACACTGAGAGGATTTGCAGTGCCGCAAGGTCATCAGATCTCATGACATCCCCCATGTTGTAAACGTGGCGCAGACCATAAGCGAAGGACGGCGGACTGAAAGCAGTTCGGCGAATTGTCCCCCGATCTTATCGAGAGCCTGTGAGTTCCATAAGCGACGCATTTACCAGGCGTGCGGTCCGTTGGGATCAATGACGACGAGTTCTCGCTTGCCTTGTCCCCTCGTTCAGCAAGATTAGACGCAGTTGATATGTAAAAACGGAAGCGGCAGTCACGACCTGAGCGGCCTCAAGCCGCCGCGATGCTGGGGCTTCCGGCTGCCTCGGCGAGGTCTATTTGAGCGTCTGCCAGCAGAAACCGGTGCATCCGGCCGCAATGCGGGCATGGGACATGCACGAGGTTGAGCCTCGTTCGTTGAAGCGTCGCATCATCGACGTTAATGCCGCTGTCGATGTCACGTTGGTGCGCAGGGCATCGGAAGTGTATCTCGCACATGGTCGGAATGTTAGATCGGGCAACTTTTTCTCGTCCAGTACGTAGTTTCACAGTGTCCGGTTTCAGACTGTGAACAGTGTGGATCGCCTCAATCTCGACGGGCAGATAGGTCGAAGCATCTCTCTTCGGCATCTTACAGAACTGCTTCGAGTGTTTCCGGCTGTCGCATTCCTTAGGATCTGGCAGCTTCGACATCGCGGGGAAACCAAGTACGGCTTTCGCCTGAAGAAGAAGTCGAAGATCTGATCGGAGTAGGAAGCAGCGATTGAGCAAAGATGGTCCCTTGCTGCATCGGCGACAAAAATCATACACTCGGAAGGTGATCAAACTGTTGAATGTCGTTGCCATGGCATCAAGTAATTCCAACGTGAAGGCTCCAGGACGGTCGGGCCCGGCGATCTGGTTGAAATCTTGACCAAAAGGCACTCGACGACGCGTACGATCAGACAGTCTATGCTCCAAACTTCGCCCAACTCAATGGGCGACGAGAGAGAACAGCGCCGCTGTCCGCGAGCGCCTCGGCACCTTCCGCCGCGTCGCCTATGGGAAGACGCCGATCGAACAACTCGACATCTACACAGCCTCGCGGTCCAGATCATCCGTCTTGATACTGATTCATGGAGGCGCTTGGCGAACCGGCCTTGCTCGTGACTTCGCAGACGGCATCGAAGCCATTATCCGCGGGGGCGGGCATTGCATCATCCCTGATTTCGTCAACGTGGTTGATGCCGGTGGCAGTCTACTTCCCAATGATCGACCAGGTGAGACGCGCGATCGCATGGACGGTTCACAATGCCGAAACGTTCGGCGGTGATGCATTCCGGATCTATCTGTTCGGCCGCTCCTCGGGTGCTCACCTGGCTGCCACGGCTCTGATCACCGATTGGGCCGCTTATGGACTTGATACTGATCCGATAAAGGGCGCGGTCCTCTCGTCGGGCATGTACGACCTCAAACCAGTTCGGCTGTCGAAACGTTCCGAGTACGTCAAGTTCACGGACGAAATGGAGAATGCGCTTTCGCCGCAACGACACGTCTCCCGGATCAGCTGTCCGGTCGTTATCGCCTATGGGACATACGAAACCCCCGAATTCCAGAGGCAAGCTTGCGATTTTGCGGAAACGCTGGAGGCTGAAAGCAAGCCGGTACGCTTGCTCAAAGGTGAAGGCTATAATCACTTTGAGTTACCGGAGACCCTGGCCAGTCCATACGGCCTTCTAGGCCGCGCGACGCTCGAACTCATGCAACTCGCCGGACCTCCTTAATGCTGCCGCATCGAGGACTGGGCAGCGAGGGCAGAGCCAAGTTGCTACTGCGTGCAGCGCGCTTGTTGTGAAACGTCGATCAGCGCTTTGTCGAAGGTCTTAGCCCTTCCTTGCACACCGTCCTTCCGAGATCGCTCCTTGTCATTCGGCGCAAATGCCTGGAAGATGTGTCGCCTGAGCGCACCGCCACTGAGACTTAAGACCGCGTTCGTTTAGAGGTGATCAATGAGGCTCAGGATGTCGTTTCCCATGTTTCGTATGATTCTGGCCGTTGCGTCGCTGAACGCGTTGGCAGGCGGCGCCATCGCACAGAGCTACCCCGAGCAGGTGGTGCGCATCGTCAATCCGTTCCCGGCGGGTGGATCGGTTGATGTAACCGGCCGCATCCTCGCGCAGAAGCTTTCGGAAAAACTCGGCGGTCAGTTCATACTCGAGAACCGCCCCGGCGCGGGCGGCAACCTCGGTGCGGATTCGGTCGCCAAGTCAATCCCTGACGGTCACACACTTCTTTACAGCACGCCCGGTCCGCTTGTCGTCAACCACCGGCTCTATGCCAAAGGCCTGCCTTTTGATCCGACGAAGGATTTTGAGCCAATCGCCGTATTTGTGCGCTTGCCTATGGTGTTGCTGGCCAACCCGAAGGTATCGGCCAACAACGTGCAGGAATTGATCGAACTGGCGAAAAAACAGCCCGGTGCAATAAATTTTGGGTCGCCCGGCATCGGCTCGGTCAATCACCTGAGCGGCGAGCTGTTTAATAGCATGACGAAAGTGAAAATGGCTCACGTGCCATATAGAGGGACCGGGCCAGCCATGGCCGACCTGTTGGGCGGACACATCCAAATCATGTTCGATGCGATCCCGGCCAATTTGCAAAATATTCAAGCTGGCGCCGTGCGGGCGCTTGGCAATGCCGGTATCAAGCGCCCCGTCACCCTTTCACAAATACCGACGATCGCCGAGCAGGGGGTGACCGGATTCGAGTTCTTGGCCTGGTTCGCCCTGGTTGCTCCGGCCAAGACACCGGCTCCGGTCCTTGCCCGGCTTCGCGCCGAAGTCGCCCACATCCTCGCGGACCCCGATGTCATAAAGCGTTTGACCGACCTCGGCGCTGAACCCGGTACAGCGGCCGAAAGCGAGGTCCGCGCCTTCTTCCAAACCGAGACCGACAAGTGGGGCGAGGTCATCCGAATCGCAAAGATCACCGTGGAGTAGATAGAGCATCGAACTGGCTACGCCGGTGAAAGATGCGATGTAGACAGACTGCTCCGGACGCCGCCGCCAGCTTCCCACGATCCTGAGCGGGGACATCGCCGAAGGCGCGGTCGCCAACAACCTCGCCAGCGTTGCCAATCCATGGCCGAGCTCTGCGCCAAGCATCTAAACGCTTCCCGGCTTTGCCGCGGCGGCGAACCTGAACGACGTCGACTTCTCCATTGCCGAGGTTGAACGCGCCATCAAGAGCGGCGCGCGGGGCGTGCAGATCTTCACCAACATCACGGGCCATCCGCTCGACGAGCCGAGTTTTCGTCCTTCTTCGATGCCGTGGCCAGGCACGATCTGCCGATCTGGCTGCATCCGGCGGCACCTCGGCGATACCCGACTACGCCTCCGAGCCGCGCTCGCGCTTCGAGATGTGGTGGCGCTCGGCTGGTCTTACGAAACCACAGTTGCCATGTGGCGCCTGGTGTTCGACGGCCTTTTTGACCGTCATCCGAAGATCAAGATCGTCACACACCATCTCGGCGGCGGCTTGATCCCGTTTTTTGGTGGACGCATCGGCGCTGAGTATTTCAAAGAATTCTACGCCGATACGGCAATGTTCGACGGCAGCTACGGTCTGCCATGTGGGCTCGATTTCTTCGGGCACGAGCGCGTCGTCTTCGCCTCCAACGCTCCTGCTTGCCGCCATACCTGTACATATCGAGGCTCTCGACGGCCTTGGTCTCGATTCCGTAACGCGCCAACCGACATGCACCGCAATGCCGAAAGTTTCTCGAATATGAGAATCACCTAGACGTCCTTGGAGCGCCGCGCCTGGATTGCTGCCCACCCACAGCCGACCTAGCGTCGCCGGCACGTCGAGGTGCGTGACGCCAAGCCGCGCCAACGCATTAAGGGCTCACGGCCTCGGACCGGCTCCAGTCATAACGGTCACGCCCAGAAGATTGAGCGCGGCGCTTGGGTTCGATCGCACGGATGCTTGCATGCGAATAGGGCGAACGGGCAAATACGAGATGGTTGCATCCGGATGGCACCACGTCGTCAGTATAGCTACCCTGTTCGGTGACATACGTAGATCCTCGACGCGAAGAACTCAATCGCCGCGGGCCTCGGCCGAAGCAGAATTTTGCACGATCGCTCTATGCTCGACCCGCACTAGAGGGAAAGGTATACAAGATCGCATGATCGTATCCGCAACACCCGAGCAAGAGGCTTCGGCGATCCTGAGCGTGCCTACCTACGCCTTGTATGGCGAGGCGAGGAAAAGCGCGATCTATGGTTTTTTTCACATCGAAAATCTTTCGGTCCGCAGCATTCCGAACCAATGGCGCATCGGATCTCACGTTCATCCCGATTTTGACCAACTATCGAATTCTGTTCCGCGGCCGATGCACCTATACGCACGACGGCAAAACTGGTCAGGCTACTGGTCCTTCCTGCGTGTATTCGCCGGCCGGTGTGGTCCATCATTTTGCCTACCAACCCAAATCCATCGGCGTTGTAATCAGTGCGTCGCCTAACCTCACGTTTGGATTGTCCGGAACCGAAAGCGGCGCCAACTTGGCTGCACTTGGGCTCGCTCGCCGCCGGCTGACGACCATGGATTCCCAAACCGCAAGGCGGGTGGAATCTCTGGCCAATATACTTTCTGACCGATCGGCGCGCCCCGGTGGGTATAAGCGAGAAATTGTCCGTCACATGTTCGCAGCACTGATCCTGGAGATCGACTCCCGCCAAGTTCACCAACCGGCCCAATTCGCGGCGCAGGCCGGCAGCCGCGCGGTGGCATTGTTTCAACGCTATTTCGACCTCGTGCGGAAGGACATCTCGGCCATCGGATACGCAGGTGGCGCCAAGGCACAGGCCATCACGGTCGAACAATTCGCACATCGCCTGTCGACCACACCACATGCAATCAATTCCGCGTGCCGGGCAGTTTCAGAACATGGGGCAAGAGAGATCATCCAAGAGGCCGTCAGCGAGCAAGCGAGGCGGCTGCTCCTCTACACGACCCATTCCATCAAGGAGATTTCTTATCTTCTCGGGTACTCGCACGCCTCGCATTTCGTTCGCTTCTTCAAGCAGAGCAGCCGAATGACCCCACTCGAGTTTCGCATTTCGTTTGTACGCGATGAGACCGCGTAACATTTCGCCTTCGTTCACAGCAGTGATTAATACTGAGCCAAGCGGGACAGGATCGAAACATCGCTACCATCGTGATAGGCTTGGTCCAGCCAACCGTTCTCGTCGTATTCCGACATACACTGCGCCGCCAGCGCCTCCATTTCAGCCAATGCGCCCGAACCCTTGGCATGCATGAGCGCTTGTATGCGGATCGCTTCGTGATTGCCTGCATAATTTCGCTCATACAATTCATGTCGCGAACCAAATTCCGAGCCAATGGCGTCCCAAAGCGCCTTCATGATCTTAATTCGATCTTTGTGGCCGATTCCGTTTGAGCCACGAACAAACCTAGCTAGATATCGATCTACTTCCGGGTTTTTGAGGTCACGTGCACTCGACGGCATGTAGATTAGGCCTGATGCCACGATCTGTTCGATGATCGACCGTACAGCAGGATAGGCCTCGGTCGCAAAAATCCGGTATGACGTCGACGCTCTGGCGTTCGGCAACACTCCACCGGACGCCCAAGGGTCCGGGCAAAAAGCCATTGCATCCGTCAAAGACCAGAACAGATTGCGCCAGCCGATAATTTCGCCCAACTGGACTTGCACGCCGCGAAATTCGTCCGTCCCGGATACGCGTAACGCCTTCTGGAGCAACCCGACGATAAAATCCAACTTGACCGCAAGGCGCGTCGCTCCATGAAACGTATAACCGTTCAGGAATCCTGACTGGGGATAGAATTTTTTCAGCATGTCGAGGTCGCGATGCACCAGCACGTTTTCCCACGGAATAAACGCGTTGTCGAAAATGAATATTGCGTCGTTTTCATCAAACCTACTGGTGAGCGGATAGTCGAAAGGCGACCCCGTTGCCGCGGCCGCGAGTTCATATGACGGTCGGCAGATCAGCTTGACGCCCGAAGTGTCCATAGGCGCCATGAACATAAGCGCAAAGCTGTCGTCCCTGATTTCAGCCGCGAGATTCTGTCCGAGAAAATTGTAGTGAGTCAGTGCCGAGGAGGTCGCGACAACCTTCGCTCCCGACACGTAGATGCCGGAATCCGTCTCTTTCTGGATGTTGATATAGACGTCCTTGACCTCATCAGCGGCCTTGTTCCGGTCGATCGGTGGATTGACCAGCGCGTGATTGATGAACGCCACGGATTCCTGGGCTTTTACGTACCATCGTCGCGCATTGTCGGCGAACTTCCCGTAAAGGCCGGGGTTTGCTCCGAACGTGTTGGTGAGGCTCGCCATATAGTCCGGGCTTCTTCCCATCCACCCATAGGTCAGCCGCGCCCAGGCCGCGATGGCGTCTCGCTGTTGCACCAGTTCCTCGCGCGAGCGGGCATAGCGAAAAAAGCGCTGGGTGTAGCCGCCCGAGCCGGTGTCGGTTTCGACGGTCAGGATCTGACGCAACTTTTCGGTGTGCAAGGCGTCATAAAGCTTCGAGATGGATACGGCGGCATTGCGGAAGGCCGGGTGGCGGGTGATATCTTTGACCTTGTCGCCGTAGATCCATATCTCGCGGCCATCTCGGAGGGATTTGAGGTATTCAGAGCCGGTGGGTGGACGCTTCACTGCGCTCGATTTGCCACTCGAAGATGCCTGCATTTTTGAAACCCTTGGTGGGCATTGTTCGCGCAACGGGTCGCAGCAGCATACGGAAGTGCGCGATCACGACCTCCAAAAACGATAACCAAGATCTGCAATACGATAGCCCGCCCTTTTTCCGGGCGCCGACGACAATGGCGAAGCTATTGCGAGGGCGGAAACGTCGGTCGGTGCGACAAGATCAGGTGGTCTTGCTTCCGCTTACGGCGCGCCAGATATGCTCAGCACGGATCGGAAGCGGCAGATCGATGATGCCAAGCGGCGCCAATGCATCGACGATCGCGTTCACGATCGCGGGAGGCGCCGCGATGTTTCCGGCCTCGGTCCCCCCTTTGACACCGAGCGGATTGGTCGTGGCAGGGATCGTGACGAACTCTGATTTCATTGGGGGCACGTCCGCGGCGCGCGGCATGCCGTAGTCCATAAACGAGCCGGTCAAAAGCTGGCCGTTGTGGCGGTCATAGACGATTTCCTCGGACAAGATCTGACCGATGCCCTGGCTGATCGAGCCGACCAATTGACCGTCCAGCATCAGCGGATTGATCACGACCCCAACGTCGTCGACGACGGTCATCTTCTCGAGCTTGATCACGCCGGTCTCCAGGTCCAGCTCGAGTTCGCAGATAATGCAGCCGTTCGGATAGCTGGGCTTGCTGTCGAACACGCCGACGCCGTCCAGCCCGAGACCAAGCTCGGCCGGAATGCCGAAGCCGGAGTAGGCCTTCTGGGCGACGTCCCGGAAGCTGACCGTGCGGTTCGTCCGGGCGGTGCGGAAAATGCCGGCGTCGAATCCAACATCGGCCGCCGAGACCTCCAGCATCCAGGCCGCAAACAGCTTGCCCTTCCGGATGACTTCCTCGGCGGCGGCCTTGAGTGCCGAGCCGCCGATAACCGCGCTCCGCTCGGCGTAGGTGCCGCGCCCGAACAGCACGCGATCGGTGTCGCCCTGGAGAACGCGGATGTGAGCCAACGGCACCTGCAGCCAGTCCGAAACCATCTGCGCATACATGGTTTCGTGCCCCTGCCCCGTCGCCAGTGTGCCGACGTGCACCGTGAGCGATCCGTTCTGATCGACGCGGATCTCCATACGCTCCGATTGCAGGCCGGAAAACTCGCAGTGCATCCCAATGCCAATGCCGCGGCGCTTGCCACGCCTTTCGCTCTCGGCCCGACGGGTGGCAAAGCCGTTCCAGTCGGCAGCCTCCAGAGCCATGTCGAACACCAGGCCGAAATCGCCGGTGTCATATGTGTGGCCGCCCGGCGTGCGATACGGCATCGCGGACACGGGGACCAGATTTCGTCGCCGGATCGCAATCGGATCGATGCCCATTTCGCGCGCCGCCTTGTCGATCAGCCGTTCGATCACATAGGTGGCTTCGGGCCGCCCTGATCCGCGATAAGGACCAAGCAGCGCGGTATTGGTGAACACCGCATGCGAGGAAGCATAAATCAGCGGCACGTCATAGACGCTCGATACGTTCGTCGAGGCGATCATGGCCGGCGCGCCCGCCGCGTAGCCGAGATAGGCGCCGACGTTGACCATGAACTCCACGCGCATCGCCAGAATCCGGCCGTCGGCAGCTAGCCCCATCTCGGCCCTGGCGAAGAGATCACGGCCGTGCATGTCGGACAAGAAACTTTCGCTGCGGTCGGCCGTCCACTTCACCGGTCGGTCGAGCTTGCTTGCAGCCCAGACGACAAGCGCGTCTTCCGGATAGACGGTCCCTTCATGCCGAAGCCACCGCCGACGTCGGGCACGACAACGCGAAGGTTGGATTCGGGAATCTTCAACACGTTGGCGGCGATGATATCGCGCGGCCGGAATGGTGCCTGACTTCTGATTGTAGAGCGTGTATCGGTTGTTGAACCGATCGAAATATCCGATCGTCGCGCGCGGCTCGATCGGATTGGCGGAAGCGCGCGGATAGCGCATTTCAAGCTTGCTGATGTGAGCGGCGCCTTCCAATGCAGCATCAACCGCCGCGCGTTGCACCGCTCTCCACGAGAAAGCTGAGATTGCTTGCAGCCTCGTCCCATACTCGGGGCGCGCCAGGACGCAATGCCTCCTCCGGACGGACCACTGAGGCCAGCACGTCATAATCGATATCGATGAGTTCGGCGGCATCCTTAGCCTGATTGAGCGTTTCCGCGACCACGAATGCCACGCGATCGCCGACGTGCCTGACCTTGTCAGAGACGAGAATTGGGTGCGTCGGGCGATGGGTCGACGTATGTGGAAAAAAGCGGCTCTGAAGTTCGCCCAGCCCGTCCTTCGCGATATCCGCGCCGGTGAGTACCAGAAGCACGCCAGAAGAACGAAGCGCCGCAGTCGTGTCGATCCTGCGGATGCGAGCATGAGCGTGGGGCGAACGCAGCACGTATCCATAAAGCGCATTGGCGACGTTGATGTCGTCGACATACTGGCCACGTCCGGTCAGAAAGCGCTGGTCCTCGACCCGCAGCAACGCTTGGCCGATCGCGCCGACTGCGTTGGCGCCAAAACCGCGCAAGTTCATTTTTTGTTGCTCCCAAGTCTTCGGTCTCGGTCTTTGGCGTGCTGGGACGAGTTGCCCGCAACCGGCGCGTCAGACGAACAAGCCAGTAACTATCATGAGGGGGCGTGGGTAACATCAATAACGAATTTCGCTCGTTTGTTCGCATTTACTGCACGCCCGCCGACCTCAATCCTTCGAGGAACAGTCTCCCAGGATCAGGTGGCAAGCGAGATCGATCAGCCTGTCAACATTCGAGCCATTGGGATTCAAGCGAAAGTTCATCGCCAATCCGTCCTGCGCCATTATCAGGATGTGAGCGAGTTCTGGATTGGCGAACTGTGTCACGACGATCTTTTGGCAACGTCGTCTGGATCAGGGCTTCTATACGACTTTCGGTCCAGCGCAGCAGGTCCGGTCGATGACCATCATCGCCGGCAGCCACCGTGGAAAGCGCCTGCATGAGATTGTTCGTGAAATTGTTATCGTCTTCCGGGAGTTCGCGCCACAGGGTCGTTAGGATGATCCTCAATCGCAGTCTGGGGTCTTTCTCACTTTCGACCCTGCCCTCGAGGCGATGGATGCGCTCGCGCAGCCAAGGCTCATACAATGCCAGCAACACTTCGAATTTGGAGGCAAAATAGACGTACAAGTTGGATTCTGAAATGCCGGCTGCCCGCGTGATCTGCGCCATTGTCGTCGCGACGTAACCGCGCTTTTTGAACAATCGATAGGCGTTGTCAAGGATGGCTTGGCGAACGTGAGATTTCTTGACTTGCACCAAGTGCGCCTCCTAAACCAGAATGATACTCGCTATTGACACCCTCGTGTAGCCCAATTTCCCAACAATGGACACGGCTCAAGCTTGAGTTGCAAGCTGTGCCCAGAATCTCATTGAGGCTCATCGACATTTGGCACCAGTAGCGCTCAAATCCACATCGGTGAAAGGTTGTAATCATGAGACCCGTCGAGATGAACCTTGCGACGCTCGCGACTTTATTCCGCAAGGAATTCGAGCTCTGCAACGTCAAGAAAGGTGAAACGATCGCTATCGTCAGCGATCTGAACTCCCGGCGCGACTATGTCGCCGCGGCCTTTGCCGCCGCGAGCGAGCTTGGCGCGGACATCCATGAACTTTGCGTGAATTCCCTGCCGTCGTGGACTAAGGTCGGGATCGAAACGATCGGCAAGACCAAGGGCTCGCTGGAAGCGCTGTGCAAGGCCGACATGGTCGTCCTTCTTCACATCTCGCTATTCACGAAGTGGCTTAAGACGGTGCGCGACGCCGGTGCACGTGTTCTCATGGTGATCGACGCGCCAGAGATGTTGGAAGCGTTGATGTCGCCGCCCGATCTTAAGCCGGCGACCATTCACGCCGGTGAGCGCCTGAAGAAGGCCAAGGAGATGCGCGTGCTGAGCGACGCGGGGACCGATATGAGGGTCTCGCTCGGTGAATACCCCGTGATGATCCAGTACGGGTTCTCGGAAATGCCGGGCCGCTATGACCGCTGGGGCGGCGGCATCGTGCATACCTTCCCGACCGAGGGTACAGCGAATGGGACCGTGGTCATCCAGCCCGGTGACATCGTGATCCTGCCCTACTGCCGCTATGTCCAGGATGAAATTCGGGTCGATATCCGCGATGGTTTCATCCGCAAGATCGAGGGCGGTTTCGACGCCAAACTCATGAACAACTGGCTCGAAGACAACCGCAGAACGCCTGACGACATGGATGGACATGCGATCTCGCATCTGGGCTGGGGGCTCAACCCGAATGCCCGTTGGGACAACATCGCGCTCCGCGGCGATGCGCCGGCTATGCATACCGGGTCATTGCGCGTTTTCGCCGGCAACTTCCTTTTCTCGACCGGGCCGAACACTCAGGGCGGCGGCAAGCGCAACACGCAGGGCCACTACGACGTGCCAATGCGCGACTGCACCGTTCTGCTGGACAACGACGTGATCATTGATCACGGCAAGATCGTCGACGAGAAGATGATGGTTCAGCGCATCCGCTAGGAGGTTCTGAATGTCGTTGCCGCTGAGCTTCGGACTACGCCTGCGGCACGAGCGGCGGCTGTCGCGCGAATAGTCACGCGCCAGAACCCAGCGCCATGCGGTTGATGCTTCCTAAGGACTATCCTCCGCAGGAGCCAGTTTCTGCGTTTGCGCAGGCATACACCGACGATCTAATCCGCCGCATCGATCCGAATTCGGGTGAAAACTTCTTTTACGGAAACGATCCATACCAATCGATCGCACTGTTTAAGCCAAAACGTCCCAATGGCACGGTGATAGGTTTTATCCACGGCGGCGGCTGGACCAATGGCTACAAGGAAATGATGGGCTACATGGCGCCGGCCTTCACGGCGCAGGGTTTCCTATTCGCCTGCATCGGCTATCGTTTGGCGCCCACTGCATTGCTGGCCCGCCTGTTTCGACGATTGCGCGGCCGCGGTGGCGTGGCTTGTTGGGAATGCCGCAGCACACGGCGGCGATCCTGAACGCATTTTTATCGGCGGTCGCTCGGCCGGAGGCCACCTATCGTCTCTGCTCGCCGTACGGCGCGACTGGCAGGAAACGTATGGATTGTCAGAACGGCGTGGTGGAGGGATGCATCCCGGTATCGGGCACTTACCTGTTCGGCGAAGAATCCGGTTTGAGCAATCGGCCGCGATTTCTCGGGCCTCCGAGGACAGCAAACGAAGTCCCCGCTAGTCCGTTGCTCAATATCAGGGGCAACCCTCCGCCATTTCTTCTGGCGTGGGGCGAAAAGGATTTCCCCCATTTGATCAGGCAGGCGGCGGAGATGGCAGTTGCGCTGCGTTCCGCCGGCGGCAGCGTCGAAACGATCGAACTGCCGGGCTGCGATCATCTCGGTACTAGCGTGCCGACCGGCGATCCGAACAGCGCCTGGATGGCGCGTACCCATGAATTTCTCACAAGCGCTGCACTCCACCAAGCATTTTCCAAGTAAGTGCAAAGGGTAGGCACTGCCGTTGAACTTGCCGTCATAGGCCGCATGAAGAACGACGGACATCTCGGGCGCTGCTATCTCAAGGCGACAGCGATGCCGCCAACGCAATCCTCACCGCCTCGGTTACAACTTCCATTTGCTCCTCCCATGGCTCAGGATTCTCTGATGTTGAGGCCGCAACTCGCTCTGCTCTCGCGCACATTCTCGCGGACCGAGTAGTTTAGACTGAGATACATCGTTCAAAGGAGATGCTCTTTCCAGAATCTTCATAGCCTTTATTTTCAAGGAGGGTTTCATGACACGCGGAAGAGGACGCTTTCTTCTTGCCGGCCTGGTCAGTGCGCTAGTGAGCATCGGTGTCGGCTCGGCCCGTGCGCAATCCTACCCGAGCCGGCCGATCACCATCGTGGTTCCCATTCCCGCGGGTGGTGGCCCCGACCTCGTGGCCCGCATACTCGCGGAGCAGATATCCCCTAGCCTAGGACAGCCAGTGGTGATCGAAAACCGAACCGGCGCAGGGGGCCTGCTGGGCGCTGCCCTAGTGGCCAAATCCCCCCCCGATGGTCACCGTCTGCTGTTCACGACCAGTCCTTTTGGCCATCGCACCCCACATCATGTCTAAAGGAGCCGGTGGCGGCGTAGACGTCCAAAACGACCTGGTTCCGGTCATTGCCCCCGGTACGACGCCAATCGTGATGGTCGCCCATCCGAAGATCTCGGAGTAAACAACCTTCAGGAACTAATCGCATAGGCCCAGAAGAACCCCGGCATGCCTTCGGCAGCGGCAGCCCCGGCTCTTCGATGCACTTTGCGGGCGAGATGTTCAAGCGGTCAGGCGGGTATCGACCTCGTGCATGTGCGTACCGTGGCGTCGCGCCCTCGATCATCGGTACATTGGCTGGCGATACTTCGCTCCTGTTCGTCGCGCTCGCCGCCACGCTCCCGCATATCAGGGACGGGAGGCTCATCCCGCTCGCGGTGACTGGAGAAAAGCCGCGCGATCATGTTGCCCGACGTACCTACCGCCACCGAGCAGGGCGTTCTCGGCGTCGAAGTGAACACGTGGTACGGCATATTCGCCCCCGCTGGCACGCCGCCTCCGATCGTCGATCGTCTTAACAACGAGGTGAACGTCGTGCTCAAGCTCGCCGAGGTCCGGGCCAAGCTGGAGGCTTCAGGCGTAGAGATCATCGGCGGCGAGCCGCGGTATCCTCGCGGACCTCTTGAAAAACGACGACCAGCGGTACGGCAGCTTGGCCCGCGAGCTGAATTTAGGAGAAACGGAGACGAGATAGAGCAAAACTCGCGAAGCCCGGACCCGTTTCGGAAGAGGAATACCAGACGACTTGCCTTCCGATAAGACGGACCGGTGCCCCGCAAGCAGCAGCTCATCTCTGCGGAAATCGGATTGTGTGCATTCCGGGCCGCTGCCTCGGTCCCCAATATTGCCGTCGGCGCAATTTTCGCCGAACAACAGGCTGACCGAGATCGCCGCTGATCTTCTGCGCCATCAACCTTCGCACGAGGCACCCCCCAGCACCGGCACCACTAAGGAGATCTGACGAGTTGAGCTGTGCGCAAGCGGCGCGGCCGCCAAGTGATCGTGAAACCAGAGAGTATACGGGTGCATGAACGAAAGATCCGATCACACTTTTTACCGCAGGAAATCCCGCTTCGTTGGCGCCCAATGTTCACGCTTATTGATTGTGACGGGTCCTGCATGGGGAACCAAGCTAACAATCCCAGAACCCGGGGCAGGCTTCACGGCGCACGTAGGCCAGCCAATCGCCCGCTCATATTGACACGCGTTCGACGGTCGCGGACGATGTTGGCAGTCGGACAGCTCCGAGCAATAGCCATCTAATCATGAAACTTCCACCCTTCGAGTACGCTTGCCCGGCTACCGTCAGCGAAGCCGTCGCACTGCTCGACGGCCATGCTCCGAGGCGAATTCCATCTGAAGCGATCTTGATCTCCCTTAGCCCCGGCAACTTTCTCAGAGGCCATGAATAACACCTACATCGGTACTCCCATGGAGCGGCGCGAGGACTCGCGATTCCTACGCGGTCGCGGCGAGTACGTCGACGACGTCGCGATGGAAGGGCTTCTGCACGCGGTGGTACTGCGCAGTTCCGTGGCGCACGGGCGCTTGAAATCAATCGATGTCTCGGCAGCCCTCAAGATCTCCGGCGTGCACGCCGTGGTCACGGCCAAGGACATCCCGGGTGGACCGCCAATTATCCCGATGCGGCTCCAGTTGCGACCAGAAGTTCTAAGCCGTCCTGCAGCCGGTCCTCGCCTACGACAAGGTGCGGTACGTCGGTGAGCCGATAGCCCTAGTATTGGCATCAACTGCCGCGATCGGCGAGGATGCGCTTGAAGCGATCAAGGTCGAGATTGAAGAATGCCCCGCGGTGGCCAACTGGCAAGCCGCGTCGAGCAACAAAATCCTGCTTTTTGAGGGATCGGACAGCAACCATCCGTTGGTGTTACAGGCGCGCAAGGGTGAGGCCGACGCCGTGTTTGCGCACGCGCCTTACGTTCGCCGAGAGCGGATGAAAATCGGCCGCCATTACGGCCTGGCCATGGAACCTCGCGGCCTTATGGCGGCTTGGAACGACGCGAGCGGCAAATTGACGATCTATGGCGCCGCAAAGGTGCCGTTCTTCAACCGCCGTGCCTTGTCGGCGCTAATCGACCTTCCGGTCGAACAGATCGAGATGATCGAAAATGACGTCGGTGGCGGCTACGGCGCGCGCGGCGAGTTCTATCCAGAAGATTTTTTGATCCCGTTCGCTGCGCGTCACGTCGGCCGACCCGTAAAGTGGATCGAGGACCGGCGCGAGAACCTCATGGCAACCAACCATGCCCGCGACGCCGAGTGCGACCTTGAGGTCGCCTGCACACTGGACGGCACCATCCTTGCAGTCCGCGGTGAGGTGCACACCGATTTGGGCGCCTACATGCGCACCAATGGAGCAATAGCCGCACGCTCAGCCTGCATGTTTATGACCGGCCCCTGACCGTGTGGCCAACGTCAAGGTCGATGCCTTGCTTTGGATGACCAACAAGACGCCAGTCGGTACCTATCGGGGGCCCGGCCGCTTCGAAGCCACCTTCTTCATGGAGCGGATGATCGACATGATGGCGGCCGATCTCGGTATCGACCGGGTCGATTTTCGCCGTAAGAATTTGATCATCGCCAATGATCAGCCTTATCCGAGCGCGCAACTGCACCCGACGGGTGACACGGACGAATACGATAGCGGTGATTATGTCGAGACGCTGGAACGCGCGCTGGAGGAATTCGACTGGCCGAAGGTATCCTCGTTACAGGGTAAGCTGATTGACGGCAAGTATCACGGCTTCGGTATAACCTGCTTCGCCGAGAGTGGCGGAGCAGGCCCGAAGGAAACGGCACGCATTGAAGTAAATCTCGACGGCACATTCTCGGTCTATCTCGGACTTCACCTCCGTGGGGCAGGGCGTGGAGACGGCATACGCGCAGATCGCTGCCGACGCGCTGGAGGTGCCGATCGAGCGCATACATCACGTTTACCATGGTTCTACGTGTTACGTGAGTGACGGCTACGGTGCCTACCACGCGCGCGGAATCGTTATGGGTGGTTCGGCGGTGCTCGACGCCACCAGGAACACCATCAAGCTTTTGCAGGAAGCAGCGGCAGAACGCCTCGGATGCAGTGTCGCTGAAGTGCGGCTCGATGTCGACAAGCTCATCGGCGCCGGTAAGTCTATCGCGCTTAAGGAGTTCGCAGGACTGACCGCCGAAGGGGTGTTTCTCAACAAGAAGTTTACCTACAGCTACGGCACACATATCGCTCACGTTGCGGTCGACGCCCGTCTCGGCCGTATCGAGCTCATTGATTACCTCGTGGTGCAGGACGTCGGCCGGGCTATCAACCCTTTAATGGTTCGCGGCCAGGTCTTGGGCTCCCTCGTTCAGGGACTCGGCGGCGCGCTGATGGAGGACCTAAAGTACGACGAAAACTGCCAGCTTCTTACCGGCTCGCTCGCCGACTACCTGCTTCCCA
The DNA here is from genome assembly GCA_963842645.1 of uncultured Alphaproteobacteria bacterium. GTDB lineage: Bacteria > Pseudomonadota > Alphaproteobacteria > Rhizobiales > Xanthobacteraceae > Z2-YC6860. The sequence continues at coordinate 297,302 of CAWJGY010000012.1, read as the reverse complement.
CCGCCAGCGACTTCCCAAAATTGCGCTGTATTGTACTTGAAAACTATCCTTCACCGATTAACCCTCTTGGCGCGAAAGGGGCTGCCGAGGGCGGCATCTACGTCGGCGGCTGCATCGCCAACGCGGTTGCCGACGCACTGCAGTCTGTCGGCGTGCAGCCGCGACAACTTCCGCTCTCTCCATCGTATATCTGGCAGCTTGTACAGGCGGCGGCCCGAGAAGGCGGCATCGCCGCACGTGTGCCCGGACAATGATCGAGATTTGCCACGAGCATCTCCCTGATCGCGCGCGACGTTCCATCGAGAGAGGTAATGATATGAAACGCGCTTCAGTCTTGTTCGCAATGGCCATGGCCGCGGTTTTGTTGCTACCGCCAACCATAATCGCCCAGGAATACCCTTCGCGGCCGATTCGCGTGGTCGTCGGATACCCGCCGGGTGCGTCCGTCGATTTCACCGCTCGGGTGTTCGCAGATTGGCTGAAAACATCATTGGGCCAATCAATAATCGTCGAAAATCGTCCGGGCGCGGGGGGAATGATCGCAGCCGAATTCGTTTCACGGGCAGAGGCCGATGGGTACACGCTACTGTATGCGGTGGGCAGCGACCTAACATGGACGAAATTTCTGACCAAGCGGTCGACTATTGATCCGCTTAAGGACCTGACACCGGTTGCAACGGCTATCAGATCGGTCAACTGCATTGCCGTTCATGTAAACCATCCCCTCGGGTCGTTTAAGGAACTGGTCGATTTTACGAAGAGTAATCCGGGAAAGCTCACCTACGGCACGTCCGGAATCCAGTCGTACTACTACCTCATAGGCGAGACTTTGCGGCAGCAGGGCGTGGACATGCTGCATGTCCCATACAAAGGCAATGCGCCGGTTGTGACCGCGATGCTGACTCGAGAGGTCGATGTCGCGCTCACGACCCTGGGGTCGGTCGCGCCGCACGTGGCCAATGGCTCCGTTAAGGTTCTCGCTGTCATGGACCCTCAACGCTATCCCAGCGCGCCGGATACACCGGCAATCAAGGAGGTGCTGCCAAGGTTCAACGCGCCGCCAACTTGGTTTGGGTTCTTCGGGCCGCCCGGCCTGCCTCAACCCATCGTTCAGAAGTTGAATGGCGAAATCAACAACGCTTTGACGTCGGCTGAGATCAACAGCAGGGTCAGGAGTATAAGTCTCAATCTCTTTCCGACGGAGGCCAAGGAGGTTCGTCCGCTTATCTCCGAGTCTACGGAAACCTTTGAACGGCTCATCAAGATGATGAACATTAAGGCCATTGACTGAGTTGTAGCGTGCTGGTCAGCTCAACGGCGGGCACGTCTAAGAGTCATCGTGGCTCGATGGTAAGAAGCGACTCACTATAGCTACGCGCCGGTTCATCATCGGACTAAATGACGCAGCCATGGTCATCGGCTTCGCATCCACGGCTGACCCAGGACCATCGCATTACTTTCGGTCATACAGCATCGTCGTTAACCTTTGCCACCGACGCGTCCCGCTCCCCGGGTGTCGCGGCGATGTTCCGTAACCTGTCAATCTGCGAACGTTAATAGGATCGCCAGAATGACATCAGACGAGAACAGTTGCCGGATACACGGAACCTGCTCTTGCGGGGGTAGATATCTGTCCTAGAAGATGGTGGAAAGGGAGAAACCGCCATGCTTCGAAGGTCAGTCCTCACGACCCTATTCCTTCTAACAGTCGTCCTTGCCGCGCGGGCCGAATACCCGGACAAGCCGGTGAAGATCGTGGTTCCGGTTGCAGCCGGCGGCGGCGTCGACGTGATGGCGCGGCTACTGGCGCAGCATCTCGGCGAGCGCCTGCATCAGCAATTCGTGGTCGAAAACCGGCCTGGAGCCGCCGGCGTCATCGGCAGCAAGGCGGTGATCGCTTCGCCGGCCGACGGTGCGACGCTGCTTTACACTCCGTCGAGCCTGTCGCTCTCAGTCGCCATCAACAAGATCGCCGCCCTACGATCTGGCCAAGGACTTCTCGCCGATCGTCAACGTTGCGATCAGTCCCTATGCGCTGGTGGTGAACCCATCGGTACCGGCGAAATCGCTCAGCGAGTTCATAGCCTACGCCAAGGCCAACCCCGGCAAGCTCAGCTACGGCTCGGCCGGCGTCGGCAGCGCCTCGCATCTCGCCGCCGAACTGCTCAAGAGCAAGACCGGCATCGAGATGGTGCACGTGCCGAACAAGGGCATGAACCCGGCGCTGATCGATCTGATGGGCGGCCAGGTGCAGGTGCTGTTCGCCAGCGTTCCGGGTCTCACGTCCGAGAAGACCGAGCGGGTGCGGCCGATCTGCGATGGCGGAGATGAAACGTTCGGGGCTGATGCCGGACCTGCCGACCATGGACGAGTCCGGCCTGCCCGGCTTCGCGGTCGGCAACTGGGCCGGGCTGCTCGGGCCGGCGGGCTCGACCCCGACATCGTGAAGAAACTCCACCACGAGGTCATCGCCATCCTAGACACGCCGGAGATGAAGGCGCGGATCAAGACGCTGGGCTTCGATGTCATTGCCAGCACGCCCCAGGAGTTCGCCAAGCAACTTCAAGAGGACGTCGAGCGCTGGGCGCCGGTGGCCAAAGCCGCGATCGAGGAAAGCAAGTAACTTAATAGACCCGGTTGAGCGGCGGCTGATTTTGCACCAGCACCCGCTCGACATTCTGCCAGGCCGAGCGGAACAACATCTGTCGAGGCCTGGCGTGAAACCCCGGCGATGTGCGGCGTCAGCAGCAGCCGCGACGCTGCCTCGCCGGGGAGCTTGAGCAACGGATTGTCAGGCGCGGCGGCTCGGTCGAATAGACGTCGACCGCCGCGCCGCCGAGATGACCGGAGGTCAGGCTGGCCGCCAGCGCCGCCTCGTCGACGATGCCGCCGCGCGAGGCCTGGATCAGCACCGCGCCGGGCTTCATGCGCGAAAGCTGGGCCGCGCCGATCAGGTTCTGCGTCGCGGGCAGCAGCGGCACGTGCAGCGACACCACATCGGAGGTCGCAAGCAACTCGTCCAACGACATCGCTCGCGCGTCGATGACCCGTGGCGATCGGCTGGTCGCCGGATCGAAGAAACAGACCTTCGCACCGATGCGGACGAACGCCTGCGCCACCGCACGGCCGATGGTGCCGAAGCCGATGAAGCCAACCTGCAAACCCTCGATGCCAGCCAGATTGTCGGCAACCATGCGGGCGCGGAACTTTGCCGTAGTTGCCGGCCTTGATCTCGGCGTCGGCCCACGCGAAGCGCCGCAGCAGCATCGACGCCGCCGTTACCGCATATTCGGCCACTGCGCTGTTGCTGCCGCCCGGCACGTTGGCGACCGGAATGCCGAGCCGCGTCAGCGCCGCCTGGTCGAGCCGGTCGACGCCCGCGCCGGTGACCTGGACGAGCTTGAGCGACGCGCCCTCGAACAGGTCCGGCGCGAGCTTCGGCCCGACCGCAGGGATCACCAGCGCGTCGCTCGATTTCATCAACGCAGCGACCTGGGCGATCCGCCGGCGCGTGATAGGCGACCTGGAGGCTTGTTCGGCGCGGCAGCATCGACGCGCGTGAAATCGGCTTCCGGGCGAAGACAGAGAACGCGATTGGACATGGAGAGTTCGGGAAGGCTTCAGAAGCTCTTGAACTCGGTGGTGCCCGCCGAAACATCGGGCTCGGCGAAGAAGCACAGCAGCACCAGCGGCTCGGTGCCGGTGTTGCGGGTCATGTGCTTCTCGTTCGGCGGAATCAGCACGATGTCGCCCGGCTTGATCGGGATCTCGCCGCTCTCGGCGACCGTCGTGCCGGTGCCCTTGAGCACGTAGATGCACTCCTCGAAACCGTCGTGCAGATGCGGCCCGCGCGGCGGATCGCCCGGCTTGGGCACCGCAAGCTCGGCGATGCGGAACGTGACCTTCGAGCCGATTGCGCCCGACACCGGCTCCAGCGACGTGCGGCCCGGCAGGCCCAGCTTCCTCGCCTCGGATTGTTTCAACAGCCGCGCCATCGGCCCACCCTCACCCGACTTGCCGCAATTGCTTGATCTCGCGCGGACCGCCCTGCACCGCATCGAGCTGGCGGTAGATCTCCCGCGCCTCCTTGGCGATGGCGTCGCAGATGTCGCTCAGCATCTTGTGGCCCTTGTCGGCGGTGGCGTGCTGCGGGCTGCCGAACCAGCCGGTCGGCGCGATCGAACGGATATCGGTCAGCACCGGCTGGTAGGCGCGGGTGCGACGCAGCTTGTCCATCTTGTGGCCGAGCGCGTGGTCGGACGAATAATCGATGCGGTCGAGATGCACGAGGTCGGGGCGATGCGCCAGCACGGCCAGCGCCTCGATCTCGCCGCCGTGGGTGAGCCCGCCGCAGGAGTGGCCGTAAAGCTCTTCCGCGACGTAGCAGGCCTGCACGGTCAGCACGCTCATGCCGTGGTCGCGGTGCAGCGACTTCGGCGGCGATGGCAAGCGAGGGAATGTTGCCCTCGTGCCAGTTCACGATCATCAGCTCCTTGGCGCCGTGCCTGGCGGTCGAGGCGCAGGTCTCGATGATCAGGCGCATGTAGGTGTCGGGTGTCAGCGTGATGGTGCCCTCGAACGGCGCGTGCATCGGCGTCACGCCGAACGGCGTGTTCGGCAGCACCAGACCGTCCATCCGCTCGGCAACCGCGTGGCTGATGACGTTGGCGGCAAGCGTGTCCGTGCCGGTCGGCAGATGCGGGCCGTGCTGCTCGACGCTGCCGCAGGGCAGGATCACCAGCGGGTTCTTCTTGAACTGCGCGGCGATCTCCGGCTGCGTCAGGTCGGAGAAATAGCGGCTAGGCAACATGACGGCTTCCCGGCGAGCTTCTTGTGGGCGTCGGCAATGATATCGGCAATCTTCACAGCCTGGCCTTGCCGCTCGATCGAGCGCAGACCGGCATAAACCACCGCCAGCGCGACATTGCCGTTGCGGGCGTTGAGTTCGTTCGCCTTCCCGGTGCGGCAGCTCTCCGCAAACATGTCGAGCTCGGCGCGGAACATGTCGCTTTCCGGCACGGGCAGTTCCTCGCGCTTGCCGTAGCCGTCCTTGCCGCGCTGGATGTAGAGCGTCGAGGTCTGATGGCAGCTTGTCGGGGGTGTCCCAGGTACCGAAGTCGATCTCGTAGTGCATCAGGCCCTTCGAGCCGAACACGCGCACGCAGAACACCCCGGGCGAAGTCCACGACGATCCGACATAGCCGATCTTGCCGTCGGCGAAGCGCAGCATCGTCATCGACTGGTCGTCGACCTCGGCGCCGACCGGCGACAGCTTCGAGGCGATGGAACTTGCCTCCAGAATTTCGCCGCCGAGATAGTGCAGAACGTCGAACTGGTGGATAGCGAGCTGCGACAGCGGCCCGCCCGGCGCGCGGTCCTTGTACCAGCGCCACGCTTTGGGCGTGAGTTCAAGCGCGCGCTCGTTGGAGAAGTTGGCCTCCATGAAGCCGACGCGGCCGAGTTCTCCCGCCTCGATGGCTTTGCCCATGGCGCGAATGCCAGCCATCAGCCGCGCGCTGTGGCCGACGGTGACGCTGACGCCGTAGGTCTTTTCCAGCGCCTCGATGGCAAGTCCTTCCTCCAGGGTGCTGGCGATCGGCTTCTCGGTGTAGACGTGCTTGCCGGCCTTCGCGACCTCGCGTGCGAGCGGCAGGTGCTGCTCATTCGGCACCGTGAGGATCACACCCTTGATCTCTCGGTCGGAGAGAATAACGTCAGATCGGGAGCCGCTGGGATTCCGAACTCCACGTGCGAAAGCAGAACGGCTTTCTTCCGAGCGACTGTATGCGGCAACGATTTTGAGGTCGCTCGATTTTGTCGCCGCCCGCGCCAATACCCGAGCCCAGCGGCCAAGCCCGACGATCGCAACCTTCGTTAGCTGGGGCATGACCTCTTCCCGTATTGGCACCTGGCAAAATGCGCGCTACGCGCTCGACCTTTAGTGTATCATATCGTAGCACAGTATGACAGGATTCATGCCCAATGACGCAAAAATGGCAGCAGATTGACACTGACCTCCTCATAATCGGCGGCGGAGTGGCGGGAAGCATGCTTGCCATTCCAGCCCTCGAAGCCGGTCTAGAAGTCGTTGTGTGCGAAAAAGGCCGCGTTCTCGACAATTGCGGTAGCGTCGGCTGCGGGGTCGATCACTACCTCACGATCATGGACAGCGGTCCCGAATGGGACACACCGGAATTCCTCCTAAAGCACATCCCGGATCTGACAGATGGCGTCGTCGACATGGCGGTGACGAGGCGGGTCGTCCATGAAATGCCGCGCATCCTCCGCAAGATCGAAGCCATGGGAGTCGATTTTAAGGATCCAAAGACGGGGGAATATTCGCGTGTCCGTTCGTTCGGCTACCCGGCGCCTACCACGTTAATTTTGACGGTACTGACTTCAAGCGCCGAATTGGCAAACACGTGCGAGCTGGCAACGCGACAGTCTTGATGCGCACCATGGCATTACAGGTGCTGGTCGACGACAATCGAGCTTACGGCGCTCTGGCATTCAACTTTCGCACGGGCGAATGGATCTGCGTTCGCGCCAAGGCGGTTGCGCTTACGGCAGGCGACGTCAACCGTATATCGCAGAACGCATCCGGGCTCGCATTTGATAGCTGGCACTTTCCCTACAATACAGGTGATGCGCAGGCGATGGGTTATCGGGTGGGCGCCGCGCTTGCAAATATGGAGTTTGTTGAAACCACCCTCACCCCTAAAGGATTTTCCGCACAGGGCCTCAACGCTCTGGTCAGCATGGGCGCACACTTCGTCAACAAGGCTGGTGAGCGCTTCATGTTCAAGTATGACAAAAAAGGGGAGAATGCGCGGCGGGCGGTCATCGCCGATGAAGTCGTCACTGAATACTTGTTGGGGAATGGACCGATCTACGTCGACTGCCGGCATTTGCCCGCCGAGGTTCTCGACCATATGGACAAGACGCTACAGATCGACCGCTACACACTGCCAGCCTTCTACCGACAGAAGGGAGTTAGTTTCCGTCAGGATCTCATCGAGGTTTCAATCTCGGAATTGTCGATCCGACGGAGTGGCGTGTACTTCCGCGGCAGCGGTCTTGCCGTCGACACCAACGGAGAAACCTCCGTTTCCGCACTATTCGCGGCGGGCGATTGTGCAACTGTTAGCGGCGGCATATCCGGCGCGGCAGTGCTCGGACATATCGCCGGAGAAGGAGCCGTCAACTGCATTCGAGCGGCAAGCGATGCACTCCCGGATGTCGATTGGGATGCCGCAAATGCCATTCGCAATGGCGCCGAACTCGAAATTGCACGCCCCGACGGCTTGCCGTGGCAAGACTTTGAAAACAGGACACGCCAGATCGTGACTGATTACGTCGGTGTGCGTCGGACCAGGGCGGGACTTCGAACGAGCGCTGCACATCCCTTCGCGAACTCGCGCGACAGGAGGGCGATCTTGCCGCTCGCGACCTCCATGGTGTGATGCGAACCCATGAAGCCCGCAATGTGCGACTAAATGCAGAAATTATGGCTAGCGCCTCACTCGCACGCAACGAAACGCGGACAGGTTCCTCGCACAGACGAACATCGATTATCCAATTTCTGACGAAGATAACTGGCGTAAATCCATAGTTGTTGAACGCGGTGCGGATGGCGAACCAAAAGTCCACGCCGTGGATGCCAAGCTCGCGCTTGCCTCTGTATTTCGCCGGAACAGCAAGACTTTGCAAACTCGAGGTGCGACAAATGCCTGAGCCGCCAGTTCAACCGCACAATCCAATTCAGATCAACACGGAGACTTGCGTCCGCTGCAACCTTTGCGACTGGATCTGCCCAGGCGACATAATTTACAAAAAAGAAGACGACAAGGAAACGCTGCCGGTCATCGCATACCCGGATGAATGCTGGTACTGCGGTCTATGTGAGTTGATTTGTCCCACCAACGCCATCACTGTCATCTTTCCCGAGCGGATGCTTCAAAACAAGACGGACGTCGTAAGTCTACTCGGGCGCATCATTGACTGATGCGAGCTTTTGAGCACGCGGCAATAGCCGCCACGCAATTCGATGGGGTCACTGGCCATTGTCAGTCACAACAAGGGCAAGTGACGATCCTCGTCGCGCAACGATCCGCAGCAGCATTATCAACGGATAATGACAGAGGGCTTCTTCCAAAATATCAGGCGATCGCGCAACCACTGAACGGCAAAATTCAACACGAGCCCCATCGCAACCAGAACGATCAGAACCGAGAACATGGCCGCTATATCGAGGTTGTAATTCATCTGCATAAGGAGTTGGCCAAGCCCTGCCTTCGCTCCGATAAATTCGCCGACAATGGCTCCGAGCACGGCCATGACAACTGCGATACTGATGCCTGCAAAGAGGAATGGCAGCGCTTCCGGAAATTGCACGAGTTGAAAGATCTTGTAGCGGCTCGCCCCCATCGCGCGCAGAAGATCAATTTTTTCTGGCGGCGCGGCCCGCAAACCTACGATCGTACTAACGACCAACGGGAAAAAAGCACTGAGAGCAGCGATCAGAAATCTTGCCTTCCAGCCCAAAGCCGACCCAAATCAAAAGAAGTGGTGCGAGCGCTATTTTGGGAATGGTTTGCAACGCGACAACAAAAGGAAACAAGGCCGCTTCGATCAGCAGAAACTGACTGATCAACGTACCGAGTACCAACGCGGCAATAAGCGCTCCCGCAAAACCCAAAAGCACTTCAGTAAAGGTCACGAGGAAATGACGGGGCAGAAGGCCCGAGGCGATCCCGTCGCGCAAGGCCAATACGATTTTCGTCGGCGGCGGCAGCACGAGGTCACTTATTCCGCTCGTGTCGACATAGACCTGCCAGGCCACCAGGAAAGCGGTGAACATTGCGGGCGCGATCACAATGCTCGGATTACGCGCGTAAAGCCGTTGGAGCGCCCTTACCCAGGAAGCTGATTCTGCATTGGAGGATGGTCCGGCGAACGTGTTTGTCACGGCTGCACCTCATGGCATCGGGTCGCAGATTCTTGGTGGCCCCAATGATACGATATTACGAGATTATTATCATACAACGCTTGACCCAATTTATCGCGCGTTTGATAGTTCGCAGCAGTTCCCAATGGATTGGGCGGAGGCCCTCACGTTCTGTTTCCTTCGCCGTTTGGCACTCAGTGCGTGCCCAACGTGGTCAAAGCCGAGGCGTCCGATGGACCAAAGTCTCGTTCACAGTGTCAGTCAGCACATCACGCGCGATGCAGTGAAATCGACATTGATGGAGATGGTGAACATCTCAAGTCCGACCGGTCACGAAGGAGAACTTGCGAAATACATCGTAACGCGGATGCGCAACGCTGGTCTCACGGCGTGGTTACAGGATGTGACTCCCGGACGGCCGAATGCCGTTGGTGCACTCCGCGGCGATGGTACTGGCAAGAACTTATTGTTCACCGGACATATGGATGTTTCGTATGACGGGGACGAGGACTACCTCGTTGGTGATGGCTACAAACCAAAGGCAGTCTATCACGACGGTTGGATCTGGGGTCTCGGCGCAAGCAACATGAAGCTGGCCTCGCCGCTTCGCTCGTTGCGATCGAGGCAGTTGCGAAGGCCCGCGTGCCACTTCATGGCGACGTCATGCTTGGCGCTGTTGTCGGCGAAACCGAGAAAGCGCCCGTCGACGAATTCGAAGGTGCCCGGATATCAGGTTACGGCATTGGCAGCCGCTATCTCATCACACACGGGGAAACTGTCGATTATTGCGTGCTGACGGAGCCGACGAGGCTCCGTGTGTGCACGGCGAACATGGGCGTTCTCTGGTTTAAAATCACAATTGCAGGCACGGTCAGTCACGCCGCAATGTCGAACGACCCCTCGGTGGTGAATGCAGTTGAGGTGATGAACGAGTTGCTGCCCCGAATCAAAACCTGGGCAAAGGACTATGAAGCGCGGCAAGAGTATTTTGGAGAGCATCCTAACGTTACCATCGCAGCAATCCGTGGGGGCCTCCCCTGGCGGTTGGCGCGTATCTCACCAATGCAAAGTCTCTACATCGATATCCGAACCCTTCCCGGCGTCCGGGGCGATGATATCAAACGGGAGCTAAGGGCGGTGTTGCGAACATTCGCATCCGCAAAGAAAATCGCAGAACCCACGATGTTCCAATACGTCAACGACCCTCCGACTACGATCGATCACGGCCATCCGTTGGTTTCGCAGATTTCCGCCGCGCACAAGGTGGTGCACGGTAAGGACTCCCCCTACGTTATCCGCCGAACGGGGGCCGATGCGACGCACTTCAACCGCTATGACATTCCCTGTGTCTGCTACGGACCCGGCGCAATTCCGCACCCGGATTACTCCGATCATCTGATGCATTCGACTGGTGAACACGCTTCTGTCGAAAATCTATATCTCGCAGCGAATGTCTACAGTCGATTTATTCTCAATGTATGTGCTTCTCCGGATGGCGGATTATCCCCCGACTGACGCAAGGACGCTGCAGATGATCCGGTCAAAGTATGTTGCTAGTTCGTAGGCCAAATGTGCAGACGGCGGCGGACGTGGTGAACGTGTCGGGCTCAACCATGCCTGCTCCGGCAATGGAGTTTAAATCACTCTCGAAAACGTATTTGTCGGCCTGAAGATGAGCATGCTCATAGATGCGCTCACCAATATCGATATGAGCGTTGGCCAGGGCGAGTTCGTCTCAATCGTGGGTCCCAGCGGTTGTGGCAAGAGCACATTATTGAAGATCGTGGCTGGCCTATCGCCCGCCACCCAGGGCGCCGTGTTTCTCAATGGCAAGCAAATTAAAGGGCCTACCGGCGACGTCGGCGTCGTCTTCCAGAGTCCAACATTGCTTGAGTGGCGCAATGTATTAGAAAACGTCATGCTGATAGCTGACGTCCACGGTCATAACCGTCAACAGATCAAGAAGCACGCCCTCGAACTTATCGAGATGACGGGCCTGAAAGACTTTGCAAGCAAGTATCCGTCTGAATTGTCTGGCGGCATGCAGCAACGCGTTGCAATTGCACGTGCCCTCGTTCACGCCCCCTCGGTGCTGCTGATGGATGAGCCGTTCGGTGCCTTGGACGCCATGACCCGCGACCAGATGACCTTGGAATTGCAGCGGATCTGGTTGCGACAATCCATTACAGTTCTATTCATCACCCACTCAATCCAGGAAGCAGTTTTCCTCAGCGATCGCGTCGCAGTGATGTCAGCCAGGCCAGGCCGACTGTTTGAGATCGTCGGAATTGACTTTCCGCGGCCTCGGCGACTCGACCTCATGGAAACTGTGGATTTTGGTGCATACGTCGGCCGTATTCGCAAACATCTCGACGTGCACGCACTAGCGAGCTGAGGGGCACGGCGGCTGTAGCACGAGCTTTCCGATGCGCAATGACAGGAGCTTACAATGCGAGCCTTTTACACGTTCGCGGCGTCAATCTTTCTTGCCGGCTCGTCTATCGGAATTGTGCAGGCGGCTGATCCTTCACGTAAAGTCGTGGTTGCGTACGGTCAGCCACAACCTTCGACCAACATTGCGCTTGGCAGCTCGCTACCAACCTATTTGAAGTTTTGGGAGCAGGAAGGCGTCGAGGTCGAGCTACAAATGACCCCGGGTGCTAGTGCCGCGCTCCAGCTCGTCATTGCAAAAAAGGCGGATGTAGCGGTCGCCAACGCGGAGGCCGTGATGACGGCTGTGCAAAAGGGTGCAGCAGTAAAGATCGTGTACACCCCAACTCGCGGAGACATTTTTGGGGTCGCATTGCCTGCCGGTGAGATCAAGGATCTCAAAGGTAAGACCGTGGGGGTTTCCAGTTTTGCCAGCGGCGGGTACGCCTACCTTCGCGCTTTGCTGAAACAGGCCGGTTTAAAGCTGGACGAAGATACGAACGCAGTCGAAATCGGCGTGGGCGCCCGAGCGGCCGCCGCTTATCAGACGAAGCAGGTTTACGCTCTTTCGCTGTGGGACGATCAATATTCGGAATTCGCCGAACGCGGCATCAAGTTTTCCCAAGTCGTCAAGGATCCACGCGCTTCGTCCGGAAGCGTTGGGTCCATGGTTGTGCGCGCCGAGGACGTTACCAAACGCCGGGATGCTTTCATCGGCTTTCTGCGCGGCATCGCGAAAGCACAAGCGTTCCAGAAGGCGAGTGCCGCCGCCACGATCCGGGTTCATTGGGCCGTCTATCCGGAAAGCAAGCCGCGCGATGGTGTGACTCACGCTTCGCTGGCGAGTGCCGTGCGCGTCCTGCTTGTCCGCGAGCCCTATCAAGACCGTAACTCCATGAAGACAGGCAATTTCGGCGACGTTCCACGTGAGCGATTTCGTGCAGTTCCAGGATTATTTGTTTGAGACCGGTCAAATAACAGGGAAGAAGGACGTCGAGAGCTACTTTACAAACGAACTCATCGGCGAGGCCAACAAGTTTGACGAACCGGCCATAACCGAACTGGCGAAGAAATTCGAGCGAGACAATCCACGTTGATTCTGGCTCTGAAGAACGCAAATCATGTGCGTTCCACGGAGCGTTTGCATGCATGCCGCCTTACGTTGAGTAGAAACCTGTCTTTTGGAGATGGAAGAACGCGATGAGCACCGTGCCCCGCTCAGACGACGAAGCAGTTCTCGGTTTCGGTTCTGACAATTCGAAAGTCGGCCGCACCCCTACGTCGCGAGGTCGTGGATGCGCTTCGGCTCTCCATCGTACGCGGTCAACTCTCACCCGGCGAGCGATTGATCGAGCGCCAACTCATCAGCATGACCGGTGTCTCGCGCACGGTGATACGCGAGGCGCTGCGGCAACTTGAATCGGAAGGCCTCGTCGACGTTGTTCCCAATAAAGGGGTGATAGTTCGCAAGCTAACCATCGATGAGGCACACGATCTTTACGCCATTCGCGCCGTGCTTGAGGGTTTGGCCGCGCGGATGTTCGTGGAGAAAGCCGACCAGAACCATATTAACAATATCACCCGCGAACTCGAGGCCACGATAGAGGCCTATCGGGTTGGAAACCCGGAGAGGACCATCGAATTAAAGAATTGCTTTTACAAGGCTCTCTTCTCAGGCGCCCAGAGCGAAACATTGTCATCAATGATTGACGCCTTGCACGCTCGAATTTGGCGTTGGCGCGTTCTTGGCCACTCCCATCCGCTGCGGTCTCCGGGGCGCTCAGAGGAAACCATCCGAGCACTGCAGGACCTAACGGAAGCAGTGTCGGCCCGTGATAGCGAACGAGCGGAAAAAATTGCTCGCGATGAAGCCACCAAGGCAGCCGCGGAGGTCATGCGCATTTTGCGAAGCGAGCCGGCGCAGATAATAGAACAATAGACGTAGTCGAACTTCCGCAAAGGGAGGACGATCGGCACCATTGCCGATGAAACAATCCTCTTAGGCCAACCGGCCCTACTTTTTTGTAAGCCTAGCCAACTCTCCAATGCGAGCCACTTCGCGCTTCATATAAGCCGCGATGTCTGCCGGGCTATTCTTTTCGCGCGGCCGCATGCCGAAATTGGCAAAGAGCGCCTGTATAGAGGGATCGGAGACAGTAGCATTCAAGTTCTGGCTCAGCTCGTTTATGATGTTAGGGGGTGTTTTAGCTGGAGCTGCGATGCCAACGAATGCTTCGAATTCGTATCCTGGGAAACCAGACTTGTTCATCGTCGGCAAATCGGGCCAGCTCGACGAGCGCGCTGCCCCAGTCGAGGCCAATGCCCGGACCTTGCCATCGTCTGCTAAAGGCTTGGCCGAGTTTTGAAACGTGAATGCCGACGAAATTTCACCGGACGCTACACCAAGCGCCGCCTGCACGACGCCGCGATAGGGAACGTCGACAACGTTGATATTGGCCATCGACTGAAACTGGGCAATAGCAAGAGATGGACCGGATGCGGGACCAGAACTTCCGAAACTGATCTTGCCGGGATTGGCGCGCGCGTCGTCAACAAGATCCTTTACCGACTTGTATGGCAACGACGGATTGACAATCAGAATGAGCGGCGGCCCTTCGAAAATCATTCCGATGTGCGTGAAGTCTGACAGAATATCGTAGCTCACGGACATATAGTGAAGGTTGGTGACGTCTGCCGGCGCGGTGATTAGCAACGTATAACCGTCCGCTGCCGACCTCGAGACAAAGCCAGCTCCGACAGTCCCTGACGCGCCAACGCGATTCTCGACGACAAAAGATGCATTCATTCGTTTTGACAATCCTTGCGCCACCGCGCGGGCTGCAAGGTCTGACAAACCACCAGCCGGAAAGGACACAATGAAGGTGACCGGGCGCACCGGATATAGCTGGGCATTTGACTGGGAGGTGCATAAAGCTGCCGCTAGCAGCACGCCCAACAACATGAAGAATTCCAGATCGATCCATTGTTGCTTCTCTTACAGGGTGATAATGCACGAGTAGGAATCAGGCGCCATCCGACCTGGGTAGGCTGCACAGGGCAAGCGCCGTGTCGAGATAGACCATTGCGGCCCCGACCAAGTTATCGATGCTAGCGTGTTCGCCTGACGCATCAAGACTGCGAGCCTGCGGGTGTGTGCGTCCTCCGGGGCCGTAAACAAGGCAGGGGACACCGTAGGTGTTCATGTGTATGGCATCGGAACCAGCGCGCCGAATGAAAGTCGCAGGTTCCTGGTTGGTCACACGTCGGTGTGCATCACTAAGAATTTTCTTAACCAGCACGTCGTCAGAAAGCACGGTCGCGGGATCAGTAACATAGAATTCAAGTGTCGGTTCGTTTCCATTCCTTTCGTTGGCAAACGCACGAAGGACCTCTCGTAGACTTCGTCTGACGTCCTCTATGTGTGTCCCCGGGACAAGACGGATATCCAAATATAATCGGCATTCGAATGGATTGGCCGAAAGTCGCCACGGCATCCCGCCACGGATTGCCGATATCGTCACATTCGGATGCTCTCCGAGATATTCGTGCGATGCTTCGTAGTTCGAGATCCACTTTCGCAGGGCCTCATGGAGATCGTGCATTTCCTCGATCGCATTCACAACTCCCGGGTCACGCGAGCGTCCAGCATGACTCAAGGTGCCTGCCACTGTGATCTTGGCCCAAATTGCTCCCATATTTACGGTGCATACGCGCAAGGCGGTGGGCTCGCACAGAATTGCGTAATCCGCGGTGATTCCGTGCGTGACCATGTATCGGGTGCCAGATCCGTAGGCATTTAGCCATTCACCCGAAAACTCTTCGATCGCCGCTTTCTCAATCTCTCCTACTACTGCGCCATACAGCACATCACCCTTTAGCTTGATCTCCGCCTTGGCGATGGCCTCCACCGCAACCAACGCAGAGGCGAGCCCGCTCTTCATGTTGTTAGCCCCTAAGCCCCACACCCATCCATCACGATGGATGGCTGCAGGTTTATGGCCTTCCGACGTTAGAAACGCTTCATCACCATGCCACGTCGTATCCATATGGCCCGTCATCAACAGGTTGAGCCCCGTACCGTCTCCAGAGAGAACTCCAATGGCATTGGGGCGCCCCTCGCTAATTTCTTGCAAAGATGCCCGAAGCCCTGCCCCGGTCAAGCGCGCAACGATGTACTCCGCAAGTCCACGCTCGCGTCCCGTCGGAGTGTTGATGTTGACCATTGCCATAAGTGTATCGCGTACAGTCTCCGATGTGATGTGTCTGGCAGCTTGCTCAAAATTTGGATGACGCATAGGAATTCGCCTCCCCGGATCGAGCAAGCATAGAATAATTCTGACGCCATGGAACAGCGGACAGCTACCCGGGCGCTTCCGCCCAGGCTCAACCAAATTGGGATCAAGGCAAATCGGCTTCTGCGACCGAATATTCCGTAACCTGTCATTATGCGAATCGGATCTCCGCGCGGCCCTGGTGCCAAATCAGAACTGGACTAGATAACTGGAGCCAACCGGATCGCCACCATGCCAATCCTGCCACTCGATGCCCCGGAACCCTTTGCCGCAACCCTCGGCGTAATGCTCTACCCCGGTCTCGACGAATCCGATCAAGCCAAGGCCCGAGCTTTGGCGGCGCAGTGGTTGGCCGAGCCGTTGCGGCGCTTTCACGAAGCCGGACATCAATTGTCGTATGAAACGTTATCGTCGATTGCTCAAGATACAGGCACACAAATAACCGATATTAATGAGCGCTGGTGCGGTGGAGCGGCGACGGGGGAGTTGTTCAAGGTACTATACTTATTGGCGCAAGACTATGCTCCACTTGCTTCTTGGGAAAATGCCATTCGCATCTATGAAATCTACGCGTCGCGAACGGAAGCCAGTGGATCTCGGTCGCAGCTCTATGAATGTCTCAAGAGCTTTCGTACTGTTGCCCACCTCTGGGGCGCTTGGAGCTTTCGCGAAGGGATTTTCGGTGGCCGGGCCGGTACCGGCTATGATGGCTACGACGACTTCCACTGTTTCTTGGCTGAGGCCGAAATCCTTCGTGATTTCGGACAGGTATGGCGTCCGACGCGGGCCAGTGCGTCGCCTCCTTTGCCGAAGGATGTCTGGAGAGTGCCGGATGACTGGCAAGCACCTGTCCGCCGGGCCGGATGGCCGAACACTGGTGTGATTCCGCATTGCAAGCTTGCCCCCGACGTCATCGCAACACTTCGACCGCCAGGCCGGCCGCGCAAGTCCGCCTGAAACCCTGTCCAGAATTTTCTGGACAAATATTTTGCGTTCCCGCGGTGGTCTATTTTATCCCGGCAAACCGACTTAGCCGCGGGCGTTAGTTTATCCAGCTAGGTTCATTTGCCGGTCGATCGCCAGTTCTGCCGGCGCGACCGGGCGCGCTGCGCCGACACGGAAATCGCTCGAGCCGGTGGTGAACATGCGCAATCAAAGCAAACGTCTTAAGTTCCCGAAGACCAACAGACGCTTAGAACTTTCTATTCCAGATTTGCAGGCGCATCTTGACAGCAAGATCGTATGGCGGCCGCGGATCAGCCTGCAGCCATTTCGCGGCAACCCGCGTCAGCATCCGGAAGCGCAAATTCAAAACTTGATGAAGGCGCTAAAGAACTATTGGACCATTCCCATCCTGATCGACGAAACGGGCACCATTCTTTGTGGCCACGCACGTACTGAGGCCGCGGGCCGGCTCGGCATGGCACAGGTCCCGACGATAACCATTAGCGACCTCAGTCACGCCGAGAAACACGCTATTGTCATTGCCGACAACCGCCTTCCAGAAAAAGCAGTCTGGAACTCCGAGTTATTGCGCGATCAGTTTCAGGAATTGCTCGCATTGGATTTTGATGTCGAGCTGACCGGGTTTTCCACCGGCGAAGTGGATCTGATCCTAGACGGCGATACAGCGCTAGCTACCGAAGACACGGCAAACAACTTGGTCGGGGCCGTGAATGGCCCGGCGGTCTCGCAGAAGGGTGATGATTGGCAGTGTGGCCAGCACCGGATCCTCTGCGCCGACGCCTTGGATCGCCGCAGCTATGAACGACTTCTGCAGGGACAGCTGGCCCAGATGGTGGTTGCGGATCCACCCTACAATGTACCGATCAAGTCAGTGGTTGGCCGCGGCAAGATACGCCA
The DNA here is from genome assembly GCA_963842645.1 of uncultured Alphaproteobacteria bacterium. Classification (GTDB taxonomy): domain Bacteria; phylum Pseudomonadota; class Alphaproteobacteria; order Rhizobiales; family Xanthobacteraceae; genus Z2-YC6860. Next base: position 279,770 of record CAWJGY010000012.1, on the reverse strand, counting down.
GCGCGAATTCATCCAAGCGTCCGGCGAGCTTTCGGAGTTCGAGTTCGTCGAATTCCTCGCTGGGTTCATCAAGCATCTCATTATCCGTTGCGCGCGACGGTGCCATCCACTTTCTGTTTATTGATTGGCGCCACTCTGCCAGAACTGTTACGCGCGGCGCGCCCCCAATATTCCGAATGGAAGAACCTTCTGGTTTGGAACAAAACCAACGCCGGCCAAGGAAGCTTCTATCGTTCTAAACATGAACTGATCGCGGTATTCAAAAGCGGCGACGCCCGTCCGATAAACAATTTTGGCCTCGGCGGCCAAGGCCGCTACCGTTCCAATGTCATCGACTGTCCAAGCGTAAACAGTTTACACCCAGCGCGCCGCGGCGATCTGCTGCTCCATCCGACCGTCAAGCCGGTGGCGCTGGTCGCGGATCTCATCCGCGATTGCAGTCGACGAAACGGGATCATTCTCGATCCGTTTGGCGGTAGCGGCACCACGATGATCGCGGCCGAACGCACCGGGCGACATGCCCGGCTGATCGAGTTGGACCCCTTGTATGTGGACGTCGCGGTGCGCCGCTGGGAAGGCCTTACAGCCTGTCGGGCCGTGCATGTCGCATCGGGCCGCACATTCGCTGAGATGGAAGCGAGTCGGGTCACAGGGCAGACGCCGTAACAACCGTCAAGAGGAAACGCGGTCCATAAGGAGTTGGTCATGGGCAATGTAAAGCGCCGGCGCCCGAAACATGGCGAGGATGGATACAAGGTCGGCTTTGGCCAACCGCCTAGACACACGCAGTTCAAGAGCGGCAAATCCGGCAATCCAAAGGGCCGTCCCAAGGGCGTCCGCAATTTCAAGACCGACCTCAAGGCCACTCTGCAAACGCCGGTTAAGGTGACGCGCGAAGGCAGGCAGGCTGCAAAATAACGACGCAGGAAGCCGCCCTCCTACGGCTTCGGGAAAAGGCCCTGGGCGGCATCACCCGCGAGTTATACCACTTGCTTGAGCTTGCGGTGCGCTTCAACAACGACGAGGCCGGACAGACCCAACAGCTGCCCGCCGATGACCAAGCCATCCTCGATGCGTATGTCGCCGCCAGAACGACTACTGCAACCGGCAGCTCCTCCGACGATCCGGCCTCGAAAACCGGCTCCGGCTCAGGCCGGAAGGCTCGCAAATGAACCATCAGGCCGCTTTTGCCGCGTCGCTGCGGAACGACCTGAGCTCTTTCATCCGGAAGAGCTTCCAGACCATATTGCCGGGCACACCTTACCTGCCTAACTGGCACGTCGAGGCCATCGTCCATCAGTTGATGCGTGTGCAAAGGGGCGAGATCTCTCGGCTGCTCATCAATCAGCCGCCGCGCTCGCTGAAGTCGATCTGCGTCTCAGTTGCCTATGTGGCATGGTTGCTAGGCCACGATCCAACCCGTCGCGTCATTGTGGCGAGTTACTCCAACGAGTTTGCCGCCGAACTGCATCGTCAGTTCCGCATGGTCATTGATGCTGCTTGGTATCGAGCCCTGTTTCCCGGCACGCGGCCCGCAAGGGATACCGGCACCGAGCTCGTTACCACGGCGGGGGGCAGCCGCTACGCCACCTCGGTCGGCGGCGCTCTCACCGGGCGCGGGGCCGACCTCATCATCGTCGATGACCCGCTCAAGGCCGAGGAGGCGATGTCAGAGGCGGCCCGCAAACGGGTGATCGATTGGTACGGCGGCACCTTGGTATCGCGCCTCAATAACAAGGAAACCGGTGCCATCGTCGTCGTGATGCAGCGCCTGCACGAGAACGACCTTGCCGGCGACCTCCTTGACAAAGGTGGTTGGGAGCACCTCGACCTGCCGTCAATTGCCGTGGACGACAGCGTCATTCCCCTCTGCCATGGCAAGCAGATGACACGACGGATCGGCGACATCCTGCATCCAGAGCGCGAGAGCAAAGACACCCTGGATCGTATCAAGGCCGAGATCAGCAGCCTGATGTTCTCAGCGCAATATCAGCAGCGGCCTGTTCCTGTTGAAGGCAATCTCATTCGGCGCGACTGGTTCCGGCACTACGACCACCTGCCCCAGGATTCCGCCAAGCGCATCGTGCAGAGCTGGGACATCGCCATGATGACGGGCGACGCCAACGACTATTCCGTTTGCACGACCTGGTGGATCATCAAGGCGGACTACTACCTCGTCGACGTGTTCCGCGCCCGGCTCCAATACCCTGATCTTCGCCGCAAGCTCGCAAGACTTGCCGAAAAGCACGGTGCCGGAACCATCCTGGTCGAAAATGCCGGACCTGGCATGGCACTTCTGCAAGATCTGTGGCGCGATCCATCACGGGGACTGCCGCGCCCGATCGGTCGGAAGCCAGAGGGCAGCAAGGTGGAACGTATGGTGGCGCAGTCCGCCAAGATCGAAAATGGACACACCCATTTGCCAAAGGAGGCCGACTGGCTCGACATCTTCCTGCATGAACTTCTGGCATTCCCGACCGGCCGGTATAATGATCAGGTCGATAGTGTTTCACAATTTCTGAAGTGGACCTCACAGCAAGGTCCCTTCGACAACATGATGATCGGCCTGGGGCCGAAAATTTTTGAACGTGGAATTCCGATCAATTGATTAGGCCGCGATACAGATCGCCAGGAACTATGCAACGCGGGCTGGTGTTCGTGCGGACGAATTGTTCGCAATGCCACGCGTCGGCAGGGATGGTGGAAGCCCGCTTGCGATCGCGCCGCCGTTTCGCACCCTGCACCTGAAATATCCGGTTGAGGATCTTCAAGAGTCGCTGGCCGAAGGAATATGACCGGGCATCCGACGATGCCAGAATTCCGGCTTGAGCCCGACCAGATCAATGATGTGATTTCCTATCTGAAGACGCTGGAGCGCTGAGCTCTGAAAGCGCTTGACCCCAAACGGCCGATTAGAGAAGGCGACATCACGCGATCACCTCGTCGGCGCGGCCGAGCAGCGACACATCGCTGGCTTCTGGAACCCGCAGGGCTACGGCGGCAACCCGATGCACCGCATCGCGGTTCTGGCCGGCTGATGACGAAGTTCCAAAGCGCAATGGCGGCTAGTCTCGTGCTAGCCGCCATTGGTCTTGCTGCGAGCGCCAGCGCCGTCGAGCTGGCGCAGTTCACACCGCGCGAGGAGGCACCTGAGGAATTTCCGCCTGGTCCCGGCCGCGAAGACACATTCTATGCCTGCACCGCCTGCCACAACTTCAAGCTCGTCGCACAACAGGGCATGACGCGTCAGCAATGGGAGAACTTGCTGCAGTGGATGACGGACAAGCACAGCATGTCGCCATTGCTCGCCAACGAGAAGAAGATCGTCCTGGATTACCTGGAGGCGACCTACCCGCCGCGTGCCCCAGCGGCCGGCCGCGGCTGGCAGAACCCCTTCACGCCGCGCTGAATTGGCGCCGTAATTGCAGAGCTTTTCAGCCTACGAACCGCTGGCTGTGGAGGCGGAGCGCGCGCTCGCCCCGATCGATGGCGCGCTCGGCGTCGCCGCCCCAGCCGAATAACGCTGCCGATCAGATATGGCGCAAAGCACGCCGCCGCACACAGCAGCCATAGCCAAATTGCGCACCCGCTTCGACAATAGGATGATATATATCACCGGGAACGGAGGCGCTGGAGACACCATGAGACTTCTCGCATTGGCCGCGGCCATGCTGCTGTTCACGGCGCCCGCGCAAGCCGAAGACATCTGGACACCCAACAAGCCGATAAAGCTAATCGTCACTTACGCACCCGGCGGCTCGGCCGATGTGCTGGCGCGGCTGATGCAGGAGCCGATGTCGAAGTCCCTTAGCGTCCCGATCGTAATCGAGAATCGCGGTGGCGCCGGCGGCAACATCGGCACCGCGGCGGTCGCCCATGCGGATCCCGACGGCTACACGATCGGCATCGGGGCGGCGAGTACGCACGCGATCAACCCAACGCTGTTCACCAAATTGACGTTCCGTGTGCCGGAGGACTTCACGCCAATCGGGCAGATTCTGTCGCAGCCGAATGTGCTGCTGGTCAGCCTCGATACACCAGTGAAAACGGTGCCGGAGTTCGTCGCCTGGATGAAGGCCAATCCCGGCACGTCGTTCGGCACCGCGGGTGTTGGCTCGACCAACCATTTGACCGGCGAGCTGATCAATCTGCGTTACGGCATCAAGATGGTGCACAATCCGTACAAAAGCGGCGGCCAGGCGCTGAACGACCTGATGGGTGGCCACGTCAAAATCGTCATCGATAACATCACCACAGCGGCAGTGGTGGCTAAGAACAACCAGGCACGCGCCATCGCGGTATCGACGTTGAAGCGCGTCGAGATTCTGCCGGACACGCCGACGTTCGATGAATCCGGTGCACCGGGCTTCGAGTTGTCGTCCTGGCAAGGCCTGTTTGGGCCGCGCGGTCTGCCGGCACCGGTATTGAAGCGCCTCCACATCGCCATGAAGGCGGCGGTCGACGATCCTTTAGTGCGTACGCGGCTGCGCGAGTTCGGCTCCGAGCCGGTCGGCAGCACGCCCGAGGAGTTCCTGACTTACATCAAGCAGGAGCTGCCGAAGTGGGGCCAGCTGGTAAAAGTTTCCGGCGCCACGGTCGACTGAACTTCGTGGGGTAACATCATGGCGAAGCCGGTCGACGCCCGCACGCTGAAATCATGGCTGCATCAGCCCGGCGAACTCGCACTGCTCGACGTGCGCGAGGCGGGGCGCTTCGGCGAGTCGCACCTGCTCTATGCGGTACCGCTGCCCTACAGTCGCCTCGAGCTCGACATCGGCCGGCTGGTGCCGCACCTCGCGACCCGCATCGTGCTATGCGATGGCGGCGAGGATGGTCTGGCCGCTCTGGCGGCGCGCAGGCTGGCGGCGCAAGGCTACAGCGAGGTTCACATTCTCGACGGCGGCACCAAGGGCTGGCACGACGCTGGCTTCAAACTGTTCGCCGGCGTTAATGTGCCGAGCAAGGCGTTCGGTGAGATCGTCGAGCACGAGCTGCACACCCCGCGCGTCACTGCGGCCGAACTCAATGCGATGATCGAGCGCGGCGATAATATGGTGATCGTCGACGGCCGCCCGTTCGCCGAATACCAGAAGATGAACATTCCTGGCGGCATCTGCTGCCCGAACGGCGAGCTGCCGATCCGCATTGGCGCGATCGCGCCCGATCCGGCGACGCGGATCGTGGTGAATTGCGCCGGACGCACACGCTCGATCATTGGCGCTGAGACGCTGCGACGGATGGGCGTGCCGAACCCGGTGTTCGCGCTGGAGAACGGCACGCAGGGCTGGTTCCTCGCCGGCTTGCAGCTCGAGCACAAATCGCAGCGCAAACACCCGACGGAGCCGAACCACGCGGCGCTTCTCGCGCAACGCGGCCGCGCCGCGCGGCTCGCCCGCGACCACGACGTGCCGCTGATCGAGACGGCGCAGGCCGCACAGTGGGTCGCGGACGAGAGCCGCACCACATACCTGTTCGACGTCCGCACGCCGGAGGAATTCGCGGCCGGCAGCCTGTCCGGCGCCGTTCATGCGCCGGGCGGCCAGCTCGTGCAAAGCACCGACCAATGGGTCGGCACGCGCGGCGCCCGCATGCTGCTCGCCGACAGCGATGGCGTGCGCGCCGTGCTGATGGCAAGCTGGCTTCGGCAGATGGGTCACGACGCTAGCGTGCTAGTCGAGGGCGTCAGCGCCAAGCTCGCGGCGCGGACGGCGGCAAAGCCGAACCTGCCGGAACTTGCGACGATCTCGCCCGCCCATCTTGACGGCGCGACCGTGATCGATCTGCGCGGCAGCGTTGCCTACCGCGCGGCACACGCAGCCGGTGCAATCTGGAGCATCCGCCCGCGCATCGCGAAGGCCGCGGCAGGCGTGAGCCGCGTCGCGCTGATCGCCGACGATCCAGTGATCGCGCGAGCCGCGGCGCTCGATCTGCACGAGGCCGGTGTCAAATCCGTACTCCTACTGCAAGGCGCGGCGTTGACGGTCAGCACGCCGGACGATCCTCCCGACGTCGACTGCATCGACTTCCTGTTCTTCACGCACGGCCGCCACGAGGGCAACCGCGAGGCAGCGTTGCAGTACTTGAACTGGGAGGTCAACCTGGTGAAAGAACTCGATGCAGCCGAACTCGGAGCTTTCAAGATTTCTGCACATCACTGAGGAGCCATCGTGATCGTCAAATCAACGCTGGACAGTCTTGCCGCCGGAGGCCGCGCCAAGGGCAAGATCCCGGCCGGGACAATGGCGAGCGGCGCCGAGATTGCCATTCCGTTCGTCGCCGTGAAGGGCGCAAAGCCCGGGCCGTGTCTGTGGATCAACGGCCAGGTGCACGGCAACGAGATCAACGGCGTTTTCGCGGCCCTCGATTTTTACAACGGGCTCGATCCGGCGAAGCTCTCTGGTTCTGTGGTGGTGACCGCGACCGCCAATCCGCTCGCCCTCGATGCGCGTCAGAAGTTTGCGCCGCCGGACTCGCTCGACCTCGACCAGAGCTTTCCCGGCGGGCCGTCGGGCTTCACCACCGAGCAGATCGCGCACGCCTATTTCGCCGAAGTGAAGGCCGCGGCGAGCGTGGTCATCAACATGCACACCATGTCGCCACCGTTCGAGGCCAAGGCCTATGCCGTCTACAAGGTGCATCCGAACGGCAAAGTGAAGGAGAACGACCTCTTGCGGATGATTGCGCCCTTCAAGCCGACGGTCGCGTGCCGCATGAGCGTCGAACCGGCGCAGGGCGAGCTTCCCGGCAATATCGCGGGCGCGCTGGACTATCAGCTCGCGGCGATCAGCATCCCGGCCTTCATGATCGAGCTCGGCGCGGGCGCCCGCGCCGTGCCCGAAGACATCCGCCAGGGCATCGAGGGCTTCACCGGCGTCGCCCGCGAATTGAAGATGCTTGAGGGCGGTGGCGGCCCAATGAAAGTGCGCCGCGTCACCAAGCGCGGCCACGTAACGTTCAAAGACGGCGGCCTGTTCCGCACCACACGCCAGCCCGGCGAGACCGTGAGGGCCAATGAGCCGCTCGGCGAGTTGATCGACGTGTGGGGCGAGGTGGTGGTGCGCCCCAGCCTGCCGCGCGATGCGGTGATCATCGGCATCCGCCGTGATCCGGTAGTGCACTCAGGCGACCGGGTCGGATTCGTCGCCTATGAGTGGGATGATGTGACGGTCTGAAGCGCGGCCGTGCAGCATTGCCGCTGGAAATATTGCACCCTGACGGATCGTGCGGGTGGATCGGTTGGTCTCCCAAAGCGAGAAAATCTCAAAGTTCTGGCCCGCGATGAGGTTCTTGGTGTCGATCTGGAGCGCCAGCCAAAGATCCTTCCGGCTTGCCGATGTCCGCTTCTCTAATCGGCCGTTTGGGGTCAAGCACTTTCAGGCTACCCACCGCTGCAGTGTCGATGTCGCTCACGGGCTCGCGCTTCTCTTCGGAATCGGCACTAGGGCCCCATGCTGCGCTTCTCCTTCTGATGCTTGAGGCCGCTCATTTCACCATCAGCCTGAAGCGCAGCACCCAAATTCTTCAGCCGTCAACAAGCTGCCGGCCGATTACCCCATCTTTCGGGGGTAGAGCAGACATCGCAAAGGCCAGAAATCAGACTTCGCTGCTGACGGGGGAGCAAAACGTCCGTTCTACCTTTGCTCGGTAAAAGTTAGAGCAACCGGCCTGTCGGTCATAGACCCGGCGCAGCGCCGCTCAGATGATCAGCGCGTACATCAAGACGCAGCGGTTCTCGGCTGCTTCGATGCAGGCATCGCTGAAGCCGTTTAGCTCATTCAGGCTCTTATCCCGGTCGGCGGGAGATAGAGCGGCTAGGATGCACTGTTGTCTCTGAGGCGTGCTGTCGGCGCTCTGGATGGCGCGCACGAGCGCGTCGAACGCGGCGATGACTTGATCGTTGCGTCCCGTCATCGGTGGACCTGCCAGCCAGTCCAGGGGTCTTCCTGCTTCAGCCGCAGCTCGATTCCCTCTCGGACGAAGGCGCTAAGTGACTTCAGGCGACGGTTTGGGCCGAAGCGATCACGGACCTTGTTCCAAGTTTCGTCGTCCAGTCGAAACGACTTTATATGCGGCTTGCGTATCATGGTTTCCTTGCGGCTGTTGCGTCTTCGACGCGCAGCAATTCATTCATCACCCGCGCTCGTGGTATTTATTGTTTGACAGCCGTCCAGACGTCCTTGGTCCCATTGTCGGCAAGCAGCTAACCCAGCGCACCCCGCGGCGAAACGTTGGGGTTTTTCGCCTATTCCTCAAATGTCAATAATCTTATCTGCACTGCACAGACTGGCCTGTCGTGATGGGCTGGCGGTCGCGAAGCTGCTGTCGCTCCCGCTTGTTGGCCGACGCCGTGCGTCGCGTGCTAACGTCAGTCTCTCAGGGGCACGACGACCCGGTAACAGTACCCGCTCTCCGCGAACGTCGGCTCAAAATCTGCGTTGAGTTGTTTCAAGCTCCGCGTGATCAGCCTCGACCCGAAATTGTAACTGCTTGGTGGAGATGCTTTGGGGCCGTCAATCTCGCGCCAATTAATCTCTACTTGCTGTTCCTCAAGCTTCCAATCGATTACCACCCGCCCCTCGGTATTGGACAGTGCGCCGTGCTTCAGCGCGTTGGTCGCCATTTCGTGAAAAACAAGGCGCAAGTTTCTCACGAGCGTCGGTGATAGCTTTACCGGTGGCCCGGTGAGTTCGATCTGCTTATTATAAGGCAGAAGCTCTTCAACAAACAATTCTCGCAACCCCATAGGGCGAGTGTCGGGTGCGTCGAGAAGATCTTGTGTGCTGGCGACGGCACGGATGCGGTTAAGAAGCGTTGCTCCCTTTTCTTGATCATCGATAGTCTGACGTACAAGCATCTCAACCACGGTAAGGATGTTTCTGCCACGGTGCTGAACTTCTGCGACTAGCAACGCGCGTGCTTTCTCCTGCTCTTCAAGCCTACGAACCACACGCCGATGAGCGAGAGCGAGCCATACGACGAGCAGGCTCGACGCGGCGAACAATGCAAAGTTTGCCACGTCCGTCACCGTCAGCGAATTAAATTGAAAGGCAGGCGGCATAATTGCCAGCCAGACAACGACAGTTGACAGCGCAATGGTGATGAGCCCCGACCAGAAGCCGCCCCACAGTGCGGCCCCAAGGACGGCGGGAAAATAGGTTGCGAATGGCAAGGTCGGGCCCGAACAGTTCCCCCACCATCATCCGAGCCACCGTAGCCAGCGCAACGCAGACCAAGGCAAGGGAGATGGAAGCGGCCCAGCCCAATTCCACCTTAGGGTCGGCAAAGCGTTGCCACCAGCTTGTCACGGAACCCCCTCCGAACGTGACAGTCTTACACAAAACGCATCGTTTTGGAGGGTATCGCGACTGAACGCGCAGGAGTGAGTGACTGCCAAAGTTCCCGACGCAGCCGCCTCTCCTGCCGCGGCCAGTGCTATTCCTCAGGCTCTTCCCTGGGCGGCTGTGGCTGCTGTTGCTGCTGGACTTGCGGCTGCTCGGCGGGTTGAGCCGGTGGACGGGATGGAGCCCCGTCTGACGTCCACATTTGATGGCCACACGCTTCGCAGCCATAGATTACCTGTCGCGGCATACTGATCCTGCCAGCGAACTTCATCGATCCGGCGCATCGAGGGCAGCGTGGAAAATCGTCCGCATTCATGAAGTCGGCTCTCGCGGTGCCAAGGTTCTATCAGCCGCTCCAAAACTCGAGATGGCAAGTGCGGAAAGTCACACACGCTCCTCGGGTATGATCAAGGCAGTTTCTTCGCAGTAAACCCGTGCGAGCATCTTCCTGCATTCACGCGCTTGCCGTCGCGCTTCTTCCGATCCCCATCGGGACACTAGTCGTCCAAGTCCCGGATCGCCACGTCTACAGCCGTCAGAATGTCCACTGCAGGCTCATCATCAGCACGAAGCCTGTAGTCACTGAGCCTCAAGATCTTAGCCGTCAAAGCTGCACTCCCGAATCGCTGGTCGCTAGTTGACGGCTAAGCGCTTAACGAATGCGGACGATGTCTTCCCTCGCTCCGCTCGGGAAGGTCCGAGGAAGACCTCGGACCTGTCTCATATTTGATCATGGACTGGATGAGCAGATGCTATCTGCATCTATCCATCGTGCATCTGTTGCGGGAGCGTCTCGGCATACACTTCGGCTTCTGAGCCGAAGTGATGCTTCATTGGCCGGCCCAGAGGAGGTGGGAATGACTGCCCCAGTCCTGATGAATGCCGTCCATATTGCGTGGACGAGTTTGCGCGACACCAGGATCGACCAAAGCACGCCCAACCGGCTCGAAAAAAGAAAAAACACTAGCTCAACTCTTTAGCAAGCTGAGCAAGTCTTCGCTGCCGTCTTAGAACTACCATGCGCTCGAACACTGCCCGCTGCGCATTGCGATAATCCTGAAGCCGTGCGTTTTCTTCGGATTGGCGTTTTCTGCGCGCATCCGGCGGCACGACTACGTGATTGGAAAAATCTGGGGCCTGGCTGAGAAGAAAATTCATCCAGTTTCCTACGGGGTTTGCAGACGCGTTGGACCAAGCCAGTGCGGCGCGTGCTGACGAGACGAAGCCTGTAAAACGCCTTAACGACGCATCTGTTCCGAGGAGAACGTTTCTTGCCGTACTACGACAGGCTTCTGCCAGGCCGCGCTTCACAGCGTCGGCGATTTGCCCACGGACCGACCGAACGGTTTGTGCGAGCTCCGCGCGCGAAACGCCTTTGACCAATAGCGGACCTCGTGTTCTTCGGAGAGTGAGAGGCTACGATCGGGCTCGCCACGGTTCTTGAGATCGTCAGACATGACCGGCTCCATTGAGGTATGGGGAGCTGCGCTCGCCCGTGGGCCGGACGGGCGAAGCCTCGAGCCGGGGTTGCCTCCGGCGCCGCTTCCGCTTTAGAACCCGTAAACTTTGAAAAAGTTCATAGGGATAATCAGGAACTGAAAGGGGGCTCAGAAATTACACACCGAGAATTCGGGGTGAGCCGATGGATAACCGGGACTATCTCAGAATGCAGGCAGCCGCGTTGTTGCGGCTCTCAGGGTCTTGCTTTGACTTGGACACCGCAAGGAATTTGCGCCAGATGGCCCATGACATGCAGCGTCAAGCATCCGACGGTGAGGGAGATATTCCTCCTGGGTATATGCATCCTGGAAATGGACATAGCGGCGATATGGACCGCGACTGAATGTCTCCGATATTTCCCCGCCTGGGGAGATTTCCATGACGCCAACAAACTGCAAGCCTGTAGTGGAGTGTCCGAGCTGTAAGCAGCCGATGACGCTGCGTGTCGTTGAACCGTCCCCCATTGCTGGCATCAGCACGGGGCATTTCCGATGCCTTTTCTGTCACGCCGAAACTGCCCGGGAGTTCAAGGTCGAGGAATAGATGGAACCTCAAAGTCACGTCCGCATTATAAGGGCGACTTTTTGGCAAGACGGGAGGTCTGCATGCCGGAAGGTTCTCAAGAAATGAAACCTTGGCATCCTGGGTGCTGCGAAGTGCCGATGTGGCTGATCGAGGTGCGAACGAACGGTGGCGTCTCTCAGCACGTGTTCGAGTGCAAAGTCTGCGGGAAGCAGACCGTTGAAGCGGCCGAGAACGACGGGACTGCTACCCTTTCTGTGGGAGGAACGCTGGCGATGAAGGAATATCGCGACGCTCAAGTTGCAGTTTATGAAAGGACAGCAACCGTCGTAAGAAACGGCTAGAACTTTGGCTTTTTCCTCACCGGTCAGTATCAGACCACCGCCGTGTTTGTGCGTTGCAATGTCGATTTATAGGAACAGGCAGGAGGCCGGTTTAGTTCTTGAAGGTAGAGGACGAAGGTCTTAACCCGCCTTACGTCCCAAGCAGGGAGCCCGGCGTCTACTAGTCACGCGCCGGGCTTTCTCATGGCTCTAGCATCCGCTTTTCGACGAGGGAGATGACCTAATGTCCATCATCCGATTGATCCATATTACAATCGATCCGTCCGAGATTGAGCGCGCCTTACAGGTCTGGAAGAAGGGGTGCGCACCGCTCATGATCCAACAAAAGGGCTGTATTTCGGAAAAACTGCTACGATGCCGTGACACGCATGAACTCATTTCCTATTCCGAGTGGGCCACCGAAGCCGACATCAAAGCCTACCTCGACAGTGCCGCGCACAAAGAGATCGTGCGTCATGCTCGAAGTCTAAAAGGCTCAAAGGCGGTGGTTAAATTGTACGATTTGGTCGAATAGATTTTTCCTGAGGCAGGCTACAACAATGAATTCTGCATCTGTGTTGTCGGTTCGTTCGATCGGATCTCTGGCTTGCTAGATTCTTCAGAATTAGCGAAATCGGCGAACCACCAGAGGCGTACACGACGAGTTGTGACGGCGGTTTGCGTTTAAGACAGTTCCGTATGCATGATCTGGAACTTGAACTTGTTGAGACAGTAGCCAAGTTGGCCGCCGCACGGCGGCTGCGGGAGCGATATTTCCATGAACTGCCGCTCCATGCGCGCTCTTGGCATCGATACTACCGAGTTGGAACGCTCTGTGGGAGGATAGTAAAGAAGCAATCCAGAAGCTGCGCGAGTATGCACTTGCGGCAGAATTGCTCAGGACGCGGCGGATATAACGAATGCGGCTGCCGACAATCAACCGAGGATACTACCGTTTCTTCGGTCGTGGCTTTACCTCCCGTTTTGATTTTGCAGCCCTCATGGAAGCCATTTTTTCTTATTTCAGGCGCGTCCAAAACTTTGCTGCAATGATGGCGACGTAATGTCGCTGCGACATGGTCCTGAGTACCGTCGCTGACATAAATTGTCATGCTTGATGATAGAGCTTACCCAAGTTGAAGCGGTGGCACTGTTGAGTGGATTCGCCCTAAGGGTCTCTTGGATGTTTTGGGGCAATGAATAGGGATGTGCCTGGCGATGCATGTTCGAGCGACATTAACCTTGACCCCAAGAGCGAGTAGCCGCTAGACCGGGCATGACCAATTCCCTTTCACGCATCGCAACGCGCGTCGCCTATGCTGCGAGCCAATTGCCACGCATTGCCTGGTATGTCGGGCACAGTCTCGCTGTATATCGCCTGGCGGCCGTCGCGCGAGAACGCGATGGTGGGGTCATGCGCCACCGCGCTCACACCAAAGCGCCTATCCCGGATCGCGGCCGCCTCTATGCAGATATGGCCGAGCTTTTTTTGCAGGACTTGGCCAACGTAGAGGCTGGTCTTTACCCACTTCCCGTCGATCATGACGGATCCTTGCTGACGCTGCTCGATCACTCCCGGCTCTTCTTCAAGGATCTGCCCGAAATCTATCGTCGCCGGGAAAGCGGCAGACACAGCGAAGTGTTGAACCAGCAGACTGTCCGGAAGCGGCCTCGCTACTATCTTCAGAATTTCCATTTCCAATCGGGCGGCTGGATGACGGAAGAGTCAGCCGAACGTTACGATACGCAGGTCGAGGTGCTGTTCAACGGCACCGGGAATGCTATGCGACGGCAGGCTCTACCGCATCTGCGTGAAGTTTTTGCTGGACGAGATCAGCGCCACTTGAAACTTCTCGACATCGGCTGCGGCACCGGACGATTTCTCGATCTCGTGAAGCAAGTCTGGCCGCGGCTTCCGTCGCTGGGTCTCGACCTCTCGGAACCCTACATCAAGTATGCAAAGCGTGATTTGAGCCGGTGGTCGCGGATTAACTTCGTTGTCGGTAACGCAGAGTTAATTCCTACGCCCGATGCCTTTTACGACGCCGTGACGAGCATTTTCATGTTTCACGAATTGCCGCCAAACGTGCGTCGCATCATCTTTGCTGAATGCGCCCGCGTTCTGAAGCCAGGCGGGCGCTTGCTGTTGGTGGATTCGCTCCAAAGTGGCGATCAACCAGATTATGAAGGGCTATTCGACCTCTTCCCACAAAATTATCACGAGCCATATTATGCTAGCTACGCGAGCGAGGACTTTGGCGCGATCGCAAAAGCCTGCGGCTTAATCCACATACGCGACGTCAAAGCTTTTGTTTCTAAGGTGATGGTGTTCGACAAGCCAGTCGAAGGAGTTGGCAGAAGAAGACAACGACCGAACGATTTGGGAAACACGCCGGGCAAAAAAAGCAATCGGCAAGAACGGCAGGCCGCACATCGCAAGCTGCGTAGTAAAATGTTGTAGTTGACCTTTCGAAAGGATCGATCAAGTGAGGCTTCGTTTCGCTCAAGTCGCTCTGGCCCTGATTTCAATACTCCTTGTATTCATTGCAGCGCAGCCGTATATCGAACGCATATTATACGCTTCGACGACCCCGCGCGCCATCGAGCCCCGCGGCTCTCTATCTGACGTCGAAGCCTCAACAACTGCACTATTCGAGCGGGCTTCGCCATCAGTTGTCCAGGTAGCGGCCCGTCCCGCCTCTGGTGCCTCCTTGCTCGAAGACAACCGGGACCGCGCTTCATCCGGGACCGGGTTCATTTGGGACGGAGCCGGGCACGTGGTCACCAATGATCACGTCGTAAAAGACACAAACCAAGTCGCGGTACGGCTGTCCACGGGAGAGGTTCTTCAGGCGGAAGTGGTTGGCCTCGCTCCAGCTTATGATCTGGCGGTCATTCGAATACGGGGCGCGAGACAGTTACCGCCTCCCGTTTTGGTAGGAAGCTCAAGCGATTTGAGAGTAGGACAGGCTGCTTTCGCTATCGGAAACCCATTCGGGCTTGATCAGTCGCTCTCTAGCGGCATTATTAGTGCGCTCAAGCGCCGATTGCCAACCGTCGCTGGGCGGGAAATCGCGAACGTCATACAGACGGATGCGGCCATCAACCCAGGCAATTCCGGCGGGCCGCTTCTTGACTCTGCCGGGCGAGTCATCGGCGTCACAACGGCGATCCTTTCTCCATCCGGTACCAATGCCGGTATTGGGTTTGCGATCCCGGTAGACGTCGTAAATCGTATCGTGCCGGAACTCATTCGGAACGGTCGTGTTCCGACCCCAGGAATAGGCATCATTGCGGCAGACGAGGCTGCAGCCACGCGCCTGGGTGTAGAGGGTGTCGTGATTGTGCAGACTTCCCCAGGATCACCAGCAGCGCGCGCGGGCCTGCGAGGCGTCAATCTTCAAGGCGACACGTTGGGCGATGTCATTGTCGAGGCAAATGGCAAACCGGTTCGGCGGTTATCTGATCTTACGGACGCGATTGAATCCGTCGGAGTCGGCAAATCCATTGAGCTCACTGTTCTTCGCGCCGGACAACGCAGGAAAGTTGAAACGGAAGTCATGGACATCAATCGATCCTGAGTGACAGCGTGCGGGCCAAGACTGATCCGCCGGCACGGAACGACATAGTCAGCACGCTGTTTAGCGGAAATGAGTGATCTCATACCTCTTGTAACAATAGGGCTGGTCGCCGGTGGCGCAATCATGCAAAGCCGCACGAACGATAAAACTTTCTCCTTTGTTTTGTTCGCCATTGCTTTCATTTTTATTTTGGTAGCGACGCTTTGGATTGATCCATAGGGCCAGTATCCGGCGAAGCGCCGAGCTATTTCAATTCAGAGGAAATCCGGTACCATGTCCTGAGACGGTCGGCCGTTGTTCCCCGCAAAGGAGTGGCCGGGGAAGAGCGCGGAGTTATGGGACAAGCTTGCCGGACGCTTACCGCAAGGCAGGCGCGTCTGCCGGTCGGATTCTCAAAGGAGAAAAAGCGACGGACCTGCCAGTGCAAGTACCCACCAAATTCGAGCAGGTGATCAACCTCAAGACCGCAAAATCGCTCGGCCTCTCCGTTCCGCCACCGCTTCTCGCCTGCGCTGACGAGGTGATCGAATGAGCCCGCAATCCATCTCGGAGGTTCTGAAATCCGTTTTCGATGCCTTCAATGCGCACGATCTCGATAGGATCATGAGCTATTTCAGCGAGGATTGCGTGCTGGAGATGCCGCGTGGCCCCGATCCCTGGGGTCGCCGCTACGTCGGCGCCGCTGCGGTCAAGGAAGGCTTGCGCTCGCGCTTTGCCGGGATTCCCGATGTGTCCTACTCCGAGGACAGTCATTTCGTGGACGGCAACATGGGCATGTCGCAGTGGACGTTGCGCGGCACGTCGACAAAAGGCGAGCGCATCGAAGTGCGCGGCTGCGACTTCTATACTTTCCGCGAAGGCAAGATCGTCAAGAAGGATTCATTCTGGAAGATTAAGGAGCCTTGAGCGAGCCTGGCTCCAAAAGCGCACCCGGATAGCGGGGGTCGTGTCCTACCCAACCAGTAACCGCTCAACCGCCTCCAGACACCCGACGGCCTGGTGTCGGATCGATGCTTGCTGCTAGACCCGCGCGAAATGCTCGAGCGTGCGTTAAGGTCGCGGGCGGGCTGGTATTTTTCCACGGCGCGATAGTTTCGACAATGATGTTGATCCCAGCCAGGGCACCCTCGATTTGTCGCTGTACGGCGTCCACCTCGGACTTCACAAAATCCTGCATCCTTTTGAGTTCGGCTGTGAGGGCTTCGAGGTCATCAATCGAGGTTGAACTCAAGCGAGCCAACGATGACCTGATCCGCTCGGCATTTTTTTCAGTGGGGCTATTGCTTCTTGCAGTCTCGTGTTTCACGAGATTACTCAGTTCCATCTCCACTGAGTCCGTGGGAAGGGGGTTCTGATCGGGTGAGTCGGCCGTCGGATCGTTCATGAGATTATCTCCCCTGAATAAAACAACACCGATTGTATTTTAATGTTAGTTAACAATCTCCTAAAGATGAACGTTGGGCAGGGCAATCGGCGCTCAAGTGGGGGCTGCAATGGCGATCATCAAATACTCGGATGACGACTTCCATCCAACGCACCACTACGCGCAACGTGTGGCTTCGACTGTTGACCTTCCGACATCGACTGCTCGCTGCTTCAGCTCCGAGGAGTTGGCGGTGTTGGCGCGATTCGGAATTCGGCCAACACATCGCGACATGGTGCTTGCTCTCTGACCGTGAACGAGATTGCTCAGTTGGTCGAGGTCAGCCCGCGAGTTGCAGCTCGCGCGATCACTGTGGCAATCGCGGCGGGCATCATCGAACGGGAGGGAAGCAGCTTCGTCAATCACCACGTCAAGTACAAATCCGGGTGAAGCGGCTTCACGCGTCCAAAACTTTACTCCATGTGGCGACGTCATGTCGCTGCGACATTGGCGGGTCCTGATTACTGGCGGCGCTGACATAAATTGTCAGGCCTAATATTGAGGTGGTCCCACTTCCTGGGACAGCCGGCTAAGGTCGAGCGCCACGGCGAATCAACACAGCGACGTGCAACGGGATAGCGAGCGCATGCCGCAGCATTTCAACTCGAAACTGAATTGCTCCCCATTCAGCAATCACATAAAACGTGGGGTATTCAAGCCGTCGTTCCCCGCCGCTTCTCCCTGACATCTTCAGAGGAGCAGCGTCGAAGTGAACGCATTCGAATGCGCCGATCACTCCTGAAGGTAGCAGCGCGTCAACTTTTACGGGACTTTCTCACCGACGAAATCGGTAAGCTCTTTGCGAGTTGTGTCAGGCGCAAACCAGATGAATAGCGGCGCCAGCAGGAAGAAAGACAAAGCCAGCAGCGGAAGCCCGGCGGCGACCGAATGAGCTGTGGCGATCCACCCCATGATCATCGGGGCGAGCGAAGCAGCCGCCAAACCGAAAGTGAACGACGCGCCGATGCCGGTGCCGCGGATTTGCGTCGGGAACAGCTCGGCAGTGTAGCCGAGGCCCGTTCCGAAGCTGCCGGTGATCAGGAAGTTCGCGGCAAGGCCCACCCAGAATAGGCTGGTGGGCGTATCGCAGTAGCCCATTGCGATGAGAAGAATCCCCGCCGGGACTGTGAACGCCGGAATCACCCAGCGGCGGCCGTACATGTCGCACAGCCATCCGCAGAACCAATATGCGAAGATGGCGCAGCCCATCCAAATCGAAAGATACGTGCCCATCGTCTGGAAGCCCAGTTTCTTTTCAGTGGCGAGATAGAATGGCATCCAGGCCGACCAACCGAGCCAAGTGAACAAATAGAAGAAGTAGACCAGCGACGCGATGAGCATTTCGCGTGGGTACTGCCGAGCCGGGGCGAAGATATCGAATTGCTTCTTCAGCCCCTCCTTGAGCATTTTCGCGGTGACTCGCTCATAGCGCGGGCTTTCTTTGATGCCGATGCGTATCCAGAGGACAAGCAGAGCCGGCAGGATGCCGAGGAAGTATAGTGAGCGCCATCCCCAAAGCGGCACCACGACGAGGGCCGCGAGCGAGCACAGCATGTAGCCGAACGGATAGCCGCCGACGAGACCGCCCAAGGCAGTAGCGCGCCATTTGGTCGGCGCTGTTTCGGTGACCATGAGCATCCCAACGGGGTTTTCGCCAGCAAGCGCAATGCGAGTGATTGAGCTGAAGATCAGCAGTGATATCCAACCCGTCGAAAAGCCAGTTAGGCCGGTGAAAATAGAATACCCAAGGATGGCCCAAATCAGCGCGGGCTTGCGTCCGTAGAGATCGGCAAACACCGGGAAGGCAAAGGTGCCAATCAGTCCGATCCAGCGCGAGACCGTAGTGACCATGCCCATCGTCGCCGGTGTGATGTCCCATTCCTTGATGAGGATCGGCGTGATGAGCTGCATGATGCTGGCTTCGTAGATGTCGAACGCCCATCCAAGAATGCAGATCGCAAGCACGGTAGCGTTGTATCTGGTCCAGCCATCGGTGGACGTTGCAGGTCCTGGCTCTGTAGCCGTTTTGGATGAGGAGGTCGCCATGACACGCTTCCCTTCCCTTGGCTCGCTCTTCAGCGAGTTTGCTTCCCTTCCTTGCGCCAGCTTTCCTGCGGCGTGCACGAAGCCTGCCAGCAGGACAGTCATCGCGTCAATATACAGCTAGGCCCATCGCCATCGTTTACTCGGCGAGAAAGCCGCGCAGCGTTTTCATCACCGAATCGGTTTGTTCGAGATGCGGAAGGTGGGCGGCTTTGTCTATGATTTCGGTTTGCGCGCCAGCGATTCTCGACGCGAACTCCTTTGCATAGGCCGACGCAATGATGCCGTCCGCATTGCCCCAAACGATCAGTGTCGGCGCTGCCACACGGTGAATCCTGTTCTTGAACCCTCGATCTGCAAGCGGCCACACAAACTTGCCAGTGCACGCCTGCGCCCAGTTGAATTGTGCCAATGTGTCAACACGCGCCTGTGGTTCGCTCGGGATTTCGAAGAAGCGTTGCGCCGCTACGCCTTCAGGATCGGCAAAGAGCAGTCGCCGGCGTACCTCTGCACTAAGGAGCATCCAGTTGGTCACCGGCAGATCATCCCGCCACAGCCCGACAGGATTGATTAGGACAAGCCGGCCGACCGAGTTCGGCGCGGCGGCTGCAACCTCCGCGGCAACGAGCCCGCCGAAGGAATGGCCTACCAGCGCCGGTGCAGTGAGCCCTAGTCTGTCGAATAACTCACTGTGATACACGACCAGATCGAGCCAGTTATCTAAAGCGTGCACCGCCTCGTGATCGCCGCTGCTGGTCCCGGGAAACTTCGGCGCATACACGGTGAAGTTTTCGGCCAAGCGGGCGACGAAGGCGCGGTCGGGTGCGAGGCCCCAGGGTCCGTGCAAATAGACAAGCGGCGGACCGTTGCCGGCCATCTCGACTTCGGTTTGGATCTGATTCTGCCAGAGCCGAAGCTTGCGTACTTCTGTAGCCGCCACGGTTGCTCTCCGTTTTACGACACAGCGGCCATATTGACGGGCATCGAGCCCGGGTTGCCGGCAACCCGACCCTTCGCTCTGAGACGCTCCGGCCACCAGCGGTCCTCGTACTTGTCGTCCCACAGGTCCGCGATATGCGGCAGAACCTCCCGCGCGAACAGGTCGATGTTCTTCTTGCACAGTTCAGTCGGCATCGAACCGAAGTGCAGGAGCGTCAGCAGATGTCCGATGCGCAACCGCTTGACGCCGTCCATCAGTTGCTCACGCACAGTCTTCGGGCTGCCGACGATGACGAAGCCGCGGTCGAACAAGTCCTTTGCCTTGAGTTCGCGGAGGTTGATTGCGCTGCGCGGGTTGCTCTGCAGAGCCTGCACCATACCGTTGTAATCGAGGCAGCCCGGGATGGCCTGATAGTGCGAGTGCGTATAAAGCAATTTGTGAAAGAAATACTCGGCGTGCTCGGCGTAGAGGTCCTCAGCTTCGGCATCGGTTTCAGCCACGCCGATGAGCTGCAGGAAGCTGTAACGGTAGGGATTGTCGTCGCGCCCTTTGCTCGCGACCAACTCCCAATAACGGTCGCTCACCTGTTCGGCGTTCTTGGCCCCGTAATAGCTCAAATGGCAGAAGCAATGATCGAGCCCCACGACATAATCCGCCGTTGAGGAAATGCCGGCTCCCGGGATCCATATTGGCGGGTGCGGCTGTTGGATCGGGCGGGGCCAGAGATTGACCATGCCGAGCTGATAGTGCTTTCCATTCCAGGCAAAGACCTCCTTCGCCGACCAAGCCTTAGTCACTAGCGCGAGAGCCTCGCGGTAGCGTTCGCGCTGCTCGACCGGCACGACGGCGTTCGAGATCGTGGCGTCGGCCGGCAATCCGGTGGGGAACCCAGCGACGAGTCGCCCGCCGCTGATGCAGTCGAGCATTGCATATTCCTCGGCGATGCGCGTAGGAGGCGTAGTAGAAGGCAACGTCGAACCGAGCTGAATGATTGCGACGTCCTGACCATTGGTCTGTCGCGCCAGTACCGCTCCCATGATGCTCGGATTGGCCATAAAGCCATAGACGTTCTGGTGATGCTGATTGGTGCAAAGACCGTGCATTCCAGCCTTTGCCGCAAAAAGCATCTCATCCAATGTTTCGTTGTAGTAGCGCCCGACTTTGTCAGCGTCGGCGACGTCGAACCAGACCGGATCGATATAAGCGGTGTTGTATCGCTGCTCGAAGTCGGTCGGCAGCTCCCGATAGGGCATCAGGTGGAACATGCAGACTTTCACCGCAGCACCTCGTGTTCCGACATTACTGCATCGCATGCTACGCCCGGAACCGCGGCAACTCAATCCGGCCTAGATATCGGCGGACACCATCGCCAAAACCCAAAACACAATATGACCGGCCGCGCGGAATCAAATGACGGCTCCATATCCAGAAACGTTCCGCGCAAAATAATGTGCAAGCCTCCTCGTTCGTGCGGAGCCGACCTATGATACCTAACCGGCAGTGCCTCCTCTCCTCGACGATCGGCAAGAGGCCCGGCGGTGTGTGCGCCGGCTCTCAGCGGTGTGTACGCCGGGCCTCTCGAGGTTGATCCTTGCTCAAGCGCCGGTTCACGAACAAAGTCCCCTCCCCGACCTGGCGTAGCTTTCTGCATAACCACCAGACAGACATTGCCGCGATCGACATGTTCGTTGTCGCGACCGCGACATTCCAGCTTCTCTATGCACTGGTCATCCTCGGACATGACCGAAGAAAAATCATTCATTTCGCTGCCACCCAGAATCCAACACAAGCCTGGCTCGCCCACCAAATGACCGAGGCCTTTCCATGGGACACCGCACCCCGCTATCTGCTGCGGGACCGGGACGCATCATATGGCCCGGTCTTTCGCGATCGAGTTTGGGTGATGGGCATCAAAGAAGTTGTTACCGCACCGCGGTCACCTTGGCAGAACGCCTATGTCGAGCGCCTCATCGGCTCGATCCGCCGTGAATGTCTGGATCACATCATCATCTTCAACGAGCATCACTTACGCCGCGTCCTGTCGTCATATTTTCAATATCATCACCAAACCAGAACACATCTCGCGCTCGACAAAGATTGCCCCGAGACGCGCCCGATACACCGGCCATCCGCTGGCAAGATCATTGTCTTCCCGCAGGTCGGTGGTTTGCATCATCGCTACGAACGTCGCGCCGCGTAAGCTATTTCGGCAAACGAACAGGCGGCACATTTCGGCGTGGAGCCGTTCCGGCTCTATAACCGTATGGCTCCGATGCAATGGCGCCCAGACCCCATGCATGGAACCCAGGTCGCAGCCGCGACCAATGTACTATTCAACTAATCAACACTCATCAGTCACGATCTCATCGGAAAACCGATTCCCAGGCCGGATAGATTTTTGAGCAGGGACAGCCAGCCTGAAGCGCAGCACCAAATCTCCAGCTATCCACAAGCCGCCGGCCGATTACCCCATCTATTGCACCAACAGCGGCAGAAAAGCGGACATCGATTTAGGTCCGCTTCGTGCCGATATCGTTGAAAAACTCATCTGTTGTGGCGGTTGGTTGCTGCTGATTCATTCGACTGAGAGTGAATTGGGAGGCTCCGTCGATGATGGGCGATCGACTGGTGATGCAGGAGAGCCTGTTCTATCAGTTTCGGTTGGACGACCACGTTCCCGCCGATCACATGCTGCGTGCCATCGACCGCTTCCTCGACCTCGATGGGTTGAGGCGGCATCTGGCGCCGTTCTACAGCACGACGGGCCGGCCCTCGATTGATCCCGAACTGATGATCCGGATGCTGCTGGTCGGCTACTGCTTCGGCATCCGCTCGGAGCGGCGGCTGTGTGAAGAGGTGCATCTCAATCTGGCCTATCGGTGGTTCTGCAGGCTCGGCCTGGATGGTGCGGTGCCGGATCACTCCACCTTCTCGAAGAACCGTCACGGTCGCTTTCGCGACAGCGATGCGTTCCGGCATGTCTTCGAGACGGTGGTGGGCCGCTGTATCGAGGAGGGACTGGTCGGCGGCGAGGGATTTGCGGTGGACGCCAGCCTGATCGCGGCCGACGCCAACAAGCAGAGGTCCATCTCCAGTGCAGAGCATACGGATTGGCGCAGTCTCTCGCCACCAGCCGGCGCGCCGTGCGGGAGTATCTCGACACCCTGGACCAGGCCGCATGGGGTGCAGCCAGCGAGACCGTGCCGAAGTTCGTCTCACCATCCGATCCGGCAGCACAATGGACCGGCGCTCATAAAGGACACGCCTTCTTCGCCTATGCGGACAACTACCTGATCGACCTGAAGGCCGCGGTCATTCTCGATGTCGAGGCGACACGCGCGATCCGGCAGGCCGAGGTTGGTGCTGCAAGAACCATGATCGAACGCACCGCCGATCGCTTCGGCCTCAAGCCCGAGAGGCTTGCTGCCGACAGCGCCTACGGTTCGGCTCCTTCGCTGGATTGGCTGGTCGAGACCAAGGGGATCGCGCCGCATATCCCGGTGTTCGACAAGTCCAGGCGCGATGATGGGACATTCTCCCGATCCGACTTCCAGTTCGACGAGGCCGGCAACCTCTATACCTGCCCGGCAGGCAAGCCGCTGACCACGCGCGGAACGATCGTCAACGACGATCAGGTCCTCTACCGCGCCAGCAAGCTCGATTGCACGCCGTGCCCGCTGAAGAGCCGATGCTGTCCGAAGGAGCCGGTCCGCAAAATCCCGCGCAGCATCTTCGAACGGTCCCGGGACGTTGCCCGCTCGCTGGTCGGCACGGAGCTCTATGAGCGGTCCCGCCGGGAACGCAAAAAGATCGAGATGCTGTTCGCGCACCTCAAACGCATCATCGGCCTGAGACGATTGCGGCTCCGCGGGCCGACCGGAGCCAAAGACGAATTCCTACTCGCAGCCACCGCCCAGAACCTTCGAAAGCTCGCCAAGCTGATCGTCCCGGCAATGCCCAAACGCCTCGCAGCAGCGTAGGCGCACGGCACGGAAAGACCGGCGATGCCGGCAACTTCACCGTTGCGGAGTTTTTCAACGGTATCTGCCAGAAGCAGACATTTACGATCACATAAAGCCCGGATTGCGCGGCAGATACTGCGTCCAATCGCCATAGCCGGGCGATGCCATCAGCAGCATCGGAAAGGTGATGCGCATGCCGTGATTGACCGCAAGGCTGAGTGCGCTGTCGCATGTGCCTGGCAGGAATGCCGATATTTTCTCGGAGGAGCCATCGGCCGCCATCTTCAACGCGGTCGTGAAGGCATCACCAAGGACGTCGGCCCGCGTGACCGCGAGAGGTCCGATATGCCCATTGGAACCGATATAGGCGTAGCCGACGCACTCGCTGCCGGCGCAGAGCATGACACCCGTGGTCGCCGGGTCATTGAGCAGGTAGCGGTGATGCTTCTCGCGCGCGACGCCTATAGCGCGGACGTCGATCTCGGCAAGTCTTTTCATGTGCGCGGCGGTGTCGTCGATCGCAATGCTACGCAATGGCGGTTCCGGTAAACTCGGCCATCACCCGTTCGCGCGCGGCGGCGAAAAAATAAATCGGCATCTTGGGAAACAGGCCGTGCCGGATGTAGAGGCCCTGCGAGACACGATTGAAGGTGAAAGTAATCAGCGCCTTGTGGGCCGCTCCTGATTTCCGGGCATGCTCCAAGGTTAGTTTCAATAGTTCATTCCCGATGCCACGACCCTGTTGGGCGGGATCGACGAATAGCTGGGCGAGAAACCACACGTCGCCGCACACCCAACTCCAGGCAAAACCGAGGATGTCGCCGCCGTCCTCCGCCACCCATAGGCCGTCGGGGTCGTCCTTGAGCGAGAACAGCTGAAAGTTGGGAGGGCTTGCGGTCGCCATCGAACCGAAGCCATGACGCTCGGTAAGGTCGTTGATGCTGGCAACGACCAGCGCCTCGGTCGTCGCCAAATCCTGCGCTTGGGCAGGCCTGTAGACGAGTGACATTGGACAACTCCACCACAGGAATGTCTGGATAAGCTTTGGTGTCGAGCGTTAGGCCGCAATATCAATAATATTGTGGCGCTTTATTCGCTCGTAGACAAACCTCCCGGCGATGTCCCGCTTCCATTTTGGCTGCCCGCGCCATGTCCGTTTTACCCCCGATAGCGACATAAAAGCGGACATCGCTGGATGTCCGCTAAGTGCCAATAGCCGACATCACCACGCGTATTTAATTGTGCCCTTGCCGGTCAGTTTCGCCTTCGGAGAATCTCGATGCGCCGACAATCCGGCGTCATATCCGAAGCACCGTTGAGACGGCTGAGACGACTTTAGTTAGTATTCAGAGCAGAGGGAGAGAATTCCAGGCCGACAGGCAGCCGATAATCGTCTGGAGGGCGTGAAGAACGCACTGCCGGTCGCGCCATCACCGCGTCGCTCCACCGCTTTACTTCGGAATAAGGCTTTAACAAATCCATCCATCCGAGATGATCAAGCCGCTCGACGAGGGGCGACATCGCGACATCCGCTAGACTGTATCGCGCTCCGCCGAGCCAAGCATTCCTTCTGAGCTCGCCGTCCATACGCGTCAGTATGGCGCGGATGGAAACCGCCGCTTCCTTGACTACTGCTAAGTCCGCCTTGCCCGCTGCGGCAGCCCGAAATCTTTCAGCGCGTGCGGGGTTGGGATGATGCGCCAGCCGCTTCTCCAGCTCTTCACGCGGCATCCTCGCTAAAAAGGGACGGTAAAGAAGTTCGAAGCTCGCTTGCCGAAGCGCTTGATGACCGACGTCGTCAAAGAACTTCAACCACATACGCGCTTTTGCCCGCGCGAACGGGTCTGACGGCATGAGGGAGGGGTGCGGAGAAACTTCGTCCAGATACTGGCAAATTACGGAAGACTCGAGCACGAGCCGACCGTCATGAACCAGAGTGGGCACAACTCCGTTTGGATTGAGAGCCAAGTAATCCGGTTGAAGGTGCTCGAACTTCAGAAGTTCAACACAATGCTCGGTCCACGGTAGCTCTTTTTCGGCCAGCACGACGCGAACTTTGAACGATTGCACCGAATTCCATTCGTGCCAGAGCTCGAGCATGGCTATGGCGCCGAAGTGTCGCCGTGCCTACGCGTCATGAAGAGGTCCATCGGAAGTTCCGTACCAATCTTCCTGGCGCGAGCAATCTCAAGGACGCGTTTGCACACCGCGGCAAACTGGTTTCCCATCCCGCCGTTGTTGTTGTGATAGGTTATCTGCGACGTACTGGTTCGTCCCTTAATGCGGCCAGCACACAGGTCGGCGAGTTCGTGGATCCGCTCGACGGCAATCAATCCTTTCCGGATTGGATCCATTAACTCGGCCTGGTCGTCAATTTCCAGCTGCGCCTTCAGATTGACGACGATCACATGCGCTCGCTCCGCGCACTCGTCGTCCAACTCGCGCTGCGGATAGAACTTGGTGGCGGACTTCATCCCTACGACATGCGCTCCCGGAGTGAGCCACCGTCCAAAAAGAATGGGATCGGTGGCGTTGGTTGCTGCGACCACGATGTCGGAATCCCGCACGGCCTGTTCTGCAGTAGCGACAGGTTCTGCAACAAACCCGAATTTCGCCCCCATCACTTCTGCAAAGCGGGCGCGATTGTCGGCAGATGGCGAAAATACTTTTAGCTTTTGTATACCGGGCCTGACCGCAACGAGCGCTTCGACCTGGGCCGCCGCCTGATTGCCCGATCCGAGGATTCCGAGCGTGCGGGCATCGTCCCTGGCCAGATGCTTTGCGGCCACCCCGGTGGTCGCGCCGACCCGGAGCGCCGAGACGGCGTGGTCATGGACGATGCCGAGAAGTTCGTTCGTCGCCATGTCCCACACCAGCACGAAGCCGGAGAAGTCACCGCGAAATTCAAGTCGCTCGCGACCGTTGCGGACCGGCTTGGCAATGTGGGCAGCGTCAACGCGCAGGGCGATCACACCCTGGCTGGGGACGGTTCCCGCGATGACGTTTAACATCGACCAGCGGTTTTCATCCTGTGACGGAAGCGGACTGTGAATACGTCGGCGCGGCAGATTTTCCGTCCCCGGATCGCGATACGATGCCTCGACGAGCTCGATGGCCTCGCTCATGGAAACGAGACCCCGAGCTTCCTCTGTCGTGAGAACAAGCGTTGTTGCAGTCATTGTTTATCGATCGTGATCCCTGCTTCTTTGGTCACCTTGCCCCAACGGTCGAATTCTTCCTTGATGTATTTTGCAAAGGACTCCGGCGTGCTGCCGAGCGGCTCGGCACCCACATCCATCAACAGCCTGCGCAACTCCGGCGAACCCAGAGCGGCGCGCGTTTCGGTGCTCAGCCGGTCGACAATTGCCTTCGGAGTACCAGCGGGCGCGAACAGTCCGAACCAGGCCACCACATCAAAGCCAGGCAGGCCCGATTCAGCGACCGTTGGGAGGTCTGCGGCTGCGCCGATACGCTTTGAACTCGAGACGGCGAGTGCACGCACTTGGCCGTTCCGCACCAGCGGGAGCACACCTATGCTAGTGCTAAACATGAAGGGCACCTCGCCCCCGAGTATTCCCTGCTGAGCCTGCCCGCCGCCCCTGAAGGGTACCATGGTGACCTCGACGCCAGCCGCGCGCCTGAAAACCTCCAGCGACAGATGCGGTGTCGTCCCGATGCCCGCATGGCCAGCGGGCGTCCCAGGCTTACTCTTCAGCAGAGCAATCAATTCTTGGACGCTCTTGGCGTTTGTTGTCGGGTGGACGACAAGTATGTCGGCAGCCGCTGCAACGCTGGATATTGGCGAAAAATCTTCCAAGCGGTAGCCGACGGATTGCATGATGTGAGGATTGAGAGTGTTGGCGATCGAGCCGAGCAGCAGCGTGTATCCATCCGGCGCGGCCTGGGCGACGCTTGCCGTGCCGAGGTTCGTGCCGGCGCCTGCGCGGTTGAGCACCACCATCTGTTGACCAAGCCGCTTTGAGAGTTCGTTCGCGATGAGGCGTGACAGCACATCGGGGGTGCTGCCAGGTGTCGAGGGCGCTATCAGCGTGATGGTACGCGACGGATAAGTTTCGCTCTGTGCAGCGCTGGATAACCCAAACACCAGCAAGCCAAACGCGGCCATAAATCCTGGGCGGGCGAGTTGATTGAGCGGGTTCTGCTTCGATCTAAGTGCGAATGCCATTCTCATGTATCTCCTTCTGAATCCGACCTCGGGCGATGGTCCGTTGAGCGTGCCCGATGTCCACTCTGGGTCAAAAGGCGAAATACTCAGTCTGAGCCTATTTTTGTCCGCTATTCCCCCAAAGTGCGACATTCGCCGGACGCGCCGCGATGTCCGCTAAGTGCCTATAAGCAGACATCGCGTCGCTATTCGATCACCTCGTCGGCGCGGGCGAGCAGCGATGGCGATACCGTGACGCCGAGCGCCTTAACCGTGGTGAGGTTGATGATGAAATCGAACTTGGTTGGTTGTTCGACCGGCAGGTCGGCGGGCTTCGTGCCCCGCAGAATCTTCGTCCACGTAGTCCCCTGCTCGACGGAAAAGGTCCACGTAACTCGGTCCATAAGACATTAATCCTCCAGCTTCCACGAACTCTCGAAAGCTGTGCATCGTTGGCAGTCGAGCGGCGAGCGCCAAGGTAACAATGCGAATTCGGTTAGTAATTGTGAGCGGGTCGGTCTGAACATACAGGGCGTCCGCGCTACCCTTGAGACCATCGAAGGCGGGTGCAATATCTTCCGTCCGCCGAATTTCAAAAGTCGCTGTCTCGATGCCGAGCGTGCGAGCCGCTGTCTGAAGCTCGTTTGTCTCCTGTGCGAGGTTGAGATTGCCTGCATTGGCCATGATCGCAAGTCGGCGCAGGCCGGGTACGACCTCGCGGAAGAGTTCAATTTTCTTGCCAGCGAGATCAATCGCCTGGGTCGATAGGCCGGTGACGTTGCCGCCAGGTCTTGCCAGACTTGCTACTATCCCGCTCCCAACCGGATCAGTTGCAATCGCGAACACTATTGGAATTGTCGAGGTTGCTTGCTTTGCCGCGCGGACCGCGCCTCCGGATGTGATGATGACATCCACTTTTAACCGCACAAATTCGGTAGCGATCTCCGCGTAACGCTCGTTGCGTCCGTCGGCCCAGCGATACTCAATCGCTAGATTGCGACCCTCGACCCAGCCGAGTTCACGCAGTCGCCCCATAACAGCGGCGGTCCAGGGTCTCCAGGCCGAAGCCGAGGTCGTGCCCAGAATTCCAATGGTAGGCAGCTTGCCCGTTTGCTGCGCGCGCGCCACCATCGGCCACGCGGCTGCCGCGCTACCCAGGACACCAAGAAATTCTCGCCGCCTCATGCCGATCCCCCGTTCGGAAGACCGCATCGTAGCTGCTCAAATGAGCCCTTTGGTAGGGGCTGAGCCGGTTACGATGACGGGTGTCTGAGCACGATCAACGTCCGTTTTGGGTCAAGCGGACATCGGGGGCTCAGCTTGCGATGTCGGCTATGCCCCCGATAGCGGACAAACTCGGAGGCGGTCGGTTTGTCCGCTAAGTGCCACTAGGCGACATTCGCATCGCAGCAAACAGGCATCCGTTATTCGATCACCTCATCGGCGGTGGCGAGCAAAGTCGCGGGGACCGCGAGCGCGAGTGACTTTGCCGTCCTCAGATTGATGACCAACTCGAACTTGGTTGGGAGCATGACAGGCAGATCCGCGGGCTTCTCGCCCTTGAGAATGCGCCCAACGTAGACGCCGGATTGCCGATAAGCATCGTTGATACTGGCGCCGTAGCTCATCAAGCCCCCACCCGCAACGAACTCGCGCCAGTGGTAGATCGTCGGCACCGAGTGACGTGCCGCCAGTGCAACGATCAGATCGCGCTGGGTATCTAGAAAAGGATCGCCGCCGACCATCAGTGCGTTAACGCGCTGATGCACCATAGTCGTGAATGCGCCATCGATTTCTGCATTGGTGGAAGCGCGTACAACGATAACGCGCTCGTGAGGGTCGCGCATCGCAGTCAGCGCATCACTGATCTGGCTTTGAACGTCCGAATAATTGGGATTGACTAGCACCGCCACCAAGTCGGTCTTTGGAATGAGTTCACGCAACAGCCCAAGACGCTTGGCGGCTAGCGAGACGCTGAAAAAGCTCACACCGGTTATGTTGCCACCCGGTCGGTTGAGGCTGGGCACGAGCCCTGCTGTGACCGGGTCGAAGCCAACGGTAAATACGATTGGAATCGAGGTGCTTGCCCTTTTGGCGGCGACCGCCGCGGGCGGCCCGAAGGTCGCGATCGCGGAAACGCGTTGCTTGATCAGATCCTCAATCATTGGCGGGAGGCGATCGTATTGGCCTTCCGCCCAACGCAACGCGATATGCACGTTTCGGCCTTCCGCGAAGCCTGCCTCTTCTAAGCCGTTACGGAAGGCAGCCAAGACAGACGCTGACTCGCCGGGCGAACGCGAACTGACAAAGCCGATTACCGGCGAAGGCTGTTGCGCCCGCGCTGCGAGCGGCCATCCCGCAGCCGCGCTGCCGAATAAACTCAGAAATTCCCGCCGCCTCATGGCCGCATGTCTCGGGCTCAGCACGAAGCATCGTACTGGCTCAAGCAAGTGCTTTGATAGAGGTTGAAACCGGCTTCGCCACTGCAACATGAGATGCTGGCCGATGTCCGCTATGGGTCATTAGCGGGCATTTTCCGACTGCAGGAGCGATGTCCGCTTTACCCCCAAAAGCGGACATGGATCGGACCGCGTTGAATGTCTGCTAAGTGCCATTAGCGCCCTTTCGAACCGCAGTGGTTCGCGGCTTTATCCGATCACCTCGTCGGCCAGGGCTGAGCTGAACTTGATTTGGACGTGGCCGGTTAGCGTAAGTTTTTGGCACAAAATCGCATCGCGCCATTGGAAACGTCCGTATAGAAAAGCGGCGCGCCCCAGAAAGCGAAGATTTTTCGTCCTGTGTTCCGGCAGAGCGCACTGCGACAGACAAATTTTGATACTGCGGACAGTGCGAGCATTAGCTCGATGCAAAAGCGACACAACCCGTTTAGCTGGATGCCGGACAGTGACCGAGAGCTGTGCGCTTTAAGCGAATTTTCGGAAGAGCAACTAAGCGCAATCCAAAAAGATACTCGTTTGCCGGGAGAAATTGGGTGCAGCTACGGAGTGAGCGCAGCCATCATATTGTACATCCAGCGACACCTGGCCCGCCTTCAAAGGTAGACGTCATCGGGACGCAAGCCGCCGCTAAGCGCCAATAGACGGACACGCGACTTATTCGATACCCCGTCGCGCGTACCGTCGCGGTTGATAGGGACCTAGGGCAACTGCCTAGCAGCCCGAGTCTACCAACGCAACTCGCTCGCCGACCGGATGTCGGCTTTAAGAACCTATGACGCTGACCGGTTACGGCCTTGCCCAAGGCATTACCGCGTCTAGCGCGGTGGCCAACTTCGGACGATAGAGGTGGGCGGTGGAGGAGCCGTCAGGCATGAGCGGAGCCGTTTCCCTCTTGTACCGTCGTAGTTCTGCGCTGACCGTCGCAATCGCGCAAGAAGGCGATTTTGCGATCTCCAAAATGCGTGTCGTGATTTAAGCCGGCTACTTACGCTTGAGCTGGAATGACGCACGCCGCATTTTGCAGTCCGTTGGACGCGATGGCTATTGAACCGCCGCGGGCTCTGCGGGTTCTTCCGGCGGCAGGAAATACATCCCGGTTGTGGTGTCGATCCACGCGAGATGATCTTTGACGGCTCGGACGCCGGGGACATTCTCGGCGGCAACAATCAAAGCCTGGCGCTCGCGCTCATCCGTGATCGAACCCCATAGATCGACCACCCCGTTACGCACGATGATGTCGAGGGCGCCAACCGGAGCCCATTTCTCGTGGCTAAGTTCGGCGAGTAAAGATTGACGAATGGCATTGTCATCGGCGCTCGCGGGCTTGGCTTCCCCAGAAAGGCGGGCTAGCGCGTGAAGCAGGTTCGCGCGACTGACGATGCCGACAACCTTGACCCCGCGAATAACCGGAACGCGTTTGATCCGGCGCTTTTCCATCAGCGTCACCACGTCTTCTAGAGGTGTTTCTTCAACGACCGACACCGGATCGGCCGTCATGACCTCACTCACCTTGCGGCCATGCGTATGGACGTATTCATCGGCAAGCTTTCCCGCGCCCATGAGGATTTCGAGCCAGCGCGGACGCTTGCGCTGCGTTCCGGTTTCAGCGCGGCGAAGCAGATCGCCTTCAGTGATCATACCGACCAGCCGCCCCTCAGCGTCCAGCACCGGCAAGCCGCTGATGTCGTTCTGCAACATGGCGCGGACCGCTCTTGTAATCAGATCGTTGGGCCCTACCGCAATCACATGCTGTGTCATCACGTCTTGAACTTTCATCGCAGCCTCCATTTTCTGTTGAGGCGGATGATGCTCGGTTAAACCAATCTGCATGTTGAGGAATGTCAAATCGCTAAGAAACATTTTGCGCCCCAACGAAGAACGGTTTGGAGACCTGCTTGAGGTAGATCAAGGTCGAGGTCCCGCGCCAGAGCTACGAACCGTCTCTCGAAAATCAACCGGTCGAGTTTTTATATGGTGAACCACCAGCTCTGGCATCTGATCGAGAGTGCACCGCTGGATCGCGATCTCGAATTATCCGTGATCGAGAATGCGGTTGCGCATGTTCTCGTGGTTCGGTGCCGGCGCGTTTCCAACGGCTGGATCAACACTGTAACCGGTAAGCCCATCGACATCAGACCGACCCATTGGCGCGAATGGCAGAGCGATCGCCATCCCTGACGCAATGTCATGCACTGCTTGATCAACATCAAAGACGCACGGCGCGCCAGGCGCTCAATCGTTTAACAATCGAAACCACAAGGAGATCGCCGTGCCACACTTAAAGCGCGTCATACTTCATCTGGCCAGATCCAAGGATTATCCAACCGGCTCTGCCCTCCATGGATACGAATTTGTTGCGCCGCTCGATTCTAGCGGTCATATCGATACCAGCGCATGGAAGGCCCATCGCGAACAATGCCAAGTGCGACGATTCTGGCAGGGTGAAGCCGACCAACACGGCGTCCTTCTTCACAAACCCGGCGGCAGTGAGCATGCGCGTTGGGTGTTCGACTACGATCGCGGCCGGGACGATGACGACGAAGCGGGCTATCGCTTTGGCGCCCATCGCTTTGCGCCTGGCGAATATCTCACCTTACGTGATCGCAACAATGACCATACGTTCAAAATAATCTCGGTCGAGAATGCCGCCTGATCGTCACATTCGAACAAAAAGAACGGCGGCGAGTCCCCTCGCCGCCGTTCTCGCTAGAATCACCTTCGCTCTGGGGTGACTGCTGCAGAACCTCGAGCGTTACATCTTCCCGGCGGAATCGCCCGCCGGGAAGCATTGGGTGACGAATGTTTCAGGCCGCCAGTTTCCGCTTGTCTTCGACCGACGGCTCTACAGCAGGACTGTCATCGCGCACGCCATCAATGCCGCGCGTCTGGTACTGGCCGTAGGCCAGTACCAGACCGAAGGTGACAAAGGCCCCCAAGATTTCGCAAAGAATGGCTATATCAGTCCAGGGCATCGTTTTCTCCTTGGTTAGATTTGGCAATTAGTGAGACATCAGGACCGGCACCGTCATGGTGCCGAGAATGCCACGCGTGGTGCCGCCGAGAACGAATTCCCGAAAGCGTGAATGGCCAAAACCGCCCATCACCATGAGGTCGGTTCCGCTATCAGCTGCCGTAGATAGGATGACGTTGGCAACGTCGCTGTCGGGAGCAACCACGGGCTTCAGCTCGACATTCAAACCGTGCCGGGCCAGATGTGCGGCGATGTCTGCGCCGCGAAGCTCATTGCCGCGATCCCGATCATCGACGGTGACAACATCGATATGCCCGGCGCGCTCAAGAAGAGGCAGTGCATCGCCGATGGCGCGGGCCGCGCTCTTGCTGCCGTCCCAGCACACCATGATGCGATCGAGCGCCATTGGGGCACTTTGAATGTACGGCACCACCAGTACCGGCCTGCCGGACTCGAACAGCGCGGCCTGGATTATGAGCGCTTCGGCCGGATCGCATTCCGGCTCGTTCTGCGCCACAACGCTGATGTCGTGGCTGCGCGCGATCACGCCAAAGACCTTTGCTGCGTCGGCCATGGAATGTCTGAGCACGCGGGTTTCGCAGTCTACCCCTGCCATGCCGGCATTGCCGACGATGTCACGCTCGGTACGCTCCGCTTCGGCTTTGCGATCTGCTCGCCATTGCTGGATGATCGAATGGTTGACGTAGTCCGAGACGGACTGACCGATTGGGCACTCATGCGCGAAGGCGATCGCCGTCAGGCGTGCCTTGAAAAGAACGGCCGCAGAGAGTGCGAATTCGCCGGCAACGTCCTTTGGTTTGCCGACGGAAAGATTGACGACGATATCCTTGATCATGGCGTCTACCCCGCTTTGGGCCGCCGGGTGGCAGCGATGGGGACACGATGACCGCGATGAACTCAGCTTGCTTTGCGATACCTCAACTTCGGCAATTTGTCGCAAGTAGCCGGCGCCGTGTTACGGCTCGCCCAACAAACCTGCCGTGATCGCCATGCGGACCAGTTCGGAAAGGCTGGCTGCTTCCATTTTCGTCATCACATTGGCGCGATAGATTTCGACGGTGCGCGGACTGATGCCGTGGTCATAGGCGATGATCTTGTTGGGCTTGCCAGCGACTAGTCCGTCAAGAACCTGTCGCTCGCGAGCCGTAAGCGATTCAAGGCGTGTGGCAATGGCAGCGCGAAGTGCCTGATCTTTCGTTTCAGCCTTTTCCTGCGAAAGTACCGATTGAACGGAATTCAACAGCAATTCGTCATCAAAGGGTTTTTCCA
Organism: uncultured Alphaproteobacteria bacterium; assembly: GCA_963842645.1. Taxonomy (GTDB): domain Bacteria; phylum Pseudomonadota; class Alphaproteobacteria; order Rhizobiales; family Xanthobacteraceae; genus Z2-YC6860. The sequence goes on along the minus strand of CAWJGY010000012.1, from coordinate 245,250 downwards.
GGAAATCTGACGCCCCGCACTTCATGGCTTCGACAGCGAGCGGCACATCGCCATGCCCGGTAATGACAATGACAGGAATAGGGTTGTTGAGTTCGCGCAAACGCTTGAGCAGATCGATACCGCTCATATCCGGCATGCGAACGTCGGTTACGACGCAGCCCCCCTGTACTTTTGCTAGCTGATTCAGAAAAAGCGCCGCGCTCTCATAGGTCGCAACCGGCACTTTGGCGCTTTTGAGAAGGAAGGCCAACGATTCCCGCATGGCTTCGTCATCGTCGATGATATGGACAATGCCATTATTGGGCATCACTTAGCTCCTCCTGCGAAACGCTGCGAAGCGTGAAACGGAAAATCGTTCCCCCTTCCGGGTTTGGGTCGGCCCAAATCCGACCGCCATGCGCCTCCACAATCGTTCGACAAATCGAAAGGCCGACGCCCATTCCTTCGCGCTTTGTTGTAACGAACGGTTGAAACAGCTGCTTGGCCATATCCGGGCCTATGCCAGAGCCGGTGTCGGCCACGCTTAGGGTCACCATGCCGTCCTGCGTCACGGCAGAGATCGTCAGATTGCGCGTGACTGAGTCCTGCATCGCCTCTATCGCGTTGCGGATGAGATTTAGCAGTACTTGCTGAACCTGCACCTTATCAGCGAGAACTAAGTCCTTGCCACGGTCAAAGTCGAACCGGGTGCGCACACCCTGATCTTTCGCGCCAACAAGCGCGAGAGCGCTTGCCTCTTCGGCAATTTTCGCAAGGCTTTCGATCCGGCGTTCACCCTCGCCCCGCGCCACAAAGTCGCGCAGACGGCGGATGATTTCCCCGGCACGTAGGGCTTGCTCAGCGGATTTTTCGACCGCCTCGCGCACCATAACCGAGGTCTCATCTGTGCTGTTGGCCAAAAGGCGCCTTGAGCCCTTCATAAAATTTGTAATCGCAGATAGCGGCTGATTCAGCTCATGCGCAAGTGTGGAAGCCATTTCTCCCATCGCCGTGAGCCGCGAGATATGAACGAGCTCAGATTGCAACTCCTGCAATCTGGCTTCAGCCGTCTGTCGTTCGGTCAGATCGCGGATAAAGCCCGTGAAAAAACGCTGATTGTTTGACCGCATTTCGCCAACGGCAAGCTCCATTGGGAAAGTCGATCCGTCCTTGCGCTGGCCAACTACAACGCGGCCGAAACCGATGATGCGCGCTTCGTTGGTTCTCATATAGCGTGCGAGATAGCCGTCATGATCTCCGCGATACGGTTGCGGCATCATCATTTTGATGTTCTGCCCGATGACCTCCGCTTGCGTATATCCAAAAAGCCGCTCAGCAGCCGTAGAAAACGACTGAATGCTTCCCCGCTCGTCGATAACGATCATAGCTTCGGGAATCGTGTCGAGAATCGATTGTAAATGCGCCTGGCGCGCAAGCGCCGCCTGGGTACTCGTCGCTGTCTGTAGGTGGGCGCGTTTGAGACGTTCGCCAAACCACGCAACGCCAAAGCCGGCGATCGTGAAGGTCAGGCTCCGGGCCAGTTCGACGGCGAATAATGGATCGCGAACATCGACCAGGGTACGATAGTCGCCCGTAACGAATATTTGCAGGGCGGTCGCGTATGTCGTCGCCATCACACCCGGCCACAGCCCGCCGACGATGCCTGCAATTAGCACGGGCGGCACAAGAAACAGATACAGCGCCTGATTGCCAAGTGTCGGGGCCAGCAAAGCACGCAAGACGAAGACCAGGGTCACAAAACCAAGTGCGAGCGTATAGACGGCAAAAGGCGAAAGAATCAGCCACCGCTGAAACTGACCCGGCGAAGACTTGTCCCGGTTTTCGTCCATTGGCCCAATATCACGCAAAATCGACGGAAGACGCGACTACGGGAAATCCCTTAGGGAGGATATCTGAATTTCCGCTAGCAGGCGTGCCCTGTACCCATGACCTCATCAACGGAGGGTCATGCCATGCTGTCGCACAGCGCCATTCAGTCCCGCTCTTTCGAGCGCGCCATCTCAACCCAGGCGGTCTTGGGCCTCTCGGGGTCTGGCGATCCCATCGCGATGATGGGCGCCCCAATGGCGTTCAAGCGCAATGTCGAAATCTTTGCCGAGCAGGAGAGTGCGGAATTTCTCTATAAAGTTGTTGCTGGTACGGTGCGCACCTACAAGGTACTTGCAGACGGCCGGCGTCAGATTGGCGCCTTTTATGTTGCGGGCGACGTGTTCGGTCTTGAGAACGGCGGCGTTCACAACTTCTCCGCCGAGGCCGTCACAGACTGCAACGTGCTCGTTGTCAAACGCAGGGCCCTTATCGCGCTGGCGGCGCGGGACACTGAGGTTGCCCAACAGCTTTGGGCGATCACCAGTCACGAGCTGCAGCGCGCGCAGGATCATTTCCTTGCCCTCATCAAGAGCGCAGAGGAGCGTGTCATTTGTTTCCTGCTCGACATGGCGGAGAGACTCTCAGGTGGAAACCAATTTGATCTGCCGATGTCTCGACAGGACATCGCTGACTATCTCGGCCTCACCATGGAGACCGTGTCTCGGACGATGACGCAGTTGGAAAGCATGGCTGCCATTGAACTGCCAAGCTCGCGCCGCGTGGTTCTGTGCAACCGCGACGCGCTTGGCCGCCGCTACGGTTGATTCGGCCAGCCCCGCGGGATGCTGCGATGGAACAACCACCACCCGCCTTATCGGCCCCCAGCCTGATGGCACGCATCCGCCACGTTTGGCGGAGTTGGTCAGGGGTCGCGACAGATCGGATCACAGCGGCGCAGGTCGATGCTCACAATGCGCCGCGTCCTGCGAGCTTCGCCGGAAAATGGCCCGATGCATCCACGGTCTTGGCATGGCGCTTGTCTTTGACATCAGAGCCACTTGCCCTCGACACCGAACTCAAAGAAGGAAGTTTCCTAATGCGCCGTGCAGCTCTTCCAGAAATCGTCATCACGGCCGCGCTTTTGATATTAGCCGCGGAGCGCTGCGCTGCGGGAGACCCTTTCCCCTTCAGCGCAGCGTGGCAAAGTATTCGTGCAAACCAATTGCGCTCAGTGCCATGCCGTTGGCAGCGTCGGTGGAAGTCCACTTGCACTCGCGCCGCCGTTTCGCACGTTGCACCAACGCTATCCGGTTGAGAGTCTGCAAGAGGCTCTGGCGGAAGGCATCGTCACCGGCCATCCGACAATGCCGGAGTTTCGTCTTGACCTCGATCAGATTGACGGCGTCATCAGCTATCTCAAAACCCTTGAACGATAATCAGCGTCGCTAAGTCCTGTGGGCACGCGGCATGGAGCTATCGAGCTTCTTATTAGCCGTCCTCCTATTGGAGGTGACGCCCGGACCCAACATGGCGTATCTCGCGACGGTTTCCCTGTTGCGGGGTGCGGCGCTGGCTTGATCGTGGCCACGGGCATCGCCTGTGGGCATGGAAACATCCGCGCACCAAATTGCGGAAGATCAAAGCGGCCCGTACCTGCGCTCACTACACCAGCCCTACACGCCAACAGGAGCAGGATATGAACAAGACATCATTGTTGAAGTTCACCGCCGCGATTGTCGCGACCTTGACTTCTCGCAGCCTGCGTCGAGTCGCAAGCACCGCTGATCACCGATGCCAAGCCGGTTCTCGGACAGCAATTCCAAGTCCATCTCTACGAGAATTTCGTAAACAACAAGGCTGGCGAAGTTCACGCCTCCTTCTATCAGTGGAAGGACGGCGCCTATGTTCGTGCCAACGGCCTGGCGCGCGATGCCAAGCAGTTCGTGGCGCAGCCTCTGGCGGCCAACGATTTCCTCCTTCAGTCTGCCGACGAGAGCAGCCGCGTATTCCATTACTGGATCGGCCGAAAGCTCAACCCGGGCGTCTATCTCATCTTCCCGCTTGATGAAGCCGATGCCGGCGACGCCGTTCGCAAATCCGCCTGCGGCGAAAACCAGCCCGAGGGTTTATGTCGCGTCACCACCCACGCGCAGCTCGTCGCGCTGGCGCGCGCGACAGCTGCCAAACCCGTGCGCAATGCGGCACTCGGTGTTGTGCTCGACAGGTGATCGCGAAGGCAATCAGTAATGCGGGCCGCTATTGCGTATCAACGCAACTAAGGGGCCTGCCTCCCAACCCGTCTCAAGAACTCTTCGTTCGCCTAGTGGGCTCGAATGCTTCAGGTTTCCGCAAAATTCACCGGCGACGACGGTTTGAATTGCATTACTACCTGTGCTGGGCAACAGCGAGGCCGACAGTGATGCAACATGCACAGATCATCACGCTGGTGACTGCAGCTTTGCTGACGAGCCAGGTCGCTGGGGCGTGTCAGGCGGAGACGGCACAGCAGCGCGGCAAGGTCATCGCCCAGGGCCTGTGCAGCCGCTGCCATGCCATTGAGACAATCGGTGACAGTCCCCATCCCGCCGCACCGCGCTTCCGATCCCTGGACGCTCGAACCGACCTGAGCAAGCTCGCGCGACGAATTCGCGGAGGATTGCTGACCGGCCACGAAGATATGCCGATGTTCCGGTTCGACCGCGACGATGCGGACGCCATGGTGGCCTACATCCGATCGATCCAGGGACCTTAGCGACCACTCAGATGAACTCTTCTCAGTGGTGAGGTCACGTTGATGCCGAATGCTGCGGCGCGCAAGGACGATGCCCGTGGTCGGCTTTGTACGAAGCACAACGCTCGCCGATGCAGTTGCGGCGGCCTTTCGCCTGCTGTTGACCAAAAATTTGAATGCTTCCAATCTGCTCCCGGAGGTTCCAGAGACTGGGCAATGGTCCGAAATACCAATACCAACTGGGGCTGGCCAGCGAAGACGCTGCACTGGATCGCCGCCATAGCGATCCTGGTGCTCCTTATCCACGGCTGGTGGATGACGCATGTAACGCCGCGCCCGGAACGCTTCGCCAATTATAACTGGCACGCCGCACTCGGTTACGACGTCATGGCGCTTCTAATTCTGCGGCTCTTGTGGCGTTGGCTCCATCCCGTGCCCGTTCTGCCGGGCGACTTGCAACGATGGGAGCGGGTCGCCGCGCAAGTGGGACACGCGCTGCTCTACGTGCTGATGTTTGCGGCCTCGCTGACCGGCTGGGCGCTGGCCGGAACTTTCCGCACGCCGATGACCAAGGATTTGCTCGGGATTCCAGTTCCGCAGATCGTCAACGATCGCGGCCTGCACAACTTATTCGAGGAATTGCACACTATTGTTTCCTATCTGCTTGGCGCGCTGATCGCCGTGCACGTCGTCGGCGCGCTGCGGCATCACTTCATCAAACGGAATGACGTGCTGCGTCGGATGTGGATCGGCAGCGCATCGAATTGACGCAAGTCGCTGTCGAAAAGATCGAGGTTGGTATGAAACGACTCTCTTCGCTACCTGTCCTTCTGGCACTCGTATTCTATCCGGCTGCCGTGACAGGCCAGCAACAGCAGCATCCCGCTTACAAGCCCGAACTGATCGAGTTCATGATCTTCACGCAAATTCGCCACGCCAAGCTATGGCTCGCAGGAAATGCCGGAAACTGGGAACTGGCCGACTACGAAATCGACGAACTCAAAGAGGTGCTGGAGAACGCTGCCAAACACGTTCCTGACTACAAAGGCATGCCCGTCGGCAAGATGATCGAGTTGGTGGCGTTGGCGCCGATCGAAGATGTTGAGAAGGCGATCAAGGCAAAGGACCGCGCCCGGTTCGCAACCGCATATGACCAACTGACCGCAGCCTGCAACACCTGTCATAAGTCTGCCAACCGCCCCTTCATTGTCATCCAGCGGCCGTCGGCATCAGTTTTTCCGAATCAATCATTTGCCCCTCGACGCAACTAGCGCCGTACATTCCACTGTCTAAAATGATGCAATTGTACTTGTGGCATTCCTCTGATCCATGTCCGCTTTCGGAGGCAAAGCAGATATGGCTATGTGATGGCGCCAAGGAAGTGCGCCACGTCACGGACCGTTCTCAATCGTGCGGATAGCACCAATAGGCACGCGGCCGATCTCCGCACCTTGTCTCAAATGATCACCCATTTTCAGGTTAACGCGGGCAATTCTATGTGCATCTTGAGAGCGACGGATTTCGGCGGCCTTCCCGTCTTTTCTGATTAATCGCGACAAGTCTGGAAGCGTGCCGAGGCATAAGTACTCGCACGGCAGCATGAGTCACCGAATTGATATAAGTCAAAGTACGCGATTCGAATTTGAACTGTGATCTCAAGAACAAACGTCGCGCTACTTCGGTCGCGTATGTGCCGCAGATGAATATTTCTAAGAAATAGGACGCCGCCCCGCTCCTTTGGTTGCACCCAATGCCTACTCAAAGCCCGCCTCCCTATGAACTCAGGGTTCGCCCCTGCACTAAGCGGCGCGGGCATTTCCGATGGGAGTTACGATCGGGTGGTCGACCACTGCTGATCTCGCACGAGCCATACGATTTGCAATCGGCCTGCGAAGCCGATGGGCGAATTGAAATGCAGAAGTTGACCGCGAAATGGCAGGCGACCCACGAGTAACGCCGCATTAAAAGCAACATGAGTGCCGAAATATGGACGAGGTGATTGAACTCCGCGTCAACGAGATTGCGCAGCTCTTTCATACGCTCGACCCGTTCCCGTTTCGGGAGCGAGATCTAGATCGCGAGGCTGAGGAATTTATCGTAGGTTGGGCACGGGAGTTACCTGCTGACCAATCAATCAAGATTCTAGTTCATTTTCCCGATAGCGACACTCAGCGGAGAGCGGCGCGCGAATTAGGGGAAGCATTTAATAGATACTTTTTATATCGGGCCGGCAGATTACAGCACGATCTAAACGAGCTTTTTCGAGTTGGGCGGCGCTCACTTAGCATAGGCATCTGCGTTCTCCTGGTGTGCTTTGTCAGTGCGCGTATCGCGGGCGGACTCTTAGTCGAAAGTGCCTTCAAGCCGCTGGTGGAGGAAAGCTTTTTAATTCTGGGCTGGGTGGCCAACTGGCGACCGCTGGAAATATTTCTTTACGACTGGTGGCCTATTAAACGTCGGCGCGATTTGCATCGGCGTCTTTCCAAGGCAGCTGTGGAAGCCAAGCCTTACCCCCCTGACCAGACCCGCGTCGATCTTCTCGACGAAAGGTCGACTTCCTGATCGTGTGCGGTGGAATAACACGATGCTAGCCATTGATCGCCCGCGCCCCTCGCGTGAGCGGCGCTCGGAAGGCGGCAAAGATTTGAGCTAAACTGCCTTTCTCAGCGAATCGCGGCCCGGGCGCGTTCAAGCGTTTCCGGCAGCGACCCGGAAGCATCGATTTCGATCCATTCAATGCTGCCCAGCGCGAACGATTCCTGTTGGAGCGCGACGGCCGCATTGGCGTCGGAGGCGTCGAGACCGCGCATGCCGACGCGATTGAGCCGTGTCTGAAGATCTGCAACCAGAAACAGCCCGCGAAAAGCGGTATGCGCCGATGCCGCAATCGCCTCAACCGCGGTCCGCTCCTCCGGCTTCGCAAACACCGCATCGACGATGGCCGAATGGTGCGCGCCAATGGTGCGGGCAGCCTTGTCGGCGACGATTCCGTAGACTTTGGCGCTCACCTCGACGCTATAGGCATCCGCCGGAAGATGCTCGGTCTCTGCAACTCCAAAGAGCCGTTTGCGCTCGACGTCGGACCGGAGCAGCAGAGCGCCCGGAGCAGGCGCGACATGCGGCGCCAGTTCGCGTGCAAGCGACGACTTGCCTGTTCCCGACAATCCGCCGATGGCGATCAACGTGGGTGGCGGCGGCGACAGCAATTCGACCGCAAGCCGGAAGTAGGTTTTGGCAGCTTCCCTGAGGGCCGCTTGGTCTTTGGATTCGGCATATTGCAGACGTGCGGCTGTCACCTTGGCGCGTATCGCCGCGCGCAACGACATGAAAGAACGGCAACGCCGCAAGACCATCCAGGTCCTCGGCCTGGGCTATCTGCGCGAAGTAGCCGTTCATCACGATATTTGCAGCGCGACCGAGACCGCGTTCCAGCAAATCCATCAGCAAGAACGCCAGATCGTATAGGACATCGCCCGCAGCGACGTCCGGGTCGAATTCGATCGCATCGAACGGCACTGGACGCCCTTCCAGCAGGGCAATGTTGCCGAGGTGAAGATCGCCATGACCTCGACGGATGAGGCCACGCCGACCTCGGCTGGCAAGCAGAGGGCGCAGACGTTCGAGCGCGGCGCGAGCCGCGTGATCGAGCTTCGCCGCGAGGTCAGCTGGGAAAAGAGCGGGCGCTTCCCGAAATGCCGCCGCATTCTGCTCAAGAAAGCGGTCGAGCGCCGCGATCCACGAATTGGCATCGACAACCGGCACGCGGGCGTGCATGGCCACGATTGTCTCGGCGAGCTTCCGCGCGAGCGCGTCGTCGATGCCCCGGACTTCCGCAATCCGATCGAGCGTCTGGCTCTCGTCGAAACGCAGCATTTCAACGGCCCATTCGATCGTCTCGCCGTCACCGTCGAGCGCAAGCCGGCCACTTGAATTTCGGGTGATCGGCACGACGCGCCGATAAAGCTCGGGCGCAAAGGTGCGGTTAACCTCCAGCTCCGACGCGCACGCAGCCTTGCGCTTCGCCAAGGTCGAATAATCGAGAAACGGCAAACGCACAGCGCGCTTGACCTTCAGGGCGCGGTCGCCAGCGAGAAAAACCACGTTCGCGTGGGTGTCGATGCGCCGAACCTCATGATTCCCGTGAGTCGCCGGAGCGCCAAGAAACTGCAGCGCCGCAGTTTGCGATTGCGCCTCGCTCATTCAGGCTCCGAAGATATCTGGGTGATTAAGTATCGTATTTTTAGGTTTCGTCGCCCAAACGCGTTTGATCAAGGTCAAAGAGCGTCGGCCCGGCTTGCGCAATATTGCGGCGAACACGCACCACATGAGGAATTTTCCAATGGCTCTGCCGCACGAATTCAAGCGTATTCGCCTTGACCTCGCCCGATCAAAGGAATTCCCGGCCGGCTCCGCCCAGCACGGGTATGAATTCGTGGCGCCTCTTGATGCCAAAGGCCATATCGACACAGCACTATGGCAAGCGCATCGCGACAACTGCCGGGTCCGCCGGTTCTGGCAGGGCGAAGACGATCAGATCGGCCGGGTCGTCCATAAGCCAGGCGGTCAGGAGCACGCCCGCTGGGTGTTCGACTACGATCGCAACAGGGTCGACGATGACGAGGCCGGATACCGCTTTGGAGCGCATGTCTTTGCGCCAGGCGAGTATGTGACGCTCCGCGACCAGGACGAGTCACACACCTTTCGCGTCGTGTCGGTCGAACCGGCGACGTGATTGGCGCAAGGGCGCGGATTTGGCATACCTTACCGAAGGGACGTCGCTTGAGCGAATGGGCGCGATCGCGCGTCGCATGGCGCCAACCGAACCACAGATTCGATGAGCACATATCGTCTGGATCGCCTGTTTGCGCCGCGCTCGGTGGCGCTTGTCGGTGCAAGCCCGCGCCCGACATCGGTCGGCCGCACTGTCCTGAACAATTTGCGCGACGGGCGGATTTGCCGGACCCATTCAGCTCGTCAATCCTCGCTACAGCGAGATTGAAGGCGTCACCGCGGTCAAAAGCATTGCGGACCTGCCCGACACACCGGATGTTGTCGTCATTGCCGCACCGCCTGCGGAGGTACCGGGCCTCATCGCCGCCGCAGGCACCAAAGGCATCCCTGCCGCGATTGTCATCACCGCGGGCCTCGGTCACGGTCCAGGCTCGCTGTCCGAAGCCGCCTCACGCGCGGCCCGCGCATCGGGCCTGCGCCTCGTCGGCCCCAACTGCCTCGGTGTCCTCGTTCCGCCGGTGAAGCTCAATGCCAGCTTTGCCGCGCGCATGCCGCAAAGCGGCGACCTCGCCTTGATCTCGCAGTCCGGAGCCATCGCCGCGGGCCTGGTCGAATGGGCCGCGAAACGCTCGGTCGGTTTCTCGGCGGTGGTCTCGCTCGGAGACCAGATCGATGTCGATTTCGGCGATCTGCTCGACTATTTCGCCGTCGACCGCGGCACGAGGGCCATTCTGCTCTACATCGAGTTGGTCAAGGACGCCCGTAAGTTCATGTCGGCGGCCCGCGCCGCCGCGCGCGTCAAGCCGGTCGTCGTCATCAAGGCAGGACGTCACGCGCAAGGCGCCGTCGCGGCGCGAACCCACACCGGAGCCCTGGCCGGTTCTGATGCCGTTTACGACGCCGCGTTCCGCCGTGCCGGCATGCTTCGCGTGCTTGACCTCGACGAATTGTTCGCCGCGGCGGCCACACTCGGGCACGTGAGGCCGTTTTCCGGCAATCGTCTCGCGATTCTCACCAACGGCGGGGGCATCGGCGTGCTGGCCGTCGATCGTCTCGTGGATCTCCGGGGTACGCTGGCGACGCTTTCGCCCGCGACCATCAACGCGCTCGATGCCGCGCTGCCGCCGATCTGGTCGAGGGCCAATCCAGTCGATATCGCCGGTGATGCGGATGCGCATCGTTATACAGTGGCGATGGAGACGCTGCTGGCCGACCGGGACAATGACGCCATTCTGGTCATGAATGTGCCGACGGCGCTCGCTTCCGCCTCCGATGCGGCAAAAGCCGTTGCAACGGCGGTGAACAAGAACCGCAATCGGTTTTTTCCGCCGAAGCCGGTGTTTGCGGTGTGGGTGGGCGACACCGGTGACGCAGCGGTCGAACTCGAAGCTGCCGGCATTCCCCATTACCCTTCGGAATCCGACGCCGTGCGCGGCTTCATGCATCTCGTACGCTATCGAGAAGCCATCGATCACTTGATGGCGACGCCGCCAAGTCTGCCGCAGGATTTCACTCCGGATGTGATCGCGGCGCGCGGGGTCGTCGAGGGCGCCATCGCCGAGGGCCGAACCTGGCTCGATCCGGTGGAGGTCTCGCGCCTTTTTGCGGCCTATTCGATTCCCGTCACGCCCGCCATCCTGGCGCGGAACGCCGATGAGGCCGCGGCGGCCGCGGGCCCCCTTCTCGTCGGCGGCGGCACGGTGGCCGTCAAAATCCTGTCGCCCGATATCGTGCACAAATCCGACGTCGGCGGCGTTCGCCTCAACCTGACCAGCGAACAGGCGGTGCGCGAGGCGACCATTGACGTGCTGGCGCGGGCGCGGGCCGCCAAGCCCGACGCGCGCATCACCGGCGTCACCATCCATCCCATGATTCTGCGGCCGAAAGCCCGCGAACTGATCGCCGGCATCGCCGACGATCCCACCTTCGGACCGATCGTGGTCTTTGGCAGTGGCGGCACCGCGGTCGAGGTCATCGACGACAAGGCGATCGGGCTGCCGCCGCTCGACATGAAGCTCGCGCACGATCTCATCGCCCGGACGCGCATCTCCCGCCTCCTCAAGCCCTATCGCAATGTACCGGCGGCGGATGTGGCAAGCGTCGCAGCCGTTCTTGTCAAACTTGCCCAGCTCTCGGCCGACCTGCCGGAAATCCGTGAAGTCGATCTCAACCCGCTGCTGGCCGACGAGACCGGCGTCATCGCAGTCGATGCGCGCGTGGCCATCGCGCCGGTCGACGGCAAGCGGCGGATCGCATCGGGCAACCCTCGCTTTGCAATTCGGCCCTATCCGTCGGAATGGGAACGGCACACGACGCTCAAGGATGGCGCCGCGATACTTGTGCGGCCCGTCCGGCCGGAAGACGAAAGCCTGTATCCGCCGTTTCTCTCGCGTGTTTCGCAGGATGATCTTCGTCTGCGATTCTTTGCCCCGGTGAAGGAATTCGGTCACGCGTTCATCGCACGGTTCACCCAACTTGATTACGCGCGCGCCATGGCCTTTATCGCCATCGACGAAGCGTCCGGCGAGATGACCGGCGTAGGCCGCCTTCACGCGAACTCGGCCTACGACACCGCCGAATTTGCCGTGCTGGTCCGCTCGGACCTCAAGGGTCACGGGCTCGGCTGGCTGCTGATGCAGACGATGATCCAGTACGCCCGCGCCGAGGGCTTACAGACCATTGAGGGCCAAGTTCTCAATGAAAACACCACGATGCTGCGGATGTGCGTGGAACTTGGCTTTGTCATCACGCCCGACCCAAATGAACCAAACATCAGCGTGGCTCGGCTCGCTCTGAACCAGCGGCCTACACCGCCATCGTGACCACTTGGGGCCCTGCGATAGCCTGCGCGGTTTGCGCTGCATCAATTGGCGGCGGCACCGATCCGGCTATGGGTTTTCTTCGTTCAAGGAGAGAACCGATGTCGAAGATCATGATTGTTGTCGGACACCCGCAACGCACGACGTTCTGCGAGGCGATCGGCAAGACCTATGCGCGAGGGGCCGCCTCCGCCGGCCACGACGCGAAGCTGTTCCTCCTTGCCGAGATGGATTTCGATGCCATCCTGCATGACGGCTATCGCAAGGAGCAGCCGCTGGAACCGGACCTGCGAATAGCATACGAGACGCTGGCGTCATGCGACCACTTGGTCCTGATCTTTCCGCTCTGGTGCGGCGACATGCCGGCGATGCTCAAGGGATTCATTGAGCGAATTCTCCAGCCCGATCTCATTGCGCGCGAGAACACCGAAAATGCCATGAATTGGCATATCTTCGCCAACAAGACGGCTCGGATCGTCATGACAATGGGCATGCCGGTCTCGATCTATCGTTGGTGGTATGGCGGATACGCCCTCAAGCTGCTGACCCGCAACATCCTGCATTTCATCGGCATCAAGCCGGTGCGGCACACGCTCTACGGCATGATCGGGACTTCGAAGCCGGCCGCGCGCGAGCGATGGTTGCGCGAGATCGAGGCCTTGGGAAAAGCGGCAAGCTGAAATCGCATCAAAGGACGGCTTCCCGGCCCGGGCTCCGGACAAATACGTAGGCCATTCAAGATGTTGGGGTTGATCCATATCAACCGTCGCCGCTCGGTCGCGACCTAGGTTGAGCCATGGCCAACCCAACCCTCACTCCGATCGCCGGCGGCGAAACGACGACGGTCGCCGCGGCGGGGCCCTGGATCGCCGCTCATTCGAGTGCCTTGGAACAGCTGGTCGACGCTGTCTCGCTCCAGCAGGCCGCACACCGCATCGTCATCGACATAGCGGGCGTCGAGCAACTCGACACGCTTGGGGCATGGTTGCTGGAGCGCTTGGCCCGAAGCTTCCAGGATCACGGGCAGGAGTTGGTCTTTGTTGGGGTGCCCGACCGCTTTCGTGGCTTGCTCGACAGGGTGCATGACGTCAATCGCGAAACTCCGACGCCTCGCGCGAAGGCCAATCGAGTGATCGCCGGCCTCGAATCCGTCGGTCGTGCGACGGTCGGTTTCAAGGACGACGCCAAATCGTTTCTGGAGATGCTGGGCGCCATCGGCGTATCGCTCCTCAGCATCATTGTCCGGCCTCGCACTTTGCGGCTGACCTCGGCCGTGCATCATCTCAATCGTGTCGGCTGGCAGGCCATCCCCATCATGCTGCTGATCACGTTCTTGATCGGGGGCATCATCGCTCAGCAGGGCATATTTCATTTCCGCAAGTTCGGCGCTGACGCGTATGTCGTCGACATGGTCGGAATTCTGGTCCTGCGCGAGATCGGCGTGCTGATCGTTTCCATCATGGTGGCCGGTCGATCGGGCAGCGCCTACACCGCCGAACTTGGTTCCATGAAGATGCGCGAAGAGATCGACGCGCTCCGAACAATGGGCTTCAATCCGGTAGAAGTACTGATCCTGCCGCGCGTCCTTGCTTTGGTCTGCGCGCTCCCAATCCTCACGTTTCTGGGCTCGATGTCCGCGCTTTACGGCGGCGGGCTGGTCGCCTGGCTGTACGGCGGCATGAGCCCGGAGATTTTCATTGCCCGCATCAGAGAAGCCATCTCGGTGACCCACTTCGAGGTCGGCATGATCAAGGCGCCATTCATGGCGCTCGTCATCGGGGTCGTCGCCTGCAGCGAAGGTCTGCGTGTGAAGGGAAGCGCCGAATTGCTGGGCCTGCAGACCACGACCTCCGTGGTGAAGTCGATCTTCCTGGTCATCGTTCTCGATGGCGTATTCGCCATCTTCTTCGCCTCGATCGGGATGTGATCGGATGGTCGCAACGGTCGAACAATCGGCAATTTCGGTGAGCGACCTCACGGTCGGATTCGGCAAGAAGATCGTGCTCGATCACCTGTCGCTCGAAGTCCGCCGTGGCGAAATCCTCGGCCTGGTCGGCGCGTCGGGCGGCGGAAAATCGGTTCTGCTGCGAACGATCATCGGTCTCATTCCGAAACGCCAAGGCCACATCGAGATCATGGGCATGGAACTCGACAAGGCCGACCCGCGGGAAATCCGGACAATTGGGCGGCGGTGGGGCATCTTGTTTCAGCAAGGCGCCCTGTTCTCCTCGCTGACGGTTCGCCAGAACGTCCAATTTCCGATGCGCGAGAATCTCGAAATCTCGGATTCGCTGCTCGACGAAATGGCGACGGCGAAACTGGAAATGGTTGGCCTTTCGCGGGACGATGGCGACAAGTTTCCCTCGGAGCTGTCCGGCGGCATGACCAAACGCGCAGCGCTTGCGCGGGCGCTCGCGCTCGATCCGGAGATCGTCTTTCTCGACGAGCCCACCTCCGGTCTCGATCCGATCTCCGCGGGCGAATTCGACGTGCTGATATCCACGCTGCAGCGGACATTCGGTCTGACCGTCTTCATGGTTACCCATGACCTCGACAGCCTGCACACCGTCTGTGATCGAGTCGCGGCTCTCGCCGACGGCAAGGTGGCTGCGATCGGCCCAATTCAAGAACTTCTCGCTTCCGAACACCCCTGGGTGAAATCCTACTTTCATGGCGATCGCGCACGCGTCCGTGCCGGCGTCACACATTGAGGTCGATCGATGGAAACCCGCGCGCCCTATGCCCTGATCGGTCTATTCGTGACCGCCGTGATCGCTGCCGCCTTCGGCTTCGTCTACTGGCTGCACAACAGCGGAGGATTGACCGAGCGCACCGTCTATCGGGTGCACTTCGAGAACACCGTGTCGGGACTGCTGAAAGGCGCTTCTGTTCTATTCAACGGAATCCGCGTCGGCGAGGTGACCAATCTCCAGCTCGATACCAATAATCCGAATGTGATTACAGCGACGATCGCTGTCGACGCAGGCACGCCCGTGCGCGCCGACACGAAGGTCGGATTGGATTTCCAGGGCCTGACCGGAGTTCCGGTGGTGACGTTGCAAGGCGGCAGTGCGCCTCTGAATACAGCCGCTAGGGCGTCCAGTGAACCATTCGTTCTGACTGCTGACCCGTCGGCCGGACAGAGCATGACCAATGCCGCGCGAGATACGCTCCGGCGTCTCGACACCGTTCTGGCTGACAATGCCGAGCCGCTCCGCAACACGATGGCCAATCTCAACACGTTCACGGGCGCATTGGCGCGCAATTCGGACAAGCTCGATGGAATCGTTGCCGGTCTCGAACGCCTGACCGGCGGCGGGAAGCCAACCGCGCCACAGGTCTATGATCTAACCGCGCCGACGCAATTCCGCGAGATCGCCAGCGCACCGCGGGGACAATTAACCGTCGCCGAGCCGACGGCGCTGATCGTACTCGAAACCCGAAAATTCCTCGTCCGGCCGATTCCAAGTGACGATCCCACCTTCGCCAAGGCCGAATGGAGCGACAACGTCCCCAAACTGCTCCAGGCCAAGATCATCCAGACGTTCGAGAATGCCGGTCTGTCGCAGGCGGTTTCCCGGCCGGCGAAGGCGTCGCCGCCGACAAGCAACTCGCGATCGATATCCGAAAATTCCAGATTTCGACGTCGCCGAGCCGATGGCCGAGATCGAGTTCGCCGCCAGAATTCTCTCCGACAACGGCCGCATCGTGGAAGCCAAAGTGTTCCGCGCGAGCGTACCGGTGCCAGCGATGAATGCGTCGTCGGCCGCCGCGGCGCTCGACCAGGCGTTTGGCACCTGCGCCACCGAGTTGGTGAATTGGGTGGCCACCGTCATATGAAACGTCTTGATAACCGACGGTCTCGCCAAGCTGATGAGCACGCCCTCCGAGACAGGACCGGAATTGTCGCGTATCCGACCGACACGTCCGTCGCCATCGAATCTCAAGCCTGTCGCGCTGTTCATGAGTTTCGCCACGGCCGCAACGCTGAACACCACGGAGCGACCGATATCGACGA
Organism: uncultured Alphaproteobacteria bacterium; assembly: GCA_963842645.1. Classification (GTDB taxonomy): domain Bacteria; phylum Pseudomonadota; class Alphaproteobacteria; order Rhizobiales; family Xanthobacteraceae; genus Z2-YC6860. The sequence continues at coordinate 229,142 of CAWJGY010000012.1, read as the reverse complement.
TCCGCTCAGCGGCGGAAGCGTTGAGCCAATCGCCGGCGCATCACGTTCGCTGCTCCACCGGCATTATTCGCCTGGCATGCTTCGCTTTGCCGCTGATGGCCGGATCCGCGGTCAGCGCGCGCGAGGCTGTCGTTGACCGATATGGCCATCGCCGCCTCCGAAAGCTAAGTCGTTTTACGCCACTATTGCGTCGCTCCGCGCGCGGCGTTGCTCTCAACTTCTCATCGATTGACCCGGTCAAGGCGCTCAACTCGGAGCGCCGTCGTTAACGGTGCGCTCGGCGCACCCTCTGGTGCTCATGATGCTGATCGCGATGAACCCGCGAATCATGGTCCTCTAACTTTGCTGCGGCCGATGTTCGTTGTCGAATGGTTGGCAACTTCGGTTATGGCGCTTGCTCCAATGGGGTTCTTTTTGATCTGAGGTAAGGATATCGCTGTTCAGGCCGATACCTTGCACTTGCGATGGCCGTGACGGCTACGGCGAGTAGCGTTGCATCTAAGTCACGTTCTTTCCGCTCGATTGGCGTTCGATGTCTGCACCGGACATAGCAAGCACAATTTGATCTCTGCCCTTGGAGCAAATTCGATGAGCCCGGATCTTTTCTTCGAAGCCAAGGTCTTCAACGGACATGCTGGGTCCAGGCAGCTGCATTTCAGCTGCCGCCGCTTGTCCACTCGCATCGCGCCCCGCCATTGATCGCGGCAGAAGGACCTGGAATGGCTCAGCCGCACCGAGTCCAACTCGATAGGCTCTTGCACGTGATCGGCGCTGTTGGATCGAAGGATGAATTGATTGCACTGATCTGATCAGCCGAGAGTCCGATCATAGGCTGATGAACGGCCTTCAGATGGTGGCGAGCCTGCTTTCGTTGCAAAGCCGCCAGGCGCAGAGCGCCAAGGCAGCCGAACAACTGACAGTCGCGCAAATCGCATCGCCACAATCGGCAGCGTGCACCGCTGTCTCCACGCATTGGATCACGTCGGAGCGTTCAACTCACCAGTATCTTGAAACTCTTTGCCATGACCTGGCGGGCATTCTGCCAGGCGACGGTGCTGAGCGTAATCTTGCGGTGGAAGGCATCGCGCTCGAGGTCCCGACCTCGATCGGCATCCCTCTGAGGTTCATCGTCAGTGAGCTTGTGACGATCAACGAAATTGCGGTCGCCACGCTCGGCGGCAGTTGCCCTGAACTTCACTTCGATTGATCCAGTCAAGGCGTTCTACTGGAGTGCGGTCGTCTATGGCGTCCTCGCCGCGCCACTCATGGCGGTCATGATGCTCATTGCCATGAATCTGCGCATCATGGGCCGTTTGACTCTACCGCGCCCCATGTTCGTTGTCGGATGGTTGGCAACTTCAGGCATGTTGTGCTGCAGCTACGTTCGGCTTCTTCGACGCCGTGCTGTACCCCTCGGCAACGGCGGCGGATCTTCCAACGGATATCGCTCCAGCCCATCGCGTCAATGCGACATCAGAACCGGAACGGTCATCGCCTCCAGGATGCCCCGCGTTGCTCCGCCAAGAACGAATTCACGGAGCCGCGAATGTCCATAACCGCCCATGACGATCATATCCGAACCGAGATCCGCGGCGGTCGACAGGATTGTGCTGGCGACGTCCGAATCCTTTGCCACGATGCGCTTGAATTCGACCTTGAGCTTGTGGCGCGCGAGATGGTGAGCGATATCGACGCCAGGCAGCTCGTCGCGCGGCTCTTCGTTCCTCGCTATCGTCACGATGTCGATCGATTTGGAACGCGCCAAAAACGGCATCGCGTCTCCAAGCGCACGCGCCGCAGCCCGGCTTCCGTCCCAGCACACCAGAACGCGATCGAGCTTCATGCCGGCTTTTTGAATATAAGGAACGACCAGCACCGGCCGTCCCGAACCGAATAGCGCGGTTTCCGGAAGTATCTCTTCGGGAAATTCTTTGCCAGGCTCGATCTGTCCCACCACCGACAGGTCGAACCGCCGCGCGGTTTGTGCGAACAACTCGTCAATTCCGGCGAGCTCGGTCTCCAGCAGATGCGATTGCGCCGAAACGCCCGCGCGTCGCGCGGCGGCGTCGAATTTTGCGATAGCGTCTTTGCTGGCCTTTTCCAGTTGCGCCCGGTACGACGCAACGATGTCGGCGGCCACGCCATTGAAGACGCTGCCGGGGACATACGGCTCATAGGTGAGCGCTAATCCTGCCAGATGGGCATCGAAACCGGTCGCAACCGAAATCGCATAGTCGACCGCTGCCTCAGAAGAAGTAGCTCCAACAGGCAGACTAACGAGGATATCCTTGATCATGCACGCGCCCCATCGTTGTGAGAAAATTTCTCAAGTTGTGAACTGGGCGAACCCTAACCGTGACGACCTCGGAGCAATTGATGCAAATCAAGCGAGCGCGGCGTGCGGCAAAATGTGCCACTTAGCGGTCCTGGATTGACCTCAGATAGCGCAGGATTGCGCTCACATCCTGTTGCTGAAATGAAAATGCCGGCATCTGAGGATGGCCGGACAACGAACCCTTTTCCAGTGACGATTCCAGGGAATCCAACAGCCCGCGCTGGGTGAGCGCGCGCAAAGGTGGCGCCTTCGAATCAGGGCTCGTGCCGCTGCGGCCGATCGCATGGCACATGGCACAGTGCTGGCTCATCAAATCTTCGCCACGGTCCTCAGGCGATCGCTGGGCATGCGCAGAGGTGGCGCATACCGCAAGGATTGCAAACGCAACAATGAATTGATGACGTGCCCGTTGCATGACCTGCACCTTGCTCAGCTCGGCGTCGTTCCGACGGCGGCGCGAATGGATTCGATCAGCCCGTTTCCCAGAAATGGCTTCTCGACGACGGGGATACCGGCAACCGACGCTTGGCGCGTAACCGCCGGCGTAAGATGCCCGCTGATCAAAAGCGCAGGAACTTTAACGCCTTGCGCGCGCAACGCTGTGACAAGCTCGAGCCCTGTCATACGGGGCATATCCTGATCGACGACCAGGCACTGAAAATTGTCTCAGATTGCCGGAGCCCAGCAACTCCTCGGCACTTGCGTAGGTGCGGATCGAAAATCCATCGATCTCAAGTGAGAATTTGAGGGAATTTCGAACCGCGGCGTCGTCATCGACGACCGCAATAATCGGGCGGGTGATAGCCATGGTGCGGTGTCGAGCCATTGTCCCTTGCGCGCTTGGCCGGCGCAGGTAGAGGCCAAAGCGCAATGAAACACGGCCAGCCCGAAGCGGCTTTGACCTAGCTCAAGGCTTGGCTTGACTGCTTTCGGCGCCGACAGCCGGGGATCGGTAGAATCAGAGCGAGCTCGACTTGGCATCGTCGTCGAAGACTCCGGCGATGATCGCCATCCGCACCAGTTCGGACAGGCTGGCTGCCTGCATCTTCGTCATCACATTGGCGCGATAGATTTCAACCGTGCGAGGGCTGATGTCATAGTCGAAGGCAATGATCTTATTGGGCTTTCCCGCCACCAAGCCTTCAAGAACCTGGCGCTCGCGGGTGGACAATGTTGCCAGCGCTCATTCAATGCCGCACGCTCCGCTATTTTCTGTGCTGCCCCCTCCAGGCGATTGAGTGCGGAGCGGACAGCCTTCAGCAACGCATCGTCGTCGAAAGGCTTCTCGAAGAAATCCGCAGCTCCGTATTTCATCGCCTCGACCGCCAGAGGAATATCGCCGTGGCCCGTGATGACGATGACGGGAATGTCGATTCCACTTTCCCTCAAGCGCCGCAGCAACTCGATTCCGGTCATTTCCGGCATTCGCACGTCGGTGATGACGCACCCGGGCAGCAAAGGTTTGATGGTGGCCAGAAATGCTGGCGCCGTTTCATACGTTCGGACGTCAATCTGCGCGGCGCGCAGAAGAAAGGCCAACGAATCTCGGGCTGCATCGTCATCGTCGATGACATGCACGACAGCATTAGACGGCATCGCCGACCTCCTCCTTGCGCACGCCTTTGAGCGTAAAGTGAAACACTGTCCCTCCTCCAGGATTGGGCTCGGCCCAGATCTGCCCGCCGTGCGATTCGACGATGGTCCGGCAAATCGACAGACCAACCCCCATTCCTTGCTGTTTGGTCGTGATGAAGGGCTGAAAGAGCTGGGACGCCACGTCTGGCGAAATTCCAGATCCAGTATCGGCCACGGTGATCCGGACCATATCGTTATCAGCCGGTGCAGCCGCCAAGAGAAGCTCACGCTTGGCACTGTCCTGCATTGCTTCCACGGCATTGCGCATCAGATTGAGCAGAACCTGCTGGATTTGGATTTTGTCAGCCAGCGCCAAGTCCACCAAAGGATCGAAGCGGAATCGAACACGAATGGCCTGATCCTTGGCGCCGACCAGCGCGAGCGCACTCGCCTCCTCCACCAATTTGGTGATGTTCTCCACTCGGCGTTCGCTTTCGCCGCGCGCCACGAAGTCACGGAGCCGCCGAATGATCTGGCCGGCGCGAAGCGCCTGTTCCGCCGCCTTGTCGAGAGCGTCACGCATCATCGTGGAGCGCTCGTCAGTCTGCGCTTCGATCAAACGCCGCGAGCCCTTGAGATAGTTCGAGATCGCCGACAACGGCTGATTGAGCTCGTGTGCCAGCGTCGAAGCCATCTCGCCCATCGCGGTCAAGCGCGAGATATGGACGAGTTCGGATTGCAACTCCTGCAGCCGGGATTCGGTCTTTTGACGCTCGCTCAGGTCGCGAATAAATCCGGTAAAAAAGCGATCCTTGCCCGATTTCATTTCGCCGACCGACAACTCCATCGGAAAGGTGGAGCCATCCTTCCGCTCGCCGACAACGACGCGACCGATTCCGATGATCCTGCGCTCTCCCGTCCGCAAGTAGCGTTCGAGATAACCGTCGTGCTGCTCACGATACGGCGACGGCATGAGCATGCTTACGTTCTTTCCGATCACCTCATCGGGACTGATAGCCAAACAGGCGGGTGGCAGCAGCGCTGAACGACTGCATCATCCCGCGGATGTCGATCACCACCATGGCGTCCGGAACGGTGTCCAGGATCGACTGGACATGAGCCTCGCGAGCCAGCGCGGCACGTGTGCTGTCATCCGCCATTGCACGAACCCGAGGAGCCGCTCGCCGGCCCAGGCGATGCCAAATCCCAGCAGCACGAAAGTGACGGCGCGGGACCACTCCACCCTAAAGAGCGGGCTATCGACGTTTGTGAGATTGGCGTATTCGCCGGTTGAGTAGAGATGCAAGACCAGGCAGAGAAAGGTCGCCAGCAGACCCGGTCCGAGGCCCCCGATGATGCCGGCGAATCAAAACCACAGGCATCAAGAACAAATAGAGCGATTGGGTGCCGAGCGTCGGCGCGACCTGCGAACGCGCGAGGAACGTGATCACGACAAGCGCTAGCACAAGAACGTAAATCATCCCTGGCTTACGCAGCAGATCCCAAAGAGCGGAGCTACGCGGCCTTGGCGTGTCGGTGGGCGTCAAGTCAGTCATGTCGCTTTGGGGTCTTTTGAAACGAGGTTGTGGCTCTCAGAGCCAAATACGTCAACTAAATCAATGGTTCTCGCCTCCGGGAAAGCCCTTAGGGACATCATCTGAATTTTCACTCCGAGGCACTGCCGGTACCCATTGGCACATCAGGCCAACGGAGGACTTTAGCCATGTTGTCGCACACCACCAACTTCTCCCGCACGCAGAGCTCTTGGCAAAAACCTGCGGTTCGTCCCGTCGGCAGCATCGCACTCCTTGAACTGGCGACGCTCGACATGATGGGCGCCCCGATGTCCTTCGCCCGCAATTCGGAAATCTACGGGGAGAATGAGCCGGCCGAATACCTCTACAAGCTCGTCAGCGGCGCCGTGCGGACCTCCAAGATCCTGAATGACGGACGTCGCCAGATTGGTGAATTCTACCTGCCCGGTGACATATTCGGCCTTGAAGTCGGCAACGAGCATGCGTTCTCCGCCGAAGCCATCGCCGACGCCAAAGTGATTGTCATCAAGCGCAGCGCGGTCGAAGCGCTTGCCGCGCGCGACAACGACGTCGCCCGGCAATTGTGGGCGACGACCGGCCGCGAGCTGCAGCGGATGCAGGAGCACATCCTGCTTCTCATCAAGACCGCGCAGGAGCGCGTGGCGGGCTTCCTGCTCGAAATGGCCGAGCGCATCAAATCCACCACCGAGATCGAACTGCCGATGTCGCGGCAGGACATCGCCGACTATCTCGGCCTGACGATCGAAACCGTGTCTCGCACGCTGACCATTCTCGAAAACAGCGCGGCGATCGCGCTGCCAAGCTCGCGCCGGATCGTGCTCCGCAACCGTGCGGCGTTGCGCCGGTTGAATGGCTAATTCTGTCGAACTGATTTTTCCGATCAAGGGAGAGATGCGATGAACGTCAAGCACATCATGACATGGCCGGTTTTCTCGATCGGGCCGGATGCAACGGTCCTTCAAGCCGTGCAACTGATGCTGCGGCATAAAATCAGCGGCCTGCCGGTCGTCGATGCCGATGGAAAGCTCCTCGGTATCGTAACGGAAGGCGATTTCCTGCGCCGAGCCGAGATCGCGACGGAGCGGCGTCGGCCGAACTGGCTCAATTTTCTGGTCGGACCTGGCCGCCTGGCGGACGAATATGTCCACACGCATACCCGCAAGATCGCGGATGTCATGACACCGGAGCCATACACCATCACCGAAGACACGTCTCTCGAAGAGGTCGTGCAATTGATGGAAAAGCATCGGATCAAACGCCTTCCCGTGGTGCGTGACAAACAGCTCGTCGGAATTGTCAGCCGCGCAAACCTGCTGCATGCGCTGGCAAGTCTGGCGCCAACGGTGCCCGAGACAGTGGCAAGCGACGAGACCATTCGCTCGAATTTGCTGGCGGAGCTTGAACACCAGAAATGGGCGCCGGTCGGATTTCTCAACGTGATCGTTCGCAATGGCGTCGTGGATCTCTGGGGCACGATCACCGACGAGCGCGAGCGCCAAGCCCTCATCGTCGCCGCGCAGAATATTCCTGGCGTGAAAGACGTGCAGGATCATCTGGTCTGGGTCGATCCGACGTCGGGCGTGGTCATCGGCGCCAAGGGCGAAGTGGTGGCAGCATGAACTTGCCGATTGCCCAATCTGGTCATGGCGCTTTGCCTGATCATGCCCGGGGCCGCGGCGGCGCAAATGTCGCCCAGCGAGCAGCGAGGTCAGACCTTCGTTCGCGCCAATTGCAGCACCTGCCACGCCACCGACAAGGTGAGCGCGAGCCCGCTCAAGATCGCGCCCCCATTCCGTGAGCTGCATCTGCGATATCCGGTCGAAAGCCTGCAGGAGGCGCTGGTCGAGGGGATTCGCACCGGCCACGTGAACATGCCGGAATTTCGGCTCGACGCCGGACAGGCTTCCGACGTCATTGCCTATCTCAAAACTCTTGAGCGTTGATCGCGTCAACAAGCAGTTGTCGCTCGAATTGTTGCCAGCGCAACACAATCGACTCGATAACGAGAAACCAAAGCCATGAACACAGCCGCAAATACGCCTCGCTGCCCGAATTGCGGCCAGCCCATGAAGCTCGCGCGCGTTACGCCTCGGGTCGGCGGCCTTCCGGAATTGCAGACGTTTGAATGTCGGCCCTGCGGCGTGGTTTTGACCGATGCGGTCGACGATCTCTCTGCACGTCCGAATGCGCGATATCGCAGCGGCTGATTTGGACGACCTGTCGCATTTTGACCTGTCCGCTTTGGGAATTAGGCGCTATCTTGCTCGAACGCCTAGTGTTCGGCTGCATAGGTTAAATGCACTGTTTTGAATTTCAATGAAGACATGACAAACGTCCATTTGCTCCGGCGGCTGGGTTTCAAAGAGTCCTTCGCGATCGTGGTCGGGTCCATCATCGGAACCGGCATATTCTTGAAGACGGCGGTGATGGCTCAAGACGCGGGCTCCCCGCTCTATGTTTTACTCGCGCTGCTGACGGCCGGCGTGCTCTCGTTACATGGGAGCGTTGATATACGCGGAGCTGAGTTGCCTGTTTCCCGCGGCTGGAGGCGAATACGTCTTTTTGCGCGAGGCGTACGGCCCGCTCACCGGCTTTCTCTTTGGATGGACGAGATTCTGGATCGCCTCGCCGGGTTCGATCGCCGCATACGCGATCGGCGCCGTGACGTTTCTCGATAGGTGTTCTGCCGATGACGAACCACCGGCTCGAGATGGCGATCGCGATCATCGTCTTTTTCACCGTGCTCAATTGCTTCTCCGTTCACTTCGGCGGAGCCGTGCAAACCGTGATGACCGCCGTGAAGATTCTCATGATCTTCGGGCTGGCGGCGTCGATATTGACGTTCGGAGCGGGCACGAGCTGGCATCATCTCGGCGGCGCGGCCTCATCAGCGGGATGGAAGAGCTGGTCCGGCTTCGGGTTGGCGGTTCTCGCGGCACTTTGGGCTTTCGACGGCTGGAACAATCTGTCGATGGCGGCGGGCGAAATTCGCGACCCGGATCGCGTGATTCCGCAATCGCTCGCATGGGGACTCATAGCCGTGCTCTTTTTGTACGTGGGCGCCAATCTCGCTTATTTTTACGCTTTGCCGTTTGAGGAAGTCGTGAATTCGCACTCCACGCTTTATCCCGACGCATTGCCGGTCGCGACAAAGGCCGCCTTGCAAAGTTTCGGCGGCGCCGCGGTCGCGATACTCTCCCTCGCCTTCGTCTTTTCCGCGTTGGGCGCGATGAACGGAACGATCTTGACCGGCGCCCGCGTTCCCTACGCGATGGCCCGGGACGGCTTGATGTGGCGGTGGCTAGGCGAAGCAAACGCGCGCACGCATTCACCCGTCGGGAGCACGATCGTTCAAGGCTTGTGGGCGTGCGTGCTCGCCGCCTCGGGCACCTTCGACCAACTCACGAATTGTATCGTGTTTGCGTCGTGGATCTTCTACGCGCTCAGCGCATTCAGTTTATTCTATTTCCGTCGCAAACTTCCGGCGCCTGCTTATCGGACGCCCGCGTTCCCTTGGACGCCCGTCATCTTCATCGCCTGCGCGCTCCTGCTGATCGTCAACACGCTTTGGACAATGCCGAAAGAAAGTTTGGCCGGATTAGGCCTGATCGCGGCGGGAATCCCGGTTTATTTCCTGTTGCGTAATTACCGTGCTACGACCAGGGAACATTGAAACAAATGAATTCAGATCTTGCCCGTCCGCGCGTTGCATCGAATCGTTGCGCCACATGCACTGCCTGCCTGCGCCGACGAATACCACGAGGGTTGGACCCGCCCAACCTCTTTGCGGCAGGGCCCCACCTGTATTCTTTGTCTGCTGTTACCCCATCCGACTTAGCATTCTCGGCGATGATCTCGATCACGTAGGCGCAGCCGAACGACACGACTTATCACGCCCGAGTCCATGCTTGTTCGCGTACGTTTATTGGACAATTGTTGGACACCAACTAGCGATCTTGGCTAAATAACTGATTTTATTGGCGCTCCCTGGGGGAATCGAACCCCCGTTTCAGCCTTGAGAGGGCTCGAACCTGCCACCTGACGCCGACAGCCGTTAGCCGCCGTTTGCAACCGCTAAGAAGGGCAACGTGCAGTCTGCGTTTCATATGTTTGGGGCTACGCTCGGCGCCGGAGGGGATCGATCCGGGGGTCAACAGCACTAGCACTCAAATACTTGAACGTTTTCAATCAAATGTGGCGGAGCGAGAGGAACTGGGATCCAACGGTCTCTTAAGTTGGAGTGTCCGATCTTCCACATGCGAGAGGGACTGGGATCCAACTCGTCAATTGAAAACACTGGAGAATTTAAGCGCTGGTTTGGGACCGGCCGGGCCGCCGTTGTTTCGCTAATGCCAATTCCGCCTGCCGTTTCATTCGATCACCTCGTCGGCGCGGGCGAGCAGCGCGGGCGGCATCGCTATGCCAAGCGCCTTGGCGGTTTTGAGATTGATCGTGAGTAAATACTTGGTTGGCCTTTGCACGGGGAGGTCCCCGGGCTTCGCGCCTTTCAGAATGCGATCGACGTAGCCAGCCGCTTGGCGGTAGTGCTCGATCAGATCAATGCCATACGAAATCAAGCCGCCATCGGCAGCCATGTAGCGATAGGGGTAAACCGCCGGCATGCGGTGCCTTGCGATATTTTCGATGATCGCTTGCCGGTTGACGGCCCCGGATCCGCCGACCGCCACGATCAAGCCGCCGTTCGGCTCGCTCGCGAACGCGGCGATACCGCGCTCGATCTCGCGCGCGTCGCGAACACTGAGGGTGCTCAATTCCAAGCCGGTGGGTTCGGTTGCGACCTGGAGCGCCGCCCACTGCCCGATGCCAGCGGGAGTGGCTGGATCCCGCAGCAGGCCCACGCGGTTCACGCCCGGCGCAATCTCCCTCAGGAGCTGCAACCATTTCCCGGCCAGGCTGTATTCGAACTGCATGAACCCGGTGGCGTTGCCGCTGGGCCGTGCCAGGCTTGTGACAAATCCGGCTCCGACCGGGTCGACCGCTTGAACAAAAACAATTGGCACCGTGCGGCTCGACCGCTGCACGGCGAGCACGGCTGCTCCAGCGACAACCACCACGTCGGGCGTCAACTGCATCAATTCCGCGGCGGCCTGGCGAAAGCGATCGGCCTCTCCGGTTGCCCACCGGTGGTCGATCCGCAAGTTCCGGCCTACCGTCCAGCCCAGCGGCTGCAATCCCTGTTGAAATGCTGCCAGACGGAGTTGCGCGTCCGGATCCTCGGCCCCGACGTTCATCAGCACGGCCACTCGCCGCACGCGCTCCTGCGCGGGCGCAGGGAGCGGCCACGCCACTACCGCGCCGCCGAGAGCCGCGATGAAATCGCGCCGTCTCATGTCCGCCCCCATGCTCAGGACAAGCCAGGCAATGCTTCAAACTAGCACGCTGGAAGGGATAGGTCCGACCTCAGGTACAGCTCGTTCAGGCGTTGGCCGATGTCCGCTTTGGGTCAAAAGCGGACATGACGCCCTGCTGAATGGCGATGTCCGCTATACCCCGGTGAGTTCAACCGGTCAGTGTATCGGCTCAAACGAGCACTTTGATAGGGGTCGAAACTGGCTTCGCTACTGCAACATGCGGTGCTGACCGATGTCCGCTTGGGTCAAAAGCGGACATAAGGGGTAAGATCGCGATGTCCGCTTTCCCCCCAATAGCAGACATTCGGCGGCAGCCCTTCGATGTCAGCTAAGTGCCAATAGCGGACATCGCTTATTCGATCACCTCGTCGGCGAGCAATTGCATTGACGTAGGAACGACGAGGCCGAGCGCTTTGGCCGTCTTCAAGTTGAGGACGAATTCGAATTTGGTGGCGCGGGTCACGGGCACGTCGGCACGCCAAGGGCAACGGTGGTGAGAGTATTTTTGACAACAACAAGCTAGACACCGGACTGATAACCACAGACCATGAGATTGGCAAAACAGCCATGGGAGAGTTTCAGTGAGAACTACTCTAACGATGATATTCGGGGCTGCGATGATGGTTGGTATGGCTACGACAGGGGTAGATGCTCAAACAGCCGAGCCTACCTTCAAGGGTGACCCGGACGTGTACAAGGTCATTTTCGAGGACGCTAATTTCCGCGTGATCGAAGCAAACCGGAAAAAAGGCGTGAAGGATAAACCGCACGGTCATCCGGTCGCATCAATCGTTTACAACATCACGGACTGCACGACGAAGCAGTATGCCGCTGATGGCAAAACGAGCGAGTCTACAAGTAAGGCTGGAACATCAAGAGCCGTCCCGGTGGTCGCCTCTCACTCCGCAGAGAACACAGGCACCGCAGACTGCAAGCAGATTTTTGTCGAAAAGAAATAACCATCTCACCTTTCATATTTTTATGGCAAAGGCCGTCCGCAAAGGGCGGCCTTTGAATTTGCAAACGCACATGCGGTCACTATGAGCGAACTTAAGTCGGACATGCCGCTACGTCCGGGAAGTGCCACAAGCTGCCTTGAGCACATGCAGCAAATAGGCCGTTATTCGATCACCTCGTCGGCGCGGGCGAGCAGCGTCGGCGGCACGGTGAGGCCGAGCGCCTTGGCGGTCTTGAGGTTGATCGCCAGTTCGTACTTGGTCGGCGCCTGCACCGGCAGGTCGGCCGGCTTCTCGCCCTTGAGGATGCGGTCGACGTAGTCCGCCGTGCGGCGGTATAGGTCGAGGAAGTTTGCTCCGTACGAGATCAAACCGCCGCGCACAACGTAGCTTCGGGTGGAGTAGACCGTGGGCAGCCGGTGCTGAGCCGCAAGGCCAATAATCAAGCCGCTATGCATGAGCGCGAGCGGCGTCGTTGTCAGTATCAGGCCGCCATTGGGAGTTCGCGCAAAGGAAGCAATGTCACGCTCGATCTCGGCAGCATTCCGAATGTCGACGGGGCTCACGTCCACGCTGAGCGAAGGCGACACCGATTGGATGATGGCAAACTGTCCGATCCCGGCGGTTATGGTAGGATCACGAAGAACCGCCACCTGCGTCACCCTTGGTGCGATCTCCTTGAGTAGCTCCAACCATTTGCCACTTAGATTAAATTCGGCCTGCATGAAACCGGTAACGTTGCCGCCTGGCCGACGTAAGCTTTTGACGAAGCCGGCACCCAGCGGATCGGGAACAATCGCAAACACAATTGGGACGCTACGCGTCACCCGCAGCAAGGCCTCTGTGGGTGCGCTGCCGCCCGCTACGATCACGTCTGGTGCAAGCGCAACCAATTCGGCGGCGCTTTTGGTAATGGAAGCGCTAGTACCTAGGCTGGAGCGATAATCAATCTTCAGGTTTTGACCTTCGATCCAACCTAATTGTCGCAAACCTTCTAGCAAGGCCGCAATGCGAGCCTGCGTCTGAGCATTATCTGCGGACCCGTGGAGGACGCCGAGCCGCCGCATCTGATTTGATTGCTGCGCGCGAGCAGCGAGTGGCAATATCGTTGTGCCACCCGCCAGTAAAATAAAGTCGCGGCGTCTCATGTCCGCCCCCCGGCTCAGGAGACGGCATCGTATCGGCTCAAACGAACGACTCTGATAGGGGCGCTTCGCTACCGCAACATGAAATGCCGGCCGATGTCCGCTTTGGGTCATTAGCGGACATTTTGCGGTGCAGGAGCGATGTCCGCTTCACCCCCAAAAGCGGACAAACTCAGGGGCGGTCGGTTTGTCCGCTTAGTGCCATTAGCCGACATCGATGACTATTCGACCACGTTGTCGGCGCGCGAACAGAATGCCGGAGGGAATCGTGAGCCAAGTGCTTTGGCGGCCTCGAACTTCTACCACCAGTTCAAAGGTGGTGGGCTGTTCGACCGGAATCTCCGATGGTCTTGCGCCGCGCAGCACGCGGGCAACCAGTCGAGCGCGTTGGCGGAGAACTCCCACAAAGCGCGGACCATAACCAATCATGCCCGCCTTCCTCCGCCGTTTCCGGCCATTGGTAGATTGCCGGCAAGCGCAGTCCGGCGACTAGGTCGAGAATGGGCCGGGCATCCCATAATGCGGTAGCGGACTCTGCGAGGAAATTGATAGCGTCAGCTCCCGAGGCTTTGGCTGCCTCAAGGGCAGGAAAGACCGCTTCGCGCGTGGCAACGTTGACGACCTTCGCCTCGACTCCGCGCCTGGATGCGGCTTCCACCAATTTCTCGACATGTAGAGGACTGGTTCGCGTGGAGTTGCGAAAAGTCGCTATCCGGCGTGCCCCGGGCACTGCTTCTATCAGCAGATCCTGGCGCTTGCCGTCGAGATCGGGGACATCAGGCTAATACCGGTCGTGTTTCCACCAGGCCGCGACAGCGATGTCACCAGCTCATCCAGAACCATATCTTCGCTCATGGCGACGATCGGAATTGATCTTGGTCGCCTTCTGAACAACGACTGTGTAAATGTCGGGGCCGCTGACGATAACGTCAGGCGCCGCCTTCACGAGTGCATCAACCTTGGTATTGAGTTGATCGCGGCGAACATCGAGGCCGCCCGGCACAACTTCGAGGTTTTGCCCCTCGATGAAACCGTCGGCCCGCAGTTCGTCAAAAAAGGCTGTCATCGGCGGCGATCCTGTTGCCGTTGGCAGCAGGAAACGAATGCGATAGGTGCGGCCCGGCTGCTGCGCGCGCGTTACCGTTGGCGCTGTCACCATTGCGCCACCGATCAAACCGAGAAATTCCCGACGCCTGATGTCCACCCCCAGGCTCAGGAGACGACATCGAATCGGCTCAAACGAGTAGTTTGATAGGGGCTGGAACCGGTTTCGCGACTGCAACATCGATGCCGACCGATGTCCGCTTTGGGTCATTAGCGGACATGGCGACCCTGATTGGGATGTCCGCTATACCCCCAAAAGCGGACAAACTCAGAGGCGGTCGGTTTGTCCGCTAAGTGCCAATAGCGGACATTCGACGTTGCTGTGCAAGCAAGCACATATAGTGCTTTGACCGGTCGTACGATAAGATTTTGCATCTTTCGGGGGACCGATTGTGGCTCCTAAGATTTTCATCAATTATCGCCGAGATAATTCTATCGGCATGGCCGGTCAGCTCTATGAAGCTGCTCGTGCAGGCGCTCGGCCGCAACAGCGTCTTTATGGGTGTCCACGACATCCCGCCCGGCGTCGACCTCCTGGAGTATCTGAGTGACCAAGTGGCTGCGTGCCGTGTCATGCTGGTCGTCATCGGTCCCAACTGGCTAACGGCGAAGGATGAAGCCGGGCAGCGTCGCCTCCTCACCAGCCGGACGATTTCTTGGTCGTGATCGCACTAGCGGCGGCGCTTGCCCGCCGCTACACCGAAGTCATCCCTGTTTTGGTAGAAGGGGCACGAATGCCGAGAGAGAGCGAGCTGCCAGACAACCTGAAGCCGCTCGCACGTCGCAATGCCACCCAGATCCATAACGCCAGCCAGGCCCAGCTGGGTGGTCGCACGAATGTGCGACCAGGGCTTTGGCATGACTTATGCGCCAAATAGAAGAACCTTTAAGCAAAAAATGACCTCACTCCTCGAAAAATTCAAGTCATGCGTGCGATGACCCGTCGGCATGAACCACTACTGCCAGCAGCGCGCATGCCGATCAACAAACAACTTTCGGCCGCCGAGATGGTAAAGGCCCTTCGTCGCGGACCGCACGATAACAAGCGACATTGCCGACACGGTCGAGTGTTCCGTTTTCGCTCCTCCCGCGGTGCCGCCTGCCGAAATGGCCCTAATCCAGGCTTTTTTACATTTGCCAGAACAGGCCAAGCGCGCGAGTTTCCTGGCGAGCGCCATGGAAACTTCATCGATGACATTGAAAGGTACGCTCTCCCTCGAAATTGAAATCAAGCGTGGCGCCAAGGTTGAGCTCAGTCTTGCAGGCAGCGGGTTGTTAATTGATGAGCCGGTGCAAAGCGTCGTTTGGCAGGGTCAGTCCGTATTTTGCCAATTTCTGGGTACGGGTCCCCAAGAGGACAAGCGGCCAGAGCTTTTTTCCGGTTGTGCGCGTAAGCATCGACGGAGTTTTGGTTGGACGTATTAAATTCCGTATTTTATCTGATTCCTCTGCAACAAACCCGCAATCAAGACATTTGGGCGACCACGCCCGCCGATATGAAAACGCGTTCGTGTCCTATGCCACGAAGGACCGGAAGGAGGTCTTGAAGCGCGTGCAGATGCTGAACGTCATGAAGACCAAATTCTTCATAGATTTGCTGTCGCTCGATCCTGGTGATCGCTGGGAGAAAAAGCTGTACGAAACAATCCCTCACTGCGACTTGTTCCTGCTGTTTTGGTCACAAGCTGCAAAAAATTCGGAGTGGGTCATTACCGGGAAGCCGAATACGCGCTCAACCAGCAACAGCAAAAATCAAGACGGAGAGCCCGACATCGTGCCCGTTGTTCTGGAGCAAAATGTACCACCGCCACCCAGCCTAGCGGCGCTGCACTTCAACGATCGCATCCAATACCTGATCTCTCTGATGCCATAGAGGGTACGATCAGTGAGACAGCCGATGTCCGTTTGGGTCAAAAGCGGACATGGCATCCCTGGAGTGCGATGTCCGCTATACCCCCGAAAGCGGACACGGATCGGACCACGTTAAATGTCCGCATTGTGCCATTAGCGACCAAAAGGCGACATCACTCAATCAGCTCGTCGGCTTGCGCGAGCAGCGTCGCCGGAATTTCGAGGCCAAGCGCTTTGGCGGTCTTGAGGTTGAGGACAAAGTGGAAGCTTGACGATTGAGCAGCCGGCAGATCGGCAGGCTTCGCCCCGTTGAGGATCTGCGCGACGTAGCGGCCGACCTGGCGCAAAAATTCGGTCCGGATTCGTGTTGTAGCTCATCAGGCCGCCAGCCACGACCGCCTCGCGCCATTCGTAGGAAGCCGGGATCTGATGCCGCGCCGCCAATTCGACTAACCGGTCATTGATGACCTGATACAATGTACCGGTACCGAATTGCACCGCGCTGACTTTTTGCTGCACCATGGCAGAAAACGCCGCCTCGACCTCGGCTTCGTTCCCCGCGCGCAACACGAGCAGTGGCTGGCCGATTGTGCGCGCCGCCTGCTGCATCTCCTCGACCTGCAACGGCGTGGCTGTGTTGTTCGGATTGACGACGAATGCGATCAAGCCGGGCGTAGGCAGGAGCGCGCGGACAAGCCCCAGGCGCTTGGCTCCCAATCGGGTGGTAAACTGATAGATGCCGGTGGCGTTGCCGCCCGGCCGGTTGAGGCTCGCCACGAGGCCAAGTTTGACGGGATCGTCGCCGACGGCGAACAGGATGGGAATGGTCGAGGTGGCGGCCTTGGCGGCAACGGCCGAAGCCCGGTCGGTCGCCACGAGCACAGCCACCCGCCGCCGCACCAGTTCAGATGCCAGTCCGGGGAGTTGATCTTCGTGGCCTTGTGAATGGCGGTATTCGATGGCGATGTTTCGGCCCACCTCGAAGCCCGCCTCTTCCAGCGACTTGAGAAACGGCTCGCGCAGCGGGGCCTCCACCGCGAACGAGCGGCCGCTGAGATATCCAATGACCGGCATGGTCTGCTGTGCGCGCGCTGCGAAAGGACAGACCAGGGCCGCGCTGCCAAAACCGGAGATGAATTCCCGTCGCCTCATACTCCACCCCTGGGCCCAGGAGTTCAAATCGTAACGGTTCGGATGAGCACTTTGGTAGGGGTTAAAGCCGGATTTGCAGCGACGATCAGAGATGTGGCCGATGTCCGCTTTGGGTCAAAAGTGACATCGGGGCTCAACTTGCGATGTCTGCTTTACCCCCAAAAGCGGACATGGATCAGAGCGCGTTGAATGTCCGCTTTGTGCCAATAGCCGACATCAGGCTCGACTCTATTCGATTACCTCGTCAGCACGGGCGAGCAGCGTCGGCGGCACCGTGAGGCCGAAGGCCTTGGCAGTTCCGAGATTAATAACAAGCTCGAACTTGGTTGCACGGTCGACCGGCAGGTCGGCCGCTTTGGCGCCTTTGAGGATGCGGCCGGTGAGGACCCCCGCCCGTCGATAAGCCTCAGTCACGCTGTTTCCGTAGCTGATCAGGCCGCCTGCCACGGGCAACTCGCGAACCGCTGAGATCATCGGAACAGCATGCCGCGCCGACAGCACGGCGAGTTGCCGGGCGCGGGTGGTTAAAAAAGGGCCCGACCCGATCATCACCGCGTTCGCCCGCTGCTCCACAAGAGTTGCGAATGCGGCGTCGATTTCGCCCGCCGTGTCGGCCTTGACGATCAGTAGACGCCGTCCGAGCGCGCGCGCCCCCTCTTGCGCGGATTGCTCATAGAATGCCCCTTCCGGATTGCTGGGATTCAGCAGCAGCGCAATCAGCGCGGCTTGCGGAAGAAGTTCACGTAGCACCTCGATGTGCTTCTGCCCCATCTCGACCGAGAACCAGCTCACTCCGGTCACGTTCGCTTCCGGCCGGTTGAGGCTCGCAACAAGTCCCGCCTTGACGGGATCGAGCCCGCTGGTGAAGACGATCGGTATCGTCGATGTCAGCGTCTTGGTGATCAATGCGGTGTTGTTGCCTCCGATCGCAGCGATGACGGCCACTTTGCGAGCGATCAGGTCGGCTGCCATCGGCTGCAGCCGGTCCATTTGATTGTCCGCGTATCGGTATTCGATCGAGACGTTGCGGCCCTCGGCATAGCCGATCTCGTTCAGCCCTTGGCGAAACGCCTCCGTATGATGCGGGCGGTCACTGGCCGCAATACCGCTGAGATACCCGACCACCGGTATCGGCTGCTGCGCGCGCGCTGCGAGCGGCCACGTCGCCGCAGCCCCGACAAGACCGATGAATCTCCTCCGTCTCATTTTCATTCCTGAGCCCAGAATGACGCATCGTATCGGCTCAAGTGAGTATTTTGATAGAGCTGAAACACGGATCAGTCGGACGTAGCCTACGCCCGAGTTGGTCATTAGCGGACGTCGCGCCATTTCTGGGCATGTCCGCTTTACCCCCGAAAGCGGACATCAGGCGGCAGGAGTACAATGTCCGCTTTGTGCCAAACGCGTCACTTCGCACGGCGGAAAAGTAGCCCCGCTATTCGATCACCTCGTCGGCGGTGGCGAGGAGTTGTGGGTGGAATTCCAGTCCGAGTGCCTTGGCGGTCTTGAGGTTGATCACGAATTCGAACTTGGTCGACTGGATCACCGGCAGGTCGCCTGGCTTTTCGCCCTTAAGTATCCGGCCAGTGTAGAGGCCGGCCTGACGATAGGCGTCCGGTTGGCTGGCGCTATAGCTCATCAGCCCGCCGGCCCGTACAGCATCGCGTTGGGAGTACATCGCCGGAATGGCATGGCGATCGGCCAGATCAAGGACCCGCGCCCGTCGCGCGAACAAAAACGGTCCGGCTCCGACGAACAGTGCACCAACTCCGCGCTGAACGAAGGTTGCGAACGCTGCGTCGATTTCCTGGTCGTTGCCGGTCTCGGCTGTGATGAGCTGCAATCCTAGCGATTGCGCGGCGGCCTGCACCTCTTCCCGCTCAGCTTCGGCTTCGACGTTGTTGGTCTGCACGAGTAACGCAATGGTCGTCGCCTTGGGCACAAATTGTCGCAGCAATTCCAGCCGCTTCGTGCCAAGCGTTCCGCTGATAAAGATCACGCCGGTAACGTTTCCGCCAGGTCGGCTCAGGCTTGTGACGAGCCCATCCCGGATCGGGTCGGAGCCTGTGGCGAAGACGATGGGAATGGCAATCGTGTTTGCCTTGGCCGCGAGCGCCGACATCGTATTTCCGAAAATCACAGACACCGGCCGACGGATTACGTCGGTGGTCAGCGTCTGCAATCGGTCGACTTGATCGCCCGCCGCGTGGAGTTCGACCAGCACGTTCCGGCCTTCAACGAAACCCGATTCCTTCAGGCCCTCGCGGAACGCAGTCACCAAATATTCCGCCCCGGCAAACGTCGTGCTGCGAGTGAATGCCACCACCGGCATCGCCGTCTGCTGCGCCCGCGCTTCCGCCGGCCACGCTACCGCCGCGCCACCCAAAACGCTGAGAAATTCCCGACGATCCATGTCCGCGCCCCAATTCACGAGGTCGCATCGTATCGGCTCAAAGCGGGGCTCTGGAAGGGGCCTTCGCTACTGCAGCACTCGACGATCGCCCATGTCCGCTTTGGGTCATTAGCGGACATTTCCAGGGTTCAGGGCGATGTCCGCTTTACCCCCAATAGCGGACATCAGAGGTTAGTCCGTGATGTCCGCTTTGTGCCAATAGCTGCCATGTGCACCGCAGCAAACGGTCTCCTATTCGATCACCTCGTCGGCGCGGGCGAGCAGCGAAGCTGGCACGATGATTTCGAGTGTCCTCGCAGTCGCGGCATTGATGACCAGTTCGAACTTGCTCGACTGCACGACGGGCATGTCGGCCGGCTTTTCATCTTTGAGGATGCGCCCGACATAGACGCCGATCTGACGATAGACATCCGTGACGTTCGAGCCGTAGCTCATCAGCCCGCCGGCATCGGTGAAATCTCGATTGGCAAACGTCGCGGGAATCGCGTGACGCGTCGCAAGGTGGGTGATGTGCACGCGGCGGCTGAGGAAAAAAGGCCCTGGACCGACGACGAGAGCGTCGGGTCGTTCACGCGAGAATGCTTCGAACGCCGCGTTGATTTCGCTACTGGTCCCGGCATTGAAAGTCTGGGACTTCAGGCCCATGGCGCGGGCCGCGGCCTCCATGTCGCTTGCCGAGGTCGCAGCCTCGGACAGAGTCGGAGTGACAAGCATGGCAACGCGAGTTGCGGTAGGCACCAACTCGCGTAGGAGTTCCAGCCGCTCCCGGCCTGACCGTGCATGGGTTCCGGTCCAGCCTCCGGGACTGGGCGGCTGAGCGGGCCTACAAGCGGACCGACCTGTTCGACAAGCGGCGCAGGCTGATGGCGGAGTGGGCGAGGTACTGCGAGCAGAAGCCGGTCACGAGCAAGAGCGGCGCTGTCGTCCCGATGCGGCGGTGAAACCGGAGGGCCGTGGGTAAAGCAGACCTCGAAATGCTGGCGCGTTAGGTCAGCCTTCCTGTCTTAGCCTTTCCCGGGTAAGCTTTAAGCGGGGCTGCTCATGCGCGCGGCTCGTCTAATGCTGTATGCTTGTCACACGAAAAAAGTCTTCACCCCAACCTCTGAGGTCCAATCATGAAAATGTTCGTCCGCGCTCCTTGGAGCGGCCGGTCTCGTTGCTTTGTCGCTGCCGGCACATGCGGTTAGCTCGGCGACAGTCGAGGACACGCCGCTGGTGAAGTCAAACACGACGCAACACCAGCAGTTGGCCCAGCGTCCCTACGATCCCAGCGCCGGCAGTGTCGGCTTCAAGAAGTCGAAGAAGAAGAAAAAGAAGAAATAGCCCGGCGTCCGTGCCTAGCGCACCGCCACCGCTCTCGCATTGAGGTGGCTGGCGATGCGCTCCGCACATCTTCAAGGTTCATGGGCGGCGCGTGGGCAGGCGCGCGGTACTGCGAGCAGAAGCCGGTCGCAGACAAGAGCCGTACTGTCGTCCCTATGCGGCGGTGAAACCGGAGGGTCGTGGGGTAAAGCAGGCCTCGAAATACTAGCGCGTTATGTCAGCCTGCCTGTCTTAGTTTTGCGGGGCTGCGTCATTAAGCGGGGCTGCTCATTCGCGCGGCTCGTCTAATTCTGTATTTGCTTATCACACTGAAAAGTCATTACCACCAACCTCTGAGGTCCAATCATGACAATGTTCGTCGCGCTCCTTGGAGCGGCCGGTCTCGTTGCTTTGTCCCTGCCGGCACATGCGGTCGGCTCGGCGACAGTCGAGGACGCACCGCTGGTGAAATCGAACACGGCGCAGCATCAGCAGTTTGCCCAGCGTCCCTACGATCCCAGCGCCGGCAGTGTCGGCTTCAAGAAAACGAAGAAGAAGTATAAAGCGGCGGCGCAGCCGCAGTCGTCGGGGACTGGCCCCACCAATCCCAATCCCAACCCCGGCGGCAGCTACTCCGGCCCCAAGGGCCCCAAGAAGAAGTAAAAGGCGAAGGCGAGAAGCGACATCAGCCACCCCTTTCTGGAGCCAGACGGGACGAAGCCCTCGCAACGTCCCGCCCGACCCGCTCGCCGCGACCGGGAAAGTAAGAGGAGAAACCAGTCCGCAAGCCGTCGCTGTTTTTTTCGAGCAGCGCACCTGCGACTGGCGCTGGCGGGGGACAATGCAGCAACCCCCGGACTACTCATGCCGCCCTCGCTGCGGCTGGTTTCGCAATCCGCACGCCCAAGATGCTGCTCGGGCTTTGCTCGGGCCTGCGTTCGATCTGAACGCCATCCTTGGCAGCACGCTCGATCAAACTTTCCTCTCTGGCTTCCAACAGCGCAATCTCGTCCTGCAATTCAGCCAGCTTGGCTGCCCGCTCTGACAGTGGCAGCGCATCGTCATTGTGGGGCAGCGCCTCAACATCACGCTCCAGCGCCGCAATCATTCGATCAGGGTCGAGCCACGCCATGAAATCATGGAATTGGAAGCGCTGCAGGGCGCGATGGAATTGATCCAACGCAACCACCCCATAATGATCGTGGAAGCAATCAAGGTGGACCAAGCCCAATTGCAGGCCATTCTGGCGAAGCTCGAATATCAGATATTCAGGTCTGGGCTAAATTGTTTAGCGGTCCACAAGTCCGATAAGACTCTTACGCATATTGCCCAAAATAAGCCGGTCATGATGAAGACGGACCAATAGCGGATGCAGCTTCTTCCCCGTTAATGCCCTGTTCCAACTGTTCGCATTCTAGGAGGAAGCCCAATGAAATCCGCCAAGCTCAAGCTCGTGGAACGAGTTGATTTGCGAACAGTAGCTGGCCGTCTCGGCATCATCCTCGATGAGGAGCAATTTCGGCATCGCCAGTAGTCCTGCATTCTATACACCCAAAATAGGCCCGAAATTGCCAGGCTGCCATTAAATTGCGCTTTAGAAATTCATTGCGGTCGGCGCTGCGGAGAAAATAGCGGATGTATGACGCGATCGCCGGCAGCGATGCCGTATTTCTTCGATGTGCCGGCTCTCATTTCAAGCACGGCTCGCACGGGTCCATTCGATGAGATAAAGCGAAGCGATTCAGGCATGGTGTTCTGTTCGACCCGATGGATGTGGCCGTCGCTTTGGATGAAGATCATGTCAAGCGGGATCAGCGTATTCTTCATCCACATCCTTATTTCCTGATCACGGCCAAAATCAAAAAGCATTCCTTGTCGCTCCGGGAGCCGGGTCTTGAACATGAGACCGCGGGCATGTTGAGCCGGGGTGTTGGCGAATTCCGCCGTGAAGGTCTGATTACCATGTTGGGTGACGACCGTTAC
Source organism: uncultured Alphaproteobacteria bacterium (assembly GCA_963842645.1). GTDB lineage: Bacteria > Pseudomonadota > Alphaproteobacteria > Rhizobiales > Xanthobacteraceae > Z2-YC6860. Next base: position 206,398 of record CAWJGY010000012.1, on the reverse strand, counting down.
GGCCTGCAACTTCTGAGTATCGAGCGATGCTTTATCCGAGGCTCGGGCTGCCGGCGACAGCAGGCCCAGCACCAGAAGAAGCAATGCGAATGCCAGTCCGGTTCGCGTCAGAAAATTACTCTGCCCACTCATTTCAATCGGCTCCGGCAATGGAGAGGGCTCTAAGCGAATGAAGCTACAGTCCCTGGCCTGCGCCGGAGACTGTAGCGTCATGCGACTGGACGGAGGCGGTCATTAGAAACCGCTGTTGTCCTCCCCGGATGTCCGCTAAGTGCCAATAGCCGACATTGGACGGTTATTCGATCACCTCGTCGGCGCGGGTGAGGAACGAAGGTGGGACAGTGAGGCCGAGCGCTCTGGCTACTTTCAGATTAATTGCCAGTTCGAACTTGGTCGGATTTTGCACCGGCAGATCACTCGGTTTCGCACCACGCAGGATTTTGTCGGCGTAGTCCCCCGCGTGCCGGAATAGGTCTGGGATGTTTGGCCCGTAGGACATCAGGCCTCCTGCTTCGACGTACTCCCGCAAGCCGAACATGGTTGGCAGTCGCGCGCCCAGTGCCAAGTCACTGATGCGAACACGGTTGCTGTTGACGAGCGGGTCGGCAGGGACAAAAAGTGCCTCCGCATGCCCTTTGAGCGCCTCAAAGGCGGACGCGATCTCGTCGGCACGCCGGATATCGTAAGTGGCGACCTTGAGACCAAGCACGCGGGCTGCTGCTTGCGCTTGCTGAATTTCTAGCCCTGCGGAAGAATAGTCAGCATTGGCCAGGATTGCCAATTGGCGGAGGCCCGGCACAACTTCGCGTAATAGGTCAAGTCGCTTGCCGGCAATTTCGGCCGCTTGGCTCGACAGGCCCGTGACGTTGCCACCCGGTCGCGCCAGACTTACAACCGCACCACTGCCAACCGGATCTCCCGCCAAAGCAAAGACGATAGGGATAGTCGATGTGGCTTGCTTTGCCGCGGCCAATGCGCCGCCGCCCGTGACGATGACATTGACGTTCAGCCGGACCAATTCGGCAACAAGCTCGGGATAGCGCTCGTCGCGTCCGTCTGCCCAGCGGTACTCGATTGTGACGGTGCGGCCCTCGATCCAACCGAGTTCCTGCAACCGCTGGACAAAGGCAGGGGTCCAGCGGCTCCACGCTACGGAGGAGCCTGTGCCTAAGAACCCGATGATCGGCAGCTTCCCCGACTGTTGGGCGCGAACGCCAAGCGGCCACGCTACCGCGCCAGCCAGAGCACCGAGAAATTCCCGCCGCCGCATGTCCGCCCCCTGGCTCAGGAGCAGGCATCGTAACGGCTCAAACGAGTGCTTTGATAGGGGCTGAAACCGGCTTCGCTACTGCAACATGAGATGCTGGCCGATGTCCGCTTTGGGTCAAAAGCGGACATTGCACCCCATCAGTCGATGTCCGCTTTACCCCCAATAGCGGACATGAGAGCGGACATGGTTCATGTCCGCTAAGTGCCATAAGCAGACATGGGTTGGCCTTCCGCGTTCTCCGGAAAAAGGAGTAGGCTACTGGTACCGCCGTCCGTGCCCAATTGTTGTGGAGGGACTGGCCATGAAACTTCCCCGTCGCAAATTCTTGCGTCTGGCCGCGGGCGCGGCCGCGCTCCCAGCAGCATCGAGTGTCGCATGGGCGCAGTCCTATCCGTCGCGGCCGGTGCGTCTGATCGTCGGCTTTGCGGCTGGCGGAACGGGCGACATAACCGCGCGCCTAATAGGCCAATGGCTCGCGGAGCGGCTCGGCCAGCAATTCGTCATCGAGAACCGGCCGGGTGCTGGTACCAATATCGCCACCGAGGCGGTCGTGCGTGCGACGCCGGACGGTTACACGCTTCTCATGGCCGGCCCGTCAGGCGCGATCAACGCGACGCTTTACGACAAGCTCAATTTCAATTTCATCCGCGACATTGCGCCGGTCGCGGGCGTCGTTCGCCAGCCCAGCGTCATCGTGGTAACTCCATCGGTTCCCGCCACGACAGTTCCCGAGTTCATCGCCTATGCCAAGGCCAATCCGGGCAAGCTCAGCATGGCGTCGGGCGGCATCGGGAGTCCCGGCCATGTGTCCGGCGAGCTGTTCAAGATGATGACCGGCGTCAACATGGCGCACGTGCCCTATCGCGGCGGTGCGCCTGCGCTCACCGATCTGCTTGCCGGGCAGGTGCAGGTCTACTTCAGCCCCACGCCCGCGGCGATCGAGTACATCAGGGCTGGCAAGCTGCGCGCGCTCGCGGTGACCACGGCCGCTCGCTCGGAGGCGCTCCCGGAAATCCCAACCGTGGGCGAGTTCGTCCCGGGCTACGAGGCCAGCTCGTGGCAAGGCATCGGCGCGCCCAAGAACACGTCCGCCGAGATCGTCGAGAAGCTCAATAAGGAAGTTAATGCGGGTCTTGCCGATCCAAAGATGAAGGCGCGGTTCGCCGAACTGGGTAACGCCGTGCTTCCTGGTTCCCCTGCCGACTTCGGCAAGCTCATCGCGGAGGAAACCGAGAAATGGGGCAAGGTGATCCGCGCCGCCAACATCAAGCCGGAGTGATCCGGCAAGCCCCGGTAACGTTCCACAACGTTTCGATGCGCGAATCCCACTGGCCCATGTCCGGGATGGGTCATCAGCAGACATGACGGTCCTTTTTGGCGATGTCCGCTTTACCCCAAAAGCGGACATCGGGTTAAGCAACGCCCATGTCCGCTTAGTGCCAGGAGCTGCCATATGCACCGCAGCAAATAGCTTCGCTATTCGATGACCTCGTCGGCGCTGGCGAGCAGTGTCTGTGGCACCGCAAGGCCAAGCGCCTTGGCGGTCTTGAGATTGATGACGAAACCGCTTGTACAGCAGCGCAGTCCTGGCGTTAATCTTTCGCCTCGAGGTGCTGAGATTGCTTACCCGGCCCCTGCAAAGCATTCGCGAACCGCGGCAACGTGTTGCTGTGCAGACCCGGGAGTAGGTTCGATCGCTTTTGTAGGAGGAATGCCCATGGCGACGATTATTGACGTTTCGATCATCAATTGGAACAAAGCCGAAGCAAAGCCGGTCGCATCCGGGCTTGAAAGGACGATCTGCAGCCAAGCTCTGTGCGGTTCGAAATACCTGACCGTCTACCAGCGAACGGTTCAGGAAGGTCGCCAGTTCGACGTCGAAGCAGGCGGCGACTACCACCTCGTCTACGTCATCGAGGCGCCGAAGGCGGGCACCATCAGCTTCAACGGCAAGTCGCACGCTGCGGAGGACGGTGCCGGGGTGCTTCTCGTGCCAGGCGAATCGGCGCAATTTGAAGCGTCCGGCTCGAAGCTTGAGCTGCTTCACATGGTGACGCCGAAGCCTCCCGCCGCGGTCGAACTGGGATTGCCCGGCGGGCCGGGATATTTCTTCAATCGCAAGACGCTCCGCCCACTCACTGACGCCAGCGGAGGCCGCGTGCGTCGCTTCTGCGTCGAGTCCACCGTCAGACTTCTCGACGGTAGCAGGCTCACCCCAACCAACGCCATTCAAGCGGGCGAGATGCGCTATCACGATGGCGGATCGTCACCCTATCATCGGCATGTCGGCACCCCGGCCAATCCGGACGGTCCCTCCCACTGCTACATCACGTTTAAGGGCCGTGGCGTGGTCCAGGTCGGGGACGATACCCAGGAGCTCGAACCCGGCACGCTGGTGTTTTTCCCCACGGGCGTACCGCATCGGCTTCGCGCCAAGGGCGGTCCGCTCGACTACTTCGAGCTTCAGGCTTGGAAGAGTTTCAAGACGGACGTGCTCAGCGAGGAAAAGCTGGGGCTCAAGTGGTACTACGACCCCGTGAAACCGGGTGCCGAGCGGGTGGAGTGGGACCAGACCTGACGAAGCGGGCTCTGGAAATTCTGGGTCACTCGCGTCGATTTCGGCATGTCCGCGTCATGTCCGCCCCCGATAGCGACCGCAGAGCGGCAACGCGGGATGGCCGTTTGGTTGCTTCCGTTGCCGCTTTGGGATGGGTTTGCACCGCTGCCACGGTTGCGGCAGCAGTCAGCATCGCGACCGAGATGATGATTGATGATCTGGACATTCATGAGCCCCCTCGATGATGGGGCCGTGGCTCGCCGAGATGAGCCACGGTCATGCGGTAACGCGCGGCAAGCTGCCCGGCCCGGCGAGGTTAACGCCGATCAGAGGTCAACGCGTTTGCCGAGGACAGCGTCCGGGACCGGAAAAGACACTATCATGCGCAGTACCCGCGCGGAGGTTCCGGAGCGGCGGCTCACCGTTTTTGGGGTGTCCAAGGCAATACGCGCCGGCGTGGGTGGTGGTAGGAAGCGCCGGGCCACACGGACATGTTGAGGTCCGCTGATCAGTTCGGAGCGGCTTCGGAATATCGCGCGTAAAACTGGGACACGCGCTGCTGCCACATCTCGACAAAGGCAGCCGAGGTGACTTTATTTACGTTTTTCCAGGCCTTTTTTAGTGCCGGAAGCGTGTTGCCCCAGATCGCGCGCTTGCACCACTTTTCGCCCTTTTGCTTGCCTTCGTCTGTCGCGCACATCGATCGCCACGCGAGCCGGTTAGGGCGGCTCAAGTGTTCTGTCGCGCCTCCGATCCCCTGCTGGTGAATGAGGTAGAGGTCATTCAAGGTTGGCTTCCTGCGGTTGAACATTTCGAACAGGACAGCTTCAGTCGACATCTTCAAGGCAGCCGCGACAGTGTTGTCCCGCGAAACAAGAATGTCGCCGGATCCGTGCTTGGCGAATTCATACTTGCTGAGCTGGAACAAGCCGATATACGAGCCGGTGCGCGCCTTGGGATTAAAGTTAGACTCGATCTTTGCGATCGCCTTCATGAACGTGAAGTCCAATCCCAGGATGTCGGCCACTCGCCTGATTTCCTCGACTGGCGTCCCGGGCGGAATGTCCTTGAGAGCGTCGAGAACGGTATCCGCCGGTTTGGTTTCGGGGGGCAGTTCCGAATAAGCGTAATAGGCCAGCCACGAGAGACTTTGCTTTGGTTCGTTCGGCTCGGAGCGCTCGATGGCAGCGGAGTCGGTAGCGTCCTCGAGGCGCAATTCCTCCTGCCCATTGGACAACTGATCAGGCTCCAAACGAGCAGGGGCCGGATCAACTTCCTGCAACCGCCTCTCGTCTTTGGAAGCAAGGGCCTGCTCTGGTTTTTGATCGAGTGGAGGCCGTTCAGACTGCTCGGGCGCTCCCGGTGACGCGGTTGGCAACGACGGCTGATTGAAGTGTAGATACGCTGTCGAGCAGATCAGGACCCCCAAGAACATGCAGGCCCACCAGAAAATTCGCATTCCAGATCCCCCCACCGCCGGGTCAGGTTCCAGCGCGAATCACCGGCCATCCTGCACTCATTATAGCCTGCAAACCGTGTTGGATTCCAATCTTGAAGTGCTGACCATCTACTAACGAACATTTGGGCTCGGCCACGCTGAAATCTGGACCGTTCATAGCGCCGGCTAACGGTGACGGTATTCCTAGCGGGATGGAGGGCTATCACACCGACAGGCTGCTTCGATGTCGAATAGGGTCATTTTCGACCGAACGCGGCGGTTCGTGCGATGTCTCCTTTTCCCCCGTTGCCAATGCGGTCGAAGACCAGCGGCGCGCCGATACTGGTCGATCCGATTGGGCCCAAGGAGATCAACCCACCGGCCGCGACGAAGAAGCGGTTCGCGTAGATCGCGGGCAGCTTGTGCTGAGCCGCCAGAGTGACGATCAGATCGCGATCAAGTATCGCCCTGTTGCCCCCCGTCAGAATCAGACCGCCATTCGAAGAGCGCGCGAAGGCCGCGACGCCGCGCTCGATTTCGCCCGGCGTCGCGCACATTAAGCGGGTCAACCTCCACCCTGAGCGACGGCGCCACGGCCTGGATGACGCCGAAGTGGCCGATTCCGGTGGGTGTGGCGGGATCCCGAAGGACCGCCACTTGCGCCACGCCCGGCGAGAGCTGCGTCAGCAATTCCAACCATTTCCCGCTGATGCTGTATTCGAACAAGAGGAAGCCGGTGGCGCCACCGGACGCGCCAGACTGTCGACGAAGCCGGCCGACCCGATTGGCGGGGAACTTCAAAGTCCAAGAATGCGTTTGTTCTTCAGGAGAAATGTAAGAGGAGGATTCGAATGAACAGACAGAAAAAGGAAGAATTGAAACGCGCTCAGCAGCAGCGAGGTGTCGGCCATCAACAGGATGGTGATCAACAGCAGCAGGGAGGGCAGAAAAATCGGGAAGGCCAACAACAGCAAAGTGGCGGTTCGAGTGAACCAACCCGTCATCAATTCCGGCCGACCGACACCGAATAGGGGGTGGTTCAATGTGCTTTAGACTTTGCCCGCTTCGGCGGGCTTTTTTTAGGACTGCGAAGGACCAAATATCTAGTGGCGCCTATGGCTTAGGCCGGTGGAACCATCGTGTAGCCAAGCTGTTCTGTTAACGAAATCTAATTTTGACCTTCGCGGCCCTGCGGCCAGACACTGAGCGCCAGTGGGCACGGGGTTATTACATGAACGAAGACGTTATCATCCCCTGGCTGCTGTACCGCTCAACGATATGGACGGCGCTGTTGGCTGGATTGGCACCCGCTGCAATTGCCAACTTCAAGCGGCGCCCAGTGATGGGCTGGTACCTTTACGGTTTCGCCTGCACATTTGTGGCTTGGCCTCTCATCGCGCTGGCGACAATCCATGCGCTCCTGGTCCGTTCGCGGACCGTGTCGCCCGAAGTCCGGCAACGGCAGCGGAGGGCAGACGCGCTGGCCCTGCTCGCAGAAAGCAGCGTGCGATCGTATCCAAGTTGGATAGCAGAGCTCAGGCGCAAATCGCCCGAAGGGATCGATCGCCGCCGCTATGTCTATGAGAAGATTGGACCGGGCGAGCCGATCGAGCTCATACGCGAACCCGCCAATCAGCGCGACGATCACGCCGTGTCGTTTCGCCACCGCGGCATCCACCTTGGCTACGTCCCCAAGCGACATCGTTGGGTCGCCCCCGCTATCGACGAAGGGCGTCGGCTCGTCGCCATCGTAGACAAGGTCAAAGTTGGCGGCATCTTGCGCCGACGCGCGAAATTCGTGCGCGTCCGGATTGCAGTCCTCGACGCCCGCTAGGGGCGGAGCCCTCGATTCTAGGATGTCCGCTGTACAGAAGCAGACATTCGGTGGTCGCACTTCGATGTCCGCTTCTCTAATCGGCCGGTTGGGGTCGCTTAAGGGCCTTGCCCGGCCGGTCGCAGCTGCGCGGGTTCCGAGCACAAGACGACGGACCAGCGTCAGCGGTCGGCGTGTTTGCAGATCGGCTTATGTTCGCCGTCTTGCGTGGTTCCGAGGGTGCGCGCTTCGGCTCAAAGCTTGGTAAGTAATACAGTACGACGCTCAACCAGAATGCGAGACAGAATAGAAACCTCATGGATTTCGTGCTCCGCACCCGTCGGAGTGATGATCTAGGGCACAGGCAGCCTTCGTAGGGCCGCACTGCTGCAGGCTCCGGAACAATAGTTTCTGGAGTAGATGCTGCGAATGGGGCGGGTCAATCAGCTTTGGTTAAGGTTAACGGCGCCGGTCCCGCGTCATGCGTGCTCAGAAGCGCTGATCGGCGTGATTTACACGCCCTAACACCATGAGCCCCGCGACGGACAAGAGAACTGCCGGCAGTGATACGCGCGCGCCAACCCTTCCGCGATGAGCGTGTCTCCCGCGTCCCGACCGTTGATCGTTAGGATACCGCAGGAGCGCCCGAAATTACAGGCTTCAGTGCCCAACTGTTCCGCCGGGCAGGCGCACCGAACCAATTCAACGGTTACGTTGCCGCTGACGATTAGCTCGCGCAATCTTGCTGTCGCTTTGTCGCCTCTGTTGCGCTCGGATGCACAGCGCGCGCGATTGCCAGTTTCTGGCGTATCGAAACCGACCAGGCGAACGGTTTGTCCCTGCCAGCGCACGGTGTCGCCATCTATCACAGTTGGCTCGCGCTGCAATCCTCATAAGGTTGGCCGGCCGGCGCCTGGCCAGATCCGTTGGCGATGCTCCTCAGCATGAGGTCTGGCAAGTTGTGCGGCGGTCGTGAAGCTTACGCCGCCTTCGCCCTTGCATTACCGAACGGCTGGCCGGCCATATACACGCGATCCGGCGGAATCTCCGGCGTTGGCCGATTCTCGGCCTTGCCCTCGAAGGTAAGTTCCATCATCACGCCGCTCGGATCGTGCACGAAAATCTGCCAGAGCGACGTGCCCGGCACGATCGCCGCGCGCCAGTCGTAGCCGAGCTTCTTCACGCGCTCGAGGCATTCGTCCCAGCCTTTGATGGTAAGGCTGACGTGGTCCAGCGCCGCGGTGCCATACGGCGTCTTACCGTCAGTCCCAAGCGCCGGCCCGCCGGCGTAGATGTGGATGATCGGAACGGCGTCGCCTGCCGCGATCCAGGCGCCGGGGAAGCCGAAGTCCGGACGGTGCACGAGCTTCATGCCGAGCACGTCGGTGTAGAACTTTACCGTCGCGTCGAGGTCATTGGTCTTGATCGCAACATGGAACAGGCCGGTGACTTGCATGGCACCCTCTTTGTCAGTGTCGATAGAAACGCCGCGCGGAGCGATCCGCGCGGCGCTATGCTAGCAGACGTCAGAGGCTCTCGCAGCAGGCCCGAGGGGCCGGCTATTTCGCCTTCTCGTAGGGGTAGATCAGGGTTCCGGTCTTGTGGTCGGCCGGGGTGAGCACTGTCTGATAGTTCATGCCCTTCCAGGTCTCGCCGTCTTTGATGTCGTGATACTGCACCTGCATCATGCCGGATTTGGTCCATTCGCCGCCGGGACCGTAGGCCCAGTCGCCCATGATGGTTTTGAAGGTGTTCTTGCGGTAGTAGTCGGCGATCTTGTCGTCCTCGATGCTCTTGGCGCCGTCGATGGCCTGGCCGAGAGCACTGAGATAGGCATAGCCCCAGCCACCGAGATAGTAGCCGAGCGGATCCACGCCTTCGGCGCCGGCGCGGGCCTGGTACTTGTCGAAGAAGGCGCGGGCCGGCGCCATCAGCTTCTCGGTCGGGACCCAGGTCTCGTAGTTGACGATGCCGTTGAGCTTGGCGCCGAGCCGCTGCTTGAACACGGTGGCCTGGAGGCCGACCATCGCGCCGCCGATCATCTTCGGCTTGTAGTTCAGCTCATTGATCGTGTTCACGATGCCAACCGAGCTGAGCGGATAGGAGCAGATGATGACGAGCTCGGCATTGGCCGCCTGTAGCGCACGCACGATCGGTGTGAAGTCCGTCGTGCCCGGCGGGTACTTCCTGTCGTACACAATCTTCAGATTGAACTTCTTGGCGTTATCGCGGGCGCCTTCGCAGGCGTTGTTGGAAAATTCCGCATCCTCGGCGGCAAGCGCGACCGTGGTCGGCTTCGGGTTCTGCTCAAGCGCGGCCTGATAGAAGCCCTCCGTGAAGGAGGTCTTAGTGTTCGGGCCGGTCGGCAGCACCGAGAAGTATTTCGGATACTTGAATTCGTGGTTCGCATCGAGTGCGAACAGCGACGGGAACACCTTGCCCTTCTGCATCACCACCGGCATCGCAGGCGCCACCATGTTGGTGGCGTAACCGCTGACCACGAGATTGACCTTATCGACGTCGATCAGCTTGGTGTAGATGCCAGGGACGGTCGAAGGATTGCTCTGATCATCGTAGAACACGAGCTTTACCGGGCGCCCGAGCAGACCACCCTTGGCATTGGTTTCCTCTTCCCAGATCTTCATCCCGAGCAGCGTCTGCTTGCCGTTGGCGGCGAGCGGACCGGTCAGCGCCATGCCGAAGCCGATGGTGATCGGCTGGCCCGACTGCGCCTGCGCGGGCGCGGCCGGCACGGCCAGCGCAAAGGCGCCGGCTGCGGCAAAGGCAAGCAAGTTAGTCTTCACAGATTGAAGCATCGACATCCTCCCAGTGAAATTTTGCGGCATATTAGGCGGATTATTGCCTCGCGCGCTAGGGGCGAGCACGAGACGGAATGCCGCCGGTGGGCAGCACATGCCTGCCCACCGGCATCATTTGGTCGCGTCACCGGCATCGACCATGATGGTCTCGACCTCACCCGCGCCGCTGCGCCGGAAAGCTGCCGCTCGGTCATACTCGTCGGACTTAAAGCAGGCCACGCCCTGCTCAAAGCTTGGAAACTCGATCACGACGAAGCGGTGGAATTTGTCCGGGCCTTCCATGACCTGGTAACGGCCGCCGCGGGCCAACACCTTGCCGCCGTAGCGGGCGATGATTGCCGGCACCTGATCGGTGTATTTCTTGTATTCGACCGGATCGTTGATCTTGGAGCGTGCAACCCAATAGGCCGGCATTTTCGCTGTTCCTTCCCCTTTGGACATTCACCGTCCAATGCTAAATATGGCGCGTGACTACCCGCGCCGGCGGGCACCGAACGTTTCACGGAGGTCCGACATGCCCCTTTCGTATATGGAACACTTCCTCCTGCAGACCGAGGATATCGAGGCGACGAAAAACTGGTACGTCAAGATTCTGGGTTTCCGCGTCGGACCTGCCCCGGATTTCAAGTTCCCGGTCTATTGGCTCTACCTCGGCGACCGCGACGTGCTGCACATCACCACCGGCGGCAAGAGCGTGAGCGAAAACCGCAAAAAATACGTCGGCCAGCAATCCGAAGCCAGCGCCGGCACCGGCGTGATCGACCATGTGGGTTTCCGCACCACCGGCCTGCACGAGATGATCGACCATCTCACCAAGCACAAGATCGCTTTCACCGAACGCCAGGTGAACGACCAGGGCCTTTACCAGCTTTTCCTGTTCGATCCGAACGGGGTCAAGATCGAGCTCAACTTCGCAAATTCCGAGGCGAAGGGCCGCACGCCACAGCTCAGTGCGACTGAACTGAGCCCAGCGACCAACTGATCTTGAGGTCTCAGCGTTTCGCAATCATGGCCGGGCATCGTCCCGGCCATGATTGGTAACCATGACCTTTGGTAGGAGTGCAGCATGCCGCGCAAAATGATCGACATCTCGATCCCGTTGCAGAATGACGTTGCCGCCGATCCACCCGGCTACGGGCCGAGCATCAGCTACTTCGATCACAAGCAGACGGCGGAAGAGGTCTGCAAGTTCTTCCCGGGCCTGAAGGTCGAGCAGCTGCCCGACCGCGAGGGCTGGGCGATCGAATGGATCAAGCTCTCGACGCATTGCGGCACCCATCTGGATGCGCCGTATCACTTCGCCTCGACCATGGACCGCGGCAAGCGTGCGGCCACGATCGACGAGATCCCGCTGGAATGGTGCTTCAACCCCGCCATCAAGCTCGACTTCCGGCATTTCCCCGACGGCTATGTTGCGACGGCGAAGGACGTCGAAGCCGAGCTCAAGCGGATCGACCACACGCTCTCGCCGCTCGACATCGTGGTGGTCAACACCTCGGCCGGTGCCGCCTATGGCAAGCCCGAATATGTCGCGACCGGCTGCGGCATGGGCCGCGAAGCGACGCTCTACCTGCTGGGGCGCGGCGTCCGTGTCACCGGTATCGATGGCTGGAGCTGGGATGCGCCGTTCGTCCACACCAAGGCCAAATACGCCGAAACCCACGACCCGAGCATCATTTGGGAAGGCCACCGCGCCGGCCGTGAGATCGGCTATTGCCACATCGAGAAGCTCCACAATCTAGACAAGCTGCCGTCGAAGGGTTTTTCGATCAGTTGCTTCCCGGTCAAGATCCACGCCGCCTCCGCGGGCTGGACGCGGGCGATCGCGATCCTCGATTAGGCCTGCGACCGCATCGCTGAGCCGCGCGGTTGACCCCGCCCGTTCGCTGAGCGACCATCACGCAACAAAAACGAGCCAATTCCTGGAGGACAAGATGGACAGACGACAGTTCGTGGTCGGCTCGGCCGCGGCCGCCGCGGCGCTGACCGCCGGCTCCGCCCAGGCCCAGGACGCCTATCCGTCCCGCCCGATCACTTTGATCAACCCGTTTCCGCCGGGCGGCGCCGTTGATGTGGTCGGCCGCCCCTTCGCAGCCGTGCTTGAGCCGATCATCAAGCAACCGGTCGTGATCGAGACCAAGGCCGGCGCCGCGGGCGCGGTCGGCGCGCAGTTTGCCGCAGCCGCCAAGCCCGACGGCTACACGCTGCTGATGCACATCGTTTCAATCTCGGGCTTTGCCGAGATGGACAAGCTGTTCGGCCGGCAGCCGAAATTCACCCGCGCCGACTTCATCCCGATCGCGCGGTTCACCGAAGGCCCGATGGCGCTCGTGGTCAACGATCAGACGCCATACAAGTCATTGAAGGAATTGGTCGACGACGCCAAGGCGCGTCCCGACCAGATCATATTCAGCTCTTCCGGCCTCTATGGCGCGCTGCATTTGCCGGCCGCATTGTTCATGAAAGCCGCCGGCATCCAGATGCGCCATCTGCCGACCAACGGCGGCGGACCGGCGCTGACCGCGCTTCTCGGCAACAACTCGCAGGTGCTTGCCTCCTCGATCGCCGCCGCCAATTCTCAGATCAAGGCCGGCAAGCTGCGCGCGCTTGCCTCTTTTTCCAATAAGCGAGCTGCCTCGTTGCCCGACGTGCCAACGATGAAGGAGCTTGGCTACGACGTCGAGTTCGGGCTCTGGGTCGGCTTATTCGCGCCCAAGGGCACGCCCGACGCGATCGTCGACAAGCTTCGTGCCGAGTCCAGGAAGGCCGCGGATGCCGAGCAATTCAAGAAGGCGATCGACAACCTCGGCGATGTCGTTGCCTATCTCGACAAGCCGGACTTCGCCAAATTCTGGGATGAGGACGCCAAGCGCGTCGAAGCCGCCGTGCAAGCGATCGGCAAGGTGTGATGGCCGCACGCCCGGACGATGAGCGTTCCGGCCGGCGCGTGATCCTCCGCAGAGATCATATCGCCGGCGGCGTCTTCGTCGCCGCGGGCCTACTTGTCCTGGCTATGAGCGGCGACCTCCCATTCGGCACGCTCGCCTCGCCCGGCGCCGGCATGATGCCGAAGCTTTTACTCGGCCTTATGATCGCCTTCGGCGCCATCATCGTCGCACGCGCGAGCGAAAGCCCGCCGCTCGCCGAAATCCCATGGAATGATTTCACGCACGCCGCAACGGTTGTCGCGGCGGCTGCCGTGGCCATCGCGCTCTACACCAAGATCGGATTCGTGCTTAGCGTCACGCTGCTGCTGTTTGTGCTCTTGTATTTCATCGAGCGCCGCGCCCTCTGGCGTGCTTTGGCCGTCAGCGTCGGCGTCACCGTCGGCTCCTATCTGCTGTTCAGCACACTGTTGAAATCCCCGCTGCCGCCCATGCCGCTCTGGTACTAGCCCAGTGGAAGCGACCATCGACAGTCTGCTGCTCGGCTTCTCGGTCGCGTTTCGGCCGGACGTTCTGCTATATGCATTTCTCGGCTGCGTGGTCGGCACGCTGGTCGGTATGCTGCCCGGCATCGGCCCCCTCGCCGGCATCAGCATTCTTTTGCCGGTGACGTTCGGCCTCGACGCCACCAAGGCGATCATCATGCTGGCGGGCATCTATTACGGCTCACAATACGGCGGCTCGACCACCTCGATCCTGATGCGGATTCCGGGCGAGGCCGCCTCGGTGATGACCTGCATCGACGGCTACGCCATGGCGCAGAAGGGCCGCGCCGGGGCCGCGCTCTGCATCGCCGCGGTCGGCTCGTTCATCGCCGGCACATTCGGCGTGATCGCGCTGACCGTGATCGCGCCGCCGCTCGGCGCGTTTGCGCTGCGCTTTGGCCCACCGGAATATACCGCGCTCTTGGTCGTTGGCCTGATCTTCCTTGCTTACATGTCGTCCACTTCGCTCTCCCGTACGCTCTTGATGGCGGCCTTTGGGCTCCTGCTCGGCTGCATCGGCATCGACGTTATGACCGGCCACTTCCGCTATGCGTTCGATATTCCCGATCTCGGTGACGGCATCGGAATCGTTCCGGTCGCGGTCGGGCTTTTCGGCCTCGGCGAAATCCTCTCGACGCCGAGCCGCAATATCACGGCGAAGGTGACCGCGCCGCGCTTTGCCGAGTTGCTGCCGACGCGCCGGGAATGGCGCGAGTTGGCGATGCCAATCGCGCGCGGCACGGTTCTCGGATTTATCGTTGGCATCGTGCCGGGTTCCGCGCACATTATTTCGAGCTTCCTGTCCTATGCGCTGGAGAAGCGCATCTCCAAGCACCCGGAGGAGTTCGGCAAAGGCGCGGTCGCCGGCGTCGCCGGCCCGGAATCGGCCAACAACGCCGCCTCGACCGGCGCGTTCGTGCCGATGCTGGCGCTCGGACTGCCCACGGGACCCGTGACCGCCGTGTTGATGGCGGCGCTGCTCATTCACGGTGTGCCGCCGGGCCCTCAGCTTGTCACCGAACACCCGCAGGTGTTCTGGGGCTTCATCGCCTCTATGTACGTCGGAAACCTGATGCTGCTCGCGCTCAACCTTCCGCTGGTCGGAATGTTCGTCAACGTTCTGCGGATTCCCTACGCCTATCTTTATCCGCTGATCATCATGTTCTGCATCATCGGCGTGTACGAAGTGAACCACTCGATTATCGACGTCTGGATCATGCTGGCGATGGGCGTCGTCGGTTATCTCTTACGCAAGTTCGACTTCGATCCGGCGCCGCTGGTGCTCGGTCTGGTCATTGCGCCGACCTTCGAGATGAGCCTGCGTCAGTCGCTGATCATGTCCAACGGCGCCTGGACAATCTTCTTCGAGCGGCCGATTTCCGCAGGCTTGATGGTGGTCAGCGCAGGACTGCTGGTCCTTTCCGCGGTCTCGTTCCTGATGAAACGCAAGGATTGGCGCGATAAGCTCGCGCAGGCGGAAGCGAGCGAGCCACGGTAAGGGGGCTGGTCCCTTGCGGCTGGAAACCCCATATGATCGAGCCAACCTCAGTAGCGGGAGCATCGCCATGCAACTCGTCGCCGAACGGCCCTCGACCGACACCATCCGCGCTCAGATGAACTACATCGTCGATACAGGCGTGCCGCCGGTGCGCTACATCGATTGGCCGGAGATGGCGCACAACGAAATTCCGCCGCAATACAAGCAGCACGAGATGGCCATCCGCAACGGCCGACCGTTGCGCGACAGCTTCAAGCTCGACACTCACGGTTTCGTATTCGCCGATCACCGCACGACAATGAAAGACTTCACCGACGAGGCCGAAAGGAAGCGCGTCTATGACCGCGAGGTGGCGGAGCTGATTAAGAGACATTCGGGCGCATCCGACGTTCTGGTGTTCGACCACACCATCCGCATCGGCGACGAGCAGGCGATGAACGCGATCAACGCCCGACCGCCGGTGAAAGGCGTGCACAACGACTACACCGAGAAATCAGCGCCGCGGCGGTTGCGTGAGATCGTTGGCGACGCCGATGCCGAGCGGCGATTCAAGAAGCGCTGGGCCATCATCCAGGTGTGGCGGCCGATCCGCGGCGCGGTGATGACCGACCCGCTCGGCATCTGCGACGGCCGCAGCATTCCACGGACGGGCTTCATCCTCGTGCAGCGCCGCTACAAAGACCGGACCGGCGAGGTCTATCACATCGCCTACAACCCGGCGCATGAGTGGTTCTATTTCCCGCAGATGAACCGCAACGAGGCGTTGGTGTTCAAGGTGTTCGACACCGACCCAGAGGTGGCCACACGCTTCAGTGCCCACTCGGCCTTCGACGACCCCAATACGCCGCCCAATGCGCCGCCGCGCGAGAGCATCGAAACCCGGACCTTCGCGTTCTGGGATTGAGCTACAACGACGCGCAGTAGTGCGCCAGCGCAACAAGATCGGCGTCGGATGTACCGGCGAGATTGGCGCTCATCGCCGTATCGCCGCCCGCGCGTGTGGTATCGCGAAATTCCTTCAGGGAGACGATCAGGTAGTCGACACGCTGCTTGGCCAGCCGCGGTACCTGCTCGCTACCGGAAAGGTTGGGCATATGACAGGAGCCGCAGCGCCGATGCCGGGCGATCTCGGTGCCGAGCTTGACGAGCGCGGCATCGACCGGCTCATCGCTGCGCTTGGCCGGGAGACTGGCAAAATGCTTCGACAGGCCGTCAAGATCTTCGTCTTTGAGGTCCTTGACGATCGGGGCCATGGCCTCGACCTTGCGCACGCCCTCACGCATGAGGAAGAGCTGGTTGAGAATGAAGAATGCCGGTTGGCCCGCCAGCGACGGAATTTTCTCGATCTTCGAGTTGGCGTCCTCGCCGTGGCAGGCTGAGCAAAGCTGAATCTTCTCGGCCAGCCCGCCGCTCTGCGCGGAGGCCAGGGTCCCACACAAGGAAACGGCCGCCAGCCCGAAAGCCAGCGGCCGCATCCATTTTGCGAGCGCGTCAGTCACGCCAGAGTCTACCTCGAAGCCGTCTTCGCATCGCCATAGCTGATGCGATAGACCGCGCCGTGGTTCTCGTCGGAAACGAGCAGGGATCCATCCTTCATCTGGAAGACGTAGGACGGACGTCCGTAGAACTCGTTCTTCTCGGCGCTGAGAAGCCCCTGCATGAACGGGGCGATCGTGGCTTTGCCGCCTGAGACCTTGGCCATCACCACGTCGTAGCCGTACTTCTGCTCGCGGTTCCAGGAGCCGTGCCGCGCGATGAACGCGACGTTCTTGTACTGCTTCGGGAACATGTCGCCGGTATAGAACTTGATGCCGAGGCCGGCGGAATGCGGCCCCGTCAGCGCCGCGGGCATCAGCACGCCTGCGCACGGGTTCGGGCGCTTGATGTCCGGATCCGGAATGCCATTGGCGTGGCAATAGGGGAAGCCGAAGTTCGCCCCCTCCATGTTCTTCGGGATGCGGTTGAGCTCATCTTCCGGCCCGGCGTTACCGGCCCAGTCGCGGCCGTTGTCGGTGAACCACAGTTCCTTGGTCACCGGATGCCAATCGAAGCCGACCGTGTTGCGGACGCCGCGCGCCACGATCTCCATGCCGGTGCCGTCAGCGTTGTAGCGGCGGATCTGGCCGTGGGTGCCGCTGTTGATCTCGCAGATGTTGCAGTTCGCGCCGACCTGCACGTACATCTTCCCATCCGGACCGAACGCGACGTATTTCCAATTGTGGTGGATGGTGTCGGGCAGATCATAGTTTTTGGTCAGCTCCACCGGTTCCGGGAGCTTGTCGAGGTTGTCCTCGATCTTGTCGTAACGATAGACCTTGTTGATCGCGAACACGTAGAGCGACCCATCCTTGAAGGCGAGGCCGTTCGGCTGCGTCAGGCCTTGAACGATGGCCTTGGCCTCGCGCTTGCCACCCTTGTCGGTGATGGCATAGACGCGCCCGATCGTGCGCGTGCCCATGAACATCGTGCCCTTGTCGCCCATGACCATGGTGCGGGCACCTGCATGGCCGCTCGACCAAACCTCGACCTTGAAGCCTGATGGCAGTTTGATCTTGTCGATCGGCAGCTTGTCGACGGGGCTCGCGATCGGTGGGACCGGATGACCCTTGAGATTGGTGTCCTGCTTGCTCTGCTCGACCTTGGTCTGGTCGATCGGACTGAAGCCCGGCCGGCCGGCCGACATGGGCGGTATTGCACTGGACGGGGCAGCCGGCTGCTGCTGCGCCGCGAGCGGCAATGCGGCGGCGGCCAATAACGCAAAGCTTCCGGCGGCCAGCAGACCGCGCCGGTACGATATGGAAATTGACATGCATTTCCTCCCTGGTACGGAAGCACCTCGCCCGTTTCGCCGAAGAACTACCCGGCGCCGCAACGGTTGGTCTTCCTTGGCCCGGAGTGTCGGACAAATGCCCCCCCGCGCGCAATCGGATTCCGGCCCTTGCCAGGAGCGCGGCAGGCGTCACATACGCCGATAGGCGTAGGCCGTATCCTCTTGCACCGCCGCAAGCGCGGTCACCCGCGCATGGTCCGGGGAAAGATGGCACACCGGATCGGTCGCCCGGGCATCCCCTGTCAGCAGGAAGGCCTGGCAGCGGCAGCCGCCGAAATCGATCTCGCGGCGTTCGCAGGTGGCACAAGGCGCCGGCAGGAAATCGGTGCCGCGGAACGCGTTGAAGGCCGGCGAATCCGCCCAGATTTCAGCCAACGGATGATCGCGGACATTCCAGAACTCCAGGCCCGGGATCAACTCGGCCGCGTGGCACGGCAGCACGCGGCCGGACGGCGTCACATTGAGCGAGCGCCGGCCCCAGCCGCCGACGCAGGGCTTTGGAAAGCGCGCATGATAGTCCGGCACCACTGCGTCGATGACGATGCGGCCCTGGTGCCTGAGGCGCAACTCCTCTACCTCCGCGACGGCGCGGGTGACCTGCTCGGCGGTCGGCATCAGCGCCGACCGGTTCCTCAGCGCCCAGCCGTAATACTGCACATGCGCGATTTCGATACGGCTGGCTTTTAATCCGAGTGCGAGAGCGACCATGTCACCGATCCGCTCGATGTTGGCGCGATGCACGACCAGATTGACCGTAAGCGGCAGACCGAGCCGCACCGCCTCGACCGCCAGGGCATGCTTGCGCTGGAACGCGCCACGATAGCCGGCGATGTGGTCGGCCGAAACGGCGTCGGCGTCCTGGATCGAAACCTGCACGTGATCGAGGCCGGCCTCCCACAGGTCGCGCATGGTGCGCGTCGTGATGCCGACACCCGAGGTGATGAGATTGGTGTAGAGCCCGGCCTCGCGGGCGTTGGCGGCGATGTCGACGAGATCGCGGCGCGCACCCGGCTCGCCGCCGGAGAGATGCACGTGCAGCACCCCCAGCCCGGCCGCCTCCTTGAACACCCGCGACCAGGTGGCGGCATCGAGCTCGTCGTCCCGCGTTTCGAGCACGAGCGGATTGGAGCAATAGGGACAGCCAAGCGGGCAGCGGTGCGTGAGCTCCGCGAGAAGACCCAGAGGTTTCGGCAGGGTTTGGCTGTCCGCCACGCTAGAGCTCCAATAGCTTCTTCTCCGCCAATCCGCGAAGCAGCTTGCTCACGTCGGCCAGGATGCGTTCGCGCGGCGCATTGAAGGCCGCCGCCAAGTCATCAACAATTGCCGCAAGCGTCGCTTCGCCGGTGCAGCGCTTGAGGATTTCAGCGGCAACGGGATCGGCCTTGAAGATGCGCTCAGGCGCAAGCAACACCCAGCCGCCCTGCGCCTCGTTGTGGGTCAGACGAACGCCGCGCGGCAGCCGCGGCTTCGCGTCGCCCGAGATCACATCGTTCTCCGCCACCCGGCCTCCAATGTTCGGCCTACATGCCGCAGTTTGCAGTACGATAGCGCGTGTTATACGACACCTGCCGGGCAAAAGGCTGGATCGATAGGGAGAAAAACATGAGTCCGAAGCGGTCGAGGATGACATTCTGGTGTGCGTCGGCCATCGCGCTGTTTCTGGGCGCGCCGGCGCAGGCGCAGGATTATCCCAACAAGCCGGTGACCTTCATCACGCCCGCCGCCGCCGGCAACAGCCCGGACGTGGTCGGACGCCTCGTCGCGGAAAAGCTTTCGCAGATGTGGAAACAGCAGGCCGTCATCCTCAATCGGCCGGGCGCCGGCGGACTGATCGCGGCGCAGGCCGCGGCCGGTGTCGAGAAGGACGGCTATACGCTCTACATGTCGCAGGCCTCGACCTACAACGTCCTGCCGGTCCAGCAGGAAGGCAAGATGCCGTTCGACCTGATCAAGACCTTCGCGCCGATCGGGATGATCGGCGAGCAGCCGATCGCGGTCGGCGTCAACAAGGACGTTCCGGCGAAAAATGTGGCGGAGTTGATTGCGCTCGCCAACAAGACGAAAGACGGCATACTGTTTGGAGCAACCAACCGTGGCGGACAGGCTCACCTCACCGGCGAATTGTTCCGCGACAAATCCAAGGCCAACATCTCCTTTGTCCATGCAGCCGGCGCGTCCGTCTCCATCAACGACGTCATTGCCGGCCGCATCCCGATCATGTTCGAGGGCCTCGCCGGCATGGCGCCAGGAACACAGGGCGGCGCGATCCGCCTTCTCGGCGTGGCGGCAATCAAGCGGCTACCCAACGTGCCGGACCTGCCGGCAATCAACGAAACCATACCGGGCGTGGTGTCGAGCGGCTGGATCGTCCTAATGGCGCCGGCGGGCGTGCCGGATGCAGTCATCCAGAAGGTCAACGCCGACTTGCGCAAAGTCGTTGCCATGCCGGACGTGATCGAGAAAATGCACGCGCTCGGAACCTACACGCGAGACCTTACGCCGGCTCAGACCGGCGAGTTCATCGACGGCGAACAGAAGCTGTGGTGGCCGATCGTGCGCGAGGTCAACAAGCAGGCGAATTAGCGCGCGTTCCTTTTCGCCCATCAACCGCCCGGTGCAAACGCGCCGGGCGGTATTTCTTTGGGATCGACATAGGCGTGCTGCAGCGCATCGCACATCGCCCATAGCACGCCGCATTTAAATTCGAGCGCCGCCAGCACCTGTTGCTGCTGCTCCGGCGTCCGCGCATTTTTCTTGCAATAATCCAGCGCGAAGTCGGAATCTCGGGCGGCCTGCGGCGGCCTCTTATCGAAATAAGCCAGGGTTTCGCGGGTTACGAACGGATAGCTCGCCAGCATCCCATCCATCCGTTCGCTGATGATCTGGGGCGAGAACAATTCCGTGAGCGACGATGCAATCGCTTCGAGCAAGGTCTTCTCGCGCACGAAGCGGACATAGGCATCGACGGCAAAGCGTGTCGCCGGCAGCAAGCCCCGCAACGACACGACATAGTCGCGGTCGAGACCAAGCCCGTCAGTGAGGCGGAGCCACCGCGCGATGCCGCCGTCATCGGCACTCTCGCCGTCGTGATCAACCAGACGCGAGCGCCATTCGCGCCGGATCGCGGAGTCTTCGCAGCGCGCGATCAGGCTGGCGTCCTTGATCGGGATCATCGACTGGTAATAGTAGCGGTTGAGCGCCCAGGCCTGGACCTGGCCCTTGGTGCATTGACCGCCGTGCAGGAGCTTGTGGAACGGATGCAGGCGGTGATAGCGCCGCGCACCGATGTCGCGAAGTGCCGCCTCCAGATCTTCAGGCGTGAGGAGTTTCACAACACGATCTCCATGCCGTCCTCCGCGACCTCCCAGCCGGCGGCTTCGACGCGGCGACGCTCGGGCGACCCGTCCACCAGGATCGGATTGGTGTTGTTGATGTGCACGAAGATTTTCCGCGCGGGAAGGCCTTCGAATGCCGCAAGTGAACCACCCTCGCCTTCAATCGGCATGTGGCCCATGCGTCGGCCGGCCTTCGTTCCGGTGCCACTGCGCATCATCTCGTCGTCGGTGCTGAGCGTGCCGTCGAATAAAATGACGTCGGCGCGCGACAGCCGCTGTCGCAGCGCCGGCGTGACCGCCGCCGCGCCGGGCACATAGGCCAGGCGTTTGGCTCCATCGATGATCTCGACGCCCACGTTGGCCGCGCTCTCTTCCGCTGTTTCCGGATTCTCGCCTTCGAGATAAAGCGGCAGCTTGCCAGGCACCATGAAAAGCTCGGCCTGAAGTCCGCCATCGAGCGCGAATTTTTCGCCCGGCGTGATGGCGCGCCGCGAAACCACGTCGGCTGCGAGCACGCCGAACATCGGATTGCCGGCGACGGCAGCCAGCGTCGCCGCGGTGGCAATCAGCAAGAATGGCGACCGCTCGCGCAGGCTCAGCAAGCCGGCGGTCTGGTCGATTTCGGCCCCGGTCAGCACAACCGATTCGATAGGACTATCGCGCAGCGCGGTTGGATGAAGGGCAGGCGTCGCCTGGATTTGCGCGCGGAGATCGGGCGAAGCGTTGAGCAGTGTCCAGCGTTTGCCGTCGGCGGACACAGCGAGGCTCGCCTGCGTGCGCGCGCGCACACGCAGATCTCCGGCCCAAGCCAGCCGGCAAACATCGCAGTTACAGTTCCATTGCGGAAAACCGCCGCCCGCCGCCGCGCCGAGCACGATGGCGGTCAGCATCTAGGCAAAAAGCGGAAACGAGATCAGAATTCGGCCGGCAGATAGCCGTTGATCTCGAGGCCGACGCAAATCTCGACGAGGATCGGGGTGGTCCAGGCCATGGTGCTTCCTCTGACTGTCGTTCCTCACGAACCTAACGCGCAAAGCGGCTAGTTCGTTGCGCTTAAGGTAGATCGGGTTCCATTCCGAGGCAAGCGGCTGTCCGCGCCGTTTCCCGCCATCCGGCGGTCCCAGGCCTGGTCACGGGTCGACACCAGGGGCCGGCGCGGTTGTCTTGTCTTTTCAACGGCCTAACATCCCCTACACAACGGAAGCGAGCGCACATCATGGCGGACAAGGAGAAGATCGGCGTCGTCGGGACAGGCCGAATGGGCCAGGCGATGGTGCGACATCTCATCAAGCACGGCTATACGGTGGTCGCACAGGATATCGAACCGAAGGCGGTCGAGGTGGCGCGCGGGCTCGGCGCCGAGGCGGCCAAGACGCCGGCCGAGGTCGGCCGCGTCTGCAAGTTCGTGATCGTCGCGGTCGGCTACGACGAGGAAGCCAGCGCGGTGATGCTCGGCCCCGGCGGGCTGCTGGAGACGATGGGTACGGGCACAGTCATTGCGGTGTCGTCGACCTGCACGCCTGAGCACGTCAGGATGCTGGCGGAAAAGGCGCGGTCCAAGGGCGTCGAAATGCTCGACGCACCGATCTGCCGCGGCCAGATGGCAGCCGATACCGGCACCATGCTCATCTTGTGTGGCGGCAAGCCCGAGGTGTTCGAGCGCGGCAAGCCGATCTACAGCACATTCGGCAAGGACTACGTGCTGCTCGGCGACATAGGCGCGGGCCAGTTCGGCAAGGCGATGAACAACTTTCTGCTTTGGGTGAACGGCATCGCGCTGATCGAGGCCGGCCGGCTGAGCGAGGCCAACGGCATGGATCTGGTCAAGCTCCGCGAGGCGCTCCTGATCAGCTCGGGCGCCTCGGACGCGCTGAAGAATTGGGAGAACGTGTCGTTTCTCTGGGCGCTGAAGGACATGCAGATCGTCGCCAAGATGGCCGACAAGGCCGGACTTGCAATGCCGATTGCCGGCGCGATCAAGGAACTGGTGAAGGACGGCCGCCGCATCAAGCAGAGCAACCCGCCGGACTGGACCGGCAAGGGCGGCAAGTCGAAGCATTGAAGCGAGCGCTAGTTTGTCTTGGGCCATGCAACGGCCATCCCTCACCGCCTTCGGGGAGGGTGGACGCGAGAGGCAGCGAGCGGGGGTGAGCTTTACGGTCAAGCGCCGTCCGCATCCGGCGCCTTCGGCCACCTCTCCCAAGAGCGGCAGGGATGATTCGCGCCATACTCCGCGAATGACGATCAGCCTAGAAGCTACAGCCGGATTTCTCCGAGAAAGACGCTGGTGCCGAGGCTGGCATCGAGCATCTTGGTGCGGCCGAGTCCCATGACCTCGATGGTGTAGCGGCCGGAGTTGTCGTTGAGCTTGTCGAATTTGAAATCGCCGTAGTTGTCGGTGACGGCGCGGGCGACCGTGTTGCCGTCCTTGATCAGGCGCACGCTCGCGCCTTCGACGCAGTCGATTACCCCGGCCACCTCGGTCGCCACGCTGCCGCCGATGAAGCTTTTGCTGTAGCGCCACAGGTTGCGGTAATAGACGCGCGGTTTGGTGCCGGCGTCGGGCTTCATCACCTCAAGCTGCTCATCGCGCGCCATGCGCTCCATCTCGCTGTCCTCGACCTTGATCGCGCGCATCGCGCCAGTCGGGCAGGCCTGCTGGCCGCGCGTCTGCTGCCAGCCCTGGTCGAGCAGGTGCGCGTCGAACGGCCAGATTTGCGGAAGTTGCAATTCCTCGTTCCACCAAATGTGACCGTAGGGGCAGCTTTCGACGAGGTCCTTGCGGCCCTTGGCCTTCACCGGATCGACAATGACGATACCGTCGGCGCGCTTCTTCACCGCGTCGCCGCCCTTGGCGAGGCACGGCGCATTGTCGCAGTGGTTGCACATAGTCGGGACATAGGCGATGTCGATCATCGGCGCCTGGCCCCGCTCCTTCTGCTTGATGTCGATCCACTGATGGCCGTGGCGCGGCATCGGGGCAGCGATTCCCGGCCATTCGTTTCCGACGTATTCGTCCATCGCCGACAGCGCGCACAACTGGCAATTCGTGCACTCCGCCACGTCGATGATCATGTTCCATTTTTTCATCGGTCAATCACTCCGGAACCCATCCCTAGTCACTTCGCGGGAACAAGCTGCGCGGCCTCGAGCGCACGCTTGATCTCGGCGAGCTCCTTGTCCTTCGCCGACACGGAATCCGTTTCCATCCCGGCAAAAGTTTCCGACATGTGTTCGATGCGGCGATCCCACAGCTCGACCTGAACGATCGACTGCGCGCCGGCGAGCGAATGCGTGGTCTTGGTCTGGGTCTTGTGCGGCGTGAGCAGATTGAGACAGCCGCCGCGATCGACCGACTTGCCGGGCTCGCCCATCGGCGCATAAACCGCCGAAGATTCGTAGCCGTGGCAGACGCCGCGCGACAGCCGCTGCGTCGGCAGCGCCGCGCAGATCACCGCGCCGCGATCGTTGAACACCTTGACCAGGTCGTTCTTCTTGATGCCGCGCGCCTTGGCGTCATCAGCGTTCAGCCGCAGCACCCAGTAGTACCAGCCGTCGATCTTGACGCGATGGTCGGCGATGTTGTTGAGGAACGAGCTCTTGCCGTCGCCCTGGGTGTGGAACGAATACTTCGAGTGCGGCGTGAGGAGTTGCAGCGGGTATCGCTTGAACTCCGGCGAGTGCGGGCCCTCCCACGACGGCTCGTATTTGACGACCGGCGGCCGCTCCGGGTCCTTGAAGCGCTTGAGGCTGTTGCACTCGAATTCGAGCTTGCCGGATTGGGTCTGCAGGCCCTGCAGGTACTCCTTGTAATCCGACGGTAGCGGCTGCGCCTCCGGCACATCCTTCTTGCGGCCTTCGAAGAACCAGCGGAAGGACACCGGCGCGCGTAGCTTTTCTTTCTCCGCCGGCACGACGTAGTAGCCGCGCTTCAGCAGCTTCTTGAACGAGATCACCTTCCTGAGGTCGGAGGCGAGATAGATGCGCTTGACCCAGTCGATCTCGTTGATGCCCTCGGAGAAGTAGTTCGACAGGCCGAGCCGCTTGCAGATCTCATTGAAGATCCAGTAGTCGGATTTCGATTCACCGAGCGGCTTGATCGCCGGCGCCTGGAAGATGATGACGCGGTGATTGAGCTGCTGCTGGCCGTGGTGGCCGTAACCGCCGAGTCCCGCCCATTCCGAGATGTCGGTCCGCTCGAAGTTGGTGCAGGCCGGCAGCACGACGTCGGCGAACTTGGCCTCGCCCTCGAACCAGATCGACTGGTTGACCACGAACTCCAATTGCTCCGACTGATACATCCGCACATGGCGGTTGGTGTTGTTCATGGTGCCGAGGATCGAGCCGCCGTATTTGTAGAGCATCTTCACCGGCGAATGGCCGGGCGCCGGATACATGAACTTGCCGAACTGGTGCTCGATCGATTTGCCGACCCAGCGGTAGCCCTCCGCTTTGCCGTCATAGATTGCCTCGGGCAGCCAGATACGCGGAATCTGCTGGCCGTTGGAGCTCATGGTCGGCAGCTGCGGCATGCGCTGATAGAGCGCGACCGGCATCGCGGTGTTCTCGAGGTCACCCGACATGCCGCCTTCAGAATAGCCGGGGAAGTAGAAGTTAAAGTCGACCGGCGTGCCCCATTGCAGGTTGCCCATGTTGCAGCCGGGTTTGCCGAGCCCCTGCATCGCGGAGAGGCACACCATGACGCGCGCCCACTGGATGCCCGTCTGGTTGCGGCAGGCGCCGCCGTGGCCGTTGCCCCAGCCGCCGGGCGCGAGGTAGACGCGCTTCTTGCCCCATTCGCGGGCGAGTGCGCGGACGTCCTTGGCGGGAACGCCGGTTTCCTTCTCCTGCCACTCCGGCGTCTTCGGGATGCCATCCTCGGCGCCGGTGAGATACTCGGCCCACTTGTCGAAGCCGACGGTGTGGGTCTTGACGTATTCCTTGTCGTAGAGACCTTCCTTGATCCAGACGTAGGCGATCGCCATCGCCATCGCCGGCGACGTGGTCGGCTTCGGCGCGAACCACTTGCCCGGGAGGAACTGCGCGGTGGCGTTGTAGTAGGGATCGACGTGGACGACCTTGATGCCGAGCTTGGGGTCCTTCAGCCACTGCCGACGCACGGTGCCTTCCTGCGCGCCGTAGGAGCCTGACGTGGACTCGGGGTCCGCGGCCCACGACACCACCATGTCGCAGTTCTGCAAGAGATCTTCGACGGTGCCGTAAGTCTCCGACTGGCCGACGCGCAAGGTGTGGCCCCAGTGATGCACCGCGCCCCAGTACCAGCCCTCCCATGAATTGGGATTGTGGTGAACGCGCGTCATGCCGATTGCGTTGGAAAACCGAAACAGCGCCGAGAGATAGTAGCCGACGTTGCCCCAGGTGTGGTGCGAACCGTGCGAGACGGCGATGCAGCCGGGGCCGTGGGTCAGCTTCTGCCGCTTGATCTCGTCGGTGACGAGGGTGATCGCTTCGTCCCAGGTGATGCGGACATAGCCGGACTTGCCGCGGTTTTGCGGATTGCGCGCGCCCTTCGGATCGAAGTCGACGCGCTTCATCGGATAGAGCAGGCGATCCGGCGAATAGACGATCGACTTGGCGTTCTGACCGTGCGGAGCGAGCGTGGTCTTGCGCGGCGGGGTGTAGCTCTGGCCCTTCGCTTGGATGGTGAACGAGGCGCCGTCGTCGGAGGTCAGATCGATTGGCGTCATGCGGACGATCTTGCCGCCCCTCACATAGAGGAACACCGGCCCGCCGTTGGTCATGTTGCAGTAGCGCATCGAACCGTCCGGCATGCGCGTGCCGTACTTCAGGCTGACTGACTGGCCCATCATCACGGTCTGCGCGAACCAGTTGGCGAGGCCGTCGTCGCCCTGCACGGTGAGCAGGAATTCCTTCTGCGCGTTGATCTGGTCGAGCCAGTTAATTGGCGGCGTCAAAAGATCAGCGCCGAGCGCCGCGTTCTTAAAGGCGACCGTGACGTCGGCGTTCTTCAACACGCCCGAGCCGGAGGTGATGCGGCCATCCTGGAACTTGAACCAGCGGCCGATCTCTTCGTCGCGGGCGATAAACTGCGCGGTTAGGTTCTTTTCCTTGAGCCGTTCGCGATAGGCCGGGTGCCGCCGGGCCTGGAATTTCAACAGCAGCGACAGGCCGAACAAGATCAGCGAAAGCTTGAGCGAGCCGCGATTCATGGCCGGATCTCCCCTCGCCACAGGTTTATTCCAGGTCGCCTCCTGAATCCAGATCGGGCCGCGGGCCGGCCGGTGCAAAAGGTCAATTTTGCTGGCCAGGCACGCAATGGCGATGCCGTAGCGCACCCCTGCGCCGGCCAGGGCTTATCCTCCTTGCCCTGGACATAGACCCAGGCCAAAGCTGCGCCGAACAGCGCCTGCGCCAGGATCATCCAGTGTATCAGCGTCTTGGCTTCGGCCGGCGGGCGCATGCCAGGAGTGACCGAATAGTCCGCGCCGAGCAGGACGCCGTGCACGAAGAAGCTCAGCGCCCAGGCCATGAACATGACCACAGCCGAGATGATGCATTTCCGACTCATGTGCGTCTCCCCCTGGAAACCGGAGCGTCACACCAGCATGCGCACCGGGCTTTCAATCAATGACTTGAATGCAGCAAGCAATTCGGCGCCGAGCGCGCCGTCGACGACGCGGTGATCGCAGGACAAGGTCGCCGTCATCTGACTGACGAACTTGACCGAGCCATCGTCGGCCTCGACCGGGCGACGTTGCGCGGCGCCGACCGCAAGGATGGTGGCGTGCGGAGGATTGATGATCGCCGAGAACTCGCGCACGCCGTACATCCCGAGATTTGAGATCGCCGACGAGCCGCCCTGGTATTCGGCGGGCTTCAGCTTTTTCTCCTTGGCACGCGCCGCGAGGTTCTTCATTTCGTTGGAGATGGCGGAGAGCGATTTCCCCTCCGCGTTGCGGATCACCGGGGTTAGCAAGCCGCCGTCGATTGCGACTGCGACGCCAACGTCCGAGTGCTTGAAGCGCAGGATGCGGTCGCCCGCCCAAACCGCGTTGGCGGCGGGCACGCGCTGCAACGCGAGCGCCAGCGCCTTGATGACGAAATCGTTGACCGAGAGCTTGTAGGAGTCCTTCGGCGCGCCGGCGTTGGCCTCCTCGCGGATTTTCAGGAGCGCGTCCATCGTCACGTCGGTGACGAGGTAGAAGTGCGGGATGGTCTGCTTGGCTTCGACCAGACGCCGCGCGATGGTCGCGCGCATACCGTCGAGCGGGACCTCATCTAATTCGACGCCCTGGTAGAGCGCCTTCACCTGCGCGGCCGACGCGCCTGTCGCCATCGGCGTGGCGCGCCCATCACCTTTGGCGATCGCGGATTCGATATCCGCCGCGACAATGCGTCCGCGCGGGCCGGAGCCCGACATGCGTGCGAGGTCGATGCCGTTCTCGCCGGCGAGGCGACGCGCGAGCGGCGTGACATATGTCCCGCCTGCGGTTTTCGCAGGGCCGAAGTTGCGCGGCGGCGTGCGGACCTCGAAGAACGGGTCCAGCGGACCGGGGGCTTGGATCGCGTGTTGCTGCGGGATCGCCGCAAACGTCGCGGGTGGAGCTTTCGGCGCGGCCGGCGGCGGCGCTTTGGCGGCGGGCGCGCTCGCGACCAGTCCACCCTCACCCGCGATCACCGCCACCACGGCGCCGACGAGGGCCGTCTCGCCGGCCTGCACCTTGATCTCGGCGAGCGTTCCGCTGGTGATCGACGGCACCTCCATCGACACCTTGTCGGTCTCGATCTCGAACAGGTTGTCGCCCGGCTTCACGGCGTCGCCGGCCGACTTGAACCATTTCGTGATCTTGCCCTCGGCGACGGTCTCGCCGAGTTGCGGCATCAAAACGTCCATTGCGCGCTTTACCAGTTCACCGCGATGTATTGCGTCTCCAGGAACTCCTTGAGCCCTTCGTGCGCGCCTTCACGGCCGATGCCCGACTGCTTCATGCCGCCGAACGGCGCGGCCGGATCAGATACAAGGCCGCGGTTCAAGCCGATCATGCCGAAGTCGAGCTTTTCGGACACGCGCATGCCGCGGCCCAGGTCCTTCGTATAGAGGTAGGCGACGAGACCGTACTCGGTGTCGTTGGCGCGTTTGATGACCTCTGCCTCATCCTTGAAGGTTTGCAGCGAGGCGACAGGCCCGAAGATTTCTTCGTTCAGCATCTTGGCGTTGTCCGGCACGTTCGAAAGAACCGTGGCCGGATAGAAATAGCCGGTGCCGCCGGGCGCCTTGCCGCCGGTGAGGATTTTCGCGCCTTTGCTGAGCGCGTCGTCCACAAGCTCGACCACCTTGTCCAGGCCTTCCTTGTTGACCAGGGGCCCCAGCGCCACGCCGTCGTCAAGGCCGTTGCCCATCTTCAGTGCACCCATCTTGGCGGTGAGCTTCTTTGAGAACTCGTCCTGCACCTTCTCGTGCACGTAGAAACGGTTGGCCGCGGTGCAGGCCTCGCCCATGTTGCGCATCTTGGCGATCATCGCGCCGTCGATAGCGGCGTCGATGTCGGCATCCTCGAACACGATGAACGGCGCGTTGCCGCCCAGCTCCATCGCGGTGTTGAGCACCTGGTCGGCGGCGCTGTGCAGGAGTTTCCTCCCGACTTCCGTAGAGCCGGTGAAGGACACGACGCGCACGCGGGGGTCGTGCAGCATCGCATCGACCACAGGCCCGGAGCGGCGCGACGGGATGACGTTGACCACACCAGCCGGCACGCCGGCCTCTTCAAGGATCGGCATCAGCGCCAGCATGGTCAGCGGTGTCTCGGAGGCGGGCTTGAGCACCACCGGGCAGCCGGCGGCGAGCGCCGGGCCGATCTTGCGGGTCGCCATCGCTGCCGGGAAATTCCATGGCGTCACCAGAACGGCCACACCGGCCGGCTTGTGATGCACGAACATGCGCGCGCCGGACGCCGGCGCCATGCCGTTCGTGCCGAGATTGCGGACTCCCTCCTCGGCGTACCAGCGGAAGAACTCGGCCGCGTAGGCTACCTCGCCGCGCGAATCCGACAGCGCCTTGCCGTTCTCGATGGTGATGAGCTTGGCGAGCCTTTCGGCGTCGCGGATGATCAGCTCATAGGCCTTGCGGAGAATTTCGCCTCGCTCGCGCGGCTTCTTCGCCGCCCAGGCCGGGAACGCGCCCTGCGCGGCGTCGAGCGCAGCCTTGGCGTCGTCGATGCTAGCACTGGCAACCGAGGCGATCTTGCGCTCGGTCGCCGGATCGATCACATCGAAGCGCGCGCCGTCGGAGGACTTTTTCCATTTTCCGCCAATCCAAAGATCGGTCGGGACGTTTGCCAGAAGATTGTCGTAAGCGGCCATGATGACTTTCCACAGTCATTCCGGGGCGCCCGAAGGGCGAACCCGGAATCCAGATACAAACTCAGCGTGCGGCTCTGGATTCCGGGTTCGGCGTTTCGCACCGCCCAGAAATTACAGAGGCTAACTGTTCAACGTCTTACTCACCCGATCGACGATCCGATCGACGGTCGGCAGGATGGCATCTTCGAGGATGTCGGCCGCCGGCAGTGGGCAGTGCGGCGTGGTGATACGCACGAGCGGACCGTCGAGATCGTAGAACGCCTCGTCGGCGATGATCGACATGATCTCGGCGCCCCAGCCGCACAGCCGCGGATTCTCCTCAACTGAGAACGCGCGGTGGGTCTTGGCGACCGAACCGAGGATCGTCTGGGTGTCGAGCGGCACGAGCGAACGCACGTCGATCACCTCGCAGTCGATGCCGTGCTCCTTGGCGAGCTTTTCCGCCGCGGCCAAAGCACGGGGAACCATGAGAGCCAGCGCCAGAATAGTGGCGTCCTTGCCCGGCCGCAGAATTTTCGCGGTGCCGAGCTTGTCCAGAATCTCGCCGTCCGGCACCTCGCCCTTGGTGGCGTAGAGCGACTTGTGTTCAAGGAAGATTACCGGGTCGGGATCGCGCACGGACGCCGCGAGCAGCCCGATGACATCGATCGGGCTCGATGGCGCCACGACCTTGAGGCCGGGAATCATCATGCACCAGTTCTCGACACTCTGAGAATGCTGGGCCCCGAAGCGCGAACCCGCGCCGTTGCCGGTGCGCACCACCAGCGGGCACTTGGTCTGCCCGTTGGTCATGTAGCGGCTTTTCGGAAATTCGTTGGCGATGTAATCGAAGCAAACCGCGAAGAAATCCGAGAACATGATCTCGGCGATCGGTTTCAGGCCAGTCATCGCCGCGCCCATGGCAGCGCCGAGAATCGCCTGCTCGGAGATCGGCGTGTCGCGCACGCGCAGCGGCCCGAACTGCTCGTACAGTCCCACCGTCGCCTTGAACACGCCGCCGGCCTTGGCCACGTCCTCGCCGAGGAACACCACATCCTCGTCGCGCGCCATCTCCTGGGCAATGCCGCGGATCACGGCGTCGCGATAGGTCAGTTCCGCCATGCGAAGCCTCCGTCCGCGTAGACGTCGGTGGTGAGAATATCCATCGGCGGGTTCGGCGCGGCCTTGCAGACCTCGGTCGCATCGTCGACCACGCGCTTTACATCGGCGTCGATCTTGGCGATCGCCTCGTCACTAACGCCGAACTGCTTCAGCCGCTCACGGTAAATCTTGATCGGATCGCGCTCTTTCCATTTCTCCAGCTCGCCCTCGGGGCGGTATTTCGCCGGATCGGCGCGCGAGTGGCCGCTGTGGCGATAGGTCAGGCATTCGATCAGCGAGGGCCCGCCGCCGGAGCGCGCCTTGTCGAAAGCTACTTTCGCCGTGCGATAGACCACGTCGGCATCGTTGCCGTCGATCACGATCTTTTCCAAGCCATAGGCCGAAGCGCGGTCGCCGGCCGGACTCGGCACCGCCGTGACGTCGGCGATCGGGGTGTACTCCATATAAAAATTGTTCTCGCAGACGAACACCACCGGCAGCTTCCAGACAGCGGCAAAGTTCAACGCTTCGTGGAAGGCGCCGATATTGGTGGTCCCGTCGCCGAAGAAGCACACCGACACGTCGTCCTGCTTCTTGTATTGCGCGCGCCAGGCGGCACCGCAGGCGATCGGCAGATGCGCGCCGATGATGGCGTAGGAGCCCATCACGCCGTGCTCCTCCGAGGTCAGGTGCATCGAGCCCCCCTTGCCGCGCATCAACCCGTTGTCGCGCTGCATGAGCTCGCCCAGCACCTTCTCGACTGGCACACCTCTGGCCAGGGTGTGCGCGTGGCCGCGGTAGGTGCAAAACGACAGATCGCCCTTCTTCATGGCCACCGCAAAGCCCGCCGCCACCGCCTCCTGGCCGAGCGACAGATGGCTCGTGCCCTTCACCAGGTTCTGCAGGAACAGGTCATAGGCGCGCTGCTCGGCCTCACGGATGTTGACCTGGCTGCGGTAAAGCTCGAGCCGGGTCTCCTCGCCGATGTCGTCGTTTACGGCGGTTTTGGCGGCGGCTTTGTCCAGCATGGCGTTTCCTCGGGCAGTCTCTTGAAGGTGACTGTATCAGGCGGGCTAAGGCTATTTTGTCAACCGGGCTCGATCGGGGCAACGGTTCCCCTCACCCGCCGCTCGCGGTTGAGCAGATAAAGGCCCGAGGCGATGACGATCCCGGCGCCTGCGATGGTCCAGTGGCTGGGGACGTTGGCGAACACCAGATAGCCCAGCGTGACCGCCCAGACGATCTGGGTGTAGATGAACGGCGACAGCACCGAGGCCGGCGCGTTGCGGTGGGCCAATATGAGCAGGAAGTGCCCGCCGGCGCCGAACACGCCGACCGCCACCATCAAAACCCAGTCGATCCACGACGGCGGCGCCGTCCACACGAACGGCAGCACCGGCACCATGACGACAAAGCCGAACAGATTGGCGTAGAACAGCGTGGTCTGGCTTGAATCGGTGGTCGACAGCATCCGCGTGGCGATGCTGTAGCCGGCGTAGCAGAACGCGCTACCGAGCGAGAGCAGCGCCGCCCATTGCAACCCGCCCAAGCCTGGGCGGACCACCACCAGCACGCCCACGAATCCCACCCCGATCGCGATCCAGCGCCGCCAGCCGACCCATTCGCCCAGGATAGGCCCGGCCAGGATCGCAACCAGGAACGGCGTTGAGAACAGGATCGCCAGCGCCTCGTCGAGCTGGAGATAGCGAAATGCCATGAAGTTGAACACGGTCGAGCCAAGCAGCAGCACCGAGCGGCCAAGCTGCAGCGCCGGCCGGCCGGTGCGTAAGAGCCCCGGCCGGTTGACCGGATTGGAGAACATCAGCGCGATGAGGAACGCGCTCGCGTAGCGCACGCCGACCACCTGCGACACCGGCATGTGCGTGCCGAGATATTTCGCCATGCAGTCGAGGCAAGCGAAGGCCGCCACCGCTCCGCACATCAGCGCGATACCCGTGAGCCGCTGGCGGCGTTGCTCGTGCGCGGCGTCGGTCAATAGGTTGCCCGCCCGCCGGAGATGTCGAACACCACGCCCGTGGAGAACGAGCACTCGGCCGACGCGCAGAACGCGACCAGCGCCGCGATCTCCTCGACCTCGACGAAGCGGCCGCGCGGAATTTTCGACAGCATGTAATCGATATGCTGCTTGGTCATCTGGTCGAAGATCGCGGTCCGGGCCGCAGCCGGCGTGATGCAGTTGACCGCAATGTCATGGTGCGCGAGCTCCTTGCCGAGCGATTTGGTCAGCGCGATGACGCCGGCCTTCGAGGCCGAATAGGCAACCGCGTTGGGATTGCCCTCCTTGCCGGCGATCGAGGCAATGTTGACGATGCGGCCGTAGTTCTGCGCTATCATCAGCGGAACGAGTGCGCGGCAACAGTAGAACTGGCCATCGAGGTTGACGCGCATCACCTTGGCCCATTCCTCCGGCGGATACTCCCAGGTGCGCAGGTTCGCGCCGGCGATGCCGGCATTGTTGACCAGGATGTCGATGCGGCCGAGCGCCTTCACGGTGGCATCGCGAGCGGCCTCGATCTCCGCGAGGTTTGTGACATCCACCGCGACGGCTTCGACCCGCCGATTGCCTTTGAGTTCTGCGGCGGTGCGGGCGCCCTGCTCGCCGTCGCGGTCCCAGATCGCGACGCTCGCGCCCGATTGCAAAAGGCGATCGACGATAGCCCGGCCAATGCCTTGCGCGCCGCCGGTGACGACGGCTTTGCGCCCGTCCAGATCGATCCTGTTGGCCATTTCAGGGAAGCTACCGGAGCCTTCCCCGACTTGCGAGCGTCGAATTGGCCCGGCAGCCCTGCTGCAACAGAGTTTCATGGTCTAGGATGCGTGAATGAGTACAGCCGAAACCACACGCACATCGGTCGGCACGCACGCCCCGAGCTTCGGCGAGTTCTTCAAGGTCTGGCTCAAGATCGGCTGCATCAACTTCGGTGGGCCAGCCGGGCAGATCGCGATGATGCATCGCATCGTGGTCGACGAGAAGAAATGGGTCGAGGAACAGCGCTTCCTGCACGCCCTTAACTTCTGCATGCTCCTGCCAGGGCCGGAGGCGCAGAAGCTCGCGACCTACATCGGCTGGCTGCTGCATGGCGTGCGCGGCGGCCTCGTGTCCGGCATCCTGTTCGTGCTGCCGGGCGCGTTCGTAATGCTCGGACTGAGCCTGCTTTATGCACTCGGCCGCGGCGTGCCGCTGATTGACGGTGCTCTATTCGGCATCAAGGCCGCGGTGCTGGTGATCGTGATCGAGGCGCTCTGGCGCATCGGCAAGCGCGCGCTCAAGACCGAGTTGCTGGTCGCGTTGTCGGGGCTGGCGTTCGTCGGTATTTTTTTTCTGGCGCTGCCGTTTCCGCTGATCGTCGGCGCCGCGGCGCTGACCGGATATCTGGTCGCGCGCAATGCGCCGGCACGTCTCGGCCTATCCGACAAGGTCGAGATCGTCGCAACATCCGGCGGCAATCCCTGGCGGCAATTCGCAATAGCCTCGGCCGCAGGCTTGGTCATCTGGTGGGCGCCGGTCGTACTTGCCGCGCTCGCGTTCGCGCCACACCATGTGCTGGTCAGCATCGGGATGTTCTTTTCCAAGCTCGCGGTGGTGAGCTTCGGCGGCGCCTATGCGGTGCTCGCCTATATGGCGCAGCAGGCGGTCGAGACCCATCATTGGATGACGGCGCCGGAGATGGTGGACGGTCTCGGCCTTGCCGAGACCACGCCCGGCCCGCTGATCCTGGTGACGCAGTTCGTTGGCTTTCTTGCGGCCTTTCGCGATGCCGCGCCGTTTTCGCCGGTCATCGCCGGCGTCATTGGCGCCGCGATGACCACATGGGTCACCTTCGTGCCGTCGATGCTGTGGATCTTCGCCGGTGCGCCGTTCATCGAGCCGCTGCGCGCCAACCGGCATTTATCCGGTGCGCTCGCCGCCATTACCGCCGCCGTGGTCGGCGTGATCCTCAATCTGTCGGTATGGTTCGCGCTGCACGTGCTGTTCGGGCAGGTGCAGGAGCGGCACTTCGGCTGGCTGCGCTGGTATGCGTTCGATCCGCTGGCGCTCGACCTCAAGGCCACGACACTCGCGGTAATCGCGGCGGTGCTCGCCTTCGTCTTCCATCGCGGCCTGATCGAGGTGGTCGCGGTCATGGCCGCGCTTGGCATCGCCTTGCGGCTGCTGCTGGGCGCGTGAGGATTACAAAAACTTAATCTGGATCGGGGGCTGAAAATCCCGCGCCGAATTGTCGCACGCCGCGTTGCGTGCCAAGACTGACTCCGGGAGCGACGACATTCTTGCCTGGGAGAGACCCATGTGGGTGCTTCTCATCTATGTCGTCCTGATGATCGCAGGCGATGTGCTCGACGTCGGCATTGGCGCGATGGCCTCAAACATGTGGGGCGATCCGATCAGCCTGCCGATCTTCCTCGCCTGCTACTTCATCACGCTGGTGCTCGCCTGGGTGGCTGCGGTGAAGATCGCGGAATCGCTGAAGCTGACGAGTTGATCTGGCGCAACTGGGTCAGGCTTCGCGTGTGATGGCACTCTCGTGCCAGCGTCGCAGCGCGAGATGCGTAATCCATGACAGCAGCGCGAAGATCACGATGCCGGCGAGCGAGAGCAGCAGCAGCGCCGCGAACATACGCGGGATGTTGAGCCGGTAGCCTGATTCGGCGATGCGGTAGGCGAGACCGGAGCCCGCGCCCGCGGAGCCTGCGGCGATCTCGGCTACCACGGCACCGATCAACGACAAGCCGCCGGCGATTTTGATGCCCGCCAGCATCTGCGGCAGCGCGGCCGGAAGCTTCAGCTCGGCGAGCAC
Source organism: uncultured Alphaproteobacteria bacterium (assembly GCA_963842645.1). Taxonomy (GTDB): domain Bacteria; phylum Pseudomonadota; class Alphaproteobacteria; order Rhizobiales; family Xanthobacteraceae; genus Z2-YC6860. Next base: position 170,169 of record CAWJGY010000012.1, on the reverse strand, counting down.
CTGCCAGCGCGAAGCACCGTACAACCGGAACAGGTCGGCGAGGTTGTGATCAACCGAATTCAAGCCGAGCGTGGTGTTGGCCAGCACCGGAAAGAACGCCACGATCCAGGCGCAAGCCAGCACCGCGGCCTGCTGCGGCAGATAGATCAGCAGAAGCGGTGCGATCGCCACCACCGGCGTCACCTGCAGGATCACCGCATAGGGATAGAGCGAGTGCTCAATCAGCCGCGACTGGTTGAACAGGACGGCGAGACCGATGCCGCCGACCACCGCGAGCGCTAGCCCTTCGATCGTCGTCTCCAAGGTGGCGAGCAGCGACGACCACAGGATTGGCCAGTCGGCGACAAGTGTCGTCAGAACGAGGCCCGGCGACGGCAGGATATACGGCGGAATGCCGTTGATACGGACAATGAGATCCCACGACATGACGCCGAGCGCGAGCACTGCGGCGGGTGCGAGGATGCGGAGGGTGCGCTCGTTCACGCCGCGACTCCCGCGGGCGTGCGGATAGCCTGATGCAGCGCTTCGGACGTTACCCGGCAATAGCCGGCGTATTCCGCCGAAGTACGGAAGTGCGCGTCGCGCACCGGCGCATCGATCGCAAGCTCGCTCGACACCCGCCCCGGCCGGCTGGTCATGACAACGATGCGGCTGGAGAGAAACACCGATTCAAACACCGAGTGGGTGACGAACACCACCGTCATCGAGAGCTCGCGCCACAGCGCGACCAGGTCGTCGTTGAGCTTGAAACGCGTGATTTCGTCGAGCGCCGCGAACGGCTCGTCCATTAGCAGCACGCGCGGCGCCGTGACGAGCGCGCGCGCGATCGAGACTCGCATCCGCATGCCGCCGGAAAGTTCGCGCGGATAGGCATGGGCGAAGTCGGCGAGGCCGACGCGCGCAAGCGTTTCCATGATGCGCGGCGCGGCGGCGACCTTGTCGGTGCCAGCGAGCTTGAGCGGCAGGAACACGTTGCCGAACACCGTCGTCCAGGGCATCAAGGTCGGCTCCTGGAATACGAAGCCGATGCCCCGGCGTGCGTCCGCGCCATCTCTCCACGACACGCTGCCGCGCGAAGGCTCGCTCAGGCCCGCAATAATGCGGAGCGCCGTCGATTTGCCGCAGCCGGACGGCCCGAGCAGCGACAGGAATTCGCCTTCCCGCACGTCGAGATCAAGTCCGTCGAGCGCCCGGGTGCCGGTGCCAAACAGCTTGCCGACGCCGCGCAACGAGACAATCGGCGCGGCTGTCGACGGCATCACAGGCTATTTCCGCAAGCCGATCTCGGTCAGGAACGCCACCCAGCGCTTGACCTCGGCTTCATGGTGGGCGGTGAACGCCGCGACGCCCTGCCCCGGCATCGGCTCGAAGCCGATGTCGCGGAATTTTTTCTGGACGTCCGGCTGGTTCACAACTTCGACGATCGCAGCGCCGAGCTTCTGGCGGATGTCTTCCGGCATTTTCGGCGGGCCGTAGATGCCGAGCCAGCCGGTCAGCACGATGCCGGGAACGCCGGCCTCCTCGAATGTCGGCAGATCGGGCAGAGACGGCAGGCGCTTGGGACTGCTCACCGCGAGGCCTTTGATCTGCCCCGAGCGGATCTGCTCCATCACCACCGGATAGACCTCTATGATGGTGTCGAGATGGCCGCCGATCAGATCGTTCAAGGCGAGCGGCCCGCCTCGATAGGGCACATGCACCATGCTGGTGCCGGTCTTCTGCATAAACAGCTCGCCGGCGAGATAGTCCATCGCGCCGACCCCGGTCGAGCCGAAGGTCAGCTTGCCTGGCCTTTCCTTGGAATAGGCGATGAACTCCTTCACCGAATTCACCGGCATCTTGTTGTTGATCACCATCGCGGTCGGATAATCGGAGGTGGCTGCGATCGGCACTACATCCTTCAACGGGTCAAACGAGGCCTTGGTATCGATGGCGTAATTGATGACAAGCGAACCGAGATTGCCGACCATCAGCGTGTAGCCGTCCGGGTCGGCCTTGAGAAGTTCCCGCAGGCCGAGCACGCCGTTGGCGCCAGGCTTGTTTTCGACGACGACGGGCTGGCCGAGCTTGGCGCGCAAGGCTTCGGCAACGATCCGTCCCGACAGATCGGTGATGCCGGCCGGCGGAAACGGGATCAGCAGCTTGATCGGCCGGGTCGGATAAGGATCGGCCGCCGAGGCCGTTGTGGTGAGAGCAATACTGAACAGCAGAGTCAGAAACGCGCGCATCACTATTCCTTCCCGGGCCTTCCCAGTCTATTTGCGCAGATCGACACCAGCGCCCTTGTTTACGAATTGTAGGCTGTAGGCCTTCTTGTAGTCGATGGTCCCTTTAGCCACGCCGGACGCCACCATCTTGTCGTAGAAGTTTTTCATCCGCGCGTCGGTCATGGCGCCGATGCCGCCCTGGATGGTGTCGCCGGAATCGACGATGCCGTATTCCTTCACCTTCGCGATCGAATAGGCGATCCGCGCGTCGGTCATTTCCGGATTGTCGCGCCTGATGCGCGCGTTCGCCGCAGCATTGTCGCCGTAGAGATAATTGGCCCAGCCGATCGCCGAGGCGGTGACGAAGCGCTGAACCAGATCGGGCTTGGTCGTCACCAGATCGCGGCGCGTCTCGATCAAGGTCGAATAGCTGCCCCAGCCCTGGTCGGCGAGCAGGAAGATCTTCGGCTTGAAGCCGCCCTGCGTCTCGATGGCATAGGGCTCCGACGTCACATAGCCCTGCATCGCGGTGCGCTTGTCGGCCAGGAACGGCTGCGGGTTGAAGGTGTAGGGCTTCACCTGCTGCTCGCGGAAGCCAAAGTCGTGCGCCATCCATTGGAAATACGACGCGACCCCCTCCTTGGAGATCAGCAAGGTCAGCTTCTTCAGGTCCTCGAATTTTTCAATGCCCTGGTCGGGATGCGCCAGCAGAACCTGCGGATCCTTCTGGAAGATCGATGCGACGACCAGGGTCGGGATGTTCTGCGCCACCGCATCGAACGCCTGCAGCGTGTTCGCGCTCATGTAGAATTCGATCCGGCCGGCGATGAGCTGCAGCCGATGGTTCACGTTCGGACCGCCCGGCATGATGGTGACGTCGAGGCCATGCTTCTTGTAGGTGCCGTCGACCAGCGCCTGGTAGAAGCCGCCGTGCTCGGCCTGAGCCACCCAGTTGGTGGCAAAGCTGACCTTGTCGGCCTGCTGGGCCTGGGCCGTGCCGGCCAGCGCGGCGAGCATCGCAAAAGCGCCTGTTACGAGCTTCATTGCATCTCCGTGTCACCAGTCCTTGGCACGCCGATTATACAGAAAATGCCTTGAACCTTTCGGCGCCCCGCGGCGACCAATGGGCATACGGCGATCACCATCTCGCCGGACCCTAACGATCGGCGTGAGAAGCCCCCCTTCCCCCGCGCCGCTCGATCGGCCCGCCCGGTATCGTCCCCCACCGGGCGGGCCACCCCCTTTTTTCGTTGACACCCCCACCGCCACGATTGAGCAATGGCGGCGTCATATCCATTTTCGTGCTTGGGGATTGCCATGAAAAAAGGCCTTCGGTCTCGCCTCGCCCAATACGGCGACGAGGAGTTCGCGCTGTTCCTGCGGCGCGGCTTCTTGAAAGGCGCGGGCTTCACCGACGAGGCGCTCGACCGGCCGATCGTCGGCATCCTGTCCACGGCCTCGGACTTCAATCCGTGCCACAAGACGGCCCCCCAGATCGCCGAAGCGATTTCGCGCGGCGTGCGGATGGCCGGCGCGCTGCCGTTCGTATTCCCGACCGTGTCGCTGCACGAGGCGTTCTCGTTCCCGACCTCGATGCTGTTGCGCAATCTCATGGCGATGGACGTCGAGGAGATGATATCGGCGCTGCCGCTCGACGCCGTGGTGCTGATCGGCGGCTGCGACAAGACGATCCCCGCCGAGCTGATGGGCGCGATCTCCGCCGACATGCCGGCGATCATCGTTAACGTCGGCTCGATGCTCGCCGGCAAGCACGAGGGCGCCCGGCTCGGCGCCTGCACGGACTGCCGGCGGCTGTGGGCGGCGTATCGCGCAGGATCACTCGACGGCCCGAATTTGGATCGCGCGCACGATCAGCTCATGCCGACCTCGGGCACCTGCATGGTGATGGGAACAGCCTCGACGATGGCCTGCATGGCCGAGACGCTGGGCTTCATGCTGCCGGGCTCGGCGACCGCGCCTGCGGTGTCGTCCGACCGCTGGCGCTTTGCCGAAGCGACCGGCAAGCGCGCCGCAGAGATGGCCAAGACCGGCGACCCGCGGCCGAGCGAGCTATTGACCAAGGCGGCGCTCAAGAATGCCTCGGTGGTGCTGCAGGCGACATCGGGCTCGACCAATGCGCTGGTGCATCTCGCGGCTATCGCGGGGCGCGCCGGCATCACCTACGACCTGCAGGAATTGGATCGCGTCGGCCGTGAAGTGCCGGTGCTGCTCGATCTGAAGCCCGCTGGAAGCAATTTCATGGAGGATTTCCATGCCGGCGGCAGCCTGCCCTCGTTGTGGCGGCGGCTGAAGGACCATCTCGATCTCAACGCCAAGACCGTCAACGGCGAGACCATCGGCGAGATCATCGCGCGCTGGCCCGCTTACGTCGACGACAAGATCATCCGGCAGCTCGACAACCCGCTGGTCAAGAGCGAAGCGATCGCGATCCTCACCGGCAACCTCGCGCCCGGCGGCGCCGCGATCAAGCTTGCCTCGGCGACGCCGGAGCTGTTCCAGCACGAGGGGCCGGCGCTGGTGTTCGATTCGCTGGAGGACCTGGAGAAGCGCATCGACGATCCCAATCTCAATGTCACGCCGCAGACCGTGATGGTCTTACGCAACGCCGGGCCGATCGGCGCGCCGGGAATGCCCGAAGCGGGTGCTCTGCCGATCCCGAAGAAGCTCGGCTCGAAGGGGCTGAAGGACATGGTGAGGCTGTCGGACGCGCGGATGAGCGGCACTGCGTTCGGCACCGTGGTGCTGCATGTGTCGCCGGAGGCCGCCGCCGGCGGACCGCTCGCTCTGGTTCGCGACGGCGACCGGATCGAGTTGGACACCAAAGGCCGCAAGCTCAACCTTAAGGTCGACGACGCCGAGCTCAACAAGCGGCGCGCCGGGTGGAGGCCGCCGCAGAAGCCCGCGCGCGGATACATTCGGCTCTACACTGACCGGGTGACGCAGGCCGAGCACGGCTGCGACTTCGATTTCCTGGCGGGCGAGAAAACCTGAGCCATGCGGCGCGGCGTCGTTGCAATTCTCGGCATCGGCAGCGTGCTGGCGATCGCATCGAGCTTGGCGTTCGCTGCGGCGATCAACATCGACGCGCTCGCGGGCGTCTACAAGAGGACCTTCGAGAACGGCAACATCGACGGCGGCAAATACCAGTCTGAGAACATCTTAGAGATCGTCAAGGTCTCGCCGAGCGCGGCCTATGTCCGCACCCACCTGGAGTTCTTCAACGGCCACGTCTGCAATATCTGGGGCGTCGCCAAGGTCGAGGGCGATGCGCTGGTGTACCACGGCGAGACCAATTCGCAGGGCAAGGCCTGCATGCTCAGCGTGAGATCGGCGGGCGGCAAGGTCACGCTCGATGACAAGGACGGCGCCTGCGCCATCGGCACCTGCGGCAATCGCGGCATGTACAATGGCACTGCGTTCGAGCTGAAGAAGCGCCGCGCCATCCGCTACATGGACGTGCTGGTGAAATCCGATCAGTACAAAGACGCACTCGACGAGCACGGCGGCAAGCCGAGGAGCCGGTTGCCCTAGCGTCCGAGTTCCTTCCGGACGATCTTGGTGCCCTCGACCATCGCGCACATTTTTCCGAACGCCACCTCGCGCGGCAGATATTTCAAACCGCAGTCCGGTGCCACCACAATGCGCTCCGGCGCGACGTAAGGCAGCGCGCGGCGAATGCGCGCGGCCACCGTCTCCGGCGTCTCGATCTTCATGTCGGACAGGTCGAGCACTCCGAGGATCACTGTCTTGCCGGGAAGCTTCTTCAGCACCGAACAGTCCAGCCCCGATTGCGCGGTCTCGATCGAAACCTGCTGCACGGCTGTGCCGGCGAACTCCGGCAGGAACGAATAGCCTTCCGGCCGCACGTGGATCACCGCGGCATAGCCAAAGCAGATGTGCACCGCGGTCGCGCCCTTGACGCCGTCTAGCGCGGCGTTGAACGCCTTCAGCCCATACTTCCGCGCCTTCTCCGGCCGCGCCTGCATGTAGGGCTCGTCGATCTGCACGATGTCGGCACCAGCCGCGAACAGGTCCTTGATCTCAGCGTTGACGGCGGCGGCGTAGTCGAGCGTCATCTCCTCCTCGTCCTTGTAGAAATCGTTCTGCGCCTGCTGCGACATGGTGAACGGGCCGGGCACCGTGATCTTGATGGTGCGCGTGGTGTTGGCGCGAAGAAACCTCACGTCGTCCACCTCGACGGGATGCTTGCGCCTGACCTTGCCGGCGACGCGCGGCACCGGGTTGGGATGGCCGGAGCGGTCGAGCGCCGTGCCCGGATTATCGATGTCGACGCCTTCCAGCGCGGTGGCAAAGCGGTTGGAGTAGCTCTCGCGCCGCATCTCGCCGTCGGTGATGATGTCGAGGCCGGCGCGCTCCTGATCGTGGATCGCAAGCAAGGTCGCGTCGTCCTGCGCCTGCGCCAGATGCTCCGGCGGCACGGTCCACAATTCCTTGGCGCGCACGCGCGGCGGGAAGCGGCCGGCGAGCTTTTTTCGGTCGATCAGCCACTCCGGCTGGGCGTAGGAGCCGACCAGAGATGTCGGCAGCAGCGGCAATGGCATCGGCATCCTCCCACTCTTCTTCTTATCACAGCTTATTGGAGACTCATCGCCAGCACCCGCGCAACATGAATCGCCTCGCGGCCGGTGCCATCGTGGATCTGGTGGCGGCACGAGGTGCCATCGGCGACAATTAGTGTTCCGGCGTCGGCCTTGCGCACCGCGGGCAAGAGCGACAGTTCGCCCATCGCCTTCGACACCTCAATGGTGTCGACGGCGTAGCCGAACGCGCCGGCCATACCGCAGCAACTCGAACTCGATAGGCTCGACCTTGAGATCGGGGACAAGCCTGAGCACCGTTTCGACGACGTTGAAGGCATCAAACGCCTTCTGGTGGCAGTGGCCGTGGACCAGCGCGCGGTCGGCGATCTTCTTCAGCGGCAGATTCAGATGGCCCGCTTTCGTCTCGCGTACCAAGAATTCCTCGAAGGTGAGCGCATGTTCGGCAAGTTGCCTAGCCTTTGCTTTCACCATCGACGGCACCTCGTCGCGGAAGCTAAGCAGGCAGCTCGGCTCCAGGCCGACGACGGAAACGCCACGCGACACGAACGGCTCAAGAGCCGCGAGCGTGCGCTCGGCTTCGAGCCGGGCTTGGTCAACTTGGCCGATAGAGAGAAAGGTTCTGCCGCAACACAATGGCCGCGACGAACCATCTGCCGGCCTTGCCACATGCACCCGGTAGCCGCCGGCGTTCAGCACCGTGATCGCAGCATCGAGATTCTCGCGCTCGAAATAGCGGTTGAAGGTGTCGGCGAAGAGCACGACCTCGCCATTCACTCCATCGCCCGGCAATGACGCTTTGGAATCATCAAACACGTCCCCGCGCCAGCGCGGCAGGCTTCGCCTTGCGCTAAATCCCGCAATCGCCTCGGACAATTTCGCCGCGCCCGGCAATCCATCGCGCAGATTGAGCAGCCACGGCAGCTTTGCCGCGTAAGGCGCGTAGCGTGGCAGATACCCCACCAGCCGGTCGTGCAGCGACAGTCCGTACTTTTCGGCCCGCGCCGCCTGCACCTCTATCTTCATCTTGGCCATATCGACGCCGGTCGGGCATTCGCGCCGGCAACCCTTGCACGATACGCAGAGCTTCAGCGTCTCGGCCATCTCGTCGGAAGTCAGCGCCTCCGTCCCGAGCTGGCCGGTGATCGCCAGCCGCAGCGAGTTAGCACGGCCGCGCGTGACATCGCGCTCCTCGCGAGTAACGCGATAGCTCGGGCACATCACGCCGCCGGCCGCGGCACGGCAGGCGCCGTTGTTGTTGCACATCTCGACAGCGCCCTGGAAACCGCCGCCCGCGCCGGGATAGGCCGACCAGTCGAGCTGGGTGGTCATCGCCTGGGCGTGATAATTCGGCCCGTAACGGAAATTCGTTTTGTCGTCGAACTTCGGCGCGCGGACGATCTTGCATGGATTGTAGAGCCCGACCGGATCGAAACGGTCTTTCACCTCCTCGAAGGCGCACACGAGCCGCTTGCCGAACATGAATTCGTGGAACTCCGAGCGTACGATGCCGTCGCCGTGCTCGCCGGAGTGCGAGCCCTTGTATTCACGCACGAAAGCGAAAGCCTGCTCGGCGATGGCGCGCATCGCCTTGACGTCCTTGTCGAGCCGCAAATTCAGGATCGGACGCACATGCAGACAGCCTACCGAAGCATGCGCGTACCAGGTGCCACTGGTGCCGTTCTTCTCGAACACGTCGGTGAGCCGCGCGGTGTAGTCGGCGAGATGCTCGAGCGGCACCGCACAATCCTCGACAAAGGAGATCGGCTTGCCCGCCTCTTTCATCGACATCATGATGTTGAGGCCGGCCGTTCGCAGCTCGGTGATCGCGCCTTGCAATTTCGGATCGAGCACGTCCACCACGCCGCCCCACTTCGCGCCGCTGTGGCGCCAATCGAAGCCGAGATGGCCCATCAGATCGTGGAGGCGCTTGAGCCGCCGCTCGCTCTCGTCCGGCTCCTCGGCGAACTCGACCAGCAGCAGCGCAGCAGGCGCACTGCGCACGAAGGCTTCCAGCGTAGGCCGGAACATGTCGATGTCGCGGGCGAGTCCGATCATCGTCGAGTCGACCAGCTCGACTGCGATGGGGCCAAGCTTGACGATGTGCTGCGCCGCCGCCATCGCCTCGTGGAAACCGCCGAAATGGCAGGCGCCGACCGCGCGCCGGCCGAGCACCGGCGACAATTTGATCTCGATCGCCGTGGAGAACGCTAGCGTGCCTTCGGAGCCGACCAGGATATGCGCGAGGTTGACGTCGTTTCGTCCCGGCACCAGCGCGTCGATGTTGTAGCCGCCGACCCTGCGCTGCACCTTGGGGAAGCGTGCAGCGATCTCGCCGGCCTCGCGCGCGCCAAGCGCAAACAGATCGCGCGCCAGCGGACGCAGCGCCGAATTCGCCGGCATGTCGGAAAGGTCCGCCGCCACCGGCCCGAAATGCCCCTTGGACCCGTCGGCCAGCAGGGCGTCGATGGCGATGACATTCTCGCGGGTGTTGCCGTAGCGGAGCGAGCGTCCGCCGCAGGAGTTGTTCGCCGTCATGCCTCCGAGGGTGGCGCGCGAGCCGGTCGAGACGTCGACCGGAAACCAAAGCCCGTGCGGTTTGAGCGCGCGGTTGAGATCGTCGAGCACAATGCCCGGCTCGACGCGGGCGCGACGCCCTGCCACATCCAGATCGAGAATGCGGTTGAGGTGCTTCGAGCAATCGACGATGACGGATGAGTTGACGGTCTGCCCGGCCTGGGACGAGCCGCCACCACGCGGCGTCACCGGCACGCCCTCCGCGCGGCAAATCCCGATCGCTCGTTCGGCTTCTTCTATCGTGCGCGGCGTCACCACACCGAGCGGCATGATCTGGTAGTGCGAGGCGTCGGTGGCATAGCGCCCGCGCGTGAAGCGGCTAAAGTCGACGCTGCCTGGCAGCTCGACTTTGAGCCGCCGCTCCAGCCCCGGCAGCTGCCGCTCCACAGCTAACCCCATACCCGACGTGCAGTCTCGACCATGACATCGAGCTTGCGTCGTTCGATGTCCTGGCTGATCCAGGCGTCCGCTGAAGCGCCGGAGAATCCGCAACTAGGGCAGATGCTGAGATTTTCCACCGGCACGAACTTCGCGGCCGCCTCGATCTTGTGCATCACATCGTCGATCGCCTCGACCTGCGGGTCGCGGATGTTGATCAGGCCGAGAGATATCGTTTTGCCTTTCGGCACGTCGCGCAGCGACTCAAGCGATCCGGACCGGCCCGAATACTCGATCAGGAAGGTGTCGGCCTCGAGACTGTCGATGATGCGGCCGATGGTCGGCGCGACGTAGGTCGAGCCGCCACCGCCCAGCGCGCCCTGCGGCCCGAGGATGTAAGTGCCGAGACAGATATGCACCGCCACCGTAACGCCGTCGCACTTGGCAGCCCGCAGCAGTGCGTTGTCGGCAGCGAGCACGATCTCGATTTCCTTCTCCGGATCGAGACCTTGGTCCAGCACCTGCGTCTTGAGGCGCTCGGGGACGATGAAGCGGCTGTAGCCCGGGGCGTCGACCTGGACATAGCTGACACCGTCATCGACGATAGCCTTCACCTCCTGCGCCATCAACTCTGTGAAGTGATCGAAGAAATCTTTCCACGTCGGATAGGCCCGGTCGCTGACGCCGAGCTGGTGCTGAAACTTCGACAGCATGACCGAACTCGGCACCGTCATCTTGAACGCGCCGGGGACGTGCTTTTTCATGAAGGCGATCTCGTCGCCGGTGACGCGGCCTTTCGGCCGCAGCCGCTCGACCGCGACGGGCACCTGCGGCACGAACTCCATGCGGTCCGACATGTCCTTGTCGCGCAGCAGCGGATAGCGCGAGTAGTCGATGCCTCGGTCCTCGAAGCCGTAGAAGAACTTGTCGGAGATCGCCGACAGCCAGAACGCGCGGCGGAATTCGCCATCCGAATAGATCTCGATGCCGGCGTCGCGCTGCATCTTCAGCACATCGAGGATCGCTTGATCCTCGACCGCTGCAAGCTGCGCATCGTCGATACGGCCATGCAAGCGATCGACGCGCGCATTCCGCAACTTTTCCGGCCTGATAAAGCTACCGCAATGATCCACACGAAACTTTCGCTTTGTCATTCCGGAAACCATGTTGCTATGCTCTCGCCAACTGGCGCTGACCGACCTTATTGGTGCGGCTGCGCCAGGGCAACGCTCGCAGGTAAGCGGCGGGCGGCAAGAATGTAAGCCATTGGGAGGACAGCATGGCGTCGCAACGACGCGAGTCCGGGTATAGCCGCCGGAGCATTCTCCGACTGGCGATGGGCGCAGCTTTCGTCCCAATGGCGCCGACCATCTTGTGCGCACAGGTCCCAGACCTGCCCTCCGGCCCAATCCGCGTCATCCTGCCCACGCTGCACGGTGGGCAGGCGGACACGCTTGGGCGCCTGATCGGCGATCGCGTCGGACCAGCGATCGATCGCAGCTTCGTCATGGAGCCGCGCGCAGGCGCCGGCGGCTTGATCGCAGGCGAATACGTGGCGCGCGCAGTGCCCGATGGCAACACGCTGCTATTCGTCACCGGCGGGCACACCACGCTGCCCGGCCTCTACAAGAATTCCATCAAGTTCGACGCGGTGAAGGATTTCGCTTTTGTCTGCCAGATCAGCGAGTCGAGCTTCGCGATCGCGGTGGCACCCGAGCATCCAGCAAAGTCCTTCGCCCATCTGCTGGAGTTGTCGAAGAAGGAGCCGGGCCGCTACACCTTCAGCAGCACGGGCGTAGGCTCGACGCAGCATCTGATCGGTGAAGTGTGCCAGGAGCGGTTCGGCGTGAAATGGACGCACGTGCCCTATCCAGGCGGAGCCGGGCCGGTCAACGACGTGATCGGCGGCCGCGTCGACATGTCGATCAACTCCATGCTGACGCTGGCCCCGCTGGTGAGTGCCGGCACGCTGCGGGGCCTGGCTACAAGTTCACTCGAGCGCGATGCATTGCTGCCCGACACGCCATCGTTCGGCGAAATCTCGCCAGGCTTTTTCGTCGGCACGATTCTCGGCCTTGCCGCGCCGGCACGCACGCCACGACCGATCGTCGAACGACTCAACCGAGAGATCGCCAGGGTTGTGAACACCGACGCGATGCGGGAACGGCTGGCCACGATGGCCAACAAGGCCAAGGCCGGACCTCCGGAGGATTTCACCGAGACCGTGGCCCAATATGTGGCTCGCTGGAACGGCGTGATCGAGAAGCTGGGAATTGCGCGTTGATGGGCGCTTTCTATCGCCAGCAGGGGCTGCGAGGGCTTGACCGCGCTGCAACATTCTAGTTCAACGCCCGCAGCCGGGCTGTCACAGCCCTCATAACGACAATCGTCAAAGGAGCCATCCAATGGCCCAGAATTCCGCGCGCAACCCCGGACGGCATTTCCTGCAAATTCCAGGACCAACGCCGCTGCCCGACCGCGTGCTGCGGGCAATGGATACGCCGATCATCGACCATCGCGGGCCGGAGTTCGCCAAGCTCGCCAAGAAGGCTCTGGAAAGCATCAAGACGATCTTCAAGACCACCAACCCGGTCGTGATCTATACGGCGACCGGTACCGGCGCCTGGGAGGGCGCTCTGGTCAATACGCTCTCGCCCGGCGACCGCGTGTTGATGGTGGAAACCGGCCAGTTCGCCACGCTGTGGAATAAGATGGCCGAGCGGCTGGGTCTAAAGCCGGAATTCATCACCACCGATTGGCGCCAGGGCATCGATCCGAAGGCGGTCGAAGCAAAGCTCCGCGAAGACAAGAGCAAAGGGATCAAGGCGGTCTGCGTGCTGCACAACGAGACCTCGACCGGCGCGCTCACGCCGATCGCCGAAATCAGGAAGGCGATCGACGCGGCCGGGCACCCGGCGCTGCTCATGGTCGACACCATCTCGTCGCTCGCCTCGGCCGACTACCGTCATGACGAATGGGGCGTCGACGTCTCGATCGGCGGCGCGCAGAAGGGCCTCATGATGCCGCCCGGCATGTCGTTCAACGCGATCAGCGACAAGGCGCTGAAGGCGAACCAGGCCTCGGCGATGCCGAAGTCGTTCTTCGCCTGGGACGACATGCTCAACATGAACAAGATCGGTTTCTTCCCGTACACGCCGGCGACTCAGATGCTGCATGGCCTCGTAGCCGGCGTCGAGATGCTGCATGAGGAAGGCCTCGACAACGTATTCGCGCGGCACAACCGGCTGGCGGAAGCCACGCGCCGCGCGGTGAAGGCCTGGGGTCTCGAGAACCTCAACAAGAACGCGAGCCAATACTCGCCGACCATTACCGCGATCCTGCTGCCGGAAGGCCATGACGCCGACAAGTTCCGTGCGCTCGCGCTCGACACGTTCAACATCTCCTATGGCGCGAGCTTCGGCCCCTATGCGGGCAGATACTTCCGCATTGGGCACCTCGGCGACATCAACGACGGCACGCTCGTTGGCGCGCTCGGCATCACCGAGATGACGCTGGCGCTCGCCGGCATCCCGCACAAGAAGGGCGGCACGCAGGCAGCGATCGACTATATCGTTTCCGCGCATGCCGGCGAGAAGCGCGCCGCGGCTGAGTAGCGATACAATCTGACGCTATGCCTATGCGGCGGCCGGCCTTGTGCCGGCCGTTTGCGTCTGTTTTGCTGAAGGCACAAGAAAAACGCGGATGCCTCGAAAGGCTGGGGCCTGAGGAAACGCTTCGATGCAACGTCTCGCCGCTGGGCTGGCGCTGATCCTGGCCGTACTGACGGCGACCTGCGCGCACGCCCAGAATTATCCCACTCGTCCGATCCGGCTGATCGTGCCGTTCGCGGCCGGCGGCGCGGTGGACGTGCTGGCCCGGCTCATGGGCGGCAAGCTGTCCGACCAGCTCGGCCAGCCGGTCATTGTCGAAAACCGCCCCGGCGCCGGCGGGACGCTCGCGGCCGACCAGGTCGCGAAATCGCCGCCCGACGGCTACACCATCCTGCAAAACACCAACGGCGCGGCAATCGCGCCCGCGCTTTACAACAGCCTGCCGTTTGACGCGACCAACGACTTCGCGCCGGTGACGCAGCTCGTCGCCTCTAACCTGATCCTGGTGGCCAGCCCCAAATCCGGCATCAGCTCGATGAGGGAGCTGATCGCGCAGGCGAAGGCAAATCCAGGCAAGCTCAATTACGGGTCGAGCGGGCTCGGCAACCCGCTTCATCTCACGATGGAGATGATCAAGCACGCAACCGGCACTGACATCCTTGCGGTGCCGTTCCGCGGCGACGCGCAGATCAACGCGGCGCTGATCGCCGGCGATGTCGAGGTCGCGGTGGTGCCTCTCGCCACCGCGGTGCCGCTGATCCAGGACGGCCGCATTCGCGGCCTCGCCATCACCGGCGCCAGGCGTTCGCCGACGGTGCCAGATATTCCGACCGTCGCGGAAAGCGGCGTGCCCGGCTTTGTCTCCAACAGTTGGCAAGGCTGGTTCGTCGCGGCGAAGACGCCCGCCCCGATCGTCGAGCGCATCCAGCAGGAAACTGCCAAGGCGCTGGCGCTGCCGGACATGCGTTCCAGGCTCGCCGCTATGGCCTATGACGGAATCGGCAACCCGCCCGCCGAATTCGCCGCCTACTACAAAGACGAGATCGCCAAGTTCACCAAGGTGGTCGCGGACGCAAAAATCCCAAAGCAATGAGACGATGGAAATGCGACTGACGAATGTTTTCTTCCTGCTTGCGCTTGCCGGCTCAGCCACGCTGCCTTCAGCCGGACGTGCCAACGTTCACCGAAGCCGGCGTGTCCGGTCTGGAAAGCCCAGCCTGGACCGGCATGTTCGTGCCGGCTGGCACATCGCCCGATATCGTTGCAACGATTCAAAAGGAAGTCGCCAAGGCCCTGGCGGCGCCCGATGTGCGCGAACGCATCCTCGGCATGGGCCAGGAGCCGATCGGCAGCACGCCGCAGGAGTTCGAGGCGCTGTTCAAATCGGACATCGCCAAGTTCGCCAAGATCATCGCCGACGCAAACATCCCCAAACTGGACTGACAAACATGCGCGCATATATCCGATTGCTGGGACTGGCGTTTGTGGCCGCAACTTGCGGCTTCGCCGCCGACGCACAAGCGCAGGGCTTTCCCAACCGCCCTGTTCGCATCGTCGTGCCCTATGCGGCAGGCGGCGGCGTGAGCATCCTCGCCCAGATCGTCGGCAACAAGATGTCGGAGATCATGAAGCAGCCGATCGTGATCGACAACCGCCCGGGCGCCGGCGGGAACCTCGGCGCCGACCTCGTCGCGAAGTCGCCGCCCGATGGCTACACCATCCTGCTGCACTCGAGTGCGATGTCGAGCGCCTCCTCGCTCTACAATAAGCTGCCGTTCGACCCGGTGAAGGACTTCGTGCCGGTGTCGATGGTGATCGCGACGCAATTCGTGATCGGCGGGACACCTAAGCACCCGGCCAACGATCTGCGCGAATTGATCCCGCTTGCCAAGGAAAAGCCCGGCACCTTGAACTACGGATCGAGCGGCCCCGGCTCGTCGCTGCACATTTTTGCCGAGATGTTCAAAACCGCGGCGGGCATCGATCTGGTGCACATTCCCTATCGAGGCGACGCGCAGATGGTGACCGCGCTCATGGCCGGCGACATTCATCTGGCGTTCCTGCCGCAGGCGAACGGCATCGCCAACGTCCAGAGCAATCAGATTCGCGGGCTCGGCGTCACCGGGACCAAGCGGCAGGACGCTTTGCCCAACGTTCCGACGATGCTGGAGCAGGGTATCAAGGGCTTCGAGGTCGGAAGCTGGAACGCGATGTTCGTGGCGGCCGGCACGCCGCCCGATATCGTGCTGGCGATTCAGCAAGCACTCGCCAAGGCGCTTGCCGATCCGCAGGTGCGCGAGCGCCTGGTTTCGACCGGCCAGGAGCCGATCGGCGACCCGCCCGAGGCGTTCGCCGCCACCTTCAAGTCTGACATCGCGCGCTTCGCCAAGGCCATCGAGCTGGCGAAGATTCCGAAGCTGGATTGAAATGAAATCCGTGATGCCCCGCCTCTCTACCTTCGTGGCGCTTGTCGTTGCCGCCTGCGCATTCGCAAGCCACGCGCTGGCCCAGGGCTACCCCAATCGCCCGATCCGCATCGTGGTGCCATTCGCGGCCGGCGGCGCGGTCGACACCGTCGCGCGGATCATCGCGGCCAAGATGCCGGACCATCTCGGTCAGGCGGTCATCGTGGAAAATCGCACCGGTGCCGGCGGCAACCTTGGCGCCGACACGGTCGCGAAATCGCCGCCCGACGGCTACACGCTGCTGCTGACGACCAGTGGCCACGCGATCACTCCGGCGCTCTACCGCACCGTACCCTACGACGCCGTGAAGGATTTTACGGCGGTCAGCCAGGTCCTGGCGACAACCTTCGTGCTGGTGGCAAGCCCGAAGCTGCCGGTCAATTCGATCGCCGAGGTCATCGCGCTGGCCAAGTCGAAGCCCGGCGGGCTCAACTACGGCTCCAGCGGGCTTGGCGCGCCGCTCCATCTTGCGATGGAGGTCTTCAAGCACTCGGCCGGAATCGATGTCGTGCACATCCCCTACCGCGGCGACGCTCCGGTCAATGCGGCGCTGGTCGGCGGCGAAATTCAGCTCGCCGTCGTGCCGCAATCGACCGGGCTGCCGTTTATCAAGAACGGCCTGATCCGCCCGCTCGGCGTCACCGGCACGACGCGCTCGCCAGTGCTGCCCGACGTGCCGACCATCGCGGAAGCAGGGGTTTCCGGACTTGAAACGCGGAGCTGGAACGGACTGTTCGCGCCGATCGGCACGCCGCGCGAGATCGTCATGACGATCCAAAAGTCTGTCGCCGCGGCGTTGGCTGCGCCTGAGGCCCGGGAGCGCATTCTCGGCATGGGCCAGGATCCGATCGGCAACACGCCGGAGGAGTTCGACGCGTTGTTCAAAGCCGAGCTTGTGCGCTTCGCCAAGGTAATCGAGCAGGCGAAGATCCAGCGGCTGGATTAGGCGCAAGTAACTACTGCGGCTCGATGCCGGCGTCCTTGACCACCTTCGCCCACTTGGCGATCTCAACCGGAATGTACTTTTCAAGCTCCTCGGGCGTGCTGGTGAGCGGCGTGATCGCCAGCGCGTTGAGCCTGTCCTGCACGTCCGGCCGCGTGAGATACGGCATCAGGATGCCGTTGAGCTTGTCGATGATCGACCGCGGCGTGCCGGCCGCCACCACCACCGAGAACCACCCGTTCGTGCCGTAGCCCGGCAAACCCGCTTCCGCAATGGTCGGCAGATCGGGCATCGCCTTGATGCGGTTGGGCGAGGTGACGCCATAAACCTTGAGCTTGCCTTCCGCGATCGCACCCATCGCCACCGCGAGGTCGACCATCATGAAAGGGATCTGCCCGGAGATGACATCGGTCATCGCCGGCACACTGCCGCGATAGGGCACGTGTTGCGCTTTGGCGCCAATCTGATGGAGGAACATTTCCATCAACAGATGGTGCGGCGTCGAGGCGCCCGAAGTTCCGTAGCTCATCTGGCCGTTTTTGCTTTTCACCAGAGCGATCAGGTCCGGCAGCGTCGGCGCGCCGATGTTCGGATTGGCGATGAGAGCAAACTGAGCCGAACCGACGAGGCCGACCGGCGCGAAGTCCTTCACAGTGTCATAGGGGAGCTTCCTGTAGATCGCTGGACCAATGGCGAGCGTGGTCACCGGAGCCAGAAACAACGTGTAGCCGTCCGGCGGCGATTTCGCGACGGCGCTCGCGGCGATCAGCGTGCCGGCGCCGACCCGGTTGTCGACGATGACCGGGCGCTTGAGCTTGTCCTGCAACTCGGCCGCCAACAGCCGTACCAGGATGTCGGTGCCGCCGCCGGCCGGGAACGGGCAAATGAAAGTAACGGTGCGGCTTGGATATTCGTCGGTCTGGGCGCGGGCCAGGTTGGCAGAAAATAGCAAGGCAAGAGCAACGATGACAACTCGCGGCCATCCTTCGAGACGCGCGCTCCTCAGGATGAGGTCAGAGGCTGGCGCGTCGCAACCCATCCGGGCCTCATGGTAAGGAGCGGTCCTCAGGACCGCGTCTCGAACCATGGCCGCAAATTTCCGTACAGCGATCCGCATGGCATTCCCGTCCCTATTGACTTGTTTGCGCGGATGCTAGGGCCTTCCAGGCCAAATTCCTAGGACGTGGCGCGGCGCAGCGATTGCCGGCTAGACTGACGGCCACAACGGAGCTTCCATGGGTGCATTCTCGATCGGTCAATCGGTGCGGCGGCGCGAGGACCCTCGCCTGCTGACGGGGCGCGGCCGCTATTTCGACGACCTCAAGCTGTCGGATCAGTTTCACGCCGCGATCGTGCGCTCGCCGCACGCCCACGCCGATATCAAGAACATCGATACCCGCGCAGCGCTGCAAATGCCGGGCGTCCATGTCGTGCTGACCGGCAAAGACTACGAGGCCGATGGGTTCGGTACGATGCCGTCGATGGCGCCCTATAAGCGGCGCGACGGCAGCCCGATGTACCTGCCGCACCGGCCGGCGATCGCGATCGATCGCGTTCTGCATGTCGGCTACCCCGTGGCGGTTGTGGTCGCCGACACGCTGGAACTTGCCCGCGATGCCGCCGAGCACGTCGAGATCGACTACGCGCCACGCCCTGCCGTCGTCTCGGCGCTCGAGGCGTTCGAGAAAGGCGCACCGCAGCTCTACGACGATTGCCCGAACAACGAGGCCTATTTCTACCAGGCCGGCGACAAGGCCAAGACCGACGCCGCCTTCGCGAGCGCAGCCCATGTGATCGAACAGCGCCTGGTCATCAACCGCGTCACCGCCAACACATTGGAGCCGCGCGGTGTCACCGGCGAATATGACAACGGAACTGGACGCTACACGCTGAATTGCGGCTTCCAGCGGCCGTGGCTGTTTCGCAACGCCATCGCCGAAACCACAATGAAGATTCCGGAGGCGCAGCTTCGGCTGATTACCGGCGACATCGGCGGCTCCTATGGGCTGCGCGGCTCGATCTATCCTGAAATTATCCTGTTGCTCTGGGCCGCGAAGCGGGCCGGCCGTGCCGTAAAATGGACCTGCACCCGGAACGAGGCCCACATCAGCGATGACGACGCGCGCGACAACATCGTCGATGCCGCGCTCGCCCTCGACAAGGACGGCAAGTTCCTTGGCGTGCGCATCCGCAGCTTCGGCAACCTCGGCGCCTACGTGTCGTTTCGCGGCGCGATGCCGCCGGTGGTCAATATCGGCACGGTCTGCGGCGTCTATACGACGCCGGCGCTGCACGTCGCGATCTCCGGCATGCTCACCAACACGCACTGCACCTCGCCCTATCGCGGCGCCGGCCGCCCCGAGGCGTCCTACATGATCGAGCGGCTGATCGACATCGCCGCCGATGAGATGAAGATCGATCCGGCGGAACTGCGGCGGCGCAACACCATTTCGCCGCAGGCGATGCCGTACAAGACGCCGCTCACCTTCACCTACGACAGCGGGCGGTTCGAGGAGAACATGGACCGCGCCATGACGCTCGGCGACTGGAACGGCTTCGAGGCGCGGCGCAAGGAAGCCGCGAAGCGCGGCAAGCTGCGTGGCATCGGCATCTCCAACACCATCGAGCAGGCCGCTGACCCGACCATCGAAACCGCCGAGATCCGCTTCGATCCGCTCGGCGGCATGACCTTCGTCACCGGCTCGATATCGCACGGCCAGGGCCACAACACGATCCAGACTCAGATGCTGGTCAGCAGACTCGGCGTCGATCCCGAGCAGGTCAAGTTCATCCAGGGCGACACCGACGCGGTCGCCTTCGGCATGGGCACCGGCGGCTCGCGCTCGACCACCATGAGCGGCGGCGCCATCGTCATGGTCGCCGAGAAGGTGATCGCGAAGGGCAAGAAGATCGCCGCCCACCTCCTGGAAGCAGCTGACACGGACATGGAATTCAAGGACGGCCGGTTCGCCATCGCTGGCACAGATCGCGGCATCGGCATCCACGACGTGGCGAAGGCGGCGTTCGATCTCGGCAAGCTGCCGAAAGGCATGGAGCCGGGCCTCTACGAGACCGCGACCTACCGCGCGACCAGTGGCAACTTCCCAAACGGCGCCCACGTCTGCGAGGTCGAAATCGATACGGAGACCGGCGCGACGGAGCTCGTCGGCTACGCCGTGGTTGATGACGTCGGCACCGTCATCAATCCGATGCTGGTGAAGGGCCAGATCATGGGCGGCATCGCGCAGGGCCTGGGCCAGGTGCTGATGGAGGACAAGGCCTATGATCCGCAGACCGGCCAGGTGATCGCCGGCTCGTTCATGGACTACGCCATGCCGCGCGCGGAGAACTTCTGCTCGGTGACGATCGAGGACAATCCCGTGCCGACGCCGACCAATCCTCTTGGCGTCAAGGGCGCGGGCGAAGCCGGCACGGTCGGCTCGCTCTCGGCCGGCGTCAATGCCATCGTCGACGCGCTGTCGGTCTATGGCATCCGCCACATCGACACGCCATGCACGCCCTATCGCGTCTGGCAGGCGATCGAGGCGGCAAGGCGCAAGGCGCTCTAACGGTCCGCGAAACCCAACACCCGCGCGATGACGGCGTCCGCTTCGCGGCTGTCATCGCAGGCAGCGCCGCGCCAGGCGATGTGCTGGTCCGGCCGCACCAGCAGTAGTCCACGGCCGTAAACCGCAACGAGCTCGGGTTCATCGACACGCAGCACGTCGAGCGGCATGCCGCGCCGCGCGGCAGCCGCCGCGAGCGCAGTGCTGGGCACCGTGCCGGCGCAGACCAGGGTGAGCCAGGTCCCCAGCCGGTCATAGATCGACGTGCCGTCGCGCAACAGCACGCTCGGCAGCCGCACGCCCGGCGCGGTGCTCGGCACGTAACGCAGCGGATCGCTCGGGATATCCGCAGCAGGGTCCGAACAGATCGCGGGCGAGTCACGATAGGCGTAACCGTATTCGATGCCGTAGCTTTCGTTCTCGGCATTGCCGAGCGCTGCGATCCGCCGACCGGTGTCGCGTCGCGCCGTGTTGCCATTCGGGCCGGGCGCTACGAGCCCATCGCGATAGACCGCGGCGATGTCGCGCCGGACCTGGCTGTGACGCGCCGATGCCTCGCGGTTGCGCAGGCCGACCGGGCGGCGCTCGGCCTCATAGGACTGAAGCAGCGCCGGCCCGGCAAAGCCGCGCAGCACCGCGGCGAGTTTCCAGCCGAGGTCGCAGGCGTCGCCGATGCCGGTGTTCATCCCGTAGCCGCCGGTCGGAATATATTGGTGCGCGGCATCGCCGGCGAGAAACACCCGGCCCGTGCCGTAGCGTTCGGCGACCAGCAGGTGTGGCGTCCAGGCGCTGGTAAGAAGTATCTCGTGGTCGAAATCGCGGCCGGCGAAATCGCGTAGCATGGCGCCCGCATCGACCGCGTCGGGCGCGACGTCCTGCGGAAAGCGCGCCTGAAAGGTCCAGATGTCGCGATCGTTCTGCGCGATCAGCGTGCCTTTGGGCGATTGATAGTGCCATGCCACGCCGAACGGCTGCAAAGTGTCGAGCGCGGTCGAGCGAAAGTGGATCAGAAAGCGATCCATGACGCGGGCCTGGCCATCGAGCGGGATGTCCAGGCAATGCCGCACCTGGCTGGTGCCGCCGTCGCAACCAGCCAGATATTGGCAGCGGACCTGCTCCACCGCGCCGTCGGAAGCGCGCAGCGTCGCCGTCACGCCCTCGGCGTCCTGCGACAGGTCCTCCAGTCCAATGCCCCAGCGCGCATCGACGCCCGGCAGCGCGGTTACCGCGCGCTGCAGCACCGGCTCGATCTCCACCTGCGAGACCCGCATCGGCGCCTCGCCCGGCATACTGCCGTCGTTGCGCTCGCGAATGAGCCGCCGCCATTCGGTGACGCTCGGATAGCGGAATCGATGCAGCTCGTGGCCGCTGAGCGAGGTGATCCAGGAAACGTCGAAATTGTTACCTACGGGCACCGCGACAGCGCGCAGCGCATCGACGAGGCCGAGCCGCCGGAACAGCTCCATGCTGCGCGCATTGGTGATGTCCATCTTGGGATAGCGCGTGGTGCCGGCGTTGCGCTCGACCAGCATGCAGGGGATACCGCAACGCGCCAGCTCGCACGCGAGCGTCATGCCGACGGGACCGCCGCCGGCAATCAGCACAGGCACGGATTTCATGGGCGACGCGGCATCGGACGGCGGCAGCGATCATTCGATCTTGATGTTGGCGTCGCGGATGATCTTCGACCACTTGTCGGTTTCCGCTTTCATGTGCACGGTGAGTTGCTCGGACGTGCTGGTGGCTGGCGTGAAGCCCATGGTGGCGATGCGTTCCTTAACGTCGGGGAGCGCAACGATGCGGGCCACTTGCGCTTGGAGAACGTCGACAACCGCCTTCGGCGTGCCCGCTCCGGTATAGACACCCATCCAAAATCCGAGCTCATGACCGGGATAGCCGGCCTCGCCGATGGTCTGGACGTCCGGCAACATCGGCGAGCGCTTGGTGTCGGTCACCGCCAGCGCGCGGATGGTGCCAGCCTTGATGTGCGGCGCGACCACCGGCAACACCATATGAAATACCGGTGTCTGTCCGCCCAGCACCGATTGAACGGCCGGCGCTGCGCCTTGGAATGGCACGTGGGTCAGGTCGATGCCATTTTCTAGCTTGAACAGCCAAGTGACCGCGATATGCGGCATGGTGCCATAGCCGGGGCTGGCGTAGCTGTATTTGCCGGGATTGGCCTTGAGCAGCGCGATCAGCTCCTTGACGCTGTTCGCCGGCACCGACGGATGAACGGTGATCGTCTCAGGCGACGTCACCACCGTCGACAACGGCGTGAAGCTATTGAATGGATCGTACGGCACCTTGGAGCGAATGATCGGCTGAATGATCAGATCCTGATTCGCCACGAGCAGTGTGTAGCCGTCGCCCGGCGCGTTCGCGGCACTGCCCGTGCCGATCGAGCTGCCGCCGCCGGGCAGGTTCTCGACGACGAACGTTCCACCAAGCGACTCGGTGAGCTTCTGCGCCAGAATGCGGGCAATAATGTCGTTCGGCCCGCCCGGCGCATAGGGCACGACCAATTTCACCGGCCGCGATGGATAGTTCTGCGCCTGCGCCGCGCCATCTGCCGCGCCAAGCAGCGCCAGCAAAGCCATAGCAAGCCGCACGATTGTCATTGGCGCCTCCCCGATCGCGGGCTCTGGTCGCGCAGCTCGCGCGCATGGCCCATGCGAGGCACGATATCGCAGTCGGTCGCGGGCGGTCTATGCCTTAGGTCCTCTGCTCAGGCGGCGAGCTTGACGTATTCGAAGTCGCCCGGCCGGTTGTCGATGCCGACCTTGGGCGGCGCGATCCATGAGGCGAACTGGCCGGGCTCGCTCACTGGCTTCATCAGCGACGCGATGAACTCGCCGTCGGCCACCGACGGCAGCCACTTGTCCTTCTCCTTGGCCCAGGTCGCCTGATCAATCAGCACGCCCCCGGGCGTCGCCTGCACGTCCTTGAATTCGCCGATGTCGCGGTGGAACGCGACATGCGGCAGCGCCAGACGGAAATCGATGCCGATGCGCTCAATGATCTTGTTGAAGCGCTCGATGCCCTTGGCGCAGTCGCGCGTGTAGTCGTCACGCAGCCGCATGTTCAGCGCGGTCAGGGCCGGTTCGTCGACCAATTTGATCTGGCCGTCGACGAACTTTAGCACCGGATAGAGATCGTTTTCGAGCTGATGGTCGTCGTCGATCGACGTTTCGCGGAAGCGGCCCTTCAGTCCCGCATTGTAAGCGTTCGCCGCGTTGGTCGAGACTTCGGAGCCGAACAGATCGAGCGACAGCGTGTAGTGCAGATTGAGCTTCTTCTGGATGGTCGGCAGGTCGACCACGCCAAGTGCCCGCACCTTCTCGACGTCGTTGGCATCCTCGACGCCAGCCGCCTTCATCGCCTCGGAGGTGCGCTGCACGAACTCGGCCGATGCCGGTTTCGCCAACGAACATGTGGTGCGCTTCCTCCGTCAGCATAAAACGGCAGGTGCGCGACAGTGGATCGAAACCCGATTGCGCCAGCGATTCGAGCTGCATCTTGCCGTCTCGGTCGGTGAAGAAGGTGAACATGAACAGCGACAGCCAGTCCGGCGTCTTCTCGTTGAAGGCGCCGAGCATGCGCGGCGCGTCGACGCTGCCGGAGCGGCGGCGCAACATGTCGTCGGCCTCGTCGCGGCCGTCGCGGCCGAAATACTTGTGCAGCAGATAGACCATCGCCCAGAGGTGGCGGCCCTCCTCGACGTTGATCTGGAACAAGTTGCGCATATCGTAGAGCGACGGCGCGGTCTTGCCGAGATGGCGCTGCTGCTCGACGGAAGCGGGCTCCGTGTCGCCCTGGATGACGACGAGGCGGCGGAGCATGGCGCGGTACTCGCCCGGAACGTCCTGCCACACCGGCTCGCCAAGGTGCGCGCCAAATGGGATTTTGCGGTTTTCCTCCGGCGGCGCCAGCAGAATGCCCCAGCGGTACTCCGGCATCTTGATGTAATCGAACTTGGCCCAGCCTTTGGGATCGACCGACACCGCGGTCCGCAGATAGACCAGCGATTCCTGGAAGCCCTCGGGCCCCATGTCCTTCCACCAGTCGAGATAGCCCGGGTGCCAGCCTTCGAGCGCCTTCAAGACGCGGCGATCCTCGGTGAGGTTGACGTTGTTTGGAATCTTTTCGCGATAGTCGACGTTGATAATGTCCGTCATCGCACGCTCCCTCAAACTCTCTTAGTGTCGAACACGGCCTTCTGGCCGGTGCCGTAGCGCCGCAGCGCGCCCTCTTCGCCGACGGCGTTGGGGCGCTGGAAGATCCAGTTCTGCCAGGCGGTCAGCCTCGCGAAGATTTTCGTTTCCATCGTCTCCGGGCCGCCGAAGCGAAGGTTCGCCTCCATGCCGGTCAGCCCGTCAGGCGAGAAGCTTGCGCGCTCTTCGAGGAAGACGCGGATTTCGTCCTCCCAGTCGATGTCATCGAGCGCGAAGGTGACAAGGCCGATCTCGGATGCCTTCTCGGCGTCGAGCTTCTGCCCGATCGCTTTGCTGGCATTTTCGAGCGATTGCGGCTCACCGAGAAACCGCGTGGCGAGCCGCGTGAGACCGTTGCTCATCGGGAGGCTGCCAGAGGTATTCGCATCGCCAAGGATGATCGTGGCCGGCGGACGGTTGTCGCCCTCCATCTGGCCGACCAGCATGTAGGAGCGGTCGGCGGCGAAGATGAGCTCGACGAGCGTGCCGGCGAAGCAGGAGCCCGGCTCGATCAAGGTCACCAGCGAGCGCGAGGTGAGATCGACGCGTTTGAGCACGCGCTTCCATTTCAGCACTATCTCGCGAGTGAGCCAGTGCTTGGCATTGGCCTGCAGGAAATGGTCGTAGGCCAGGACGGCCTCGGGATCGCCTTCCGACTTGAACACGATCACCGCGGTATCGAACTCGTTGTTGCGAATATCGAGGATGGCGTCGTCAAGCTCGCGGGCAAGCCGCAGCGGCCAAAACTGTGCGCCCTGCGCCACCATCTCATCGGTGGATTTTGGCGGCGCGCCCTCAGGGCCACGCAATGTGATCGTCGCCAACCGTTCAGCGCGCGAGAGTTCGACCGACACCGCGCTGTATTCCACGCCGTCCGCCGAGCGCAGGCGTTTGAGGGGCTTGAGCGAGATGCCCTTGGCGTCCTTCGGACGATCGGATTTGGCGGCGAACTCGCGCGCCCGCTCCTTGACGATCTCGTCGAGCTTGGTGTTAGACACCACCTCATCGACCAACCGCCAATCCACCGCGCGCTTGCCCTTGACGCCC
Organism: uncultured Alphaproteobacteria bacterium; assembly: GCA_963842645.1. Classification (GTDB taxonomy): domain Bacteria; phylum Pseudomonadota; class Alphaproteobacteria; order Rhizobiales; family Xanthobacteraceae; genus Z2-YC6860. Next base: position 144,581 of record CAWJGY010000012.1, on the reverse strand, counting down.
TCCTCCGTCGTGCAGAACACGTCGGCGTGGTCGCGGCGAACCTTGCGCTTGTCGGTGATGCGGGTGAGCCCGCCCGTGCCCGGCAGCACCGCGAGCAGCGGCAATTCCGGAAGCGATACGGTGGATGAGCCGTCGTCGGTCAGGATGATGTGGTCGGCCGCGAGTGCCAATTCGTAGCCGCCACCGGCGCAGGAGCCGGTGACGACGCAGATCATGCGCTGGCCGGAAAACTCGCTGGCGTCCTCGATGGCGTTGCGGGTCTCGTTGGTGAACTTGCAGAAATTGACCTTGTGGGCGTGGGTCGCGCCCGCCAGCATGCGGATGTTGGCGCCGGCGCAGAACACCCGCGGCTTGCCCGAGCGCAAGAGAATGACGCGGACTTGCGGGTGCTCGAAACGGAGCCGCTCCAACACATCCGCAAGTTCGATATCCACGCCGAGATCGTAGGAATTCAATTTGAGCTGATAGCCCTCGAACAGCGGCGAATTCTCATCGACGTCCATCAAGAGCACGGCAATGTCGCCCTCGATCGAAAGCTTCCAATGACGGTAGCGCGACGGCTCGGTGGCAAAGTCCACACGCCCTGTGCCGTTCGACAATTTGCGTTCAGCGTCAGCCATCACTCAGCCTTTCAACCAGGGCGCTACAACCTTTTGCAACTTCGCGAGACTTTGCTGAACCGGCGCGCCCGACGTATCGAGCGTCGCTTCGGCGCGCGCGTAGTCGACGCGGCGCGCCTCCAAGATGGCGTGGAGATCGGCCATCGCCTCGCGGTTGCGGGCCATCGGCCGAAAATCGCCCTGCTTCATCACCCGGCTCATGTGCTCCTCGGGCTGCGCGCTGACCCAGACCGTATGGGTGCGGCGAAGCAGCAGGCCGTAAGTCTCGGGATTTGAGACGATCCCGCCGGCCGTCGCGATTACCGCCGCCTCGTTCTCGGAGATAACGCGCTCGAGGCAGGTGCGTTCATGACGCTTGAAGGTGGCGACGCCGGACATCTCGATCAGCAACGGCATACTGGCGCCGTACTCCTGCTCGACCATGCGGTTGAGCTCGATGAACGGCACGCCAAGCTTGTCGGCCAGAAGCTTGCCCAGCGTGGATTTGCCGGCGCCGCGCAGTCCGACCAGCGCAATCCGCCGGCCGCGGTCGGTCGCGGCGGCGCCATCGATCCGGCGCTCGATCAAGTTGGCAATCGCCGACAGATCGCCCGGCGGCGCACGCCCTAAGAGGTCGATGATGCGGGCATAGGGGGCGGACAGGCCGCCGGTCTGCGGCAGCATTTCGAACAATGGTATTTCCAGCGCGTCTGCGATCGAACGCATCACCAGGACGGATGGATTGCCCGCCCCGCTTTCGATTTGCGCGAGATAGCGCTCCGACGTGCCGGATTCTTGCGCGAGCTGCCGGCGTGACATGCCGCGCTTGGCACGGCCAAGCCGCACCATTCGGCCGATGTCGCCGGCAAAGGCAGCGTCAGCGCGGCCGGTGACGCTCAGGGTTTCTGGGGTGTCGATGGTATTCGACATAACATGCACTATAATTCATGTACGATAGTGCATGCAAGGCCCTCAGGGCCCCTCTTTCGCTACTACCCTTTCGGCCCTTCATCCCGAGAGCGCGCACCATGCATTGCGATGGACACGGCTACTGCAGCCTTACCAATTCGGCGCGCGGGCGGCTCACGGTCTGCCGGCCGCGTTTGAACACCGCCAGCACCGGCGCGTTGATCGCCACCGCCTCGGCCGGGGATTTGGCATCGATCACTGTGACCTCCGCCTGGCTGCCGACCTTGACGCCGTAGTCTTTCGCATTGATCAGCCGGGCCGAGCGATCGCTGATCATTGAAAAGAGTTCGGTGAGCCGGTCCGGCTGGCTGACCTGGAGCACGTTGGCGTGCATGTTGGCCATGCGGATCAGCGAGCAATCGCCGAACGGCGTGAACGGGTTGAGGATGTTGTTCGTCGAGATCGAGCAGTTGCAGCCGTGCTCGGCAAACAGGTTCGCATCGGTGATGCAGCGCGGCACGTCATAATCCCGGTGGCGCGCCAGCACGAACAGGTCGGTCGCCGGCAGCACCGTCACCGCCGCGCCGACGTCAGCCAGCCGCTTGGCGATGTCCTTTTGCTTGTCCGGCGGCAGCGCAGCTACCTTTGTCATGTGGCCCATGGCGACACGCCCGCCGTATTTGTATTTCTCCGTCAGATCCGCAACGAGCATGTTGTCCATCGTCGCCGGGTCGTGGCCCGAGTCGATATGCAGGTCGACGTGGATGTCGTACTTCCGCGCCAGTTCGAACACGCGGTTGATATGACCGGAATGATCGGTGTCGTAGTTGGGCGCGCCGCCGATTGACGTTGCGCCCATTTCGATCGCCTGCACCAGCGCCTTGTCGGCCTCGGGCACTTTGGCGAGACCCTCCTGCGCGAACGCGCAGATTTCGAGATCGACCGCCCAGGCATATTCCTTCTGCAGCATCTTCAGCGCCTCGATGCATTTGGTGCCCACCGGCATGTCGATCTCGGCGTGGGTGCGGATGCGCGTGGTGCCCTGCTTGATGCAGTTCTCCAGGGTGACCTTGGCGCGGTTGTAAATGTCTTCGACCGTGAAGCCCGGCTTCACCGCCGCCACCCGCATCATGTGGTTCGGGTTGTCTCGCGAAGGCTCAGGCGTGCAGCGGTCGATGATGCGCGACTTGTCGAGGTGGATGTGGGTCTCGACCAGCCCGCCGCAGCACAGGCAGCCTTGCGCATCATAGGAGGGCGAATCCGCCTGGAGCTTCGGTTCGATTGCTGCGATTTTTCCTTTGGAGAATCCGATATCGACGGCGCCGCCGTTGGCAGCTCCCGGCACGCGCGCGTTGCGGATCACGTAGTCAAGCATGAATGCACCCCATGGCTTTCGGGCATCATTCGACCGCGTAATCGAAGCGGCGTCCAGTGAGGTGGCGGATTATCGGCTGGCTGTTTCGTGGAAGAAGTCGTGGATCTTGCGGGCGGTCTCTTCGTTGATGCCCGGTACTTGCGCAAGATCGTTGAGCGAAGCGCGCTCGATTGCTTTCAACGTGCCGAAATGGTGCAGCAGCGCGCGCTTGCGCGTCGGGCCGATGCCTGGGATTTCCTGCAAGCCGGCCTCGCGGATGTCCTTCTTCCGCCGCGTGCGGTGCGAGCCGATGGCGAAGCGATGCGCCTCGTCGCGCAAGCGCTGAATGAAATAGAGCAGCGGATCGCGCGGCGGCAGTTTCACCGCCGGCTTGTCGGCCAGATAAAAGGTCTCATTGCCGGCATCGCGATCCGGGCCCTTGGCAACGCCGATCATCGGCACGTCGGTGACGCCAAGCGCGGCCAGCGCCGCGCGCGCTGCATTGAGCTGGCCCTGCCCGCCGTCGATCAGCACCAGATCGGGCCACGGCGAGTCGGGTTCAAGATCATCACCATCCCCTGGCGCGATGCCAAGCATCGCGGTTGCCGCCTCGGCCCCGGCGCGCGGGGCTTCGGTCATCAGCCGCTTGAAGCGACGCTCCAGCATCTCGCGCATCATGCCGAAGTCATCGCCCGGCGTGAGCTCGGCCGATCGGATGTTGAACTTGCGATACTGGTTTTTTCGAAAGCCCTCCGGACCGGCGACGATCATCGCGCCGACCGCGTTCGAGCCTTGAATATGGCTGTTGTCGTAGACCTCGATCCGCTTCGGAACCCGCGGCAAATCGAACGCACCGGCCAGCCCCTTGAGCAGCTTCTGCTGCGATGAGGTGTCGGCCAGTTTTCGGCCCAGCGCCTCGCGCGCGTTGACCAGCGCGTGCGCCACCAACTCCTTCTTCTCGCCACGCTGCGGGACGGAGATTTCGACCTTGCGGCCGCTTTTGACACTCAGCGCCTCCGCCAGCAGGTGGCACTCCAGGATGTCGTGCGACAAGAGGATCAACGAAGGACAGGGCTTGTCGTCGTAGAACTGCGCGAGGAACTCACCCAGCACCTCGCCTGGGCCCAGTGTGCGGTCGGCCTTGGGGAAATAGGCGCGGTTGCCCCAGTTCTGCCCTGTGCGGAAGAAGAACACCTCGATGCCGCTGAAGCCGCCCTCCTGATGGATGGCGAACACGTCAGCCTCCTCGGTGCTGCGCGGATTGATGCCTTGCGTCGATTGCGTTGCCGAGAGTGCGGCGAGCCGGTCGCGGTAGATCGCCGCGCGTTCGAAATCGAGTTCGGTGGAGGCCTTCTCCATCGCGCCCGACAGCTCGTCGCGCACCGCCTGGCTCTTGCCGGAGAGGAATGCGTTGGCCTCGCGAACGAGCTCGGCGTATTCGGCGAAATCGATCTCATTGGTGCAAGGCGCCGAGCAGCGCTTGATCTGGTGCAAGAGGCAGGGCCGCGTGCGGCTCTCGAAGAACCCATCCGAACAGGAGCGGAGCAGGAACGCGCGCTGCAGCGCCGTGATGGTGCGGTTGACCGCCCACACCGAGGCGAACGGCCCGAAATAGCTGCCTTTGCGCGAGCGCGCGCCGCGGTGCTTGAGGATCTGCGGCGCCCAATGATCCTCGGTGATCAGGATGTAGGGAAACGACTTGTCGTCGCGCAACAGCACGTTGAAGCGCGGTCGGAGCCGCTTGATCAGGTTGGCCTCGAGCAGCAGCGCCTCGGTCTCGGTCGCGGTGGTGACGAACTCCACCGTGGCGGTCTGGCCGATCACCCGCTCGATGCGCGTGTCGTGGCCGGTTGCTCGCGTGTAAGAGGTGATCCTCTTACGGATGTTCTTGGCCTTACCGACGTAAAGAACCTCACCCTCGCCGTCGAGCATCCGGTACACGCCGGGCGCGGACGGGGCAAGTTTGGCATGGCGGAGCAGCGCGGCGCGGCCGGCTGCCAGCGGTCCGCGCGCGTACTCGGCGTCAAGCTCCAGCTCTTCGCTATCGGGCAGCGCCTGCTCTTCGTCTTCCTCGACGAGCTCGCTTGCCGGATCGACGTCCTTGTCACGGCCGGCCATGCCGGGGTCCTTGTGTGTCGCGTGCTCGAAATAAGCCGCTGCGGCGCATGGTTAAATAATTTCCAATGCCCGAGTTCGCAAATACACCGATCCTTAGTGTTAAGGCCCCGGCATTGTTACCGATTCACCGACGCTTAAGATAGAATTCGCGATAATTCCTCCATGATTATTGCGATGCCAAGGATCGTGATCGCGGCCGCGCTCGCTGCCTTCGTTCTGGCATCGAGCGCCGCGCACGCCCAGACCATGTGGCGAGGGCCGTATGTCGGCGCCAACGTCGGCTATCAGCGGGGCGGCATCAATAACAACACCGCCAATCCGTCGGGTGTCGCCGGTGGCGTGCAGGCCGGTTACAACGTGCAGCACGGTCAGTTTGTGTTCGGCGGTGAAACAGACCTGCAAGCGACGGATGCCGACGACAGGTTCGCGTCGTGGAAATTCTCCAACCCTTGGTTCGGAACGTTGCGCGCTCGCGCCGGAATAGCGATGAGCAACGTGCTGGTCTACGGGACCGTCGGGTTGGCCTACGGCACCTTGAAGATGCAAAACACGCTGACCAACGTGTCGGAATCGCACACCAGCGCCGGCTGGGCCGGCGGCCTCGGGATGGAGGTCGCGCTGACGGGAAACTGGACGGCCAGAGCAGAATACCTCTACGTCGATCTGAGCAGCAGTTCCTTTATCCTTGACGGTCTCAATCACGGCATCCAGTCAAACTCGCTCCGCATCGGCGTGAATTACCGCTCCTGAGCGGTACCACCGACTTTGGCAAAGCCAGTTTTGCCACGTGTGGCCTGCAAATCACATCGCCATCGCCTCAAAGATTTTTGGAGGCACCCCCCGAAGTTCCAGGGACCATCCCCACTTTGGTCGCCTTTGCTCGCCAGTTGGGAACGAACAATGGGAGGTGGGTATGCGTCGCGTACTCCTCCTCACGACTATGAGTGTGCTTTGCTTTCGGCGCCACCGCCGCTGTGGCGGCCGACCTGCCGCGGGCGCCCGCGGGTTTTGTGCCGGTCGCCTACAACTGGACCGGTCTCTACCTCGGTATCAACGGCGGCTACGCCTGGGGCAGCTCCCGCTGGAGCGGCTATGCCAACAACGCTGATCCTTCTGGCGTGATGGTCGGCGGGACCATCGGCTACAACTGGCAAGCCCTGGGCAGTCCGTGGGTGTTCGGCCTCGAAGGCGACATCGACTGGACCAACATCAAGGGCACCTTCACCAGCGTCACCTGCCCGACCGGTTGCCAGACCAAGAATACCTGGCTGCACGCGGTCGCCTCGGCTACGCCTGGGATCGCGTGATGCCCTATGTCACAGACGGTGCCGCGTTCAAGGCAAGCCAGGTTGGTTTCACCGGCGTCAATAGCACCAAGGCCGGGCAGCCGGGGCCGGCATCGAGGCCGCGCTGGCTGGTAACTGGACTGCAAAGGTCGAATATCTCCACGTGGACCTTGGCGACACGAATTGCGGCCCAGTGACTTGCTCACTGCCCACGCGCATGGGGTTCCGTGCCGATGAAGTGCGCGCCGGCGTGAACTATCGGTTCTGATCGCGCCATCGACCGTCTCAACGCAAAGCCCCCGACGAACCGTCCGAGGCTGTGCGCATTTAGAACACAGGCCTGACAAATATTCATTCAGTGTTCCTTGACCATACTTATGGTAAAAATACAGTAAAATTTCGGCACATGCGGTAAATCATCAGTATTTCCAGGCCTTCTCCAGGCTACAGTTTATTAACAATACCGGTGTGTCTTCCCCGCACTAGACTTTTTGCTGCTGTCGAATACTTTGCGTCAACTTTGATTTTGGAGGAGTGGAGTGATGAAGCGTTCTCTTGTTGCAGGTTTCGGTTTTCTGGCCCTCGCGGCCGCGATGCCGGCTTCGGCCGCAGATCTTCCGCGCGGCTCAGCGCCGTACAGGGCGCCGGCTTACGTGGCGCAATACAACTGGACCGGCTTCTACCTGGGCATCAACGGCGGCGGCGCCTGGGGTGATTCCGACTGGAATGGCGTCGCCGTCAGCAACAGACCATCGGGCGGCATGATCGGCGGTACCGCCGGCTACAACTGGCAGGGCGCCGGCAGCCCGTGGGTGTTCGGCCTCGAAGGCGACGTCGACTGGACCAACATCAAGGACAGCAGCGCCTGTGGCGCTCTCAACTGCCAGACCAGAAACAACTGGTTCGGCACTGCGCGCGGCCGCGTCGGTTACGCCTTTGATCGGTTTCTGCCGTACTTCACCGGCGGCGCCGCGTTCGGCGACGTCGAAGCCAACCGCACCGGATTTGCCGGGTCGAGCTCCACCAACGTGGGTTGGGCCATCGGCGCCGGCATCGAAGGCGTAATCGCCGGCAACTGGACAGCCAAGCTCGAATATCTCTATGCCGACTTAGGCGACACGACGTGCAGCGCCGTGGCTTGCGGCACGGCGACCAACGTCGACCTCAGCCTCAACGTGGTACGAGCAGGCGTGAACTACCGCTTCTAATAAAAACAACGCACAGCAAACTTGAAGCCCCGCACCTTCCGGTCCGGGGCTTCAATTTTTTTGCGCGCGTAAACAGTCGCGCCCTTCAGCCGAACAGGCCGACCCCAAGATAGCACAACGCGGCAATCAGCCCGGACGCCGGGACCGTGATGATCCAAGCATAAACGATACGCTTTGCGACGCTCCAGCGGACTGCGGACAACCGCTTCGCCGCGCCAACGCCGATGATGCAACCCGTTATGGTGTGCGTCGTGGAAACCGGTATGCCGAACCAAGTCGCGGCAAACAGCGTAATCGAACCACCGGTTTCCGCGCAAAATCCCTGCATCGGCGTGAGGCGCGTGATCTTCGATCCCATGGTCTTTACGATCCGCCAGCCCCCGAACAAGGTGCCGAGCCCCATCATCGCTTGGCAAGAAATCACCACCCAGAACGGCACATGGAAGCTGCTTCCAAGGTAACCCTGTGAGTAGAGCAGGACCGCAATGATTCCCATCGTCTTCTGCGCGTCGTTGCCGCCGTGACCGAGGGAGTAGAACGAGGCTGAGACGAACTGCAGGCCGCGAAACAAGCGGTCGACCGCGAATGGCGTGGACCGCACGAAAAGCCAGGACACAATCAGCATCAACAAGAGCGCGAGAAAGAAACCCGTCAGCGGCGAGCCCGCAATCGCCAGGGTGGTCTTGATGACGCCATCCCAGACGATGACGCCGACGCCACCCTTGGCTATGCCGGCTCCAAGCAGTCCGCCGATCAGCGCATGCGAACTCGATGACGGGATGCCGAAATACCAGGTGATCAGGTTCCAACTGATCGCACCCATCAGCGCGCCGAACACCACGCGCGGATCGATGATCGCCGAGTCCACGATGCCGCGACCGATCGTCTCGGCGACATGCAGGCCGAAAAACAAGAATGCAATGAAATTGAAGAATGCCGCCCAGGCCACCGCGTACTGCGGGCGGAGGACGCGAGTGGAAACGATGGTGGCAATGGAATTTGCCGCATCGTGCAGTCCATTGAGAAAATCGAACGCCAGCGCGACGACGATCAGCGCCACCAGCAGCGGCAGTGCGAGCCCAACGTCCATTGTGTTCCTGCGCGCCTGCTACACGTGCTCGATAACGATGCCGTGCATCACATTGGCGACGTCGTCGAAACGGTCAACGACCTTCTCGAGATGGTCGTAAACCTCGTTGCCCACGAAGAAGGCTAGCGCATTTCCACCCGAAGCGTTGGCCCGGTAGAGATCGTGCAGGCCCTTGTCGTGCATCTCATCCGCCTTGCCTTCAAGCGATGAAATCTGCGCGGTGAGATCGCTGATGTGGCCGGCCTCGGCGCCGATCGACTTGAGCAGCGGAACGCCTTCCTGCACCAGTTCCGCGCATTTGACGATGGCATCCGCCATGTCCTTCATCTGCGGCGTGAAGGCGGTCACGTCGAATAAACGAATCGATTTGGCGGTCTTCTGCATCTGGTCGATGGAATTATCCATCGAGGTGATCAGGTCGCGGATGTTGCCGCGATCGAACGGTGTGATGAAGGTACGCCGCACCGCGATCAGCACCTCTCGCGTAACGTTGTCGGCGTCGTGCTCGCGGTCCATCACCGTCTGGTAGTTGCGGGCGATGGCGTCGCCGCCTTCGAGCATGGCGCGGAGCGCCACGGCACCTGCAACAACCGCATGCGAATGCTGCGCGAACAACTCGAAGAAGCGCTCTTCCTTGGGCATCAGCGCGTGGAACCAACGCAACATGAGCGACCTCGCTTTCTGCTAAAGGCGTCGCAAACACTGAAGAACCACGCTGGAAAAACAGATTTATAAAATATCTTTCAGCCGCTCCGGCGGCCGGCAAAGGCGGGTGCCCTTGCGCGTCCGTACCACCGGACGCTCGATCAGGAGAGGATGCTTGGCCATGACCGCAATCAGTTCAGGGTCCGTCCATTTTGGCTCGTCGAGCCCCAAATCATCATAGGGGGTGCCGCGCCGGCGCAAGAGATCGCGCGGCCCTATCCCCATCTCCTTGAGCGCGGCTCTGATTTCGGCCGCGCTGGGCGGTTCCTTGAGGTATTCGACGATATTGGGCTCGACGCCCTTGGCGCGAATCGACGCCAGGACCTTGCGCGAGGCCGCGCACTTGGGATTGTGCCAGATCGTGACCGCCACACGCCCAGCCGACGATACTACGCCTTTGGCGCGCAGCGCACGTAGACCATGTTGCCGTACCGGTTGGCGGCGTCGGGATCGACGTAGCGCGTGACCAGCACCCGGCCATCAAAGGAGACGATCTCGCGATCCTGCCCGACGCCGACCTCACCATCCGGCCCGATATAGTTCTTGCCGCTCGGGCTGCCCTTGAGGCGCAGTTCACTCGGCTGGCGTTCGTCGGCCAGATGCATCATGACGCCCCCGCCCGGCCCCTTGGCGATCACGTAAGGCGACCTGCACAGCCCTCGCGCCGTGTTGATGGTCCGCGCCCGATCCGCTTCTTTTCCGTAGGAGGTGAAGCCCCAGCGGCCGACGAATTCCTCCGACGCGTATTTGGAAGGCATCGCGGCGGCACCCGCCGGCGGTGGCGGTGTGTCAGCGCTGCCGCCGCTGAAGCTCGGCAGGCTATTGTTGCTGCAACCACCCAGCAACAAGCCGGCAGCGAGGACAGTCAGCGTGACAAGGCGGAGCGGCTTTGGGTCATGACGCATACTAGATCCTACTCTGCAACTTGGGCCTGGAGCGGCGCAGCCGCGAGCCCGACTCGGTGCTCAATCTAACCAGTGCAAATTAACCAGTTTCTAATCGTGCTCGGCCAACCCCCTTATTCTAGCCGCACCAGTACCCCCGCCAAAGCCTCTTCGCCCGTGGCCCGGGCGACTTGACACTCCAGGTACAACGCCTTATTTCCCCGGCTGGCACTTGGCACTCATTGGTCTTGAGTGCTAAGTGCTTATTCTATCTGGGTTTTCGATTCACTTTGCGCTCACGCGCTGACGAGGGAAAGCATGGCCAAGCTCAAGTTCCGTCCCCTACACGACCGTGTGGTGGTCAAGCGTATCGACGCCGAAGAGAAGTCCGCCGGTGGCATCATCATCCCCGACACCGTCAAGGAGAAACCCTCCCAAGGCGAGATCGTCGCCGTCGGCCCTGGCGGCCGCGACGAGAGCGGCAAGATCGTCCAGATGGGCGTGAAGGCCGGCGACCGCGTGCTGTTCGGCAAGTGGTCGGGCACCGAGGTGAAGCTTGATGGTGAGGATCTCCTGATCATGAAGGAATCCGACATCATGGGCGTGATCGCCTGAAGTCGACCAACCGAAAATTTTCAGGAGTGAATTGAAATGGCTGCCAAAGACGTCAGGTTTTCCGGCGACGCGCGCGACAGGATGCTGCGCGGTGTCGAGACGCTCGCCAACGCGGTGAAGGTCACACTCGGCCCCAAGGGCCGCAACGTCGTGATCGACAAGTCGTTCGGCGCGCCGCGCATCACCAAGGACGGCGTCACCGTCGCCAAGGAGATCGAACTCGAGGACAAGTTCGAGAACATGGGCGCGCAGATGGTGCGCGAAGTCGCCCAGAAGACCAACGACAACGCTGGTGACGGCACCACCACTGCGACCGTGCTCGCCGCCGCGATCGTCAAGGAGGGCGCCAAGTCGGTTGCAGCCGGCATGAACCCGATGGATCTCAAGCGCGGCATCGATATCGCGGTTTCCGCCGTGATCAAGGACATCGAGAAGCGCGCCAAAAAGGTCGGTTCATCCGCCGAGGTCGCCCAAGTCGGCACCATCTCGTCGAACGGCGACAAGCACATCGGCAAGATGATCGCCGACGCAATGCAGAAGGTCGGCAACGAGGGCGTCATCACGGTCGAAGAGGCAAAGTCGCTCGACACCGAAGTCGAAATCGTCGAGGGCATGCAGTTCGACCGGGGCTACATCTCGCCCTACTTCATCACCAACGCCGAGAAGATGATCGCTGAGCTTGAGGACGCTTACATCCTCCTGCACGAGAAGAAGCTGTCCGGCCTGCAATCAATGCTGCCGCTGCTCGAAGCGGTGGTCCAATCGGGCAAGCCGCTCGTGATCATCTCGGAGGATGTCGAGGGCGAGGCCATTGCCACGCTCGTCGTCAACAAGCTGCGCGGCGGCCTCAAGGTCGCGGCTGTAAAGGCTCCGGGCTTCGGCGATCGCCGCAAGGCGATGCTCGAGGACATCGCGATCCTCAGTGGCGGCCAGCTCATCTCGGAAGACCTCGGCATCAAGCTTGAGAGTGTCACCCTGGCGATGCTCGGCCGCGCCAAGAAGGTCGTGATCGAGAAGGAAAAGACCACGATCGTCGACGGCGCCGGCAAGAGGAAGGACATCGAAGCGCGCGTCGCCCAAATCAAGGCGCAGATCGAGGAAACCACCTCGGACTACGACAAGGAGAAGCTGCAGGAGCGGCTCGCCAAGCTCGCGGGCGGCGTGGCCGTGATCAAGGTCGGCGGCGCCACCGAGGTCGAGGTCAAGGAGAAGAAGGATCGTGTCGAGGACGCGCTCAACGCCACCCGCGCCGCGGTGGAAGAGGGCATCGTCCCGGGCGGCGGCACTGCACTCCTCCGCGCCAAGAAGGCGGTCGGCAAGCTCACCAGCGACAATGCCGACGTTCAGGCCGGCATCAACATCGTGATGAAGGCCATCGAAGCGCCGGCGCGGCAAATCGCCGAGAATTCTGGCGTCGAGGGCTCGATCGTGGTCGGCAAGATCATGGAATCGAAATCCGAGACCTTCGGCTACGATGCTTCGAGCGACGAGTACGTCGACCTCATCGAAAAAGGCATCGTCGATCCGGCCAAGGTCGTGCGGCGGGCACTTCAGGATGCGGCTTCGGTCGCGGGCCTGCTGGTGACCACGGAAGCCATGGTCGCCGAAACGCCGAAGGAGCCGGCGCCGATGATGCCTCCGGGCGGTGGTGGAATGGGCGGCATGGGCGGAATGGGCGGCATGATGTAAGCTTGCCGCATAGGTAAAATCCGAAAGGCCCGGCCAAAAGCCGGGCCTTTTTCTATGGTCCGCTATCCCACCAGTTCCTTGACCGCGCGGTCGGCCTGATCGATGGCGTAGTGCACCCAGGCGTCGCCACCGGCGTCGGTGTTGGCGATCGCCACAGGCCCGAATGGCTGCCGCGCGATCTTGAGGACCGAGCCCTCGTAGTCGTCCGGATCGTAGAGCGAGTTGGCCACGTAGCTGTAGCCGTGCGGCCAGCGGTTGACGGTGATCGCTGCAATATCGCGTGCGCTGGAAAATCCGCCCGGTCCGAGCATGCGATCCAAGTCGTCGCGAATGCGATCCTCGAAGTCCGCGAATGTCATCGCGTAAAGCTTGCCCTGCCCGATACGAAACTGGGCGCGCGCGTCAAGGCCCTGGTTCGGCGCGCCGGGCACGTGGACGAGATGCAGCAGCATTGGCTCGGATGGGTCGCGCACGTGGCGATAGCCGCCGAGGCTGACCGGAAAATCGAGCGACACCTGGTGGTGAAATCCCATTGGCGCCGCGATCGAATTGACCTTGAGATTTGCAAACGCACGCCAATTCCGTACCAATACGTTGGTGTAGCAGATCGGCGTCTTGACGTTCCTTGCAAGCGCCGCGCGCTGCGGCGCCGGCAATTCCGGGGCGATATGCGGGATCATCATGTGGAAGCAGGCGAGCACCGCATGACGCGCATCGACACGACGAAGCGAGCCGTCGCGAATGTAGGCGACATGCACCTTGTCCCCATTCCGGTTGACCTCCACACAAGTTGAATCGAGGCGGATGCGAACCGGCTGATCGCTACGGTCGAGCGCTCCGTAGTCGAACGCTGCCGGCACGATGTCGTCCATGGTCTTGCCCGGCGCCGCGCCTGGGATGAGCGAGCGGACAAGAAGGCGCGCAATCGACGCGTTGCCGTCAGGAAAATGATAAATGTAGGGCTCCTGCCAAGCCGGGCTGGTATCGCTTGTGAGCTTCAGGCCAGAAAATCCCGGATAGCCGAGATCGCGCGCGTCGGCGGCCGGCACCGCGTCGGCGCCTAGTCCGAAGAAGCCGAGCGGGCGTCCCTGAAAGCAGTTCGCCACCTCCTCGCTGCAGCCGCAGATTTTCGTCAGGTAGTCGCGATAGCTGGTGCGCTTCAGGATCGCGCGCTTATCGTCCTGCGATTTACCGGTCAGGGGATCGCTGACACCGCTGTAAAGTGCGACGATCTGGGCCTTACCGGCATCCGAAATCGGGAAATCCGACACGAACTGGCCGAGCGGCTTGGCGTTGGGCCGCGCGTTGCCTTCGCCGCTCCCTGGCTCGCCGGTCACCAGCACGTCGCGCCCGAACGCCTCGCGATTGAAAAAGAGGCCGCGGGATAGCCCAAGTGACGGATAGAGATCGCGCTCGAAGGCCGTCTCGAACCTCGTGATGTCGATGCCAAGTTCGTGCAGCAGACCCTTGGCGACGGGGCTGTAGAGCCAATTTGGCGATTGCAGCGACTGGCTGCCGCCGTAGCCGATGATGCCGCGGCCATCGAGGGTGAATTCGTTGCGTTTGGCATGGCCGCCGAAATCGTCGTGGTTGTCGAGCACCAGGATACGGGCCGGTGGCCTGGCGCGCCGGTAGAACCATGCCGCCGCAAGCCCGCTGATTCCGCCGCCGACCACGACGAGGTCGTAAGTTTCCTCGATCGGGGTGCGCTCGATAGGAAGGCGCCTACCCTCGCGCGCGAGCGCATGGGCCGCCTCGAACGAGCCTTCATGTTGGCCGCGCAGGCCCATCAAGGCGGGCGGGTAGCGGCTTGGCTGCGCCGCAATCTGCGCCGCCGGAGTCAGCCCGGCAGCGATCGTCAAAGCCGCGCCGTTGAGAAAATCGCGCCGGGTGATCGATGACATGCGGGGCATGCTAACACCCGCGACAGAAAAACTAGAAGCGCCCAAAAATCTGGATGCTGAGCGATACCATGCCTGGGAACAGGATCACCAGAATCACCATGAGCACCATGATGATGACCCAGGGGATCGAGCCCAACAGAATGTCCGAGCTCTTGATCGAGGGTGGCGCGACCGACCGCAGATAGAACAGCGCAAACCCGAAGGGCGGATGCATGAATGAGGTCTGCATGTTGACGCCGATCAGCACGCCAAACCAGATCAGGTCGATGCCCATCTTCGCCGCGACCGGCGCGAGCAGCGGAATGATGATGAAGGCGATCTCGAAGTAGTCGAGGAAGAACGCCAGAAAGAACACGAAGACGTTGACGAAGACCAGGAAGCCGACGACGCCGCCGGGCAGATTGCTCAGCATGCCCTCGATCCACAGGTCACCGTCGACGCCGCGGAACGTCAGGCTGAACACGGTCGAGCCGACCAGAATGAACATCACCATGGTGGTGAGCTTGAGCGTGGTGTCCATGCCCTGCTTGAGCAGGTCCCAGGTAAGGCGGCGATGCAGGATCGCCAGCGCCAACGCACCGACCGCGCCCATCGCGCCGCCCTCGGTCGGGGTCGCAAGGCCGACCAAGATCGTTCCGAGCACCATGAAGATCAGCACCAGCGACGGCACCATCGAGACCATGCAGCGCACGAACAGCACGCCGACGCTCGCGGTCCGCACCTCCTTGGGCAGTGCCGGCACCTTCTCGGGCCAGATGATGCTGACGATGAAAATCCAGCCGCAGAACAGGCCGACGAGAATGAAGCTTGGGATGAAGGCCCCGGCGTACATGTCGCCGACCGACTTGCCCATCGCGTCGGCCAGGACCACCAGCACCAGCGACGGCGGAATGATCTGAGTGATCGTGCCAGACGCCGCGATGACGCCGGTGGCAACCCGCGGATCGTAGCCGTAACGCGACATCACCGGCAGCGAAATGAGCCCCATGGCGATGACCGAAGCCGCAACGGTGCCGGTGATGGCACCCAAGAGCGCCCCCACCAGGATGACCGAATAGGCGAGCCCGCCGCGCATCGGCCCGAACAATTGCCCCATGGTGTCGAGCAGGTCCTCGGCGAGGCCGCATCGTTCGAGGATCGCGCCCATGAAGGTGAAGAATGGGATCGACAGCAGCAACTGGTTGCCGGCGATACCATAGATGCGTTCCGGCAGCGCCTGCAGCAGCACGAAGTCGAAATGGCCGAGATAAATCGCCAATGCGCCGAAGCCGAGGCCAACGGCGGAGAGCGAAAACGCGACGGGATATCCGATCAGTAGGACCAGAATGAGTCCCGCGAACATCAGCGGGGCCATAACCTCGAAGGACAGCATCATTGCACGGGCCGTTCGTAATGCTTGCCTGGCTCGCGCAATCCTGTGGCCACCGCATATTTCTTGATGATCTCGGCAACGCCCTGCACGGCAAGAAAGAGGAAGCCGAGCGGGATCATGATCTTGATCGGCCAGCGCAGCAGGCCGCCAGGATCAGACGAATGCTCCCAGCTTTTGATAGAGTTGACCACCATCGGGATCGACAGCCAGGCGATGATGAGCGCCATCGGCATGAGAAACAGTATGCCGCCGAATACATCGAGCCAGGCCTGCTGCTTCGGCGTCATCTTGCTGAAGAACACGTCGACGCGGACGTGTTCCTCATGCTTGAGCGCGTAGCCTGCCGCGAGCAGGAACATCGCGCCGAACATGTACCACTGGATTTCCAGCCAGGCGTTCGAGCTGTAGTGGATGGTGTAGCGCATCAGCGCGTTGAACGCGCTGATGACGCTTGAGAACAACACGAGCCATTTCAGCCACTGACCGAGAGATTCGGTCAGCCGGTCGACAATTTCCGCAAAGGCAAGAAGGCGGCGCATGAACCCGGAATGCGCTCTCTGGCCTTACAGCTTTGACGACAGGAACGCGTCCATGGCCAACTCGGAGAGCGCAAACCAGGCAGCCTCCTCGGCGCGGAACACCTTCCACTCGTCGTAGATCTTCTTGAACTTGGGGTTCTTGGCGGCTTCTTCGTCATACATCTCGGACGCCGCCTTGTAGGAGCCCTGCATGATGTCATCGGAGAACTTGTGGAACTGAACGCCCGCGGCCTTCAGCCGGATCAACGCCTGCCGGTTCTTGGCATCGTACTCCGCCACCATGTCGAGATTGGTCTCGCGCGCCGCGCTGATGATCGCCTCCTGATAGGGCTTGGGTAGCGAGTCCCATTTCCCCTGGTTGATCATGACGTGGTACATCGAGCACGGCTCCCACCAGCCCGGGTAGTAGTAGTTCTTTGCAATCTTGTAGAAGCCGAGCTTCTCGTCGTCGTAGGGACCGACCCACTCGGTGGCGTCGATTGCGCCGCGCTCCAGCGCCGGATAGATGTCACCGCCGGGCAGCGCTTGCGGCACTGCGCCGATCCGCGCCATCACCTGGCCGCCGAGGCCAGGGATGCGCATCTTCAGCCCCTTGAAGTCGGCGAGCGTGTTCACCGGATTTCGGAACCAGCCGCCCATCTGCGCTCCGGTGTTGCCAGCCGGGAACGCGATGACGCCGTACTCCTTGAAGAAGGCGTTGAGCGTATCGATGCCGCCGCCGTGATACATCCAGGCGTTCTGCTGGCGCGTGGTGAGCCCGAACGGCAGCGCCGTGCCGAAGCCCATCGTGAAATCCTTGCCGACATAATAGTAGGTCGCGGTGTGGCAGATTTCGACGGTGCCCTGCTGCACGGCGTCGAGCGCCTGGAACGCCGGCACGAGATCGCCGGCTGCGAACACGCGGATATTGAATTTGCCGTCGGTCAGCTTGCTGACGCGATCGGCGAAGAACTCGCCGCCGCCGTAGATCGTATCGAGGCTCTTCGGGAAGCTGGACGTCAGCCGCCAGCGGATAGTGGGCGCAGATTGCGCGATGGCCGGTGCGGCCAGTGC
Organism: uncultured Alphaproteobacteria bacterium; assembly: GCA_963842645.1. Classification (GTDB taxonomy): domain Bacteria; phylum Pseudomonadota; class Alphaproteobacteria; order Rhizobiales; family Xanthobacteraceae; genus Z2-YC6860. The sequence continues at coordinate 127,256 of CAWJGY010000012.1, read as the reverse complement.
CGTGGTCCCAGCCAGCACCAGCCCGGATTTCAAGATGTCGCGACGTTTCATGGCGATTCTCCCCCGTTTGCCCTGCCGTTTTCTGCAAGGACCACGCCAATTCAATCGGGGGTATTGTCGCCCAATTTCAGGGGCGAGCAAGCCGCTTTGCCTGTTTTATCGGCATTTCTATCGGTCGATTACAAGGATATCCGGTTATCTGCTCAGTTCGTCGGCACCCGAAACCGCAACGTCTTGGGACCGATCAGCCGCACAAGATCGCCCTCCCGCCGCCAGCTCGTCACAGCGTTCAATGCCTCGAGAAAGTCGGCATCGCCGCGCGCCTGCTCCGGCGGGCACGTTCGGTCGGTCGGCTGGCCGGTCATCACGGTGATGGTATCGCCCGCCACCACGACCTGACCTTCGACGCGGTTGCACCACATCTCCACGGCGATCATCCCTTTGGCGTCGATGTCCATGTTGGGGATGCGCTTGGAGCCCGGCATCGGCCGAACGTCAAGGATGAGCTCGCCGTCGAAGGGAAACTCGTCCTGTTGCGCGAGACCTGGGGCCATCGCACCGACCAGCGCACACAACGCGATACACCAACGCCATTTCCGTCCCGTCATCGCCAACCCGCTGCTCCGCTAACCGAGGAAATGTCTATACGCCGCCGCAAGCTCGGCGGAACCCAGGTTGTTGGCCACAAGATAAGGCTGGATGCGCTTCATCCACATTTTCTGCGAGGCAATGACCTTGGCGAAGAACGGCTCCTTGGAATGCTCGGCGATCACCTTGTCGCTCCACCGGTGATTCGAGGACCCATATCTATTTATATCGCTCGATGCTCCGGCGCAAAGAATTGGCCGGCCGGAACGTTTCGCATTCGGCCGGCTCAACAGCATAGAAAAAGACGGCCCATTACCCGCCGTAGAGATAATTCGGCAGCCAGAGCGTCATGCCCGGCCAGATGTACATGATGACCATGCAGAGAATGACGATCAGCATATAGGGCATCATGCCGGAGAAAATCTGATTCAACGTGACGTGCTTGGGTGCAACGCCTTTGAGATAGAACGCCGACATCGCCACCGGCGGCGACAAGAACGCAGCCTGCAGGTTCACGAACACCAGAACGCCCCACAGCACCGGGTCAATGCTGAAGTGCTTGAGCAGCGGCAGGAAGATTGGAACGAAGATCACGATGATCTCGGTCCATTCAAGCGGCCAGCCGAGAATGAAGATGATCGCCTGCGACAGGATCATGAACTGGATCGGCGACATGTTCAGCGACAGCACCCAGTGCTCGACCAACGCCTGCCCGCCCAGGATCGCAAACACCCCTGAGAACAGCGCCGAGCCGACAAACAGCCAGCAGACCATCGCCGTCGTCTTCGCCGTCAGGAACACCGCCTCCTTGGTGCGCTTCCAGTCGAGCGTCCTGGCCTGGAATGCCAGCAGGAACGCGCCCGCGGCGCCGACGCCGGCGGACTCGGTCGCGGTCGTGATGCCGAACAGGATGACGCCCAGCACAACAACGGTGAGAAGCCCAAGCGGCATGATCGACGTCGACAGAAGCTTGATGACCTCAAGCCGATCGGCGGTGAGCCGTGAATAATAGCGAACCTGAAAAAACAGGCAGACCAATACGATTGCCCCAAACCACCAATAGAAAGCCTGCGGCGGGCCCAGATCAGCGGGCGATGGGGCCTTCGGCGCGAGCCCCGGCGTTCCGAGCTGCTGCACTCCCTCGATCGCTGCTTCGGGACCCACCTGCGGGTGGATGACCACGTACCACCAAGCAAGCAAGAGCGTGCCACCGACGATAGCGAACGGCACCAAAGAGTAGCCGAAGTTCTTGAGCAGCGTTCCGTAAGTAACGCGGCCTTTGTCGGTTTCAATCGCCAGCGCGCGTGACGGCGAAACCAGAGCCGAAGCAAGCCCGACAAATACATTGCGTGAATAGGCCGCCTCGAATTTCCGCAGCCAATCCGCCACCGGGACCTTCCTCTGAGCTTCCGGCAGCGGTGGGGCAATCTTCGGGTTAATCATCGCCCAGCTGATGATGTAGATGAGATAAAGAAACGATAGGAAGAACCCCGGGAACATCGCCGCCGCGTAGAGCTTTACGACCGATTGCCCGGCCACCGCCGCGTAGACGATGATCATGACTGACGGCGGAATGAGAATGCCGAGCGTGCCGCCAGCGGTGATGACGCCAGCGGCAAGCTTGACGTCGTAGCCGGCGCGCAGCATCGGGTTGAACGCAATGACGCCCATCAGCACCACCACCGCACCCACCAGACCGGATGCAATGCCCCAAAACGTGCACACGATCAGCGTCGCGACCGCGAGCGAGGCCGGCACGTTTCGGAACGCGAGCTGGATCGAATAGAACATCTTATCGACCAGCGCGCCGCGCTCCATCACGTAGCCCATGAGCACGAACAGCGGAATGGAAACGAGAACGTCGTTGGTCATCGCACCGTAGGTGCGCTGGACCATCAGGTCGAACACCTGATTGTCGGTGAACATCTGATGGGGCGCGTAAAACGCGATGTAACCGAAAAACATACCGAGGCCCATCAACGTGAAGGCCGTCGGAAAGCCCATCATGATCACGACCACGATGAGGCAAAGCATTAAGAGCCCGAGGGCGGGATCGCTCATTTCTGCAGATCTCCGCCCATGCCGCGCTGGCGCGCGACCTCATCGATTTGCTTGGCGCGCTCGATCGCTATCTTGCGCGACTCCTCGTCGACAAATTCGCTGTGCGCCAATTGCTCTTCGATGACATCCGTCTCCGCAACATCCTTGAGCCGACTCGGCCACACGCCGGTTTGCAAACAGACGACGCAACGAATAATTTCTGCAATCCCCTGGAGCATCACCATGGCGCCCGCGAGCGGGATCATGAACTTGAATTGCCAGACCGGCGGGCCGTTCGCGGTTACGTTCGAATGCTCGTTGATGGTCCAGGATTCAACGGCGAAGACCCAGCCGGAATAGATCAGCGCGGCGATGCCGGGGATGAAAAACACGATGTAAAGCACGAAGTCGAGGCCCGCTTGCGTGCGGGGCCGCATCGAACTGTAGAGGAAGTCGCCGCGCACATGCGCGTTCTGCGCCAACGTGTAGGCACCGCCCAGCATGAAGCACGTGCCGTAGAGCATATTCTCGGCATCGAAGATCCAGGCGGTGGGCGCGTTCAGGAAGTACCGTTTGAAGACTTCGACGCAGACGACGATCATCAGCACGACCATCAGCCAGGCGAACGCCTTGCCGACCCAGGTGCTAATGCCATCGATGGTATGAAGGACGCCTTGGACGTTCATTTATTACCGCTCCCATTGCGGCGGTCTTGATAACAACAAGGCACCATTCCGTCGCCCCGCGGAATGGTGCCTTGCCTGTTTAACGAGCCGTCAGATTGGCTTCTTCGCGTTCGGGCCGAAGTAGTGGTCGAACGCCATCTTGCGGTTGACCACCGTGTCTTGTTCCCACTGCACCGCCCGCTTAGCGAAGGCGAGCTGCGACTCGGCGATCTTCTTGAACAGCGGATTCTCTGCCGCCTTCTTCTTCGCAACCTCGTCGAAGATTTCGAGCTGGCGCTTGAGAACCGCGTCAGGCGTCTTGTAGACCTTGACGTTGTCCTTGGTCTGCAGCTCGATGTAATCCTTCGAGTAGCGATCGACCGCCTTCCACGACATGTCCTGCGAGGCGGCTTCGACAGCGTTCTCGATGATCGCCTTCATCTTGGCCGGCAGCGCATCGAATTTCGTCTTGTTGAACGAAATCTCGAACTGTTCGGCGTTCTGATGATAACTCTGCTGCATCAAAACCTTGGAGACGTCGGCAAAGCCAAGGATGCGGTCCGACGACGCATTGTTGAACTCTGCCGCGTCGAGCAGGCCGCGGTCCATCGCCGCAACGATTTCGCCGCCGGGTAGCGCGTTGACCGCGGCACCCATGCCAGAGAACACGTCGATCGAGATGCCGACGGTCCGGAACTTGAGGCCCTTGAAGTCGTCAACCTTGGTGATCGGCTTCTTGTACCAGCCAAGCGGCTGGGTCGGCATCGGCCCATACGGGAACGACACGACGTTGGCGCCGATCGAGGTGAAAATCTCGTTGAGCAGTTCCTTGCCGCCGCCGTACTTGTGCCAGGACAGCAGCATGTTGGCGTCCATGCCGTAGCCGGGGCCGGAGCCCCACAGCGCCAGGGCGTTCTGCTTGCCGTAGTGATAGACGAGCACGCCGTGACCGCCGTCGAGCACGCCCTTGGAGACCGCATCGAGCAATTGGAACGCGGGCACCACGGCGCCGGCGGGCAGCACTTCGATCTTGAGATCGCCGCCGGTCATGTCGTTGACCTTCTTGGCGAAGTCATTCGCGTATTCGTGGAAAATGTCCTTCGACGGCCACGTGCTCTGCCAGCGCATGCTGGTTGCGCCCTGCGCCTTGACGACGCTCGGGGCAGTCACGGCTGCGGCGGTGGTCGCGCCGGCCGCCAGCAAGAACTTGCGGCGGGTGGCGGTCTTCGAGTCTGATTTAGTGCTCATGGGGTCGTCCCCTCCCAGGGTCGATTTTGGGGCCGCGTTGACCGCTGCCCGGTGAATTCACAAACCTCCAGCGGCAGCTTCTTATTCCACTGGAGTTGGGCGATAGTTTTACCGTCTTGGTCGTGTTTCACAAGCCCGTGGGCCTCCCGAAGCGGCCCGATTGAGCCTATTTAGCATGTGATTGCCGGGGCCGAATCGCCGCAGGTCCGGCCCGACGCGGCCCACGTCTAAGACCTAAGTCTCAGACCGTTAGCTGTCCCATAGGAGATTACCCGTGAAAGGCATTGCCTCGACGCTCGCCACCATCTGGCGGCTGGCCTCCCCGTATTTCTATTCCGAGGAGCGTCTGACCGGCCGAGCGCTGCTGGCCGCCGTGATCGCCACCGAGCTGTCGCTCGTCGCCATCAACGTGATGCTCAACCAATGGAATAACCGGTTCTACAACGCGCTGCAGGACCGCAACTGGGACGCGTTCGTGAGCGAACTGCTGTTCTTCTCCCTGCTCGCGGCTGCCTACATTTTACTCGCGGTCTATCAGGTCTATCTCAACCAGTGGCTCCAGATCCGCTGGCGGCAGTGGATGACCAAGGCCTATCTCGGCAACTGGCTCGACGGCGCCAACCACTATCGCATGCAGCTTCTCGGCGACGCCGCCGACAACCCCGATCAGCGCATCGCCGAGGACATCCAGATGTTCGTCGAGCGCACGCTCACCATCAGCATCGGGCTGCTCAGCGCGCTGGTGACGCTCGGCTCGTTCGTCGTCATCCTTTGGACGCTTTCGGTCGCGGCGCCCCTGAACATATTCGGCGGCGAGTGGAATATCCCAGGCTACCTGGTGTGGGCCGCGCTGATCTATGCGGTGATCGGGACATACTTCACGCATCTGATCGGTTGGCCGCTGGTCACGCTCAATTTCAATCAACAGCGGTTCGAGGCCGACTTCCGCTTCAATCTCGTGCGCGTGCGCGAGAATTCCGAGCAGATCGCGCTGCTCAAAGGCGAGCCTGCGGAAACCGACCGGCTGGTGGACCGTTTCAGGCGCGTGGTGGCGAACTGGATGCTGATCATGACGCGCACCAAGCGGCTGACATTCTTCACGGCGGCCTATGCGCAGGCCTCGATCGTGTTTCCATATGTTGTGGTCAGTCCCGCGTATTTCGCCGGCAAGATGCAGCTCGGCGGACTAATGCAAACCGCTTCCGCCTTCAACAGCGTGCAAAATTCGCTTTCGTTCTTCATCAACGTATATCGCTCGCTGGCGGAGTGGCGGTCCGTCATCCAGCGCCTGGATGGATTTGGCCTGGCGGTGATGGCGGCGCGCGCCGCAGCGCATACGCCGCCGGTGATCGAAGTCCAGGCCGGGGGAGATGGGCGTACGATCGAGCTTGACGATGTTGCGGTGAACCTGCCGGCCGGCACGCCGCTCGTGGCGTCCAATCACGTCAAGATGCCGCGCGGCGAGGCCGTGCTGATCACCGGACCGTCGGGCGCCGGCAAATCGACACTGTTCCGGGCGATCGCCGGCATCTGGCCGTTCGGCTCGGGCCGGGTCGTGGTGCCTAAGGATGCGCACCTGATGATGCTGCCGCAGCGGCCGTATTTCCCGGTCGGCACACTGGCCGCGGCGGTCACCTATCCGGCGGAACTGAACCACTATGATCGCGAGCAGATGGCGGAAGCAATCAGCGCCGTTGGCCTGCCCACCCTGGCGCATCGGCTCGACGAGGAAGCGCACTGGAATCGCATGCTTTCGCTCGGCGAGCAGCAACGCCTCGGCATCGCCCGTGCGCTCCTGCAAAAGCCCGATTTCCTCTTCCTCGACGAGGCCACGGCCTCGCTCGACGAGCCTTCGGAGGCGGCGCTCTACCGGCTCATCCAGGAGCGGCTGCCGCAGGCGACGGTCGTTTCGATCGGTCACCACTCCACGCTCGGCGCGTTCCACCGCCGGCGGTTCACGCTCGAGCGCGACGACGGCCGCTATCGGGTGCGCGAGATGGCGCTCAAGCCGAACGAATAAGACGCCAGCACGCCGGGCCAAGTGTCGACACAAAAGAAGCGGGCGGCAGCCGGATGGCTACCGCCCGTAACAGGTTGGGACTTGCTGAAACTTACTTCAGGTTGCTGTTGATCGTCAGGTCGGCCGAGAGGCGGGCGGTGAACACGCCGCTGCACCAGTTCGAGCCCACGCCGGTCGGATTGATCGGCGTGATGTTCGCGGTCGTGCCTGGGATGCCGGCTGTTTGGTCGCTGGTGAAGGCGTTGCAGTTGCCCTTGTTCAGGTTGGTGTCGATGTAGCGCAGATCAACCGTGAATACCTTCCAGGTCCAGCCGAAGCCCGCATTCCACGTGGTGTAGTCCGCGTAGGGAATGCCGCCGGCGAAATTCGTACCGGGGAGGCCGTAGAACGAGTCGCTGGTGCCCAAGCTCCAGCGGCCGACTTCGGCGGAGATGTAGGGCTGCACGCCGTTCGACCAGGCCGCCCAAGTGTACTTGGCGGTGCCGCCGTAGAACACGCCATTGGCGCCGGAGTTCAGCACCGACGGAGAGTAGTAGGCGTAGGCGCCGAGCACGAAGTTGTCGGTAACGCTCCAGTTCACCTTGCCGTAGATCTCGTAGAAGCTCAGGTCCTTCTTGATCGCATTGCCGTTCGGCAGGGCCTGGAACGCGGCGCCGCCACTCGGCGAGCAGTCAAAGGTGTTGCCGTTGGCAATGGCGGAGAAGCACTGGCCGCCCGGATAGTAGTAATACCAAGCGCCGAAATCGAACGCGAGTTTGCCAAACGTCGGCCGGTAGCCGGCGTAGAAGTCGACCTCAGCCGCGGCGCGGTTGGGAAAGCTGATGCTTGCGCCACCGATGCCGGCGTAGAGCTGGTGGTCCTTGTTGAAGTTGTAGCGCGGCTCGAAATACGCCGCGACCGCAGGCTTGTGGTTCGATTGCGTGACGCCGCGGAAGATGTAGTCGTTGGTGACCGCCGACCCGAAGGCGAGATCCCACGCCGGAGGATCCGGCACGACAACTGGCCTCGGACCTTTGGTGACGATATCGGCCGCCGAAGCGACCCCGGTCGCGAGTGCAAACGCAGCGACTGCCGCGATCGTAAGCTTCTTCATGATTCAGCCCCTTCCCGTCGTGACGGTGCGGGACTTGAGGTCTGACGTTCGCGGGCGGCCTCGAAGAATGAGAACACGACTGGAAACATCAATCCGGTGTCACACACCTGAATTATTATGGCCAAAATTCAACACGCGAGAGGCAGAGCGACAAGTTGAAAGCCATGGCAGTTGCTGCCTTTTTAGGCGATTCAGGCCAAACCTGCGACATGAGTCCAAGGGTGTGGCCGCGAAGCCACATTTTTCCTGGGTTCCAGGCCACCGGCGGGTGGCCGCTGTGGACAAGATCGGCGCTTTTCCCCAGCCCCAGCTCTCCCGCGAGGAACTTTTGCCCCGCCCACGCGAAATCGTCCGGGGGTTTTAACAGCGCCCGAACGCCGGCCTTTTTCGTCCCCTCACTATCGGTGAGCGAGCCTCGCCCGCAAGGGCCGCACCTTGCTCCGTCATCCAAGCGTCCCTAGAAGACGCCCTCGATGAGCAAGGCGGGACGTAAGCGTCTAAGCATTTTATCCTAGGCTAAAAGTCAAGAGCCATCAAATCGCGATGGCCGTCGCGTCGTAATTGTAGAGCCAGTCCATGCGCTCGCGCACGCGCACCTGCTGCCATTCGCGCGCGACCTCGATAGCGACCACATCCTTATCGGCGAGCCGCGGCTCAAACGCGCTCGCCTTGTTCTCGTGCGACTTGCGCACGACCGCCGACGTCCGGTCGCGGCGGATCGCTTCGTAGCGCGCGAACGCCGCATCCGGATCGTCGAAGTAGCGGTCCACGCAGGCCGCGACGACGTAACCGTCCTCGATCGACATGACGCCGCCCTGGCCGAGGAACGGCAGCGTGGGATGGCACGCATCGCCGAGCAACGTGATGCGGCCCTTCGACCACGCATCCATCGGGCCGCGCACCATCATCGCCCATTTGTACGGGACTTCGAGCCCATCGATCATGGTGTGGACGTCGGAATGCCATTCGCGGAAGTCGTTCCGCAATTCCTCCTTGGTGCCCTCGGTCGACCATGACTCGACCTGCCAATCGTCGCGCTCCACGAGGCTGACGAAATTCATCAGCTCGCCGCGCCGCACGGGATAATGAAGAACGTTACCGCGCGGCCCCAGCCAATTGGTGCCGACGATCCGGGCAAGGTGGGACGGAAGGCGCTTCATCGGAATGAGCCCGCGCCACGCGATGCAGTCGGTGAACACCGGCTTGCTTGGGCCGAACAGGCATTCGCGGACCCTGGAGTGGATGCCGTCGGCGCCGATGACATAGGGCGCCGTCGCGGTCTCACCGCTGTCGAAGGTGACCGAAGCCTGGCTCGCGTCGAAGCCAACCGACACGCAGCGCCGGTTGAGCGTAATCGCATCGGGCCTCAGCGCCTTGACCGCGTTGCTCAGAAGGCCGTGCAGATCGCCGCGGTGAAGCATCAGATGCGGCGTGCCGAAGCGCTCGACACTCTTCTGGCCGAGATCGAACCAGTTCCATGTTTCGCCGGTGGCCCAATGGCGCAGCTCACGGCTGTCGGGGCGGACCTGAACCTCCGTAAGCGCATGTTCGAGCCCCAGCGCATAAAGAACGCGCGTGCCGTTCGAGCTGATCTGGATGCCGGCACCGACCTCCTTGAGTTGATTGGACTGCTCGTAGACGCGCACGTCGATGCCGCGCCGAAGCAGCGCCAGCGCCGCGGTCAAACCGCCAATGCCGCCGCCGACAACGATTGCGCTCTTGGGCGAAGTCATTGCGACCCTACTCCAGCTTGAATCCGGTGGCCTTCACGATCGGCGCCCAGACCTTGTATTCGTCGGCGATCAATCGCGCGAAATCCTGCGGTGAGCCGCCCATCGGTTCGGCCCCGATCTTGCGCAGGCTTAGCTGGAACTCCGCCGTCTTCAGGATTTCATTGATCTCTCGGTTGAGCTTGCCGACGATTGCCTCGGGTATCCCGGCCGGGCCCAGGACCGCCCAGTGATTGGTGCCGATGACGTCCGGGTAGCCGCTTTCGATCATGGTCGGCACCTCGGGCAGGTCGGGCATCCGCACCGGGCTCGTGACCGCAACCGCCCGCAAACGCCCGTCGCCGATGAGCGGCAGCAGCGTCGCCGGCGATCCCAGGTTGATCTGGACGCGCCCGCCCAGGATGTCGGTCACCACCTGAGCGCCGCCACGATACGGGATGCTGGCGATGTTGGCGCCCGTGACCACCTTGAACAGCTCGCTCGAAAAATTCGGCAGCGTGCCGCGCCCGTAGCCGATGTTGACGGTACCGGGATTGGCGTTGGCGTGAGTCACCAATTGCTTCACCGAAGTGACCGGCAGGTCCGGCGTCAGCACCATGACCAGGGCGGTGCTGCCCACGGTCGAGATCGGCACCAACTCCTTGAGCGGATCGAACGTGACGGCCTCGTTGACGAGCGAGCCGAGGAACAGCGTGGGGCTGCTCATCGCCAGGAGCGTGTAGCCATCGCGGTCACCGGCGAGGACGGACTTCACGCCGATGGTGGTGCTGCCGCCGGGACGGTTCTCGATGATGACCGGCTGGCCGAGACGCACCGACAAGGGCGGCGCAAGCACGCGCGCCACGACATCGTTGGGCGAGCCCGGCGTGAACGGCACGACGATGCGCACCGGCCGGTCGGGATAGGATTGGGCGCGGGCGGGGACGGCGCCAAAAAGACCGCCGACGGCAAGCAGCGCCGCCAAAATCACGTTCAAGAACATTGCGTCAACCGCGGCGCTAGGCCGCCGCGGCTTTGGCGCGGTTGGCCGCGATCCGCGCGTCGACCAGCGCGACCTGCGCGTCGATTGCGGGATGGCTCAGGCCCTTCTGCTTGGCGATGAGCTGCACGAGCTTGTCGGCGCGCTCGATGTTCGGCGCGCCGTTCTGCAAGGCGCGCGCGGCCGAAGCCGGACGCACCAGCGACTGCGCGGCGGCTGCGTATTTCTCGAACGGCACGAGGTCGGACGCCGAGGCGCCGAGCTTGACGCAGAGGTCGAACACGAAGTTGTAGACCGAGCGCGAGGTCTCGATGTCGGTATGCACCGCCTCCTGCGCGGTCCGCATGCCGTCCTTGGTGACGCAGCGGTAGTTGCCGGCAAGCAGCATCGACCATTTCGCCAGCGGCACGAAGATGGAGTCGTGGACGCGCAGCTTCACCGGCAGCTCGATCTTCTCGCCACCGCCTATGTCGAAGCGCACGGCGTCGATCTCCTTCTCGAGCTGGCGCAGAATGACGTTGCCCTTTTCGTTGTCGAACTTGGCCACCTTGAAGTTCGTGGGCAAGGTGACCATCAGCACGTTGACCTTCTCATCCGGCGGGCGGATCGCCTGCGGATCCGGGCTGCACAGCGTGAGAACGCTCGGATCGAAACTGTCCCAGACCCGCGCGTCGGTGTAGGCGGGCTCGAGCGCCGCGTAGTTGAGGCCGGGGATGCGCTTCACGTAAGGCAGCGGCGGCATGTTCATGATCGACATGGTGGGCACGCGCGACTTCGCCACCGCGTCGAGCAGCTCCTTCACGCCGGGCGAGCGGTACTGCGGTTCCTGCATGGCGAGGCCGATCAGGTCGTAGTCCTTGGGGTTGACGCCGGTCGCCGGGCCCGCGGTCACCTTGCCGGGAAGCTTTTGCGAATCGAGCACCACCGGGTCCTTGCGGCCCTTCGCCGGCAGGCGGACGCGAAAGCCTTCGGCGTTGATCAGGTCGGCTTCGGCGGGCAGGCAGATGTGATGGATCTTGTGGCCGCCGAACAGCATTTTCGAGGCCAGCAGCGAGCCGTAGGCCGCGCCCAGGATCAGGATGTTGTATGGCATGGTCGATCGCTCCCTGTGACGATTGAAAGTGCAGAAGGTTCAGACGTTTGGCCGCCTTCATTGACCGCAACATTATTGTGCTGGGGAGCGCGATGCAATGCGGGCCTGATGTGCTAATGTTCGCGCGATTTCGAACGCGGAGCCTGCCCATGAAAAAGCTCGTGCTGGAAACCACCGCCCCGTTCCAGGGATTGCCGGAACTGGTGGCCGACCAGGAGGGTCTGTTCGCCAAGGAAGGCTTGCAGATCGAGTGGGTCGAGCGCGAGAGCGACGACAAGAGCACGCACGTCGACGTCCAACACGCCCGAAGGGGCTGAACCCGTTCTCCAGCCACGGCAAGATGCTCGAGCAGGGCAAGGCCGACATGTACAACGCCTGCGAATGGGGCAACTACTGCCGCGTCCAGGATACTCAGGTCGGCAGCCGCCAGGTCGGCCGGCGCGGCATCGTCACCTACGCCGCCATCGTGGTACGGCCGGATTCGCAGGTGTTCACCGCGCAGCAATTGGCCGGCAAGACAGTCGGCGTGCCATTCTACTTCGGCACGCATTATCTGGCGCTGCACCTGCTGGAAGGCTTCATGCCGCGCGAGGACATCAAGCTCTGCCGCACGTCAAACGGCTCGCGGCAGCGGTTTGACGCGATGATGCGGGGCGAGATCGAGGCGACGACCTTGACCGAGCCCTACGTCACGCTCGCCGAGAAGAAGGGCTGCCGGCTGATCTGCGAGGCGTTCTACCACGGCACGGAAGTGGCGTCGGACCGGGTCGACGCTGAAACCTATGCCGCGTTCAACCGCGCGGTGCGCGAGGCGGTCAAACGCATCAACGCCGACAAGGCGAAGTATCTGCATTACTTCATCGACTATCACGGCAAGAAGGACGCCGACATCGCCGCGCTCAAGCCGCAGGACCTGCGCGCCGGCCGCATCGTGGTGTGCGATCCGGCGCCGATCCCGCTCGACGAGATGCAGCGCACCTACGACTGGCTCAAGAGCTGGGGCATGCTGGAGCAGACCGCGACGCCGCTGGCGCTCGTCAATCTGCAAGTCCAGCAGCAGGCGCACACCGTCGCCGCGGAGTAAGCCCTCTCCGTTGTTATTCCGGCCGAGCGAAGCGAGAGCCGGAATCCATACTCCCAGTGCCAATGGTAAGCACCGGGGTTATGGATTCCGGGCTCGCGCCTTCGGCGCGCCCCGGAATGACAGAGCGCTAATCCTTCCCGTCCGGCGTGGCGGTCGGGAAATCGCCCGGCACCGATGACGGGAACGGCGACGGCCGCGACGCAATCGGCGTGACCGCGGGACCGGGCTGCGTCATCGGCCGCGGTGCGGTCGGTGCCGACGAGCGCGGCGGCAGCTTCGTCTTCGCCGCCCGGCGCTTTGGCTTCGCTGACTTTGCCTTTGCCTTGCGGACAGGCTTCCGCGCCACGGCCTTCTTGCGGCGCGCGGGCGATGCTCGTTTCTTTGCCTTGGTGGCCGTCTTCGCTTTTCGCTTCTTCGCCATGGTCGCCTCCGGTTGCTAGTTGACGCGTCCCTTCAATTGTTCCGGCACAGGCCCGCCGGTCGCCCAGTCGATCAATTCCACCGGATGCACCACCGGGATCGCCGTGCCGGAGGCGATCTGCGCAATGCAGCCGATGTTGCCGGCGGCGATGATGTCAGGTCCGGTCCTGACGATGTTTGCGATCTTGCGGTCGCGCAGCCGGCCAGCGATGTCCGGCTGCAGGATATTGTAGGTGCCGGCCGAGCCGCAGCACAGATGCGCTTCGGGAATTTCCTTCACCGCGAAACCGCAGGCCGCCAGCAGCGCCTTCGGCTCCTGATGCACCCGCTGGCCGTGCTGCAGCGAGCAGGCAGAGTGGAACGCGACCGTCAGGTTGGATGGCGCCGCGGGCGGGGCGATGCGAAGCGTCGCCAGATATTCCGAGATGTCGCGCGCAAGGCCCGACACCTTGGTGCGCCGGCGGCATATATCGGATCGGTGCGCAGCATGAAGCCGTAGTCCTTCACCGTGGTGCCGCAGCCGGAGATGGTGATGAGGATGGCGTCGAGCCCCTCGCCTTCGATCTCGCGGGTCCAGGCGTCGATGTTGGCGCGGGCCTTGGCGAAAGCGCCCTCCTCCCGCCCAAGGTGATGCTCGAGCGAGCCGCAGCAGCCGGCGTCCGGTGCGACCACGACCTCGACGCCGTGGCGGTTGAGCAGGCGGATCGTGGCTTGCGTGATCGACGGGCTCAGCGCCTCGTTGGCGCAGCCGGTGAGCAGCGCCACCCGCGCTTTGCGCTCGCCATTCGCGCAATGAATGCCCGGCTCGGTCATGGCGCCGGGCGAGCGCATGGGCGCGAGGCGCGCAGCGGCGGCAAGCCGCTTCAAGCCGAGCGCGGCCAACAGCGGCGCGAACGGCTTGGCCGCGACCCCCGCCACCATCGCCAGCCGCAGCCTGCGCGGATACGGCATCACATGGGCCAGGAAAAATCGCATCAACCGGTCCATGAACGGCCGCCGGTAGGTTTCCTCGATATGCGCGCGGGCGTGATCGACCAGGTGCATGTAGTGCACGCCGGAGGGGCAAGTGGTCATGCACGCGAGGCAGGACAGGCAGCGGTCGATGTGGGTAACCACCTCCGCGGTCGCAGGCGCATTCTGCTCCAGCATCTCCTTGATCAGGTAGATACGCCCGCGCGGCGAATCGAGCTCGTCGCCCAGCAGCACATAGGTCGGGCAGGTTGCCTGGCAGAAGCCGCAATGCACGCAGGCCCGCAGGATATCGTTGGCCACCGCGGTGTCGGGATCGGCGAGCTGATCGAGGGTGAAACTCGTTTGCACAAGACGATGCCCTTCAAATTCCGACGTCATGCGCGGACTTGACCCGCGCATCCATGCATCTTGCGAGATGATGGAAATGCCGGGTCAAGCCCGCAATGACAATTGCACCTTCATCCTACACCCCCGCCCACATGCGGCCGGGGTTGAGCACGCCCTTGGGATCGAAGCTTTCCTTCACGCGCTTGGTCACGGCGGCGAGCGCGCCCTTCTGCGGCTCGAACACATCGACCGCCGCGCGCGTGGCGACAGATGCCCGGATGAGCGTGGCGTGACCGCCAGTCGCCGCCGCGGCGCGGCGGATCGAGGCCGAGCCCGCGCTATGCGAGGGCGGCAGCGCGATCCAGATCAGGCCGCCGGCCCAGTCGTAGAAAAACTGCGCACCGGGCGGCAGCTTTTGCGAAAACTCGGCGCCCCGCGCGGGCGTGGTCGAGACCCGCCACAACGGCCAGTCGCCGACCGAACCGTTGTGCCAGAAGGGCGCCACGTCGCGCACGCTGCGCCAAAGCTTTCGCGACTGCGCCTCATCGATGGTTTCCAGCGTTCCGAACGGCCGCAGCAAATTCACCAGCGCATCACGGCGGTGCCTGACCGAGGGCGCGAACCCTTCGAGGCGAACCGCGGTCGCGGCCTCGTTCACATAGAGACCGGCAAAATGCATGACAGCGCTGCGCGGCAGATGCGCCGCCGCCGATACGTCATAGGACGACGCCATCGCCGCCGACATCGCGGCGTTCGCCTGTAGATCGTCGAGGCCGAGCACCAGCACGGTCGCCTCGGCCTCGGGGCGCGGCAGCACCTTGATCGTTACCTCGGTCATTGCCGCGAGCGTGCCGAACGAGCCGGCCAGCAGCTTGCAGAGATCGTAGCCGGTGACGTTCTTGACCACGCGGCCGCCGGATTTGAAGGTTTCGGCGCGGCCCGACACCGCCGTGAAGCCGAGGAAATGATCGCGGGCCGCGCCGGCCTTGATCCGGCGCGGCCCGGAAAGGTTTGCCGCCAGCGCGCCGCCAAGCGAACCGGCATCGCCGGAACTGCCGAAGATCGGACCGTAGTCCATCGGCTCGAAGGCGAGCTGCTGGCCCTTGCTCTCGACCAGCACCTCGATTTCGGCGAGCGGCGTTCCGGCCTTGGCCGACAGCACCAACTCTTCCGGCTCGTACAGCGTCACACCAGCAAGCCCCGAGAGATCGAGCGTCAAATCGGACTGGCTCGGGCGGCCTAGCGCGCGCTTGGAGCCGCGGCCGGCGACCTCGAGCGTCTTGCCCTCGGCCAGCGCCCACTGCACGGCGTCCTCTACGTCCTTGGCGTCCCGGGCTTTCAGCGCGTCGGTCATGGGGGGATTATACAGCCTGTCAGCGTCATGCCCGCGCTTGTCGCAGGCATCCACGCCTTGCTTTCCATCTGACAAAGTAAAGACGTGGGTGGCCGGGACAAGCCCGGCGATGACGGAGATGCGTATTCGTGCTGCAATAAGTACCAGAGCGGTTGATGGGAGGCACTGATGATCGATCTCTACCACGACAACCTTTCGGTGTGCGCGCAAAAGGTCCGTATCGTACTGGCGGAAAAGAACCAGCCGTGGACCAACCACCACGTCAACCTTGCCGGCGGCGAGCACCTGACACCGGCGTTCAAGACGATGAACCCGCGCGGCGTGGTGCCGGTGCTTGTGCATGACGGCAACACCATCGTTGAATCCAGCGTGATCTGCTCGTATCTCGACGAGGTGTTTCCCAATCCGCCGCTGATGCCAAAAAATCCGGTGCAGCGCGCCACCATGCGACTGTGGTGCAAGCTGCCCGACGACATCCTGCACATGGCCTGCGCGACAGTGAGCTTCGCGATCTCATTCGGGCAGCAGCTCAAGAAGCGGGCCGGCGCGGGGCTTGAAGAGCGGCTGATGAAGATGCCCGATCCAGCGCGGCGCGAGCGCCAGCGCGCGCTGATCGAGAAGGGCATCGAGGCGCCGTTCTTCCGCGACCACATCAAGGTATTCGAAAAAGCGTTCGGCGAGATGGAGGCGCAGCTCGGCAAGAGCAAGTGGCTTGCCTCCGACGCATACACGCTGGCGGATATCGAGATCACGCCCTATGTCGAGCGCATCGACCGGCTCGGACTCGCCGGAATGTGGGAACACCGGCCGCGCGTCGCCGACTGGTTCGCGCGCATCAAGGCGCGGCCGAGCTTCAAGATGATTTCGGAGTATCCACCGCTCGGCGGCTACGACGACACCGGCCGCGACGGGCTGAAAAACTGGGCGCGGATCAAAGAGTTGATCGCGGCGTAGCAGGTTCCTACTGGCTGGCGCGGCGTTTCTTCTTGCGCGGTGGGCCGCCGTAGCCGGCGACGAAGGCCGGGTTCTGCGTGCAGAAGCCGCGGTTGCCCTGGACCACCGCAAGGCGGCAGTTGTCGAAGGAATCGAAAGTGCAGTCCTCCTGGATGCTGCCGCCGATGTTTTCGCGGGCGCACCAGACGCCTTCATAGACGTAGCCATGGCGCCGGCCGAACAGGATGCTCTGGTCCTGGAATTGCGCCGAGGCCGAACCGGCGTAGAAACCGACCGGCGCGGAGATAGCCAAGGCGATGAGCAGGCTTCGAAGGCGCATCGGGACACTCCGGATTTCAGCGAGCCAAGCTACCGCCAAACAGGGTGAAAACAAGGCCGGACGCACCTGCTGCGTGGTCGGAGGTCAACCGACCGGCCGCTCGTCGGCGATCACCTTGCCGTCGTTCGGCAACGAGCCCGGTGCTGCAAGCTTCACCGCGCCGCGAACCTTGGTGACCGATTGAAGCGTTTCGCCCAAAGCCTCGGCGAGCATCGCATCCGACGCCGCAGCCTCGACGTGGAGTGTCATCGCGTCCTGCTCGGCCTCTCGGGTGACGACCAGCCGCACCCGGCCGAGCCCCGGATGACGCTTGGCGATCTCCGCGACCTGCGCGGGATGCACGAACATGCCCTTGACCTTGGTGGTCTGGTCGGCGCGGCCCATCCAGCCCTTGATGCGGATGTTGGTGCGGCCGCAGGGCGACGCGCCACTCATCACCGCGGACAGGTCGCCGGTCGCAAGCCGGATCATCGGGTAGTCCGGATTGAACGAGGTGACGACCACCTCGCCGACCTCGCCGTCGGCCACCGGGTCGCCGGTGCCGGGACGCACGATTTCGAGGATGACGTTCTCGTTGACGATCATGCCCTGCTGCGCGTCGCTCTCGTACGAGATCACGCCGGTCTCGGCGATGGCGTAGCACTGCACCACCGCGACGCCTCGCGAGGCCAGCTCAGCGCGAAGCGTCGCCGGCAGCGCCGCGCCGGAAACAAGCCCGCGTTTGATCGAGGATGCGTCCTTGCCGGCCTTGGCCGCAGTGTCGAGCATGATCTTGATGAAGTCGGGCGTGCCGATGTAGCCGGCCGGCTTGTAATGACCGATTGCGTCGAGCTGCTGCTCGGTGTTGCCGATGCCGCCGGGGATGACGGCACAGCCGAGTTTATGGGCGCCGGCTTCGAGGATGTAGGCGCCGGGCGTCAGATGATAGGAAAACGAATTATGCACGATGTGGCCCGCGCGGAATCCCGCGGCGAACAGCGCGCGGGCGGCGCCGCCGAAATCAGCAGCCATTCCCTCCGGCTCGAATATCGGCCCGGGCGACATGTGCAGCCGCTTGGCCTTGCCCGGCGCGATGACGTTGAAACCGCCGAACGGCGGATTGTCCTTTTGAAAGTTCAGCAGATCGGATTTGCGAAGCAGCGGCAACTTGGCCAGCGTCACGCGTGAGATGACGGCTTTCGGATCGACGCCCGCGAGTTGCCGCGCCCAGCCCGGCGCCTTCATCGCATGCGCGATGATTTCAGGCAGCCGTGCGAACAGCGCGCGCTCGCGCGCGGCAGGATCGCGGGTCTCGAGGGCGTCGTAGTGATCGGCCATGGATGCTTTCGGGCTCAGAGGCGCTCACGCCGGCCGCGCCGCTGCTCGGCCTTCAGCATGGCAAAAACCCATATGGTAATTCCAGCCGGCACGGCGACCATCGCCGAAATGATCGCCGCGGCCAAAGCCAGCGTCAGATCGGACCTTGGCATCGTGCCGAAATTCAGCAGCAGAACCACCACCGCCAGGAACGCCAGCGGCGCCGCGATCAGCAAGAAGGCGAGCTGTCTCAACACGCCGTGACCATCCCCATCGCTTTGCCTACGCCAGCCACCGCTTGCGCCGCTTGTAGTGCTTGACGTCGCGGAACGATTTGCGTTTGCCCTCGGCAACGCCGAGGTAGAACTCCTTGACGTCCTCGTTCTCGCGCAGCGACTTGGCCTCGCCGTCCATCACCACGCGGCCGTTCTCGAGGATATAGCCGTAGCTCGCATACTTTAGCGCCATGTTGGTGTTCTGTTCGGCGAGCAGAAAGGAAACACCCTCCTTGCCGTTGAGGTTCTTCACGATCTCGAAGATTTCCTCGACGATCTGCGGCGCGAGTCCCATCGACGGCTCGTCGAGCAGGATCATCTTGGGCCGCGACATCAACGCGCGGCCGACCGCGGTCATCTGCTGCTCGCCGCCGGACGTGTAGCCGGCGGTCGACTCGCGGCGCTCCTTCAGGCGCGGGAAATACGAATAGACGAGTTCAAGATCGGCCGCGACCGCGGCCTTGCCGTCGCGGCGGGTGAACGCGCCGGTGAGCAGGTTCTCCTCGACGGTGAGATGGGCGAAGCAGCGGCGGCCCTCCATCACCTGGATGCAGCCGCGCTGAACGAGAGCGTTGGGCGACAGTTTGTGCACCTGCTCGCCGTCGAACACGATGGCGCCCTTGGTGACTTCGCCGCGCTCGGCGTGCAGCAGGTTGGAGATCGCCTTGAGCGTTGTGGTCTTGCCGGCGCCGTTGGCGCCGAGCAGCGCGACGATGCCGCCCTTGGGAACGGCCAGTGAGACGCCTTTGAGCACGAGGATAACGGACGAGTACACCACCTCGATGTTCTTCACCGAAAGGAATTTGTCGGTCACAGCGCTGGCTGCAGGTGCGGCAGTGGCCATCACGCTCTCATCGGCTGAAATGAAACGGGCGGCGGCAAGCCGCCGCCCGTATGCCTCAGGCGCTGCGCTTCAGCTCTCCTTGGAGCAGTCGCGCGGCGTGATCTTCTTATCGGCGGCGTACTTGGCCGAATGATCCTTGACCATCGGATCGAGGATCGAAAGATCGGCCTTGTAGTCGCCGGAAATGACCTTCCACTCCTTGCCGTCCCACTGTTGCAGCCGGGCGGTGTCGGCGCCCTGGTGGTCCTGGCAGGAGAGCTTGATCGGGCCCACCATGCCTTCGAAGCCGAGCTCCTTGATGCGCGCGGCGGTCAGGTCGAGGTTCTCGAAGCCCCAGCGGACCTGCTCGCCGGTCATCGGCTTGTTGCCATACTTCTTCATGGCGGTGCGGATCGCCTCGGTGCCGAGCATCGAGTTGAGCAGGCCACGGTTGTAGAGCACCTGCGCGTAGTCGTCCTTGGCAACCGACTTGCCCTTGGAGCGGACGAACTTCTCGAGGTCCTCGTGCACCTTGAACTGGCCGGCGCCGTGCTGAAGCATCAGCGCCTTGTAGCCCTTCGACTGATCGCCGGCCGGGGTCACGTCAGGCTCCGCGCCCGACCACCACACGCCGATCATCTTGTCGCGCGGATAGCCGACCGCCGCCGCTTCCTTGATGGAGGTGGAGTTCATCACGCCCCAGCCCCAGAGCAGCACGTAGTCGGGGCGGTCCTGGCGGATCGCCAGCCACTGCGACTTCTGCTCGACGCCCGGATGAGTGACCGGGATCGCCTTGAAGGTGAAGCCGTTCAGTTCGGCGCGCTTCTCCAGCGCCATGATCGGTTCCTTGCCGTATGGGCTGTCGTGATAGACGAGGCTGATCTTTTTGCCCTTGAGCTTGTCGACGCCGCCGACTTCGTGGGCGATGTGCTGGATGGCAACGTCGGCCGCGGTCCAGTAGCTGCCGACGGCGATGAAGTTCCAAGGAAACACCGCGCCGTTGCGGCTTTCCGAACGCCCGTATCCCATCGTGAGCAGCGGGATCTTGTCGCCGGGCACCTTCTCGGTCAGCGCAAACGTGATGCCGGTCGAGAGCGGCGAGAAATAGGCGGCGCCGGTCGGACCCTTGCCCTTGAGACGCTCGTAGCATTCGACACCCTTGTCGGTGGCGTAGCCGGTCTCGCATTCCTCCGACTGAAGCTTGACGCCATTGATACCGCCGTCACGTTCGTTCAGCAGCGTCCAGTAATCCTGGACGCCGTCGGCGAACGGAATGCCGTTCGGCGCATAGGGCCCGGTGCGATAGACCAGCGACGGCAGGAACTGTTCGTTGCCCTGCGCCAGCGCCGGCTCCGAGATCGCCGTCACGCCAACCGCGGCGGCGGCGAGAGCCAAGGTGAATTTCAACATGTTTCCCTCTCCTGTCAGACCGGCCGTTCTGCGAATACAGCTCAAGCCGGCGTCTTGAAGCGATTGTTCTGGTTCGTGTGCGCCGCGTCGCTTCCCCCGCGCGGCGGCACCGTAGGCCAAGCCTAAGCCCTCAATAGGGGTAAGGCCAGAGCCGAAGCTTTTCCTTGCCGGTCGACCAAAGTCTAGCAAAGCCATGGGGTTCGACGATCAGGAGCCAGCAGATCAGCGCCCCTGTGACAATGAAGACCAGGAGCGAAACGGTTTCGACCGACACCGGGATACCCATCGCGTGCGGCACCTGATCGAGCAGGATCGGCAGTACCAGGATGAAAGCGGCGCCAAGGAACGAGCCGAGGATCGAGCCCAAGCCGCCGATGATGACCATGAACAGAATCTGGAACGAGCGGTCGATGTTGAAGGCCAGCGGCTCCCAGGCGCCGAGGTAGATGAACGCCCAGAGCGCCCCGGCCACGCCGATAATGAACGAGGAAATGGCGAAGGCGGTGAGCTTGGCGTAGAGCGGCCGGATGCCCATCAGTTCGGCGGCGATGTCCATGTCGCGGATCGCCATCCATTGCCGGCCGATATTGCCGCGAACGAGGTTTTTCGCGAGCAGCGCGAACACCGTCACGAAGACAAGGCAGAGCAGATACTTCTCGATCGGCTTGTTGGCATAGAAGCCGAAGAAGTTCAGTTCCGGCGCCACCACCGAGCCGGACGAGGTGTAGTTGGTGAACCACTTCACGCGGATGAACACCCAATCGAAGAAGAACTGGGCGGCAAGCGTCGCCACCGCGAGATAGAGGCCTTTGATCCGAAGGCTCGGCACGCCGAACAGGATGCCGACGAACGCCGCCATCAGCCCGCCGAGCATGATCGACCAGAACACCGGCAGCGGCGGAATGTTGATGGTGAAAATCTCCAGCGGAATATTCACGCCGGTGCCGAACTTGTAGGCACTGTAGGCGCCGATCGCCATGAACGCACCGCTGCCGAGCGAGAGCTGGCCGCAATAGCCGGTGAGGATGTTGAGGCCCACGGCGGCGAGCGACAAAATCAGGAACGGAATGAGGATCGCGCGGATCAGATACTCGCCGCGCAGCGGGCCGACCTGAAACGCATCGAGCACCGGGATGCCGATGAAGGCGAAGAACAACACCGCCCAAAGCGCGATGCGATCCTGCCGAATCGGAAAGATCGCCATATCAGCTGAGTAGCTCGTTTTGAACTGGCCGGTCTCGCGATAGAGCATGAAGTCACCCGCGGTCGTACAATCGCCAAGCGTTGCAACACACTCCATTCATTCCCGCGCAAGCGGGAATCCAGTTCTTTTTCAAAAGAGTTCTGGGTCCCCGCTTTCGCGGGGACGAACGGGGTGAGACATCGTTCGCTTGCTCGCATTTGCGCTATATCCGCTCGATGATGCGTTCGCCGAACAGGCCCTGCGGCCGCGCCATCAGTACCACCAGCGCCAGCACATAGGCGAACCAGTATTCGATGCCGCCGCCGATGAAAGGACCGAGATAGGCCTCGGCGATCTTCTCGCCGGCGCCGACGATCAATCCGCCGACGATGGCGCCGGGCACCGAAGTAAATCCGCCGATGATCAGAACCGGCAGCGCCTTGAGCGCCAGGAAGGTGATGGAGAACTGCACGCCGAGCTTGGTGCCCCACACGGTCGCCGCGACCAGCGCGACGAGGCCGGCGACCAGCCAGACCACGAACCAGATCCAATCGAGCGGAATGCCGACCGACTGCGCCGCGGCGTGATCGTCGGCGACGGCGCGTAGCGCGCGGCCGGTTTTGGTCCGCTGGAAGAACAACGCCAGCCCCACGACCAGCACGGCCGCGATCACCCCGCCCCAGACGTCGATCTTGCTGATCAGGATGCCGCCCGGAAAACTACCCTCGAACAGGAACCAGGCATCGTCCGGAAACAGCCGCAGCGGATAGACGTCGGAGCCGAACAGCATCTGCGCTCCGCCCTCGATCATGAAGGTGACGCCGATGGTGGACATGAACAGGATCAGGCCGTCCTGGTTGACCAGCGGCCCCAGCACGTAGCGCTCCACCAGGAACGCCGTGATGGTCATGATCACGCCGGCGAACAGAAGGCCGATGACGATCGCCGACCAGACCGGAAAACCCTTGGCGACCAGCCAGTCGAGCGAGCGCACGAGCGCCAGCCCCGCCAGCAGCACCATCGAACCCTGCGCGAAGTTGAACACGCCGGACGCCTTGAAGATCAGCACGAAGCCCAGCGCCACCAGCGAATAGAGCACGCCGGCGAGCAGGCCGCTGATGAACACTTCGAGGAACTGGCCGAATGCGACCATTCAGGTCCCCTCGCCTGTGCCGCTGGCCCCAGCCTCATCCTGAGGAGCGCCCGAAGGGCGCGTCTCGAAGGATGGCAACAAGCTCGCAGCCCATCCTTCGAGACGCATCGCTTTGCGATGCTTCTCAGGATGAGGTTGAGGCAAGTTGCAGCACTGAACGGCCATCAATGCGCCACTCCCAGATAAGCGTCGATCACGTCTTGATTGCTCTTCACCACATCCGGCGTGCCGTCGGCGATCTTGACGCCGTGGTCGAGCACCACGACGCGGTCGGACAGGTCCATCACCACGCCCATGTCGTGCTCGATCAGCGCGATGGTCGTGCCGAAGTGATCGTTGACGTCGATGATGAAGCGCGACATGTCCTCCTTCTCTTCGAGGTTCATGCCGGCCATCGGCTCGTCGAGGAGCAGCAGGTCGGGCTCCATGGCGAGCGCGCGGCCAAGCTCAACGCGCTTCTGCAACCCGTAGGGCAGCCGCGCCACCGGCACCTTGCGGATCGCCTGGATCTCCAGGAAGTCGATGATCTCCTCGACCCGGTGGCGGTGCGCGATCTCCTCATTCAACGCGGGGCCGACGCGCAGAAGCTGCCAGAGGAAGCCACGCTTCATCTTCAGCGTGCGGCCGGCCATGATGTTGTCGAGCGCGCTCATGCCCTTGAACAGAGCAACGTTCTGAAACGTGCGCGCGATGCCCCCGCGCGCGGCGTCATGCGGCTGCATCTTGGTCCGAGTCTCGCCCTTGAAGGTGATGCGGCCTTGCTGCGGCTGGTAGAAGCCGTTGATGACGTTGAGCATCGAGGTCTTGCCGGCGCCGTTCGGGCCGATGATGGCGCGCACCTCGCCCTTCTTGATGTCGAACGAAACGTCGCGGATCGCACGCACGCCGCCGAACGAAAGCGACACGTTTTCGATCGAGAGCAAAATCTCGCCGGCGGCAATGTCGCTGGCGGCCGGAGCTCTCATGCAGCTTTTCCGAGCGGCGGTGCGACCGGGACGGTCGCCACATCGCGGACCTTCACCCGCGCGGAGAGCGTGCCCTTGCGGCCGTCCTCGAACGTCACTTCGGTCGAGATGTCGGCTTCCTGCGAGCCGTCGTAAAGCGCGTTGACTAGCGGCGCGTAGCGTTCGGCGACGAAGCCGCGGCGCACCTTTTGCGTCCGCGTCACCTCGCCGTCGTCGGCATCGAGCTCTTTGTGCAGGATCAGGAAGCGCCGCACCTGCGCGCCGGCGGTGACCTTGTCCTCGGCGAGCGAGCGGTTGGTCTCCTCGATGTTCTTCTGAATCATGTCGTAGACGAGCGGATGGCCGGCCAGCTCCTGATAGGAGCCATAGACCACGTTGTTGCGCTCGGCCCAGCTGCCGACCGCGGCGAGATCGATGTTGATCATCACCGCGACGAAATCGCGGGCGTCGCCATAGGCCACCACCTCGCGGATGTTGGGATAGAACTTCAGCTTGTTCTCGATGTACTTCGGCGGGAACAGGGTGCCGTCCTTGAGCTTGCCGACATCCTTGGCGCGATCGATGATTTTCAAATGCCCGGTCTTTGAGTCGAAGAAGCCGGCGTCGCCGGTCTTCACATAGCCGTCGGGCGTCATCGTCTCTTTGGTCTTGGCGTCGTCCTTGAAGTAGCTGACGAACATGCCCGGCGACTTGAACTGCACCTCGCCGTTGTCGGCAATACGCAAATCTACGTTCGGCAGCGCGGGGCCGACGGTGTCGGCGTAAATCTGGCCGTCCGGCTGAGCGGTCAGATAGAGGAAGGCTTCGGTCTGGCCGTAGAGCTGCTTTAAGTTCATGCCGAGCGAGCGGTAGAACGAGAACAAGTCCGGCCCAATCGCTTCGCCCGCCGTGTAAGCGACGCGCACGTTCGAAAGTCCTAGCACGTTCTTGAGCGGGGCATAAACCAGGATATTGCCGAGCCAATACAGCAGCCGGCCGTGCAGCGGGACCTTCTGCTTGTTGAGGATGGCTTCGCCGTAGCGCCGCGCCACGCCGATGAAGGTGTGGAACATGTGGCGCTTGAAGAAGCTCGCATCCTCCATGCGGATCATCACGCGGGTCAGCATCTGCTCGAAAGTGCGCGGCGGCGCGAAAAAGAACGTCGGACCGATCTCGCGAAGGTCGGCCATCGCGGTGTCGCCACTTTCCGGGCAGGCCATGCAGAAGCCGGCGATCAGGCCCTGCGCATAGTTCAGATAGTGGTCGCCGACCCAGGCGAGCGGCAGATAGGCCAGCGCCTCGTCCTTCTCGGTCAGCTTGTCGAACGCCACCGTGTCGGAGCCGGCGCCGATGCAGCGCTCGGCTGAGAGCACCACGCCCTTGGACTGGCCGGTGGTGCCAGAGGTGTAGAGGATGATCGAGGTGTCGGAGCCCTTGCCCGCCGCGATCTCGGCGTCGAGCCATGCGACCAAGCCTGCGTCCGCCGCCAGCGCCTTGCGGCCGTCGGCGATGACGTCCTCCATCGCATGGAGTTTGGTGTGGTCGTAGTCGCGCAATCCCCGCCGCTCGTCATAGACCATGGTCTCGAGCTTCGGTAGGCGATCGGACACCGAAAGAATCTTGTCGACCTGCTCCTGGTCCTCGACCGCGGCAAAGCGCACTTCGGCATGCGCCAGCACATAGGACAGCTCATCCGCCACCGCATCGGCATAGACCGGCACCGGAACGACGCCGAGCACCTGCGCCGCCATCACCGAGGCGTAGAGCCTCGGCCTGTTGGCGCCGACAATCGCCATGGTGTCGCCGCGCTTCAAGCCCAGCCGATGCAGGCCGGCCGCATAGGCGCGAACGTCATCGAGCAGTTGCGCCCAGGTGAGCGTCTGCCAAATCCCCAAATCCTTGTGCCGCATCGCCGGCCGATTGCCGAAGCTGCGCGCATTGCGGATCAGCAATTTCGGAAAGGTGTCCGCCTCGGCGGGAACTCGGCTCGCCACGGCTTCCTCCCATGAGCCGCGCACAAGCAACGCGCGACCCTGAAAAATCCCCTCTCCCGCCGCCCCCGCGGCAGGTCTTGGACCCGAAGGCCTTGGCAGCGATAAGAATAGACCGCCGCGGGCCGGTCAAGTGTACGGGTGTCTCACTTTGGTAGGGATACGAACTCACGGATGACCTTGGCCCATTTGGTCTCTTCGCGGTCGATATCGCGGGCGTAATCCTCAGGGCTGCCGGGTATGGGGGCCGCGCCTTCGTTGGCAATCTGCGCCTTGACCTGTTCGGAGTTGAGGGCTTCGCGCAAGGCGGCATTAAGCTTGCGGACGATCGGTAGAGGCGTGCCGGCGGGCGCCAGCATGCCGTAGCGCTGCTCGGCGGAGTAACCGGCGAGGCCGGCCTCGGCGATAGTCGGCAATTCGGGGAAATCCTTGTGACGCGTCTCGCCGGTGGTGGCCAGCGGCCGGATCGTGCCGGCTCGGATGTTGCCCATGGCGGTCGAGACGGCGCCGAAGATCATGGTGATGTGACCGCCCAGGAGGTCGTTCATGGCGGGGCCCAGGCCGCGGAACGGCACATGGGTCAGCTTGATGCCAGCCATGCTGGCAAACAGCTCCGCTTGCATATGCGCCGGACTGCCGGCGCCGCCGCTGCCGAAGGTGAGCTTGCCCGGCTCTTTTTTCGCGAGTTCGATCAGCTCCGCCACGGAGTGCGCGGGCACGTCCTTGGCGACCACCAGCACGACCGCGCTGGCGGCGATACCGCCAATCGGGGCGAAGTCCTTGCGGGGATCGTAGCCGGCATTGGGATAAAGCGACGGCCCCATGGCCATGGTGCCGCTGTTGGAGATGCCGAGCGTGTAGCCGTCCGGAGCGCTGTTGGCGAGTTGCTTGGTGGCGAGCGTGCCGCCGGCACCACCGCGATTCTCCGGCACAATCTGTTGGCCGAGGATGGCGCTCATGCGGTCGGCCACGACCCGGCCCAGCGTATCGTTGCCGCCGCCGACCGCGGTCGGAATGATCAGCGTGATCTGCCGCGTCGGATAGTCTTGGGCCTGCGCCAGGCCGGAGGCGCCCGCGAGGATCAGCGCCAGCAGTACGACCCTCATGCGGCTCCTCCAATTTTGCCGCGTTCCGCGCGGACTTTCGCATGAGGCTAGCAACTTTCCCGGTGGAGCAAAACCGCGCGGGTTTATGCTAGAGGTACCGCCCGGGCGGAATATGTCCGCCGGGACATGTAATTCGAGGACTGAGATGGGTGAGTTTGCGATCGGTCAGGGGGTACCGCGGTTCGAGGATCCGAGGCTGCTGCGTGGCGGCGGGAAATATGTCGATGACGTTGTACTGCCGGGGATGACGTTCGGGCATGTGCTGCGCTCGCCGCATGCCCACGCGAAAATCAAATCGATCGACATCACCAAGGCCAAGGCCGCGCCCGGCGTGCTGTGCGTGATGACCGGCGAGGATTGGATCAAGTCCGGCTGGGGCGACCTTCCGGTGCCCGGCACTCACAAGCGCCGCGACGGCTCGACCAACTACAAGCCGCGCTATCCGGCGCTGGTGAAGGACCGCGTGCGTTTCGTCGGCGACTACGTCGCCTTCGTCGTCGCCGAGACCAAGAACCAAGCGATGGATGCCTGCGAGCTGATCGAGGTCGATTACGAGACGCTGCCGGCGATCCTCGGCACCGCCGATGCCGCCAGGCCCGGCGCGACCCTCGTCTGGGACGACTGCAAGGACAACATCTGCTTCACCGCGATCCACGGCGACAAGGCCAAGACCGAGGAGGCGTTTAAGAACGCCGCGCATATCGTCAAAGAGCATCTCGTCATCAACCGCGTCACGACGGCGTCGATGGAGCCGCGCGGCTCAGTCGGCGACTACAACGCGATCGAAGACAAGTACACGATCTACACCACGTTGCAGCGCGCGCACCCCTATCGCGCCGAGCTCGCCAAGCTGGTCATGAAGGTGCCCGAGCACAAGGTGCGCGTGATCGCGCCCGACATCGGCGGCAGCTTCGGAATGAAGTCGGCGGTCTACAACGAGGTGCCGCTCTGCCTGCTGGCGTCGAAGAAGATCGGCCGGCCTGTGAAGTGGATGAGCACGCGTTCGGAGGCGTTCCTCTCGGATGCGATGGCGCGCGACAACGTCACCGACGCGGAGCTTGCGCTCGACAAAGACGGCATCTTCCTCGCGTTCCGCGTCTCGTCCTTCGTCAATGCGGGCTCGTATCTGCAATCCGGATTCCAGGCCTATACCGGCAACCTCGGCACGCTCGCGGGCGTCTACCGGACGCCGGCGATGTATGTGGAGTCGACGGCGGTGTTCACCCACACGCAGCCGTGCCGGCCCTATCGCGGCAACGGCCGGCCGGAGGCGGCCTATGTGATCGAGCGGATGGTCGACGTCGCCGCCGCGCAGTTGAAGATGGACCCCGCGGATCTGCGCCGGAAGAACTACGTCCCGCCGGAGGCGATGCCTTTCAAAACGAGCCTCACCTTCACCTACGACTGCGGCGAGTTCGAGAAGGGCATGGACATGGCGCTGAAGATGGCCGACTGGGACGGCTTCGCCAAGCGCAAGGCGGAATCGAAGAAGAACGGCAAGCTGCGCGGCCTCGGCATGTCGAACACCATCGAGCGCGCCGCGGCGGCGAGCTTTGAGGGCGCCGAGATCCGCTTCGATCGCGGCGGGACGGTGTCGATCTTCTCTGGCAGCATCAACCAGGGCCAGGGTCACGAGACCACGTTCAAGCAGGTGGTGGCCGACAGGCTCGGCATGCATCCGAACGACATCGAGTACATCCAGGGCGACACCGACAAGGTGTTCTTCGGCGAAGGCACCGGCGGCTCGCGCTCGGCGACCATGTCGGGCTCGGCGTTCTATCAGGCAGGCGAGAAGGTCATCGCCAAGGCCAAGGCGATCGCCGCGCACAACATGAAGGTCGATATCGCCGATGTGAATTTCAACGAGGGAATTTTCTCCAGCACCAAAACCAACCAGACCACAACTATCAAGGATGTGGCGCAGGACGCCTTCAACCCGGCCAAGTTGCCGAAGGACATGGAGGCGGGCCTGTTCGCCACCGCGGTCTACAAGGCCGACGTGGAGAATTTTCCGAACGGCGTCCACATCTGCGAGGTCGAGGTCGACCCGGAAACGGGCAAGGTCGAGGTGGTGAAATACAACGTGGTGGACGACGTCGGCACG
The DNA here is from genome assembly GCA_963842645.1 of uncultured Alphaproteobacteria bacterium. Taxonomy (GTDB): domain Bacteria; phylum Pseudomonadota; class Alphaproteobacteria; order Rhizobiales; family Xanthobacteraceae; genus Z2-YC6860. The sequence continues at coordinate 98,085 of CAWJGY010000012.1, read as the reverse complement.
GTGATGAACCCGCTGCTGCTGAAGGGCCAGATCGTCGGCGGCGTGGCGATGGGCGTGGGCCAGATCCTGAAGGAAGACATCAACTTCGACGCCGGCGGCCAGCTCACCACCGGCTCGTTCATGGACTACGCCATGCCGCGCGCCCACGACTTCCCGGCGGTCGAGGTCAAGGCCAATCCGGTGCCGACCAAGACCAATCCGCTTGGCGTGAAGGGCGCGGGCGAAGCCGGCTGTGTCGGCGCGATGCCGGCGGTGGCGAATGCGCTTGTCAACGCGCTGGCCGAGTTCGGGGTCAAGCATATCGCGATGCCGGCGACGCCGGAGGTGGTGTGGCGCGCGATCGGCAATGGCAAGGCTTGAACCAGAAAAAGACTGACAAGGAGAACATCATGGCCCAGATCAGACACATCGCGATCGCGTGCGAGCATCCCGACGCGATAGCGGTGGCAACAACGAAGGCGGGCGGCGGGCGGACGGGGAAACAACACTTAAAATGACGCATGCGAAAATCAAAGAGAAAATGATCTGGGCCGGCAAGGTGCTGGTCGGCGAAGGCCAGGACGATTTTACCCGCGGCCACATCTCGGTGCGATTGCCGGACAACCCGTCGCTGTTCTTCATGAAGTGCCACAGCGTCGGCTTGGACGAGATCACCGCCGAGAACATCCTGACCATCGATCTCGACGGCAAGGTCGTGGCCGGGACCTCGCGCCGCCACAGCGAGGTTTTCATCCATTCGGAAATCTTCAAGGTGCGCGCGGATGTTCAGTGCATCCTGCACACGCATCCGCCCTACTCGATCGCGCTATCGGGCACCGGCCGGCCGCTGAAAGCCATCAGCCAACCGGGCGCGCTGTTCAAGGACGCCGTCGGCCTCTACACCGACACCATCAACCTGATCCGCACGACCGAGATGGGCGCAGGCGTGGCACGGGCACTCGGCCCGCACAGCGTGGTGCTCTTGAAGAACCACGGCATCGTCACGGCAGCATCCGGCGTCGAGGACGTGGTGATCCGGACCATCATGTTCGAGAACGCCGCGCAGATTCAATTGATCGCCGAGGCCGCTGGCGACACCGCGCCGGAATTCCCGCGTGACGACATCGACAAGCTCAAGCACGACATCAGCCGGCCGGACCAGTTCGTGGTGAATTTCGACTATCTGGTGCGGCGCGCCAAGCGCCGGGAAAAAGCATCATAATTTCCGGTACCTCATCGAGGGTTCAGCATGCGCTGCATTGTCAGGTGCCTGATCGCCGTCACCGTCCTGCTGTCGATCCTGCCTGAGAGCGCCTCCGCCCAGACTTCGAGGACGATCAAGATCGTCGTGCCATCCACGCCCGGTGGCGGATCCGACACCATCGCGCGAATCTTGGCCGATTACGTCAGCCGCGCCTACAACCAATCGATGGTGGTCGAGAATCGGCCCGGCGCGAGCAACACGATCGGCACCGAAGTGGTTGCCCGCTCAGCGCCCGACGGCAACACGCTGGTCATTACCACGCCGGAGTTTGTTATCAACGCGCATTTGCGCAAGCTGTCCTACGACCCGCTGACCAGCTTCGAGCCGATCTGCAACCTAGTGCAGTCGCCGCAGATCATCGTCGTCAACGCCACCTCGCCCTATCGCACCCTTAAGGACCTCCTCGACGCCGCGCGGGCCAAGCCGGGCGAGCTTACGATGGCGAGTGCAGGCCCGGCGTCGAGCCCGCATATCGCGATCGAAACCATCAAGCGCGCGACCGGCGTCAGCATCAACTACATCCCGTACCAGGGTACGACGCCGGCGGTGAACGCGCTGATGGGCGACCACCTGACCTCGGTGATGGCGAGCTTTCCGAACGTCTCGGAGTTGATCCGCACCGGCCGGCTGCACGCGCTCGCGACCACCACGGCGAAGCGTATCCCGTCGATGCCGGACCTGCCGACCGTCGCCGAGGCGGCCGGAATCAAGGACTTCGACGTGGACATCTGGTTCGGCGTCAACGCCGCGGCCAAGACGCCGCGCGAATTGACCTCGCAATTGGCGACCTGGTTCACCGCGGCTTTGAAGGTGCCTGAGGTGAAGGCCAAGCTCGATGCGCAGGGGCTGTTCGAGGTTGGCGCCTGCGGCGAGGACTACGCCGCCTTCCTGCGCAAGCAGTATGACGATTACGGCCGCTCCATCCGCGACGCCAACATCAAGCCGCAGTGAGCGGGTCCAATGAACAGCACAACTGAACTCGCGCTATCTCTCGCGGCACTGATCGCGGCCGCCCTGCCCGCACAGGCGCAGAACCGCCCACGCGAAACCATCCAGGTCGGGTTGATCGACCGAACCTTCTTCCCGCAGCCGGTGTTCGTTGCGATCCAGAACGGCTATTTCGCCGATGAAGGGTTCAACGCCAACATCCGCTTCATCCGCAGCGGCGAGGGCCAGGCCGCAAGCCTGCTCAAGGGCGATCTGCATTTCGTGCTGTCGTCGGTCGAAGGCATCATCCAGAACGTCGAGCGCGGCGGGCCGCTGCGCATGATCGCGGCGAACTCCGGCAAGCTCAGCCACTTCATCATCACGCAGAAGAAATTCGCCAAGGTCGAAGACCTGAAGGGCGGAACCGTCGGCATCCTCACTATGACCGAAGGCAGCTTCTTCAACTGGCAGGAAATCGCGCAGAAGCACGGCCTGAAATTTCCCGAGGACTACAAGGTGCTGGAAACCGCCGGCGCCGGCGCGCGTCACCATTTGCTAGCTGAGGGCAAGATCGACGTCGGCCTGCAATCGATCCCCTGGGCCTATGTCGCGGAGGACGCAGGCTTCAACAATCTCGGCGCGGCGGCCGATTACGTGCCGGAGTGGCAGTTCACGGTTTACAACGTCAACGGCGAGTGGGCGAAGGCCAATTCGCGCAAGGTCGAAGGCTTCCTGCGCGCGATCCTGCGCGCGACCGATTGGATCTATCGCAACCGCGCGCGAGCGGCCGAAATCGCCGCGCGCGAATTGAACATCAAACCGGCTTACGCCGAGCGGGCCTGGGATTTCTACACAACGACCGGCACGCTGACGCGCGACCTGTCGTTCACGGAGGCCGGCCTTCGCAAGGTGTTCGAGACGCAGATCAAGGCGGGGCTTTTGCCGGCTGGGTCGAAATTCGAAATGTCAAAATACGTGGCCGACAGCTACCTCAAGCGGGCGCGCGCCACCGTCAAGTTCGATCCGAAGTAGCTCAGCCCCAATACCGCCCGCTTGCGCCGATGACGACGACCAGCAGGCCGAGCGGCAGGTTGACCGCGATGATCTGACGGATGCGGTTGAGATTTGCGCCGGCCGTCGGCCAGTCGGAGGCTGCGACCGCGCGCTTGAGCTTGAGCCACGGGCCGTGGAACAGCCACAGGAACAGCGCGATCATCACCCAGCCCAGCCCCTGCATGAGGTGGATGTGCAGGCCGAGACCCTTCATGCCGCCGAAGGTCACGAACACCATCCAGTAGCCGCTCACGAGCAAAAGCAGGACCGCGGCCCAGACCCAGGGGAAAAATTTCTGGAAGAACGCGAACCAGAGATTCAGCCGCACCGGCGGCTCAAGCGGGCCTGTTGCAGGGCGCAGGCACATATAGGCCGCGAACATGCCGCCGACCCAGACGACGGCGCCGAGGACGTGCAGGGCAAGAGCTAAGGCGGTCATGGGCGTTCTCTTCGGTTGACGCAGCGCAACTTCAATCGCGTTTTTCGATTCCGGCCTTCTCGATCACCGCACCCCATTTGACGATGTCGTCCTTCATGCGCTTGTCCATCTCGGCCGGCGTGCCGGCGCGCATCTCCATGCCGAGCGCTTTTGCCTTCTCCTGGACGGCCGAGTCCGGCAGCACGTCGTTGAGGCCCTTCACCAGCGTGTCGATGACGGATTTGGGCGTCGCGGCCGGCACGGACAAGCCGTTCCAGCTCAAGACCTCGTAGTCCTTGAGGCCGGCTTCGACCGCGGTCGGCACGTCAGGCAGGTATGCGCTGCGCCTGGGACCGGTCGAGGCCAGCGCGACGACCTTCTTGTCCGAGAGCAGACCATGCGCCGCGGTATAGAACTCGAACATCAGATCGAGATCGCCGCGCAGGAGTGCGGTCGCCATATCGGCGGAGGTCCGGAACGGCACGATCTGGATCTGGATGCCGGCGACGTTCTTGAACAGTTCGGCGGCAAGATTTTGCGTGCTGCCGGGATTGATGGTGCCGACGTTCAGCTTGCTGGGATTGGCCTTCGCTGTCTTGATGACGTCCTGCATCGACTTTAGTTGCGAATTCGCGTTGGCCACGATCAGCAGATCGAAGAACGAAACCGTCGAGGCCGGAGCGAAGTCCTTGAGGATGTCGTAGGGCAGCGACTTGAACAGCGCCACAGCGATGGCGTTGTTGTTGCCGGTCATCAGCACGTTGTAGCCATCCGGAGCGGCGGTCGCGACGGCCTTGGCGGCGACGATGCCGGCAGCGCCGGGCCGGTTATCGATCACGACGTTCTGCTTGAGCCGGGCCGAAAGCTTCTCCGCCATGATGCGCATGCCGACGTCGGCCACGCCACCGGCGCCGTAAGGCACCACGAGCTGGATCGGGCGATTGGGATAATCGGACTGGGCGCCGGCGGGCGATGCGACAACCAGCGCTGTGAAAACCATGCCGGCAATGCTGCAGCGTCCGATCATTTCAAGTCTCCTGCCCGCCCCGTTTGTTGAATTGGGCACATTGCTTCAGGGCATTCGCGACCGTCAAGGACGAGGGCTTGCGCCGTTGCCGCAGTCCCGTCAATCGGCCGGTGTATTGTGGTATGAGTCCCCGACCGTAACGGCACAGACATGATTCCTCGGTCGATGCGACGATATTTCGGTTGGCTGCTCGCAACGGCGCTGTGCGCCGCGGCGCTGCCGTCGTTTGCCCTAGATACGAAGGAGACGCCGGACAAGCCGGCGGCGCGCGCCGCCGCGGCCAATCGCCAGGCGTCGGTCGACGCCTACATCCGCGCGCGCCAGGCCTACGAGGACGAAGCTTCGGCCTATTGGCAATCGGTGGTCGACAAACGGCGCGCCCGAAACGCCAAGCGCCGCGCCAGCGAGCAGATCGTTCTCGAAGACTATGTCCTGACACAGCCGCCGATCTACAGCGGACCGCCGCGGCCACCCGGCTATGTGCCGCCGCGCCGCGATCCGAGGCGGCCGGTCCGAGCCTATTCCGGGCATCGGCGACTTTCTCAGGGCCGCGTCCACCCAGTACAACTTCGTGCCGGACCGGCCGACCGATATCGAGTTTAAGCGCGCCTACGCCAAAGTGGCGGCGGCGGCCGGCCTCACCAGGGATCAGGCGGTTCGCATCTATGCCTTCGAGACCGGCGGCAACGGCACCTATGACGGACAGGCCGGCATCGTCGGCAACCGCAAGGACGCGCGGCCGATTTCGCCGGCGATGGGCTACAATCAATTGCTCAGCACCAACACTGTGAGCTTGCTGGCCGAGCACGGCGACAAGTTCGTCACGGCGTTGAGCGCCTCCGCCGAAGCGCTCGGCGAGCCGGAGCGCAAGGCGATGGATCACAAGGTCACGACGCTGCAGAAGATGATCGCCTTCAGCCGCACCGTGCCAAACGCCTGGACCGAGCACGACAAGCTCGCCAAGACCACGCAAGGCGGCATCGGCATCCATGCCGCAGTACTCGACCGCGACATTGGCCCGCTGCTGCAGACCCAGAAGCTGCTCGATTCCGTGCTGTTCGCGAAAATGAAGGGCCACATGCAACCGCTGACCGCGGCCGAGCTCGAGCTGATGAACTTCACCGGCGACGGCAACGGCTTTGATCTCGTGACGATGCCGCAGGAATTGCGCGAGAAGGTGCCGACCTCGAACTTCTTCCAGCGCGGCGGCTACGAACGCAATCCGATCGCGCGACGGACCAGCACGGTCGCGGCCCTGTTCGCGGCGATCGAAACCAAGATGGACCACGCGTCGCAGTCGCCGGGCGCAAAGGAACTGGCCGAGGCGTTCTAGCCTGCTGGCCACTGCACACCTGGATTGTCTAGACTGAGACAAAGCGCCGGGAGGAAACATGACATACGCACGCGCGATCGCCCCGCTGTTCGCCGCAGCGTTGACGCTCACGGCGTCCGCTGCTTCGGCGCAGACCTATCCCAACCGCCCGATCACGTTCGTGGTGCCGTTCGCGGCGGGCGGAGCAACCGATGCGATCGCGCGCATCCTCAACGACAGCTTGACGCAGACGCTCGGACAGCAAGTCGTCATAGAAACCGTCGGCGGGGCCGGCGGCATGATCGGCGCGGCCCGCGTCGCACGCGCGGCGCCGGACGGCTACACCATCCTGCTGCACCAGGTCGGTCTGGCGGCCGGGATGACGCTCTATCCCAACCCCACCTTCGATGCCGAGAAGGACCTCATCGGTATCGGCCTCGTCAACACCAGTTCGTCCGTCATCACCGGCCGCAAGGCCCTGCCGCCGAACACGATGGCGGAGCTGGTCAAGTGGATGAAGGAGAACCCGAACAGCAAGGTCGCGCATGCCGGCGTCGGCGCCTTCGGTCACCTGTGCGGCGTGCTTTTCGTGCGGGACGTCGGCGCCACGGCCGATCAGATCCCGTATCGCGGCGGCGGACCGGCGCTGAACGACTTGGTGGCAGGCCACGCCGACCTGAGCTGCCTGTCGGCCGCCGTCATCGAGCCGCAGGTCAAGGGCGGTAATCTCAAGGCCTACGGCATCATCGGCAAGACGCGCTTCGCCGGCCTGCCGGACGTACCGACACTGGTGGAACTCGGCTACAAGAACCTCGATCTCGATTTCTGGCACATTCTGTTCGCACCAGCCGGCACGCCGCGGCCAATCATCGACCAACTCAACGCGGCGCTGCGCCAGGCGCTTACCGACCCGAAGGTCAAAGATGCCTTCACCAAGGCCGGCATGGAGCTCTATCCGGCCGGCCAGGACACGCCGGACATCGCCACCGCCATGCTCAAGAGCGAGGTCAAGCGCTGGGGTGACGTGATCCGCGCGAACAAGATCACGGCGCAGTAAGCGCGCGACGCCCTAGCGGAGGAACGGCGACGGCAGTTGGCCGGGATAGACGTAGCCCGGCGGCGGCATCATGCGCAGCCCCTGCGGCACGCGAGTGATGTCGGTGCCGGTCGCCTTGTCGAAATAGAGACTTTCCTCGGTGGAAAGCGTCGCTGGCGATGTGGCACAGCCGCCAAGCGCCGCCGCACCCATGGCGCCGACCGCGATTGCAATCATCTTGATCAGTCTCACCGCAGGCCGCCGAGAACGGCCAGCGAATCGCCGGCACGCCATTGGGAGCCCAAGCCGTTAACAAGAAATTAACCATACCAGCGCGCAGGAGCCCTGCGATCGCGGCGAGGCACTACTCCGCCGCCTTCAAGAACGGCGGCCTGCCCGATCGGAACTGCTCCATGAGCGCCGCCTCGTCGGCTTTGGCCACGGCGAGGTGACGGGCTTTTACCGGTCCGAAGCCGCGGATCTTTTCCGGGATCGCGGCAAGGCCGACCGCGAGCGGATGGTTTTCGGCCGTGAGCCTGGCCAGCACTTCATCGAGCATGGCCTCGTAGTCGGCGATCAGCCTGCGCTCGGTCTTGCGCTCCACCGAATAGCCGAAGATGTCGAAGGGCGTACCGCGGAGGAATTTGAACCCGGCGAGCAACTTGAACACGCTCATCATCCAGGGGCCGAAGCTGATCTTGCGCGGCTCGCCGGTCGCCGGATTGGGGCGCGCCAGCAGCGGCGGGGCGAGATGGAATTCAAAGCGAAGGTTGTCGCCGCCAAGCTCATTCGTAACCTGTTTCAAGAAATTGCCGTCGGTGTAGAGCCGCGCCACCTCGTACTCGTCCTTGTAGGCCATCAGCTTGAACAGGTAGCGCGCGACCGCTTCGGCGAGGCCGCATTGACCGGGCGCTTTGGCGGATTCCACAGCCTTCACCTTCTCCACGAGGCCGCGATAGCGCGCAGCGTAGGCGGCATTCTGATAGGCCGTGAGGAAGGCAACGCGCCGCTCCACCGTCTCCTCGAACGACTGCGACAAGCTTCGGTTCTCGTCGCGATTTTCGAGCGTCGGCTTCGCGAGCAGCTCGACTGCATCGCGATTGAGCGCGGCGCGGCGGCCCCAATGGAACGCGGCGAGATTCATCGGCACCGCTTCGCCATTGAGCGCGATGGCCTGCTCGATCGCATCGGCGGAAAGTGGCAGCGCGCCAAGCTGATAGGCGAAGCCCACCATGAAGATATTGGCGCCGAGCGATGAGCCGAACAGCGCGGTGGCGAGCCGCGAAGCGTCGATGAAATGGGTGTGCTCGGCTCCGACGCCGGCCGTTATCGCGCGCTTAAGCCGCTCCGTGGGCAGCGAATAGTCGGCATTGCGGGTGAAGTCGCCGGGCAAGAACTCCGAGGTGTTGATGACCATGGCCGTGCCGGGCTTCACTGCCGCCAGCACCTTCTTGTTGCCCGCCACGACGATATCCCCGCCGAGTACAAGGTCGGCGCCACCGGCCGCAACGCGGATGGCGTGGATATCCTCGGGCCGCTCGGCGATCCGCATGTGGCTGTAGACCGCGCCGCCCTTCTGGGCGAGGCCGGCCATGTCGATGACGCCGACGCCCTTGCCCTCGAGATGCGCGGCCATACCGAGGATGCCGCCGATGGTGACGATGCCGGTGCCGCCGACGCCGGTGACGATGATGTTGTAGGTCCGGCCGAGCTTCGGCCGCGCCGGCTCAGGCAGCGTCACGACCTCCTGGTCTTGCGCGACGCCCTTGCCCTTCTTCAGCTTCGCGCCGTGCACGGTGACGAACGACGGGCAGAAACCCTTCACGCAGGAGAAGTCCTTGTTGCAGGACGACTGGTCGATGGTGCGCTTGCGGCCAAACTCGGTTTCGAGCGGCTGCACCGAGACGCAGTTGGACTTTACGCCACAGTCGCCGCAGCCCTCGCACACGAGCTCGTTGATGATGACGCGCTTTTCCGGGTCGGGGAACGTGCCGCGCTTTCTGCGGCGGCGTTTTTCTGCGGCGCAGGTCTGGTCGTAGATCAGGACAGTGCAGCCGGGAATTTCGCGAAGCACCTGCTGCACCTGCTTGCAGGTCGTCGCGGTGATGGAAGGTGATGCCCTCCGGCCATTTGGTGCCGGACGGATATTTCTTCGGCTCGTCGCTGACCACGACGACGCGCTTCGCGCCTTCCGCCGCCACCTGGGCAGCGACCTTCGGCACGCTGAGATTGCCGTCGTTGGTCTGACCGCCGGTCATGGCGACGGCGTCGTTGTAGAGAATCTTGTAGGTGACGTTGACGCCCGAAGCGATCGACGCGCGGATCGCCATATAGCCGGAGTGGTTGTAGGTGCCGTCGCCGATGTTCTGGAACACATGCGGTGTATTCGAGAACGGCGCCTCGCCGATCCAGTTGGCGCCCTCGCCGCCCATTTGCGTAAAGCCGAGCGTCGAGCGGTCCATCCACTGCGCCATGTAATGGCAGCCGATGCCGGCGTAGGCGCGCGAGCCTTCCGGCACCACGGTGGAGGAGTTGTGCGGGCAACCGGAGCAGAAATAGGGGATGCGGACCGCGACGTCCTGGGTCACTGCGAGGCGCGCCTGCGCCTCCTTCAGCCGTGCGACGCGGCCCTTAAGGTTCTCGTCGGTGACGTATTTCAGGAGCCGCTCGCCGATGCAGATCGCAACGTCGTTGGAATCGAGCGCGCCCTTGACCGGGAACAGCCAGTTGCCCTGCTCGTCCTTCTTGCCGATCACGGTCGGCTGGTTCGCGGTGCCGTAAAGCTCCTCGCGCACCTGGACTTCGATGAGCGAACGCTTCTCCTCGACCACGATGATGAGGTCGAGACCCTTGGCGAACTCCATCAGCTCCGGTTTGCCGATCGGCCACGGGCAGGCGATCTTGTCGATGCGCAGACCCCAGTCGTTGCACTTCACCTCGCCGATACCGAGCTCGTCGAGCGCCTGGCGCACGTCGAGATAGCTCTTGCCGGTGGTGATAACGCCGATCTTCGGATTGCGGCCGCCGGAGGTGATGACCTTGTTGAGCTTGTTGGCGCGCACGAAGGCCAGCATGGCGTCGCGCTTGTAGTCGTGTAGCCGCGCCTCCATGCCGAGGATGGAATCGCCGAGCCGGATGTTCAGCCCGCCCTCGGGCATTTTGAATTCGGCGTCGCCGGGCACGACGATGTTGAGACGCTCGAGCGAGCCATCGACCACCGCGGTCGACTCGACGGTTTCGTGCATGCATTTGAGCGCGACCCAGGCGCCGGTGTAGCGCGACATCGCCCAGCCATAGAGGCCGTAGTCGAGGATCTCCTGCGCGCCCGCCGGATTGAGGATCGGGATCATGACGTCGAGGAAGTGAAATTCCGACTGGTGCGCGGTGGTCGAGGATTCGGCGGTGTGGTCGTCGCCCATCAGCGCCAGCACGCCGCCGAACTTCGAAGTGCCGGCGGAATTGGCATGGCGGAACACGTCGCCGGAGCGGTCGACGCCCGGACCCTTGCCGTACCACATGCCGAACACGCCATCGAACTTGCCTTCGCCGCGAAGCTCGGCCTGCTGCGAGCCCCACAGCGCGGTGGCCGCGAGGTCCTCGTTGATGGCGGCCTGGAATTTGACGTTACGCGGCGCGAGTTGCTGGGCAGCGCGCTGGAACTGGTAGTCGAGGCCACCCAGCGGCGAGCCGCGGTAGCCCGTGACATAGCCCGCGGTGTTGAGACCCGCCCGCTTGTCGCGCTCGTGCTGCATCAGCGTCAGACGCACCAGCGCCTGATAGCCGGTAACGAAGACGCGACTTTTCGTCAGATCGTACTTGTCGTCGAGCGTGACGTGATTGAGCGACATTCGCGGACCAGTGTGCCCCGCCGGAAGCGGACCGGCCAGAGGGCTGTGAATATGAAGCTGACATAGAGTGGCGGCACGGCACGAGCAATGCTGCTCAGGGCGATAGACCGGTCATTTCATGGGCATTGAACGCGCCGCAATGAAATGTCGGCATGGCCCGGAAGAAAGCATTTTGGCGCAATGCAGCATCCATGGCATCAAGGCCGAGTTCGACATGGGCTGGGGCTGCTGTGCAACCCCTTTCAAGCCGCCGGCTCGGCCCGCTACGATGATGGTTTGTCCTACGGAGCTATTATGCGCCAGCGCGATTTTCTCAATTTCGTAAGTGCTTGGAACACCCGGCTGAGCGTCGGGGCTGTGGTGCTCATCGTGCTGTGCGGGGCATCTGCCCACGCTCAGTTGGTTCCCGGCGACTCCCCCAATACCGGCATCGGCGCAGCGGTGGCGAACACGCCAAACCGGCCCGGCGGGTTGAGCACCTCGCGAGTGCCGGGAGGCACTCGGTCGGACGCTCAAGCCGATCAGCACTACCGCGAAGCGCTCAAGAGGATTCCGGATCGGAAGGCCCCGAAGGATCCATGGGCAACCATCCGTACAGCTCCGACAGCAGACAGGCATCAGCCGCAATAGTCGGCGCTCCAATCGGCGTAGCGCTTGTGCTACATTACCGCACCCTCAGGGAGCTCCGGCCATGAACCAGCACGCGAAAATCGAAACCGCCGTCCCGACCGGAATCTCGGCCGAGGAATGGGCGGCCCGCACCGATCTCGCCGCCGTGTACCGGCTGTGCGCGCACTACGGCTGGGACGACCTGATCTATAACCACTGCTCGATGCGCGTGCCGGGCGAGCCGAGCAAATTCCTGATGAAGCAGCACGAGCTGCTGTGGACCGAGGTCACCGCGTCGAATCTCCGTAAGGTCGACATGAACGACGACCTCGACGAGCGATCGGGCGTCAACCGTCCGGGCTTCACCTTGCACGGCGGCGTGCTCAAGGGCCGGCCGGACGTCAACTGCGCTGTGCACATCCACACCGAGACCGGCATGGCGCTGGCAGGATTGAAGCACGGCTTGCGGATGATCTCGCAGCAGGCGATGCGCTTCTATCAGCGCATCGGCTATCACCCCTACGAGGGCATCACCGAGGATTTCAGCGAACGCGAGCGCATCCTCAAGGCGCTCGGTCAGAACCGCGCGCTGGTGCTGCAGAACCACGGGCTGCTCACCGTGGGCGGAAACGCCCGCGAGGCCTTCATCTTGATGAGATACTTGATGTCGGCTGCCACCATCCAGCTCAAGATGGAGGCGACCGGCGGCGAGCTGATCGAGATACCTGCTGCGGTCTGCGAGAAGGTGGCCGTGCAGTACCAAACCCACGACGCCGGCCGCGGCTCAGCCGATTGGCCCGCCTATTTGCGGATGGCGGATCAGCTCGATCCGGGCTTCCGCAACTGAGCCGGGCCGGCCCGCAGCGCGGAACGTCTTAAGGCCCGGCGAGTTTAGCTTGGACGTGGGCGATTCTGGCATCACCGCCAGTTCGCCGTTTTTTCTTAAGGCCGGCGGCGGGTATAATCCGGCCGAGGCGGGGCAAGCATTAGAACGATTCTCAGGAGCGAGCCCTGGAAGCCGCGCACAAAGGCTGGAGTATCCGTCACCGGCTGATGCTGCTCGCGCTTGCGGTGGCGCTGCCCTTCGTGCTGCTGACCGGGGGCATCGTGTGGCAGCTCGCCAACAACGAGCGTGAGACGCGGCGCGAAGCCATCCTGTTCTCGACCCGCACGCTGATGAACGCGGTCGATACGATCCTGAGCAAGCAGATCGCGGTGGCGCAGATGCTGGCGACCTCGCCGGCGCTGGAAGCGGGAGATCTCACGACCTTTCGCCGCGAAGCGGAGCGCGCCTCGCCGGGACTGACCAGCGGCTGGATCGTACTGAGCGACGAAAGCGGCCAGCAGCTGATCAACCTGCGGCTACCCGCGGGCGAGCCATTGCCGGTCCGGCCTCCGACCGGCCTCGCGCTGCAGCGGCGCGCCATCGAAACCGGTCAGGTGCAGGTATCCAATGTCTTCAACGGAGCCGTGTTGCATTCGAATGTGGTCACCGTCGAGGTCCCCGTCGTACGCCCGGGAAAGCCGCCGCTTTGCCTCACAATCGGCATGGAGCCCGGCATCTTCCTAGCGCTGTTCGAGCAATGGAACTTGCCGGACGGCTGGCTCGCCGGACTGATCGACCGCAACGGCCACTTCATCGCGCGCTCGCGCACGCACGAGCAGACCGTCGGACGGCCCGCATCCGACGGATTCCGCGCCGCCGCACGCGCCGCTCCGCAAGGCTGGAATGAAATGCGGTCGGTCGAAGGCGCCACCATCGCCAACGCCCATGTCACCTCGCCCTTGAGCGGATGGGTGATGGGACTGGCCGCCGAGAAGACCCTGTTCGAGGCGCCGGTCCGCAGCACGATCCTGATCGCGGGGCTCGCCGGCGGCGCGACGACGCTGCTCAGTTTGCTGCTGGCGGTCTGGTCGGCGCGGCGCATCGCACGGCCGATCGAGCAGATCGAGCAAGGCACCCACGCGCTGATGCTGCGGCGGGCCATCTCGTTCTCGAACACCGGGCTGCCGGAGGCAGACCGCACGCTTGACGCGCTCACCTCAACGGCGCTCGTCTTCGAACAGCATGACAAGGAGCGCGACGAACGCGAGGCGCACGTACGCCTCATCATGCGGGAGCTGTCGCACCGCTCGAAGAACCTGCTCGCCATCGTGCTGGCGATCGCGCGTCAGACAGCGCGTCATACCACCTCGTTCAGCGATTTCGAGGCGCGGTTCAATTCGCGTATCCAGGCGCTGGCGGACGCGCACGATCTGCTGGTCGAGCAGCAATGGAGCGGTGCATTGATCGATGACCTGGTGCGGGCGCAGCTCGCCGCCTTCGGCATGGAAAGGGTGGTAACCCACGGCGAACGGATCATGCTACGCACCGAGGCAGTGCAGAACGTGGCGCTGGCGCTGCACGAGCTTGCCACCAACGCCTCGAAATACGGCGCGCTGTCGGTCCCGGCCGGCAAGGTCAACATCGACTGGGCGCGCGAGGCAGATGGATCGGGCGAGCGCAATCTTCGCCTGACGTGGCGCGAGAGCGGCGGCCCGCCGGTCGCGCCGCCGAGTCAGAAGGGTTTCGGCTGCTTCGTGCTGGAGCGCGTCACGGTCAACGCGTTGGGCGAAGGCAAGCTTGAATTCAACCCCGACGGCCTGGTCTGGACTTGCATCATCCGGCCGGAGCATCTGGTCGACGGCAGCCAGGCCGACGCTACCGCGCCCAAGCCGCGGGCGGCGGCAGCGGCGGCGGCAAGCTAGACGCGATTGCCCGCGCTCCAGCTCCAGAAGTCGCGGCCTTCCTCGCGCATGAATTTCGCCAGCACCATCTTGTGCACCTCGTCGGCGCCATCGACGAGGCGCGCAGCGCGAGCGGCGCGATAGACCCATTCGGCGATGGTGTCCTTGGAGTAGCCGCGCGCGCCCTGAAGCTGGATCGCGACGTCGGCGGCCTGGTGCAGCATGTTGGCGCAGTGCACCTTCGCCATCGACACTTCCTTCCGCGCGAAATCGCCCTGATCGAGCTTCCACGCCGCGTGCATGGTGAGCAACCGCCCGATCTGGATGTTGTGGCCGACTTCGCCGAGCTTCATCTGCACGCTCTCGCGGTCGGCGAGCTTGACGCCGAAGCCCTCGCGTCGATTCACATATTCCTGAGCGATCTCCATGCAGCGCTTGGCCCAGCCGGTCCAGCGCATGCAGTGCGTCAGCCGCGCAGGGCCAAGCCGCACCTGCACGACCTTGAGCCCGTTGCCGAGGCCGCCGAACACGTTGTCGTCATCGACTTCGAGGCCGTCGAACTCCAGCTCGCAATGGCCGCCGTGCTCCTCCGGCCCCATGATGTCGATGCGCCGCACGATTTTCCAGCCGGGCTGGTCCTTGTGATAGAGAAACGTGGTGATGCCCTTGCGCTTGTCGTCCGATGTGCGCGCCGCGAGGATGAAATGCGAGGCGGAAGCCGCGCCAGTGATGAACCACTTGCGGCCGTAGATCTTCCACTTGCTGCCGTGCTTCTCCGCATAAGTCTTGATCATGCTCGGGTCCGAGCCGCCGCCGGGCGCCGGTTCGGTCATGGCGAACGACGATCGGACTTTGCCCTCGACGATGGGTTTCAGCCACTTTTCCCGCTGCGCCGGAGTGCCTAGTTTTTTCAGCACGTTCATGTTGCCGTCGTCCGGCGCCATGCAGTTCAGCGCGAGCGGCCCGAACAGCGAGCGCGCCGCCTCCTCGTACATCACCGCCCAGGCGACGATCGGCAGGTCCATGCCGCCGTATTCCTTGGGCGATTGCGGCGCCCAGAGGCCGGCCCTCTTGGCCTTCTCGCGCACCGGGTTGAGCCGAGAGTCCGGGATGTTCTCGTGCTCGGAGAAATTCATCGGATCGGATTCGAGCGGCAGCACATGCTCCTCGATGAAGGCGCGGGTGCGGACGCGGAGGCTTTCGATCTCGGGCGACAGCGTGAAGTCCATTACGATGGTTCCTAAATCACAAGCCGGACAATTCTAGCACCGTCATGGCCGGGCTTGTCCCGGCCATCCACGCCTTGCTTTGTGAAGGAGAAAGGCGTGGATGCCCGGCACCTTAGGCGAGCGAAGCGACGCCCGTCCTTGGACGGCTAAGGCCGAGCATGACAAACGAGAGCCTGCCCCGCAGCATTGGCCGGATCGCGGGAGGCCGCCCGCTACGCGGAGGCAGGCCGATGCGCCCGGAGGAAGGAACGGATCTGGCGCACCGCAAGCGGAATCCGCTCCTTCGGCTCCTTCCACGGAAACATGCTGACCTCGGCGTTTGGCGCAAGCATAGCGGCCTCCATGGCCACGGCGTATGGATGCGACACGACATCGTCCGGCAGGATGAGCACGGGGGTCTCGCAGTTGCGCACGAAATCGCGTGTCACGGTGAAAACGAAGTCGGGATTGGTGAGGTACATCCTGGTCAGGAATTTATCGACCGTCTCCATTGAGACGTCAGGCCGGCGTTTTGTCAGCTCCGGACCCCAACCCTTCTTGTTGTTCTGGTAGAAGTGGTCGCGCTTCTCGGGGCGCGACCCGCTCGGCTGCGCCAGCACCGCGGCGACAACGCGGTTGGGTGACCGTTTCAGCAGGTTCCAGATGAAGGGGCCACCGATGCAGAAGCCCAACACCATGAACTTGTCGATGCCGAGGTGATCCATCACACCAATGTGGTCGTCGGTGTAGGCGTCCCACGGCCGGTCGATCTCGAGCGGGCCGTTGGACTGACCGCCGTTGGCATTGCGCAGATCGGCTGCGATGCAGCGGTACTCCGCCTTGAATTCATCGATCGGGTTGAAGGGCGAGCTGCTGCCGCTGAGGCCTCCGATCGTCGAGTTCAATCCTCCGCCGGCGATGATCAGCAGCGGGAAACCGGAGCCCGCCTCCTCGTAGCGGATGCGAACGGCACCATTTTCGTAGAATGACATGGCAGCTCCCTTTTGACCCGGCCGGCGCTACCCGCGCAACGCGACCATTTGGCCGCCGTCGCAGACGATTGTCGCGCCCGCAATATAACTTCCCGCGTTCGATGCCAGCAGCAGCAACGCGCCGTCGAGATCGCCGTCCTGGCCGAAGCGGCCGACCGGAATATCGCGGGTGAGCTTTTTCCCCGCCTCGCTCGACAGGTAATCGCGGTTGATGTCGGTGACGAACCAGCCCGGAGCGATGGCGTTGACGCGCACGCCCTTGAAGGCGAGTTCATTGCCGAGCGCCTTGGTCATCTGGATCACGCCGGCCTTGGCGGTGGCGTAGGCGATGGTGCCTTTCGACACGCCGAAGCCCAGCACCGAAGCGATGTTGACGATGGAGCCCTTGGCGTTGGCCTTAAGCATCCGCCGCGCGCCCTCCTGCGCCCAGAAGAACACCGCGTCGAGGTTGGTGCGGACGACGTGGTTCCATTCATCCTCGGTGACGTCGGTGGCGCGGGTCGAATGCGCGACGCCGGCGTTGTTGACCAGGATGGTGACGGTGCCGAGCGCCTGCTCGGCCTGATCGAAAGCACGGTGCATGGCGGCGCGGTCGAGCACGTCGGACTCGACGGTGATTGCCCTGCCGCCGGACTTCTCGATCTTGTTCTTGGCCGCCTTGAGCCGGTCGGCGCGGCGTGCCACCAAGGCCACCGCGGCGCCGTTCGCCGCCAGCACCTCGGCGAAGCGCAGGCCCAGGCCGCCGGACGCACCGGTCACCAGCGCAACGCGGCCCTTAAGGTCGAACAGTTCGGCGGCTTTCATGCTCATCGCCCCCCATAAAGCGCATGCGGCAGCGCGGTCGCAAGCCCCGGCACATACCAAAGCACCACCAGGGCGAACAACTGGATCACGACGAACGGGATGATGCCGAGATAGATGTCTCGGGTGGTGATCTCCGGCGGCGCCACGCCGCGCAAGAAGAACAAGGTCGGGCCGAGCGGCGGGTGCATGTAGGAGGTCTGCAGATTCATCGCCATCATGATGCCGAGCCACACCGGATCGACGCCATGCAGCTTGAGCAACGGCACCGCGACGATCGGCACCACGACGAAGATGATCTCGAAGGCATCCATCACGAAGCCCAACAGGAACATCGCCAGCATGACCACAAGGATCGCGCCCGCCGCCCCGCCCGGCAGGCCGCCGAGTGCGCGATGCACCATGTCGTCGCCGCCGAGCCCGCGGAACACCAGGCTGAACATGGTGGCGCCGATCAGAATGACGAAGATCATGCAGGTGACCTGCGTGGTCCGCTGCACGACAGGGCCGAGCGCCGCGAGGAGCGTGCCCTTGATCGCCGCGAGCAGGATCGCGCCGACCGCGCCGACTGACGCTGCTTCGGTCGGCGTGGCGATGCCGCCGAGGATCGAGCCGAGCACCGCAAGAATGAGGAGCAGCGGCGCGACCAGCACCGCGATCAGGCGGCGCGCCAGCGCGAAACCTTCCGGCGCGCCGGGCTCCGGCGGGATCGCGGGCGATGTTTTCGGAAAGAACACCGCCATGCCGATCAGATAGAGGATGTACATTGCAACCAGCGCAAAGCCCGGAACGATGGCGCCGGCGAACAGATCGCTTACCGTCACCGACGACGGCGCGAAATTCCCCTGCGCAAGCTGCGCCGCCTGGTAGGCGGTCGAGAGCTGATCGCCGAGCAGCACCAGCACGGTCGCCGGCGGAAAAATCTGCGCCAAGGTTGCCGTGGCCGCGACGGTGCCGGCGGCGAGCTTCCTGTCGTAGCCGTAGCGCAGCATGGTCGGCAGCACGATCAGGCCCATCGTCACGGTGGTGGCGCCGACCACGCCCTTGGCGGCGGCGAGCAGCGTGCCGACGATCGCGACCGAGATGCCCAGGCCGCCGCGCAGCGCGCCGAACAGCCGCCCCATGGTCTCGAGCAGTTCCTCGGCGATACGCGAACGCTCCAGCATCACTCCCATGAAAATGAACAGCGGGATGGCCAAAAGCACTTCGTTGGTCATGACGCCGAACACGCGCTGCGGCAGCGCGCCGATAAATCCAAAGTTCATCGCTCCGGCCAGATACCCGATGGCTGCAAAGGCCAGCGATACGCCGCCGAGCGTCAATGCCACCGGATAGCCGAAGAACAGGAAGCCGCAGACCGCGACGACCATGAGAACCGCAAGAACCTCGGGAAGCATCATCGGGCTGTCATTGCCGGGGTGGTGGACGGATTGCGGAGTACGTTGAGTGCGCGGATCGCTTGCGAGATTCCCTGCAGGACCATCAACAGCGCGAACAGCGGAATGAGCGTCTTGAGCAGGTACACCGCCGGCAGGCCGCTGGTTTCGCGCGAGGTTTCCAGGATCGACCAGGATCGTGCGACATAAGGGAGAGAGAAGTACAAGAGCACAAGCACGAACGGCAGCAGCAGAAGGAGCGAACCACAAAGGTCGATCAATGCCCGCCGCCTGGGGCTTGCGTCGGCGTAGAACACATCGACCCGTACATGGCCGCCCTCGCGCAGCGTCCACGCCGACGCCAGCATGAACAGCGTGGCGTGGCCGTAGATGATCGTCTCGGTCAGCCAGATGGAACCGAGGCCAAACAAATAACGCATCACCACAACGGTGAATTGCACGAGAACCACCAGCAGACAGACCCAGGCCACCGTGCGCCCGATCGCCGCAGTCAGGCGGTCGATGCGGTCGGCGAATGCCAGCGATGCGGATATGGTGCGGGACGTTTCCGGCATTGCTATACTGTAGCGCAAATCAGTAGCCGGAGGTCCCCATGGCCGACCACGATCATGACCACGATCACGAGCATGGCTCGGAGTTGTCGGAGACGCAGCTTCGCGTGCGCGCGCTCGAAACCGTGCTGACCGAGAAGGGCTACATCGATCCGGCGGCGCTCGACGCCATCATCGAGGCCTACGAGACCAAGGTCGGCCCGCGCAACGGCGCGGTCGTGGTCGCCCGGGCCTGGGCCAATCCGAACTTCAAGAAGGCGCTGTTGGAGGACGCCACCAAGGCGGTCGCCTCGATGGGCCACATGAGCCGGGTCGGCGACCATCTCGTCGCGGTCGAGAATACGCCGAAGCGCCACAACATGATCGTGTGCACGCTGTGCTCCTGCTATCCGTGGGAGGTGCTCGGCCTACCGCCGGTCTGGTACAAATCGGCGCCGTACCGCTCGCGCGCGGTGAAAGACCCGCGCGGCGTACTCAACGACTTCGGCATCGACCTGCCAAAAGATACCGAAGTGCGGGTGTGGGATTCCACCGCCGAGACGCGCTTCATCGTGCTGCCGATGCGGCCGGCCGGCACCGAGGGCTGGAGCGAAGACAAGCTCGCCGATCTGGTCACGCGCGACTCGATGATCGGCACCGGATTGCCGCTCGATCCCCGTGAGGTGAAGTGATGGACGGCGTTCACGACATGGGCGGCATGGACGGCTTCGGCAAGGTCGAGGCCGAGCAGAACGAGCCGCCGTTCCACGCGCCCTGGGAAGGCCGCGTGCTGGCGATGCAGCGCGCCATGGGCTATGCGGGCGCGTGGCACATCGACCACTCGCGCTTCGCGCAGGAGAAACTGCCGCCGCTTTCCTATCTCGGCTCGTCCTATTACCAGCGCTGGATGCTGGCGATGGAAAAGAACGTCACCGAGCGCGGCTATGCCACGCCCGAAGAGCTGAAGGCCGGCCACGCACTGACGGCCGGCAAGAACCTGCCGCGAAAGCTCACGCCCGACGTGGTCGGCGCGGGCCTGTCGCGATCCTCGTTCTATCGGCCGCAGCAGGGGCCGCAGAAATTCAAGCCGGGCGACAACGTGCGGACCAAGAACATCCATCCGGCGACGCACACGCGGCTGCCGCGCTATGCGCGCGACAAGGTGGGCGTGGTCGAGATGTGTCACGGCTGCCACATGTATCCCGACTCCGTTGCCACCGATCAGGGCGATAACCCGCAGTGGCTCTACACGGTGGTGTTCGAGAGCCGCGAGTTGTGGGGCCCGGACGCCGATCCGACGCTGAAGATTTCGATCGACGCGTTCGAGCCCTATCTCGATCCGGCGTAACGCCGGGCGCCCGCGCCATGACCGAAATCGATCTCGCCGCCGCGCGACGCGCCCGAGAGGCCGTGCCGAGCATTCCTTGCGACGCCGAGGGGCCGGTGTTCCGCGAACCGTGGGAGGCGCAGGCCTTCGCGCTGACGCTGTCGCTCTACGACCGCGGATTGTTCAAGTGGCCCGAATGGGCGGCGATCCTCGGCGACGAGATCAAGAAGGCACAGGCCGCGGGCGATCCCGACACCGGCGAGACCTATTACCGCCACTGGCTCGCGGCGCTGGAGCGCATCGTCGCCGAGAAGGGCGTGACCGACGCAGGCACGCTGCGGAAATACTACGACGCCTGGGACCACGCTGCCGACCGCACGCCGCACGGCCAGCCGATCGAATTGAAGCCGGAAGATTTCTGCTAAAGACGTTCTGGCGTCTGGATGTGCTCGGGCCGCACGCCAAGGCCGATGATACGCGCGGGTATGCGCCGCAGCACCGGAAACCACTGGAGCAGCCGCAGCACGAACGGCGGCTTTGGCCGCTCGGCGCTCGCGAGCGCCGGCGACAGCAGGTTGTTCTGGACGACGACCTGCATGCGCTGGATGACCTTCATCGGAAAAGTGCGGCGCTGCTGGATTGTGTCGAGATGCTCCCGCGTCACCGAACCTGCCCGCAGCGGCTCGGCGAGGACGTTGGCGGCGGCAACCGCGTCCTGCACCGCGAGATTGACGCCGACGCCACCGACCGGCGACATGGCATGGGCGGCGTCGCCGATACAGATGAGGCCTGGCCGGTGCCACTGCCTCAACCGGTCGATCGCCACGGTGAGGAGCTTGATGTCGTCGAAGCTCTTCAGCTCGCCGACCCGGTCGCGCAGCCACGGCTCGAGCTCGGCGATGACGTCGCGAAACGCCTGCAAGCCTGCGCTTCTGACTTTCTCGGTGCCCCCCTTCGGAATGACGAAGGCGCATTGCCAGTAGTCGTTGCGGTTGAGCATGACCAGCATCTTGCCGGCCTCGATGTGAGCGCCGGTGTCATCGCCGTCGTTGCTGGGCCGTGGCAGCCGAAACCAGAGCACGTCGATCGGCGCACCGATGTCCTCGACCGCGAGGTGCGCGCGCTCACGAATGGTGGAATGCCGGCCGTCGCAGCCGACCACCAGATCGGCGCGAATCGCGACGTCGCCCTGCGGACCTCTGGCGCGGACGCCTGTGACGCGGCCCCCCTCCTCGATCAGGTCCGTGGCCTCGGTCTGCATCAGAAGCCGGAAGCCTGCGTAGCGCTTGCCCTGTTCGGCCAGGAAGTTGAGGAAGTCCCATTGCGGCATCAGGGCGATGAACTTGCAGCGCGTCGGGAGATGGCTCAAATCCACCGCCGGAATCCGCTCGGCACCGATCTGGATCGTCAGACGAGAGACCTCCTGGTGCGGCAGCTTGAGAAACTGGTCCAGCAGGCCGAGCTCGTGAATGAGCTCGAGCGTCGAGGGATGGATGGTGTCGCCGCGGAAGTCGCGGAAAAAATCCTTGTGCTTTTCCAGCACCGCGACATGGATGCCGGCTCGCGCCAGCAGGAAGCCGAGCATCATGCCGGCCGGCCCGCCGCCGACGATGCAACAGCGCGTGTTGATGGTCTCAGTCATTGGCAGGTCGGTCAGAAGCAGGCGCCACGCTCGGCCGCCAAATAGCCCGCGAGCAACAGTGCGCCAAAACCCAGCACGACGAAGGCGGCGCCGACCTCGATCCCGCGCAGCGCCAGCATGCCGTAGCCGGACCGGGAGCTGGCGACGTGCTTGGCCGCCGAACGGAAGCCGACCGCGATCGTGGCAATGGCGGCGACCGTGATCGCGGTGCCCAGCCCCATCACGAAGGTCGCGGCGACACCGGCCCAGAACAGCCCCTGCGCCAGCGCGAACACGAGCACGATGATCGCGCCCGAACATGGCCGCAGCCCGACGGCGACGATCGCCGAGAGACCTCGCTGCCAGCCGCCCGGACCGGCCAGTTCTTCCGGCTCCGGCCCGTGCGCGTGACCCCAGGCCGACGAATGGTCGTGGTCGTGATCATGGCCGTGGTGATGATCGTGCCCATGATCGTGATGATGCTCGTGGTCGTGATGCTTGTGATCGTGCTGCTTGTGATCGTGATCGTGATCGTGCTGCTTGTGATCGTGCTGCTTGTGATCGTGAGGCGGCGTGACAGCGGCGCCGACCGCGTGCAGCGGGCGGCTCAGACTTCGCGCCTCGCGCAGGAAGCCCTTACCCTTGACCCAGATGAGCCGCGCGCCGACCAGCGCGATCAGACCGTAGCTGACGAGCTCGATCACGCGGCCTGCGTCGCACATCTGGCGTGCGGTCGCGTTGAGCAGCGCCGCAGCGATGCCGACCAGGGCCACCGCGACGAATGCCTGCAGGAACGCCGAGGCGAACGACAGCACCATGCCGCGCCGCCATGTCTCTTCATTGGCGACGAGATAGGACGAGATCACCGCCTTGCCGTGGCCCGGCCCGGCGGCGTGGAAGATGCCGTAAAGGAAGGACACGCCGAGCAGCGTCCACACCGCGCTGCCGTCGGTCTTGGCCGCGCGGATGATGCGCGAAAAATCCTGATAGAACGAAGCCTGCTTTGCAAGAATCCAGCCGACGATTCCGTCAGGCGGAGGTGGTGGCGCTGCGGGGCGCGCGGTGAACGCGCCACCCTGCGCGAAGGCAACATCTAGGGCGCCTGCGGCCAGCAGCGCCACCGCCACGAACAACGTGAGCGCGATCAGTGTGCGCTCACCGGCAACTCTGGTCAGGGACATTTCACCGAAATCTTGTTGGAGAACGCCGCCCCGTAACTGTTATCCGGAATTTGCCCGCTGGGCGGGATCGCCGCCAGCCGGTCCGCCAACTCCTTGCTCATTTCCTGCGGCTTGCCGACGTTGAACTGGCAGCCGGCCGGCGCTCCCATGAGCGCAACGGCATCCTTTTCGGCCAGCGCGAAGTCGACGAAATAGCTCGGATCGAACACTTCGAGCTCGAGCGCACGCGCCTTCACCGGTGTCTGCAACGGCAGCAGGAAGGTCAACGTCAGCACGGTATCCTTGGAATTAAATTCAAGGCTGTAGTCGACCGGATCGACGAAGGTGACCTTCTTGCCGTTCACCTTGGCGTAGGTGAAGAAGTCGTACTCCTTGAGCGACTCGACGTTGACCTTCGCCAGCGGCTTAAGCTCTTCGGCCGTGAACTCGCCCTTTTTCTTGCTCTCCAGGCCCTGCGTGGCGAACGCGGAGTACATGTCATCGAAGGCCCAGGCGTGGCGCACGCCAATAACCGCGCCATCGGGTCCATAGACCACGGTGCTCTTCATCGTGACCCAGACGTGGGGATGGGCGGAGGCAACACCGGCCGCGAGCAGCAGGCCGGTCAGCGCGGTCGCCAGAGTTCGAAGGACGCGTTTCATGCGGGGCGAAACATAGCATGGACTGGGGCGGAATGGAGGCCCTAAGGTCCTAACGTCATGCAAGTCCCCAATTCATCGGGCACCGCACGTCCCAGGCTACATGCGCCGGCCAATGCCTGCGACTGCCACATGCACATCTACGATGGCGCGCGGTTTCCGCCGCTGCGGCCCGGGGCACGCATGCAGCCGGACGCCAGCGCGGCGGACTACCGGCTGTTCCAGCAACGCATCGGGATAAGCCGCACCGTCGTGGTGACACCGGCTGCCTATATCACCGACAACGAGGTGACGCTCGACGCCATCGCCCAGTTGGGGCCGCAGGCGCGCGGCGTGGCGGTGGTCCATCCGACCGTCACGGACGCCGAGCTCAATCGCCTAGTTAATGGCGGCATCCGCGGCATTCGCTTCACCCAGTTCGATCCGAACACCGCGGCCACCACCCTGGACATGATCGAGCCGCTGGCGCGCCGCGTCGAGCCGCTCGGCTGGCATGTGCAGATTCATTTGCGCGCCGACCAGATCGTCGCGGCGTCGGACCTGTTGCAGCGGCTGCCGGGCACGGTCGTGTTCGACCACCTCGGCCGGTTGAAAACCGGCGTGAGCGATCCGGCGTTCACCGTCATCCGCCGGATGCTCGACCGCGGGCGCACCTGGATGAAACTGTCAGGCGCCTACATGATGGACAAGCCGCCGGCCTATGCGGAGGCCACCACCGTCGCGCATGCCTATATCGCGGCCACGCCGGAGCGCGTGGTGTGGGGCAGCGACTGGCCGCACCCGACGGAGGCTGACAAGCCCGACGACGCGGTGCTGTTCGATCTGCTAAACACGTGGGCGCCGGACGAAGCAACGCGCCAGCGCATCCTGGTCGAGAACCCGGCGAAGCTTTACGGATTTCCGAAATAGCGATTCAGATTCCCGCCGCGCCGCCGTCGGCGCGCGGATCGTGTGCGCCTTCGAGCGTGCCGTTGGGATGGATCACCACCGCGCCGGCATGACCCATCGTGTCCGAGTAAGCGTCCGCCAGCACGTCGACGTCGTGGCCTGCGGACATCAACCGGTCGATCAGATGGCCGTCGAAGCGGGATTCCATCCGCAGGTTCGTAACCGTCGACCCCCAGGTGCGGCCCAGCAGCCAGCGCGGCGCGTCGATCGCCTTGTCGAGCGGCATGCCGTGCAGCACATGCCGCGCGAAGATGATCGCCTGCGACTGCGGCTGGCCGTCGCCACCCATCGCGCCATAGGCCATGACGCGGCCGTCATTGAGGACCGCGAGCGCAGGATTCAACGTGTGGAACGGCAGGCGGCCGGGCGCCAGCGCATTCAGCGCCTTGGGATCGAGCGAGAAGCTTGAGCCGCGATTCTGCATCAGCACGCCTGTTTTGGGCAGCATGCAGCCGGAGCCGAACTCCCAATAGAGCGACTGGATGTAGGATACCGCGAGACCCGAAGAGTCGGCCGCGCCCATCCAGATCGTGTCGCCTTCGCCGTAGGGCGCCGGCCATTTCGCCGCCTTGCAGGCGTCGATCTTGAGCACCTCGCCGTCGAGGAATTTCGGTTCGAGGAATTGCGACGGCGGCTGCGGGACACGCACCGGATCGGCGACGACGCGGTCCCGCACACGAAACGCACGCTTGGTCGCCTCGACCAGGCCGTGGGCGAACTCGAAGCTCTCGGTCTCGCGCACACGCAGCCGTTCGTACAGCGCAAGGATGATCAGCGAAGCCAATCCTTGCGTCGGCGGCGGCGTGTTGTAGATCGTGCCGGCATTGAGCTTAACGCTCAGCGGCTCGGCGATATCGGCGTGATAATGCCGCAAGTCGTCGCGCGTCACCGGGCTGCCGATTTTCTCCAGGTCCGCAGCGATCTCGCGCCCGACATCGCCGCGGTAGAAGTCGTCGAGGCCGTGCGCGCGCCAGATGATCGAGCGTGAAGGCAAGCGCGCTCTGCTTGAGCTTCGCGCCGGCCTCCGGCGGCTTGCCGTCCGGCAAAAACGTCGCAGCGAATCCAGGGACACTCTTCAACTCGGCGAGCTTTTCCGTCGTAAGGCGGGCCTGGCTCTTGGCCACGACATAACCGTCGCGGGCCTGACCGATCGCCGCGTGCAGCAGCAGCTCAAGCGGCAAGCCCTTGCCACCGACCGCGCGCGCGGCCTCGACCGCTAGCATCCAGCCGCCGATCGCGCCGGGCACCGTCAGCGCCGCAAGCGGTCCGCGTGAGGGGATCGTTTCGTGCTCGCGGTAGAGCTCGCGGCTTGGCGAGCGAGCCCGCCGGACCCGCCGCCATGATCGCGCGGACGCGCTTGTTCGGCTCGCGGATGAGCCAGAAGCCGTCGCCGCCGATGTGGTTCATGTGCGGATAGACCGCGGCGATGCTCGCGGCCATCGCCACCATCGCTTCGAGCGCGTTGCCGCCCTCGCCCAGGATGGCGCGGCCGACCTCGGCCGTGGCGGCGTGCGGCGCGGCGACGACGCCGCGGCGGTGTCCGGCGCTGTGAAGCTCGGTCATGCCGCCGCGCTAGCGTCGAGGAAGCCGCGCTTCTTCAGAAGCGCGTCGGCGGTCGGCATGCGGCCGCGGAACGCGACGTAGAGCTCGGCCGGGATCGCGCGAGCCGCCGGTCGAAAGCACATTCTGGTAGAGCCTGCGCGCGACCTCCGGATTGAAGATGTCGCCGGTCTCCTCGAACGCCGCGAAGGCATCGGCGTCGAGCACCTCCGACCACATGTAGCTGTAATAGGCCGAGGCGTAGTAGCCGCCGGAAAACACGTGCGTGTGGTGCGGCGGCCGGTGGCGCATCGCGACCTCCTCCGGCATGCCGAGGCGATCGAGCGTCTTCTTCTCGAAGGCGTTGACGTCGAGTCCTTCGGCCGACGGCAGCAGATGCAGGTCGAGATCGACCAGCGCCGACGAGATATATTCCAGCGTCTGGCAGCCGCGGTCGAAGTTCTTCGCCGCCATCAGCTTGTCGATCAGCGCCTCGGGAATCGGCTCGCCGGTCTTGTGATGGCGCGCGAACTTGCGCAGCACCTCGGGCTGCTCGAACCAGTGCTCGTAGAGTTGCGACGGCAGCTCGACCCAGTCGGTCAGCACGCTGGTGCAGGAGACGGTCGGATAGGTGACGTCGGAGAGCAGGCCATGCAGCCCATGGCCCATCTCGTGGAACAACGTGCGGGCGTCCTCGAACGACAGCAGCGTCGGGTCGCCCTTGTTGAAGTTCATCACGTTGAGCACCAGCGGACGCACGTTGCCGTTAAGCTTCTCCTGGTCGCGCAGCGTGCCCATCCAGGCGCCGCCATGCTTGCTGGGCCGTGCGAAATAGTCGCCGTAGAAGATGCCGACGTGATTGCCGTCGGCGCCGCGCACCTCCCAGGCCCGCACGTCGGGATGCCAGACCGGCACATCGACCGGATGGAAGGTCAGGCCGAACAGCTTCTGCGCGCCGTAGAACGCCGCCTCGATCACGCGGTCGAGCTGGAAGTACGGCTTCACCTCGGCCTCCTCGAAATCGCAGCGGCGCGTGCGGAGCTTCTCCGCGTAGTAGCGCCAATCCCAGGCGGCGAGCTTGAAGTTGCCGCCCTCCTCCGCGATCAGCTCCTGCAGGGCATCGCGGTCGGCCAGTGCGGCCTTGCGCGCCGGCTTCCAGACCTTTTCCAACAGCCCGCGCACCGCCTCCGGCGTCTTCGCCATGGCGTCGTCGAGCCGATAGTGCGCAAACGTCGGATAGCCGAGCAGCTTGGCGCGCTCGATGCGGAGCGCCATGGTCTCGGCGACGATCGCCTTGTTGTCGGTCTTGTCGTCGTTGTCGCCGCGCGCGATCCAGGCACGGAACGCCTTTTCGCGCAGATCGCGCCGCGACGAGAACTGCAGGAACGGCTCGACGCTGGAGCGCTGCAGGGTGATGACGTGCTTGCCCTTCATGCCGCGCTCGGTCGGCGGCGGCGGCGGCCGCCTCGCGCACGAAATCCGGCAGCCCGGCGAGATCGGCCTCGCCGTTGAGCTCCATCGTGTAGGACTGCTCGTCGGCCAGCACGTTCTGGCTGAACGCGGTGCCGAGCGCCGCCAGCCGCTCGACGATGGCGGCGAGGCGCTGCTTCTTGTCAGGGTCGAGCGCGGCGCCCTCGCGGCGATACCTGGTGTGATGGCGCTCCAGCACGCGCGTCTGCTCGGCGTGAGGCCGAGGCTGTCGCGCTTTGGCGTAAAGCGCGTCGATGCGGGCGAACAGGCCGGCGTTCATGCGCACCTTGTTCCAGTGCGCCGCGGTGCGGGGCGAGATGTCGCGCTCGATCGCGAGCAGCGTGTCGTTGCTGTCGGTGCCGACGAGCTGGCCGAAGATGTCGTCGACCCGCTGCAAGGCGCGCCCGGCGTTCTCCAGCGCGACGATGGTGTTGTCGAAGCTCGGCGGCTCCTTCTGGTCCGCGATCTTGGCGATCTCGGCCTCGTGCTCGGCGAAGGCGCGCTCGTAGGCCGGCACGAAATGCTCGGGCTTGATGCGGCGCGAACGGCGGCGCGCCGAACGGCGTGTTCCAGGTCTCGAAGAACGGATTTCAATGGATTTTTCCGCGGCGCTGGCGGATGGCCGGTTGGCAGGTGTCATGCTAGAATTGTTCCAAGTTCGCGATTTTCGAATTTCACACAAGCGGACATGAGGAGGGAACATGGTCTCGTTCACACTGAACGACAAGCGGGTTTCCGTCGATGCCGATGCGAACACCCCGCTGCTCTGGGTCATCCGCGATCACGTCGGGTTGACCGGCACGAAATACGGCTGCGGCGCCGGCCTGTGCGGCGCCTGCACCGTGCATCTCAACGGCAAGGCGGTGCGCGCCTGCCAGACGCAGGTGTCCGAGGTGGCGGACAAGAAGGTCGTCACCATCGAAGGCCTGTCGCCGAATTCCTCGCACCCGCTGCAGAAGGCCTGGGTGGCGCTGGAGGTCCCGCAGTGCGGCTACTGCCAGTCCGGCCAGATCATGAAGGCGGCCGAACTGCTCGCCAGCAATCCGAAGCCGAACCGCGAGCAGATCGTCGACGCACATGGACGGCAACATCTGCCGCTGCGGCACCTACCACCGCATCATCGCCGCCGTCGAACAAGCGTCGAGGGAGGGCTGAGCCATGACAACGACACTCGAAGGCTCCCGAACTCTCCCGCCGCGGCGTGCTCGCCGGACTGGGCGGCATGACGTTCTGCCTCGCGCTCGGCACCGACGGCGTCAGCCTCGTCTCCGAGGCGCAGGCCAATACGCTGGCCAATGCCCAGGTCACGCCCTGGGTGCGGATCGCGCCGAACGGCACCGTCACCATCCTGACCGCCGGCGCCGAAATGGGCCAGGGCTCGATGACCGCGCTGCCGATGATCGTGGCCGAAGAGCTGGACGCCGACTGGTCGAAGGTCGTGCTCGAATGGGCGCCGGCCGACGCCGAGGTCTACGGCTACATGATCGAACAACACCGCGATGATGTGGATCGTCGGCAGCCGCGCCACCATGCTCTACTACAACGAGCTGCGCACCGCCGGCGCGCAGGTGCGCAAGGTGCTGCTGCAGAACGCCGCCGAGAAGTGGGGCGTCGACGCCGCGACGCTGCGCACCGAGCCGAGCGTCGTCATCAATCCGGCCAACGGCCAGCGCCTGACCTACGGCGAGATCGCGGCGTTCGGCAAGGTCCCCTCGCCGCTGCCGGCGGTCGACGCCGAAGGAGCTCAAGGCCGAAGAAGGACTGGCGCCTGATCGGCAAGGGCGTGCCGCGCCGCGACACGCCGGCCAAGGTCAACGGCACGGCGCACCTACGGCATCGACGTGCGCGCTGCCCGGCATGGTCTACGCCACCACGCTGCACTCGCCGGTGCACAACGCCGCGCCGGAGAGCTGGAACGACGCCGAGATCAAGAAGATGCCGGGCGTGATCGGCACCGTGAAGCTGGCGAACGGCGTGGCGGTGGTCGCCGACCGGTTCGAGCGGGCGCTGGCGGCGCGCAACGCGCTCAAGGTGACGTGGCAGAAGGGCAAGGCCGCCGGCTTCAACTCGGAGCAGGCGCTGGAAAAGGACTACGTCGAAGATCCATCACGACCCGAATGCCAAGGTCACGACGCGTCGAGACGAAGGGCGACGCCAAGGCGGCGTTCGCCAGCGCCGCCAAGATCCACAAGGCCGAATTCCGGAGCGACTTCGGCTATCACGCGCAGATGGAGCCGCTGAACGCGGTGGTGCGCTTCAACGACGCAGGCGACCAGGTCGAGATCTGGGAAGGCACGCCAGGCGCCGGACGTGTCGCGCACGGCGGTGGCCAAGGCGCTCGGCTTCAAGGAGGAGCAGGTCGATCCACAACCAATGCTACATGGGCGGCGGCTTCGGCCGGCGCAACGGCGGCTACGAGGCCGTCGAGGCGGCGCTGATCGCGCGCGAGGTCAAGCGTCCGGTCAAGCTGATCTGGACGCGCGAGGAGGACATCGCGCAGGGCCGGTTCCGGCCGCAGTCGTTCCAGTGCCTGGAGGCGGCGACCGACGCGTCCGGCAAGGTCACCGGCTGGAAGCACTGCGTGATCGGCGACGGCGGCGGCGCGCTGCTGACCGGCGGCATGAAGATCCCCTACTACGGCGTGCCGAACCAGCAGATCGAACTGCGCGGCGTCTCGCACGGCGTGCAGCTCAAGCACTGGCGCGCCGTGGCGCACGTGTTCAACGTCTTCGCCATCGAGAGCTTCATCGACCAGATGGCGGTCGACGCGAACATGGACCCGATCGCAGTTCCGGCTTCGAGCGCATGGGCGCCACGCCCAAGGCGACGCAAGTGCTTCGAGACCGTGGCGCAGATGTGCGACTGGAAGGCCGCGCGTCCGGATGGGCCGCGCGCTCGGCCTCTCGATCACGGAACGCTCGGGCTCGCTCGGCGCCGGCGTGGTCGAAATCTCGCTCGACCGCGCAGACCGGCAAGATCAAGGTCCACAAGGTGTGGGTCGCGGTCGACGGCGGCATGATCGTGCAGCCCGGCGCCGGCCAAGGCCAACGTCGAGAGCGCGATCATCTACGGGCTCTCGAGCGTGCTGCACGAGCGCGTCACGCTGAAGGACGGCGTCGTGGAGCAGTCGAACTTCCACGACTACAACCTGATGCGCATGTCCGACCTGCCGGAGGAGATGCACGTCCAGTTCGTCGACGTCGACACGCGGCCGACGGGCCTGGGCGAGATCGGCAACCCGTTCATCGCGGGCGCGATCTCCAACGCCTTCCACCGGCTCACCGGCAAGCGGCTGCGCCACCTGCCGTTCACGCCGGAGCGCGTGCTGGAGACGCTGAAGGCCTAAAGCCGCGCACGACAACAGCAGAAAGCGCCCGCCCTCACGGCGGGCGCTTTTGCATTTCCGGACGACCCCCAAAAAGCAAACGGCCCGCTCGGCAAGCCGGGCGGGCGCGTCACTCGATCAGCTTCCCCACTCCCGGCGCACTACCTTCCGGTACATCCGCGGTAAAGCGGCACTCGAGAGTTGGGGCCACGGCCGAAGCCGTGGGAACTGTCCGGACGTAGATGGGGTGTCCGGCGGCTGATTCAAGGGCTAACGCGGCGGACCGGGCCTGGTTCCCTCATTCCGGCTCAATCCCGGCCTCCTTGATCATGGCCGTCCAGCTCACCAGCTCGGTCTTCACGAACTCGGCGAATTCCCTGGAGCCGCTCCAGTAGATGTCGGTACCCGCCTGATGCGAACCGCTTGCTGCACCTCCGGATTCTCCAGCTGCCTTGTGCAGCGCATTGGCGAGCGTCTTCACCGCCTCGGGGGGCATGCCGGCCGGGCCGAACATCCCGCCCAGGCGAGGATGTGATAGTCGGGCATCACCGTCTCGCTCAGCGTCGGCACGTCCGGCAGCGCCGGATGGCGAGTCGCGCGTCAGCACTGCGAGCGCGTTGACCTTGCCGGCCCTGAGTTGCGGCATGCCGCCGTTGAAGATCGGCGACCATGATCTGGATCTGGCCGCCGAGCAGATCGGTCATCACCATCGGATTG
Organism: uncultured Alphaproteobacteria bacterium; assembly: GCA_963842645.1. Taxonomy (GTDB): domain Bacteria; phylum Pseudomonadota; class Alphaproteobacteria; order Rhizobiales; family Xanthobacteraceae; genus Z2-YC6860. The sequence continues at coordinate 66,191 of CAWJGY010000012.1, read as the reverse complement.
CTGCGGTAGGGCACACGAACGATGTCGGAGCCGGTCCGCTTCTTCAGCGCCTCCATGACGATCTGCGTCGTGCTGTTGCCGACGCCATAGGACAGCTTGCCGGGATTGGCCTTGGCGTAGTCCACCAATGCCTTCATCGACTGGTACGGCTTGTCCGGCGTGACCGCGACGAACGAAGCGAAGCTGCCGATCCGCGCAATCGGGGTGAAATCCTTGATCGGGTCGTACGGCACGTTCTTGAACAGTCCATAGACCACCGAATGGGTCGAGTTGGTGGTGAGCAGCAGCGTGTAGCCATCGTTGCTGGCGCGGGCGACGGCGTTGGCCGCGAGTAGGCCGCCGGCGCCGGCGCGATTCTCCACCACGACGGACTGGCCGAGCGTCTCCTGCAAGGCCTGCGCGACCACGCGGGCGGCAGCGTCGGTCACGGAGCCCGCCGCAAAGGGCGTGAGGATGGTGATGGTTCGCGTCGGATAGGCCTGGCCGAACCCGGATGTGCCAAGGGTCAATGAAGCCGCCAGCAGACGCGCCGGCCGCGACCCTATGTCGTGCTTTCGTCATGGCCTTCGCCTTTCCGTCTGTTCCTACGCCAGTCATATTCAGACGGTCGAGACAGCATCGGTCAAGCACCGCCGGGAGCACCCATGCGTTTGCCCAAACTCGCCATCGCTGCAGCGCTCGCAGCCTTCGTCTGCCCTGCCGCCGCCCAGGACTTGCAGAAGGACTGGCCGAACCGGCCGGTGACCATGGTGGTGCCGTTCGCGGCCGGCGGGCCGATGGATTCGCTGGCGCGCATCCTGCAACCCACGCTCGGCGAGACGCTGGGCCAGCCGATCATCATCGAGAACACCCCCGGCGGCGGCGGCCTGACCGGCTCGCTCCGGGTGTCGCAGGCTGCCGTGGACAGCCACATGTTCGTGCTCGCCTCGATCGGCACGCACGCGATCGGCTACTCGATGCACTCAAAGCCGGCGTATCACCCGGTCAACGACTTCCAGCCGGTGGCCTTCGTCGCCGACGCACCGCTGATGCTGATGGTGAAGAAGGATTTGCCGCCGAACAATCTCAAGGAATTCATTGCCTACACCAAGGCGAACCACGACAAGATGACGTTTTCGTCCGGCGGCACCGGCACCTCGTCGCACATCAGTTGCGTGATGCTGAACCAGATCATGGGCGTCAACGTCACCCACGTGCCCTATCGCGGCGGCGGGCCGGCGTTCCAGGACCTGATCGCCGGGCGCATCGACTACATCTGCAATTACGTGTCGATCGGCGCGCCGGCGGTGAAGGCAGGCCAGGTCAAGGCGCTGGCGACGCTGGCCCGCGAGCGCACCGCGGCCGTGCCCGATCTGCCGACCGCCGAACGAGCAGGGGCTGAAGGATTTCGACGTATCGGCCTGGAACGCGATCCTGCTGCCGAAGAGCGCGACGCCTGCGATGGTGGCGAAATTCAATGCCGCGGTGAGCAAGGCGCTCGACAATCCAGCGATGCGGGGACGGCTCGACGCGATCGGCCTCATTCCTGCCGCGCCGGAGCGGCGCAGCCCGCAGTATCTGCGAAGCTACATCGAGAGCGAGATCGAGAAATGGGCCAAGCCGGTGAAAGCGAGCGGCCTGCAGGTGGATTGAGGACAATCAGGGTTTGAACCCGGTCCCGCCGCAGCGCTGGCATTTCACTTTCTTGTCGCCGTTTTTGATAAGACCTTTGCCTTCGCAGTTCTTGCACTTCTCTTTCTTCTTGCCGCTGTTCTTCTGCATGTTGCCCTCTGTGTCGACTCGCTGAGCGTCTGAATAAGGCTAGCACCTTCGCGACCCTGCGGACGTAAGTAAGCGCTTGCAACGACGCGTTATGCCTTAACGACAGCCAGAATCTCGACCTCGACCAGGAAATCCGGATGCGACAGCCGCCGCACCTCGACCGCGGTGCTGGTCGACAGGTCCTCGCCGCAGAATTCCATCCGCGCGTCGATATTTTCGAAATAGGCGTCGATATCGGTGGTGAATGTCTGCCGCTTCACCACGTCAGCCCAGGTCGCGCCAGCGGCCGCGAGCGCGGTTGTGATGTTCGAAAACACTTGGCGAATCTGCGCCCGCATGTCGCCGCGGCCCACGATCTCGCCTTGGCTGTTGCGCGCCAGGATGCCGGACAGGAACACCAGCTTGCCGGGCACCACGGTTACGACCGGCGCGTAGAGCAACTGGCCTTTGACCACGCGCTTCGACAGGCCCTCGGGAAATATGTTCTGCCGTTCGACCATTGCGGAGCTCCTCCTTTTGCCGCCAACGCTTTCCTCACCGAGCCTGGAAGGCTCGCTGGCTGATGTCTAGTATGGCCGGGCTGAACGAACGACGGGAGACGAAAATGACGGCGCGGACCTTTGCCTTGGCGGCGCTCGCATCTCTGACGCTGAACCTGGTTGCGACGCAGGCGCAGACGCAGACTTTTCCGTCCAAACCGGTTCGAATCGTCGTGGCGTATCCGGCGGGCGGCTCGGTCGACAACATCTCGCGCGCGGTGACGCCGCGGCTCAGCACGATCTGGGATCAGCCGGTCGTGATCGAGAACAAGGCGGGCGGCGCCACCGGGATCGCCGCCGAGCTGGTCGCGAAATCCGCGCCGGACGGGTACACGCTGCTTGCGACCGGGATGGAAACGTTCGCGATCAATCCGTCCTTGATGACCAAGCTGTCCTACAATGCGAGCGAGTTTGTCCCTGTCAGCGGCTACGGATTGTCCAACCAGATCCTGGTCGTGCCGGCGGCCTCGCCCCTCAAGACCTTGGCGGATGTCATCGCGGCGGCGCGCGCCAAGCCGGGCGAATTGAACTACGCAACAATCGGGCTCGGCGGCTCAAGTCATATCAACATGGTTCTGTTCGAGAGCATGACGGGATTGAAGTTGACGCCGGTGCATTATCGCGGCGGCGCGCCGGCAACCGCCGACCTGCTGGGTGGACACGTGCCGTTGAGCTTCCTGAGCTCGCAGCTTGTGGACGCGGGCATTCGATCGGGCCACATCCGCCCGATCGCGGTGGCCAGCAAAGCGCGGCTCAAGCAGCACCCGGACGTGCCGACGATCGCGGAGAGTGGTGTGCCCGGGTTCGAGGCGGTGAGCTGGTTCGGAGTCTGGGCCCCCGCGGGCACGCCGCGCGACGTGGTAACCAAGATCAACGCCGACATTCAAAAGGTGTTCGGCGATGCGGACTTCCGCGACAAGTTTCTGGACCGCGCCATGCTCGACCCAATCGCGGGCTCGCCCGACCAGTTCGCGGAATTCATCAAGGCTGAGGCCGCGAAGTGGAGCAAGGTCGTCAAGGACGCAAATTTGAAAGTCGAGTGAGCCAGTCCACGCCCTAGCATAAGGGGAACGCAATGAAAGCCGGCTTTTCAGCAGCAAGCATCGGACTGTTTTTACTCATGACACAGGGCAGCCACGCCGCCGAAATCAAGGTCTTCGCCACCGGCGCGTCGCGCAGCGCCTATCAGACGCTCGCCCCGCAGTTCGAGCGCGACACCGGACACAAGCTCGTCACTGAATTCGATCTGCCGCCCGCCCTAGTCCGGAAGATCGATGCGGGCGAGCCCTACGATGTCATTATCCTTTCCTACGATGTCGAAGCCCTGATCACGCGGGGCAAGGTCGCGGCCGATTCGCGGACCGCGTTCGGCAAGATCGGCGTGGGCATCGCCGTTCACCGAGGCTCGCCGAAGCCGGACTTCAGCACGGTCGAGGCGTTCAAGCGCTCCATGCTCGACGCCAAGCTGATTGCAACTTCGGGCGAAGGCAGCAGCGGGCGCTACGTCGCATCGCTGATCGAGCGGCTCGGCATTGCCGAACAGATCAAGCCGAAGATCCGCTCGGGCCCCGGCGGCACATCAGCGCAATTGGTGTCGAGAGGCGAGGTGGATTTCGTGGTGTCAGGACTGCCGCCACTGGTGGGCGTTCCCAATGTCGAGTGGCTCGGCTACCTCCCTGAAGAGATCAATAGCTGGCTCGTGTTCAGTGGCGGGGTTGGGGTCAACGCCAAGCAGCCGGATGCCGGCCGCGCGCTACTCAAATTCCTGACGACACCGGCCGCGATGGCGGTGTGGAAGGCAAACGGCTTGGAGCCGCCGTGACGCCGTCTAAGCCGACCGCGCAACATAAACCTCGTGGACCGCATCACCGCCCGCGCGTAGGCTGACGGGACATCGTCACGTAGCAGGAGGAAATCCATGGTTGAAGCATCATCGCTGGCCGCACTTGCTTCACGCTTCGTCGACACCGAGTCGGTGCCGTGGATCGAGATGGCGCCGGGAAACAAGATGAAGGTGATCTATCACGACCCGGCCACCGACATGCTGACCATTTTGTCCAAGCTCGAGCCCGGTTCCGGAATCCCCGCGCATGTGCACGAGGATCTCGAGCAGACATTCGTGCTCGAAGGCTCGCTGGTCGATGCCGAAGGCGAATGCACAGCGGGCAATTTTGTCATCCGGGCCAAGGGAAGCCGCCACGCACCGACCGCACCCAAGGGCTGCACGATGCTGGTGTTCTTCCTCAAGCCCACCAAGGCGCTCAAGAACGCCCTGCTCAAGCATGCTTAGGCGCGCTATTCCGTCTTGATGTTCAGTTCGCGGATCACTCTCGTGAACAGCTCGGACTGACGCCCGAGGTAGGCGGCGAAGTCGGCGCCGCACTTCGGATTTGCATAGAGCGCCTGCGCAGTAAGCTTCGTCTTGACCTGCGGCGAAAGCAGCGCTTCGCGGAACCAATCGATGAGCTGCGCTACCGTCTCTTTCGGTGTCTTCGCCGGCGCAGCCAGTCCGAACCAGACGTCGATTTCGAAATCCTTGAAGCCGGATTCCGAAACCGTCGGCAGATCGGGCATCGGCTCGATCCGCTGCGACGCCATGGTCGCGAGTGCGCGGAGCTTGCCTGCGGCCACTTGCTCGCCCACCTCGGACCAGTTCACCACCGCGGCGGTCACATGCGCGCCGAGCAGCGCGTTGACGGCGGGCGCACCGCCCGGATAGGGCACGTGGGTCAAATTGGCCTGGGCCAACCGCTTGAACCGTTCGATGCCGATGTGCTGGGTCGTGTTGGGCCCAACGGTCGCGACTGACAATTCGCCGGGCTTGGAACGTGCCGCATCGACCAGCTCCGCAAACGTCCGGTAAGGCGATGCGCCGTTGACCACGACGACCTGCGGGCTCGAAACCAAGTAGCAGATCGGCTCGAAGCTCGTTTGCGGATCGTAATTCACCTTTCGCAGGATCGAGCTGATGATGATGCCGTTGTTGTTGATCAGCAGCGTGTTGCCGTCGGGCGTCGCGCGCGCCACCGCTTCGGCGGCGATGACGCCGCCGCCGCCCTGCCTGCTCTCGACGATGACCGCTGGCCCTTTTGTGCTGGAGACGTGTTCCGCGAGCAGCCGGGCCAGGAGATCGATGCTGCCTCCCGGTGGGACCGTCAGGATGATACGGATCGTTCTTCCGGCCTGGGACCATGCAAGCTGTCCGGTCAGCGCGCTTGCCAAGCTAGTCAGCGCCAGTACGCCGGCCGCCAGGGCCAGAACCTTCCGCATTTGCGCCTCCTCGTCGACGCCTTCCGCTACTGCGTCGGGATGTTCGCGGCCTTCACCAGCGCCACGTTGCCCGCAACGTCGTCCTTGAAGAACTTGCCGAACTGCTCGTGCGTCATCGGCATCGGCTCGACGCCGAGGGCAGCAAACCGCGCCTGCACCGGCGGGGCCTGCAACGCTTTCGCGGTCTCCCGGTAGAGCTTGTCAACGATGTCGCGTGGCGTGTTCGCCGGCAGGTAGAGCGCGCTGTAGAACGGATAGACCGAGTTGGGCGGCAGGCCGGCTTCGATGGTGGTCGGCACCTCCGGCATGACAGAGCCTCGCTTCTCCGCGCTGACCGCAAGCGCCGCAAGCTTGCCGTCGCGCAGCAGCGAAATAGTCGTCGAGAACAACTGCACGCTGAAATCGATCCGCCCGGCGACGACCTCGGTCACCGCTTCGGCGGCGCCCTTGAACGGAATGTGCTGCGCCTTGAAGCCCGCGCTGGCGCGAATGCGTTCGGCGCCGAAATGCGATGCCGAGCCGACGCCCGCCGTCGAATAGTTCAGCGCGTCCGGCTTGGCCTTGCCCGCAGCCACCAGGTCGCCGAGGGTCTTGTACTTGGACGGCGCGGTCACGACGACCAGCGGCTGCTGGCCGAGCGGGAGGACCGGTATGAGATCGTTCAGCGTGTCGTAGGGCAGCTTCGAATAGAGCGCGTGCGCGCTCGCCAGCGCCCCGTAGGCCAGGATCGTAGTGCCGTCCGGGGCGGCCTTGGTCACTTGGTTGGCGCCGATCGTGCCGCCGGCGCCGGGGCGGTTCTCGATGACGAAGGTCTGGCCGAGCTGCTTGCCGACCTGCTCCATGACGGCGCGCGCGATCAGGTCGCTGGCGCTGCCGGCGCCAAGCGGCACCACGACCGTGACGGTCCGGGACGGCCACTCCTGAGCGGAGACGGGGGTCAAGGTGGACAAGATCGCCACAGAGACGGCGATCAATACGCCTCTAAACTTGTGAATGTTCATTCCGCGCTCCCGGCGTGGCGGTACAGGCCCAGTTTGCGGGAGGCTAAGGCTCAGGGCAACTCGAACCCCGCGCTGGTCCAGGTCGGCCGTGTGTCGGACCGCGTCAGCGCCGCGATCAAGGCCGCAGCCTCGGCCTTCGCGGCGCTCGCCGCGGTCACTGCGGCGCAATAGGTGGTGTCCTGACCGAACGGCGGCGGCACCGGGCCCGCGATCACCGCGCCAGGCACCGACGCCACCTCGCCCGACAGCGTCAGGCCGAACTCGGCCTTGCCCTCAACGACGCGCCTGGCGACCTCGACGCCGGTCGATTGCGGCAGACTCTTGCTCTTCATCATCGCGGCCAGGCCCGTTTGCTCGAACATGTTCGCCAGATGGACGCCCGCCGAGCCGCCGACTGCCGGGTCGCTGGTGGCGATGGCGCGGGCGTTCTCCAGCAGCCGCTTGAACGCCTCTTGGGTGGCGAAGTCCGGCCGCGGCGCACCGTCGCGGACGCAGAGGGCGATGTAGGTCCTGGCGACGTTCTTGCGGGAGCCCTCTGCTAGGCCCCCGGCCCTCTCCAGCTTGTCGATCCCGGGTATCGAGAGGATCACCACGTCGGCGGTCTCGCCGGCGTCGAGCTTGGCCTGCAGGGCGCCCACGGTGCCGAAGTCGAACTCGACGTCATGGCCGGCGCCTTGCGCGAACGCCTTGCCGAGCGCGCCCACCGCCACATGCATCGAGCGCGCGCACATCACCTTGAGCTTGGCCACCCTGCCCTCCGTCCCCCATAGTCGCCCGGGTATAGGACAAGGAGCGGGATTTGGAAAAGCTCAAGGACCTGATCAAAGGCCCCGACCTCATCGTCGCACCGGTCGCGCTCAACCCGATCATGGCGCAGATGGCGGCGCTTGGCCGGCTTCAAGGCGGCCTATCTCAGCGGCGGCTCGCTCGGCTGGTACAAGGGCGTCACCGAGGCCGGGCTGTCGCTGACCGAGATGATCCAGGTGGTGGTGGACATCCGCACCGTCTGCAAGATCCCGGTCGTGCTCGACGCCGGCGGCGGCTGGGGCGATCCGGTCCACATCCACCGCACCGTCACCATGTCCGAGGCAGCAGGGGTCGAGTGCGTCGAGATCGAGGATCAGCTCCTGCCCCGCCGGGTCGAGCACCATATCGGCATCGACAATCTGGTGCCGCTGAAGCTCGCCGCCGACCGGATCAGGGAGGCAGTCGCCGCCCGCACCGACCCCAACCTGGTGATCGTCGGGCGTACCAATGCGGTGCGGGTCGAGGGCATGGACGACGCGCTGCGGCGGGCCGAGGCCATGAAGAAGGCCGGCGCCGACATGCTGTTCCTGTGGGGCAGGAAGCCGGAGGAGATGCGCTTCATCGCCGAGCGGCTGCCCGCTCCGCTGATGACCTTCGCGCCGCCGGACGGCTTCTCGACCTTCCCGATCTCCAAGGCCGAGATGGCCAAGCTCGGCTATCGCCTCGCCGCCTCGTCGGGCACCGCCTTCGCCGCGATGGTGAAGGCGGTGCGGCAGTCCTACGAGTGCCTGGCATCCGACTCGATGGACCCCTTCCTCGGCCCCGGCGGCGCCGAGAAGGAGATGAAAGCCGCGCACCGCATCACCGGCCTCGACCGGCTGATCGAGATCGAGCGGCGGACGATGAAGGGAGCGTGAGCGGCGGAATCTGGCCGGTTTTACGGCAACTTGCGGTCTTGATCCCGCCGCCCATATCGACGACATTGCCGCCCACAATCTCCGAGGAAGACCGATGAACGCCACCGCTCAGCCCCAAGGCCGCCGCATCAACTGGCTCAACGTGCTGACCGTGATGAGCGCCGCGATCCTGATCGGCGCCGAGGTGTTCGGCGGCGCCTTTGCCGCCGGCTGGGCCTTCGCGAACCTGTTTCACCTCCAGGGCGTACGAGCGTCCACATCCTCCAGGGCGTCTTCTTCCTCTGCGGCGTCGCCGTTATGGTGCGCTTCATCATGAACGCCCAGCGCGTCGAGCCGTTCACCGAAGGCTAATGGCACTGCGCGAAGGCTGCGCGCGCTGAGCGAGAGCCTGATTTACCGTTTCCGAAAATTTTCTTAAGGCTCGGACACTATATTTTGTGTTCGCGAGGCCCTCACACGATCAAAGGTGTTGACTCTCGTGACAGATATATTATTTCGATCCTTGCCCAATTTCGCACGTGCCTGTGGCCGTGTGTCGATCGGTAGGTAGCCGGACAAGAGGCCGGCCAGCCGCCTGGGGAGTGAGAGCTCTCCAAGACATCTGATCGGCAGCTGGAGGCGAAACCAGCACACTCTGCTCTCCGCAGAGGACGCGGCTTAAAGCAACGACGGAGCGGGCTTCTTAGGTCTCGCCGACTCTTCCACCAGTCGGCTCGGGTCACCGTAGAGGCTTGTTCATTCATTGCCAGCAGTGCGGTGCGGGGTCTCCCCAATCCAAGCCAAGGCAGCTTGAGCGGTTCTAGAGTTCGTGTACCTGCGCGTCCCCATCGCGCGCCGGCAACAGGACCGAAAAACCGCACAACATCGGCGTTTAAGCCCGCCGACAGCTGGGGAGAGCACGCATATGACTGCGCGCATCCGTGACTACTTGAAGAAGCGCCGCGAGAGCGGCACAGACGAAGGACCGGTCCTCGTCGTCGATCTCGACGTCGTTCGGACCAACTACCAGAACTTCGCCAAGGCCCTGCCGGACACCCGGGTGTTCTACGCCGTCAAGGCGAACCCCGCCCCGGAGGTGCTGGCATTGCTGGCCAAGCTCGGCTCCTGCTTCGACACCGCCTCGGTCCCCGAGATCGAGATGGCGCTCGCCGCCGGCGCCACGGCTGACCGCATCAGCTACGGCAACACCATCAAGAAGGAGCGCGACGTCGCCCGGGCCTACGCCCTGGGCGTGCGGCTCTTTGCGGTCGACTGCAAGGCCGAGGTCGAGAAGGTCGCCCGCGTGGCGCCCGGCTCGCAGGTCTTCTGCCGCATCCTCTCCGACTGCGTCGGGGCGGAATGGCCGCTGTCGCGCAAGTTTGGCTGCGAGCCCTCCATGGCCGCGGACGTGCTGGAGCACGCCCATAAGCTTGGCCTCGTGGCCCACGGCATCTCGTTCCACGTCGGCTCCCAGCAGAACAACGTTCATGCCTGGGACCGGGCATTGGCCTCGGCCGCTGCCGTCTTCCGCGAATGCGGAGAGCGGGGCATGAACCTGTCGATGGTCAACCTCGGCGGCGGCTTTCCGACCAAGTACCTGAAGAACGTGCCGACGGTGAAATCCTACGGCTCGGCGATCTTCCGCGCGCTCCGCAAGCACTTCGGCAACCGGATCCCGGAAACCATCATCGAGCCGGGCCGCGGCATGGTCGGCAACGCCGGCATCATCGAGGCCGAGGTCGTTCTCGTCTCCAAGAAGAGCAACGAGGACGAGGTGCGCTGGGTTTACCTGGACCTGGGTAAGTTCGGCGGCCTGGCCGAGACCATGGACGAGTCGATCCGCTACCCGATCCGCACCCCGCGGGACGGCGACGCGATGGGACCTTGCGTCCTGGCCGGTCCGACCTGCGACAGCGCCGACGTGCTCTACGAGAAGGTGCCTTACGACCTCCCGGTCAGCCTGGAGATCGGCGACAAGGTGCTGATCGAGGGCACCGGGGCCTACACGTCGACCTATGCCTCCGTCGCCTTCAACGGCTTCTCGCCGCTGAAGACCATCCACATCTGAGCAACTGCGCCGCTTGGCAACCTCCCCCGTTCGCGGGGGAGGCAAGCGCGCGCGACCTCCCGCAACTGCAGGGACAAGGAAAGCTGGGAGAGTGCCATGATTAGCATCCGCCTTGAGAAATCCGCCGACGCTGCCGCGCGCGAGGCGCTGCTCGACGCCGCCTACGGTCCGGTCCGCTTCACCAAGCCCTCCGAACGACTGCGCGCCGGCCGCAAGCCAGCGCGTGGGCTGTCCTTTGTCGCGGTCGAGGACGGCCGCGTCGTCGGCACGCGTACGGCTGTGGGAGGTATCGGCAGGATCGGCCTGCCCGGCGCTGCTGCTCGGCCCGCTCGCGGTCGATCCGGCGCAACGTTGCCGTGGCATCGGCTCGGCGCTGATGCGGCATGCCCTCCGGGTCGCTACCCGGCGCGGCCACCGCGCCGTGCTGCTGGTAGGCGACGCCGCCTACTATGGCCGCTTCGGCTTCTCGGCGGAGAGAACCGGCACGCTGTGGCTGCCGGGCCTCGCCGACAAAAGCCGTCTGCTCGGCCGGGAGCTTGTGGCCGGTGCGCTCGAGGGCGTGCGGGGCGCGATCCGCGCACCGGCGCAAAAGACCAGGCGGCCGCTCATTCCGGCGCTCTGCCCACTGCCGGCCGCCGCGCGCCGCGTAGTCTCACCCCCAAATCCCGTGGATGCCGCGCGGAAATTCCGCGCGGCATGTATTCCGTCCGTCGCCTTTGGCGGCTAAGACGCCTTTGAGCTGGAGCAGCAATCTATGGCCAACCACCCCATCCACGCCCGCATCGACGGCCCCATCGTGATGATCGGCTTCGGCTCGATCGGCAAGGGCACGCTGCCGTTGATCGAGCGGCATTTCGAGTACGACAAGTCCCGCTTCGTGGTGATCGACCCCGAGGACAAGGACCGCAAGCTGCTGGACGAGCGGGGCATCCGCTTCATCAAGCAGGCCGTGACGCAGCAGAATTATCGCAAGCTCCTGACCCCGCTGCTCACCGAAGGCGGCGGACAGGGCTTCTGCGTCAACCTTTCGGTCGACACGTCGTCCGCTCGACATCATGGAGCTCTGCGACGAACTCGGCGTGCTCTACATCGACACGGTCAACGAGCCGTGGGTCGGGTTCTATTTCGACAGCAAGCTCGGACCCGAGGCCCGCTCCAACTACGCCCTACGCGAAAGGACCATGGCCGCCAAACGCGCCCGCAAGTCCGGCAGCACCACCGCCGTCTCCTGCTGCGGCGCCAACCCCGGCATGGTGTCTTGGTTCGTCAAGCAGGCGCTGCTCAACATCGCCGAGGACACCAAGCTCAAGGTCAAGGAGCCGAAGACCCGCGAAGATTGGGCTAAGCTCGCGAAAAAGCTCGGCGTCAAAGGTATCCATATCGCCGAGCGCGACACCCAGCGCGCCAAGCAGCCGAAGCCGATGGAGGTGTTCGTCAACACCTGGTCGGTGGAGGGCTTCGTGTCGGAGGGCCTGCAGCCGGCGGAGCTCGGCTGGGGCACCCACGAGAAGTGGATGCCGGCGAACGGTCACAAACACAAAAAAGGCTGCCAGGCCGCGATCTACCTGACGCAGCCGGGCGCCAACACGCGCGTGCGCTCATGGACGCCGACGGCGCAAGGGCCAGTACGGCTTCCTGGTCACGCACAACGAGTCGATCTCGATATCCGACTATTTCACGCTGCGTAGCGGCAGGAAGGCGATCTACCGGCCGACCTGTCACTACGCCTATCATCCGTGCAACGACGCCGTGCTGTCGCTGCACGAGATGTTCGGCCGCGCGGGCGAGAGGCAGGGCAAAATCCACATCCTGGACGAGCACGAGATCGTCGACGGCATCGACGAGCTTGGCGTGCTGCTCTACGGCCACAAGAAGAACGCCTATTGGTATGGCTCGCAGCTTTCAGTCGAGGAGACGCGACGGATCGCGCCATACCAGAACGCCACGGGCATGCAGGTGACCTCGGCCGTGCTCGCGGGCATGGTCTGGGCGCTGGAGAATCCGAAGGGCGGGATCGTCGAGACCGACGAGATGGACTTCCGCCGCTGCCTCGAGGTGCAGATGCCGTATCTCGGTCCGGTGATCGGCACCTACACCGACTGGACCCCGCTCACCGGGCGGCCGGGCTTGTTCAAGGAAGACATCGACAAGCGCGATCCGTGGCAATTCAGGAACGTGCTGGTGCGCTGACCGCCGCGGGGCGGGGGCGGCGGTTCGTGCGCCGCCGCGTGACGCTCACTCCGCTCCGGAGAAGCCATCGGCGATCCGCCGAAGCTCGACAGGTTCGAGCAGGCAGATGGTCTTGCCGGAATGCGACAGCAGTCCGTTCTCTTCCCATTTTTGCAACTGCCGGCTTACCGTCTCGCGCGACGCCCCGACCATCCGCGCCATCAGGGTCTGCGAATACTCGCACTTAAACTTGCTGCCCTTGGCGATTCTGGCTCCCTCGTCCGCGGCGACGCTGAGCAGCAGTTTCGCAAGGCACGTTAAAGGTGCGCCCCTTCCTCAGAAAAACCTGAGGCAATTCAACTTTCATTCTGGATTGTCTCCCGTCCCACCTGCTAACCCCCACCCCAAGTTGCCAAAATCATATCGAAATTCATGTGACCTAGGTCACGACGGACCCAAGGGACACATGGAACTAGGCGGCGCGGTGTCCTTTGAAACAGCAGCGCGCTTTTGTGATATTTGATGTCGCTCAGGCGAGATCGATCACGCCCGCCTCACCGGCTTCGGTACCGAAGGCAAGCAGGGTGCCGGCGGCGTCCCAGCCCAGCGCGGTGATTGGACCTTCGCCCGGCTTCTTGCCCAACACTTCGGCGCCATCGTCGATCCGCACCAGCAGCACGGTACCGTCGGCATAGCCAACCGCGACCACCTCCTGCTTGGGATGGCAAGCGACGGCGGTGGCGCGCACCGCGAAGGCCGCGAACATTTTAGGCTGCTTGCCCATCGGCCCGTCCTTGCCCTGGAACGGCCACAGCACAAGCTGCTCGGAACCGGAGGTGGCAAGCCACTTGCCACCCATGGTCCATGCGAACGAGCGCACACGGGCGGAGTAGCCGGACATCCGCATGTGCTTGGCATCGACGACGCGCCAGCCGTGCAGCGCCGGCTCCTGCATGGCTGTCACCAGGAATTGCCCGTTCGGGCTGAAGGCCGCATGGTGGTGCGAGCCCTTCCACTCCAACATCTCCGGCGCAGCCTGGGCGTTCGGAAACCAGAGCGTCACGCCGTTGTAGTGGGCGACGGCCAAACGCACGCCTTTCGGCGCGAAGGCCAAGCCGCCAACGGTGGATTGCACCTCGATCGCGCGCGGCTCGCCCTTGCCGGCCTGCACGAAAGCCTGTTTGCCGGCCGACCAGGCCACCGCACCGTCGGGGCCCGCGGCGACGTGATCGATCCAGCGGCGCTTCGCGTCGGTCGCAATCGGCCGGCTTTCGCCCTTCGCATCGGTCGAGAACACCTTGCCGTCATCGCCGCCGGTAACGACAGAGATGCCGTCGGTCGCGGCCGACAGAATGCCGCCCCCGTGGATCGCCAGCCGCTGCTCGTCGCCCTGGTCGGGGACCAGCAGCACCGCCTCCTCGCCGAGCACAAAGGCCGCCGTGCGGCCGAGCAGATGCACCGCCACCACCGGCGCGCCGGCTACGACCACGCGCGTGCGTTCAACGACGGAAGGGGTGTTGGGTACAACGTTAGTTGGAGTATCAGTCACGATCTATCTCCGCCCTCATCCTGAGGAGCGCGCTCTTGCGCGCGTCTCGAAGGATGGGCGGCCCCCGATGTTGCCATCCTTCGAGACGCATCGCTTCGCGATGCTCCTCAGGATGAGGCCGCTGCTCAAGCAACGACGGTCTCGAAACCCTTGCGGATCTTCTCTTCCGGCAGCTGGCGGCCGATGAATACAAGTTTGCTGTCGCGTTTTTCGCCGTCCTTCCACGCGCGCTGATGATCGCCGTCCAGGATCATGTGCACGCCCTGAAACACGAAGCGGTCCGGGTCGTCCTTGAAGTTGAGGATGCCCTTGCAACGCAGGATAGCCGGACCATCCTCGGCCACGAGCTTCTGAATCCACGGGAAGAACTTGTCCGGGCTCAGCGGCTTGTCGGTCTTGAGTGAGAACGATTGCATGTCCTCGTCGTGATAGTGCTTCAGCCCGCCGTGGTCGTGATGGTGGTGATGTCCGTCGCCGTGATCATGCCCGTGATCGTGATGATGATCGTGCTCATCGGCGGCGTGAAGAAATTCCGGCTCGATATCGAGAATCCGGTCGAGATCGAACGCGTTCCGGCCGAGAATTTCGCTCAGCGGAATCTGCGAGCGCTGGGTGCGATGCAGTTTGGCATAGGGGTTGATGGCGCGGATGCGGGCCTCCACCTCGCGCAGCTCGGCATCGGTGACGAGGTCGGTCTTGTTGAGCAGGATCACGTCGGCAAAGGCGATCTGGTTCTTGGCCTCGGGCGCGTCCTTGAGCCGGTCCTTGAGCCACTTGGCGTCGGCCACGGTGACCACCGCGTCGAGCCTGGTCTTCCGCCCGACGTTCTCATCGACGAAGAAGGTCTGCGCCACCGGCGCGGGATCGGCGAGGCCAGTGGTCTCGACGATGATGGCGTCGAACTTACCCTTCCGCCGCATCAGTCCCTCGATGATGCGGATCAGGTCGCCGCGCACGGTGCAGCAGATGCAGCCGTTGTTCATCTCGAACACTTCCTCGTCGGCGCCGACGACCAGCTCGTTGTCGATGCCGATCTCGCCGAACTCGTTGACGATCACAGCGTATTTCTTGCCGTGCGGCTCGGAGAGGATGCGGTTGAGCAAGGTGGTCTTGCCGGCGCCGAGATAGCCGGTCAGCACGGTAACGGGGAGCTTTTCGGTTTGAGCCTGTTCGGACGACATAAAGGGAACCTCCACTGGAAGGGGTATATAGGCGATCCCGCAACGCGCAAAAACCCTCTTGATCCTTCCTTGGTCCCCTTATCTTTGCGCGACGCCCTGCCCCATCCGGCCGGGCTAGGAGCCCAAAGCGACGTCCGCTATCGTCGATCCCCAAACGGGAGGTTGCGATGACCGGACGCCGGGCCCTCATCGCCGCGATCGCGGCAACGACCTTTGGCCTTGCGGGCAGCGCGGGCGCGCAATCCTATCCCGACCGCATCATCGAGATGATCGTCCCGTCCACGCCCGGGTCTTCGGCGGACATTCTGGGCCGCATCCTGGCGGACAGCATGGGATCGCAGCTCGGCCAGCGTTTTGTTGTGTTCAACAAGGCTGGGGGCAGCAGCATCCTTGGCACCGCAGAGGTGGCGCGCGCCAAGCCCGACGGTCACACGCTGATGCATGGCGCCGCCTTCTCCATCACGGTGCAGCCATTGACCGAGCGGCAGACCGGCTACACGGCGGATTCGTTCACGGCGATCTGCCAGACCTTCAAGAACGATCAGGTGATCGTGACGCGGCCCGACACCTACAAGACGCTCGCCGACATCCTTGCAGCAAGCAAAGCGAAGCCCGGCGGATTGAACTATGGCATTCCGGGCCTTGGCACGATCCCTCATTTGTCGATGGAAGAGCTGTCGCAAATCACCAAGATTCCGTTCAATCGAGTGCCGTTCCGGGGGCCTGCCGAGTCGATCCAAATGACCATCGCGGGCCAGATCGATTTCGCGGTTGCGCCGCTGACCGCCGCGGCCAACAGCGGGCTCGTCATGCCGGCATTGTTTGCGGAAAAGCGCAATCCCGCGATCGCCAACATTCCCACCGTGAAGGAGGAAGGCTTCGATGTCGCGCCGCTCAGCATCGGCGGGCTCTACGCACCGGCTGGCCTGCCCGAAGACATCAAGAAAAAACTGGAAGCGGCCTGCATCACCGCGAAGGAGAGCGAGCCGTTCCAGCGCATCGTCAAGAGCACGCTGCAGCCGAGCGACTATTTTGCCGACAGCGCCGGGTTCGCGGCGAACCTGGCCAAGGACGTGAGCGACAAGCGGCGGCTGCTCACCGCGCTCGGAATGGTGAAATGACGCCCTGGAATCACACCGTGACGACGCGTAACTTTCTCAGTCTCTCTGTCATTGCGGCCCTGCTTATCATCCTGTCGCCGGGTAACGCGCTCGCTCAACAGAAGTCGCTCAAGGCTCAACTGGTCGGAACCTGGAAACCCGTCGCGGTGGAAAATTTACGCCCGGATGGCAGCAAGACGCACGTGTTCGGTCCCACGCCATTGGGCATTCTGATATTCAGCGAAACGGGGCACTTTTCTCTGCAAGCGCTGCGACCCGATGTTGCGAAATATGTCTCCAACAATCGCTCGCAGGGCACGCCGGATGAAAACAAGGCCACGGTGCAGGGTGGCATCCATTTCTTTGGCACCTACACGGTGAACGAAGTGGACCAGACGTTCATCTTTCACATCGAAGGCAGCTCGTTTCCGAACTACAACGGCCTCGATCAGAAGCGACATGCCGCGGTCAACGGCGATGAACTGCATCTGACCCTCGACCGAGTGTCGGCGGGCGGAAGCGCCAAGCAAGTATGGAAACGGGTCAAGTAGAGCCCATCAACTCGTCAGCGCCTTGCTGAGCTCGCGAATGTTGCTGCGCATCATGTCGATGTAGGTGCCCGCCGGGCCGCTGGGATCGGATAGAGCATCCGAGTACAGCGTGCCACCGATCTTGGCGCCGGTTTCCTTGGCGATTTGCTGCATCAGGCGCGGGTCGGTGATGTTCTCCATGAACACCCCCGGGATTTTCTGCGTCCTGATCTGCGCGATGATCTTGGCTACGTCCTTGGCCGAGGGCTGGGAATCGGTCGACACGCCCTCGGGCGAGATGAACTCCATGCCATAGGCGCCGCCGAAATACCCGAACGCATCGTGGGTCGTGATGATGCGGCGATGGTCGGCGGGGATCTTTCCAATCGCTGCCTTCACCTCCTGCTCGAGCGCATCAAGCTTGGCGAGATAGGCGTTGGCATTGGCCTCGTAGACGCTCTTGCCCGCGGCGTCGGCCTTGCTCAGGCCGTCGCGGATATTGCCCACATAGGTCTTGGTGTTGGCGATCGACTGCCAGGCGTGCGGATCGGTCATCATCCGGCCGGGGTGATGATCGTCCTCCATCTTGCGCGATTTGA
Organism: uncultured Alphaproteobacteria bacterium; assembly: GCA_963842645.1. GTDB lineage: Bacteria > Pseudomonadota > Alphaproteobacteria > Rhizobiales > Xanthobacteraceae > Z2-YC6860. The sequence continues at coordinate 48,781 of CAWJGY010000012.1, read as the reverse complement.
CGCCGGTGCTGGCGACGAATGTCGGCGCCTTGGTGCCGGATGCCTTGACCAGCCGCGTCATCCAGCCTTCGAGACCGAGCCCGTTGACGAATACGACCTTGGCGCCGGCAAGTTTCTTGGCGTCGGCAGGCGTCGGTGAGAAAACATGTGTGTCGCTGTTGGGGCCAACCAAGGCGCTGACCTCGACCCGGTCGCCGCCGACGTTCTTCACCAGGTCGGCCAGGATCGAGAATGTCGCGACTACATTGATCTTGTCTTGAGCTTTGTCTTGGGCGAGCGCCGGAGTAGCGGCGAACATCGCCGCAAGACCGGCCAGCCAGAGAGCATGACGTCGTGTCGGCACGGGATGCTCCTTACGCTTCAAGATGACGCTGCGGCAGCGCCAGCCAGATCAGGCCGCCGATCGGTCCGACCGCAACTGAGACCGCATAGAGCGCGCCCGCCACCAGAATGATGGCAGGGCCCGACGGCAGGTTGGCGTGGTACGACACCAGCAGGCCGACATAGCCCGACACCGCGGCGCTGCCGATGGCGACGCCGATCATGCCGGTGATGTCGCGCGCCCAGAATCGCGAGATCACCGCCGGCAGCATCATGATGCCGACCGCGAGCAGCGTGCCGAGTGCCTGGAAGCCGCCGACGAGGTTCATCACCACCAGCGCGAGGAAGACGATATGTGCCGGCCCGCCGGCGCGGCTGACCGAGCGAAGGAAGCCCGGATCAACGCATTCCAGCACCAGCGGCCGCCAGATCAGCGCGAGGATCACGAGCGAAACGCTGGTGATGCCGACGATCAGCAACAGCGTCGGATCGTCGACCGCAAGCACCGAGCCGAACAGGAAGTGCAGCAAGTCGACGTTGGTGCCCTTGACCGAAACGATGGTGACGCCGAGTGCCAGCGAAATCAGGAAGAACGCCGCGAGCGAGGCATCCTCCTTGAGCTGCGTCGAACGCGCGATCAAACCAGCGCCGACGGCGACCACGAAGCCGGCAATGAGGCCGCCCCCCGCCATCGCAAACAGGCTCAAACCCGCGACCATGAAGCCAATGGCGGCGCCGGGCAGAATGGCGTGCGCCATCGCGTCGCCGATCAGGCTCATGCGCCGCAGCATTAGGAACACACCGATCGGCGCCGCACCGAGCGCGAGCGCAAAGGTGCCGACCAGCGCGCGGCGCATGAACTCGAAGTCGGCAAACGGCGCGATGAGGATGTCGTAGAGCACGAAACTACGCCGGCCACGACGCAGGCCTGCGCCTGCTCGTCGAACGCTTCGCACATCCGCCGGGCCTTGAGCATGTTTTCCGACGTCAGCACCTCGGCCGTCGCGCCCCATGCCACGGGCTCACGCGCCAACAGCAGCGTTTCCGGGAAGTTCGCCTTGACGACGTCGAGATCGTGCATGGCCGCCAGCACCGTGCGCTTTTCCGAATGCCAGCGCTGCACCAGTTCCAGGAGATCGGCGGAGGTCTTGGCATCGATCGCATTGAACGGCTCGTCGAGCACGATCACGCGGGCGTCCTGCAGCAGCAGCCGCGCGAACAGCATGCGCTGCATCTGGCCGCCGGAAAGCGTGCCGATCGGGCGCGGCTCGAAGCCGGTCAGGCCGACGGCGGCGACGGCGCTCTCCACCGTGTCGCGATCCTTGGCGCCGATGCCGCCGAACAGACCTCGTCTGCGCCACAGGCCCATCGCCACCATGTCGTACACGCTGATCGGGAACGTGCGGTCGATCTCGGCGACCTGCGGGAGATAAGCGATATCCTCGCGTGCGCACACCGTTGCGCTCGATCCGTCCGGCGAGCGGCTTGATGACGCCGACGATACCTTTGAACAGGGTGGACTTGCCCGCGCCGTTGGGGCCAACCACGGCCGTCAGCGAGCCGGCCTGCACAGCGCCATCGAGATGATGCACGGCCGGATGCCGGTCATAGCCGAGCGTGAGGTTGCGGAATTGCAGTTGCTCGGTCATCGGATGCTTCTCACCGCATCGCCCAGAACGCCGCGAGCCAAAGCAGCGCGATCAGCCCGGTCGAAAAAGCCAGACGCTGCAGCGCCGACAGCCGAAGGATCGACGGATGCACGAAGGCCGGCGGATGCATTTGGCCGGGGTGATGGTGATGATGATGGCCGTCGTGGTCGTGGTCGCTCATGGCCAATGTTATAATATAACATATCGCGATGTTCCAGACGCCCTAAGCCATTCATGTTGCGAGGATATTTCTGGGTGTAGCGACTCCGCCGCATTGCCAAGGGAATATCACGAAGCCATGCTGGCGTGGGGAATGGGGATGGCTGCATGGGTCGGAAGCTCAAGATGAGCGACGAAAAAAAGCGCGTGGTTGCCATCGGCGAGGTCATGATCGAAATGGCCCGCGGCAACGATGGCCGTTTCGGCATGGCCTGCGGTGGCGACACCTTCAACACCGCGGTCTATCTGGCGCGCGCCGGCATCGAAGTGGCCTACGCCACCGCCCTCGGCGACGATCCCTATTCCGACGGCATCGTCTCGATGGCCTCGGCCGAAGGCATCAAGACCGACCTGGTGCTGCGCGTGCCGGGCCGGCTGCCCGGCCTCTACATGATCGAGACCGACAAGAAGGGCGAGCGCCGCTTCCGCTACTGGCGCGGCGAGGCGCCGGCGCGCGAGCTGTTCGAACTGCCCGACTGGAACCGCGTCGCCGAAAGCATGATGGGTGCACGGCTGATTTTCTTCTCCGGCATCACGCTGTCGCTTTATTCCAACACCGGGCTCGGCCGGCTGCTCGCCATCATCGAGATGGCGCGCCAACAGGGCGTCAAGGTCGCCTTCGACGGCAACTTCCGGCCACACGGCTGGAAGGGTGATCTGCCGCGCACCCGCACCGTGTTCATGGAGGCGCTCAAGCGCGTCGACGTCGCGCTGCCGACCTTCGACGACGAAGCGGTGCTGTGGGGCGATCCGAGCCCAGAGGCGACGGTGGAGCGGCTGCAGGCATTCGGCATCGGCGAGATCGTGGTGAAGAACGGACCCAACAGTGCATTGGTCTCAGCCGGCGGACGGCAGGAGCACATCCCGTCGGTGGAGGTGCCCGAACCGATCGACACCACTGCGGCCGGCGACAGTTTCAATGCCGCCTACATGGCGGCGCGACTGTCCGGCGAAAACCCCGCCGCAGCCGCCGCCGCCGGACACAGGCTCGCGGCAGAAAAGGTGCGCCACCGCGGCGCCATCATGCCGCGCAACGCCGCTGCGGTGCATTAACGATTGGCGTTCAGTTACTTCCTAGTTGACTTGCACGCCCGCGGCTTTGCCGACTTCGATCCAAATCTTGTTTTGCGCCGCGATATAGGCGGCAAACTCCTCCGGCGAATTCGGCTTCGATTCGCTGCCGAGACTAGTGATCGTCTTTTGCATTTCCTCGGTAGCAAGGCCCTGGTTCATCGCCTCGTTGAGCTTCTTGATGATGCTCGCCGGCGTGCCGACCGGCGCAACGACACCGTAGAAGGTGTTGGCCTCGGCACCCGGCACACCGGCCTCGGCCATGGTCGGCATGTCGGGCATGAGCGGCGTGCGCGCCCTGTTTTGTCCTCCGAGTGCGCGGAATTTGCCGTCGAGCACGAGATTGCGCACGATCGCAATGCCCTCGATCGTGGTGTCGACCGCCTTGGCCAGCACCGCCGTCACCGATTCGCCGCCGCTGCGATAGGGTACGCCGGTCATCTTGGTGCCGCTGCGCAGCATGAAGAGTTCGCCGACCAGATGCGGCAGCCCGCCCGCGCCGGTGTGGGCGTAGTTGATCTTGCCCGGGTTGGCCTTAGCGTCATCGACGAACTCCTTGAGCGTCTTCCACGGCGATTCCGCATTGACGACGAGGATCTGGAAGCTCTCGGTCATGCGGACCACCGGAACGAAATTCTTGACCGGGTCATATCCCGCGGTGGATGACACGGCGGGAATGACCGCCAACACGCTCGTGTTGGCCATCAGCAGTGTGTAGCCGTCCGGTGCGGCACTCGCGACCGCGCGCGCACCGAGCGCGCCGCCAGCGCCCGGCCGGTTCTCGATCACCACCGGCTGGCCGAGCTTGGCGCTCAGGATTTGCGACGCGAGCCGCGCCGGGACATCGGTCGGCCCACCGGCCGCCGCCGGCAGGACCAATTTGATCGGCCTGTTGGGATAGTCGTCAGATGCCCACGCGGCGCCAGCGAACAGAACGATTGCGGCGGCGGCGAGCGTTAGGCGATAACGGTGACGCATTCCAATCATGACGTTTCCCCTCGGCATTCTTATGCTTGCCGTTGATACTAGCACCATCACGGCCGCCCGAGCAGCATCGCGGCAGCGGCCGCCAGGAACGGCAGTGGCAGCGACGCCATGACGCGCAGCCAAACGAGCCGCGACGGCATCACCGGGATTTCCCAGATGAACAGCCGCTGCACCGCGAACAGAGCCCAGGCAATGGTATAGGCGATCACCTGCGGCGTGCCGGCGCCGCCCTTGAGCGCCGCAGCGCCAATGGAAAAGCCGATCACCGGCCCGCCCGGCGTGAACGCACCGCCGAGAACCGCAATACAAAGCCCGATGACACCGGAGTCCGCGCCGAGCCAACGGCCGACCACCTCCTGTGGCAACAGCGCTGCGATATAGCCCGAGCCAACCACGCCGAGCATGATGCGCGGCAACAGCCGAAGGCAATCGACCACGCCCTCACGCACGCTGTCGCGCAGCAGCACCCGGCTGCGTAACCCCGCGATCAGCCCGAGCGTAAGCGCGATCACCCAAAGCAGGCCGTCGACGAAATAAATCATCCGCCGCCGCCTCCGCCTTCGCTTTTTCTGCGGGCGGCAAGGCCGACAAGGAAGCGCGCCACGAATCCCGCAACGATTGGCAGCGGCAGCGAGATGACCGTGCGCCAGATCACGAACTCGCCGCCGAAGAACGGCAATTCCCACACCAGGATGCGGGCGTAGCCCAGCAGCGTCCAACTGGTGATGAAGGCGATCGCGGCGCCGGTGTCGGCGCCGATGGCGACGAACGCCGCGGCGATCGGAAAGATGGTGATTGGTCCGCCCGGGCAGATCGCGCCGGCGAGCGTCGCGATGATGATGCCAAGCCATCCCGATTCGGCGCCGACCCAGCGCACCACCACCGCGCGGGGCATCAGCACCGCGACAAAAGCCGCTATCAGGCAGGCCGCCAGCACTTTGGGCAGAATGTCGACGAAAAGCGTGAGGTCGCTGAAGAGAATTTCCAGAAACCGCGCCTGCCCGTCGCGCCAGTAGACGACGACCGCTCCGACCACGACCGCAACCGCGATGGTCGCGGATGACCAGTCGAAAGCTTTGCGCGGACGGCGTTTGATGGGCGCTTCGGACGACACGCGGTCAGCGGCGCAGGGCGGCCGCAACGCGGGCGCGCGCGGTGATGCCGGCGAAATCGCCCGCGGCGATCGCCTCCTGCGGCGCGACCCAGGAGCCACCAACCGCGAGCACATTGCCGAGCGCGAGGTAGGACGCAGCGTTGTCGCCGTTGACGCCCCCGGTCGGACAAAACCGGATGTCCGGCAACGGGTCAGCCACGGCGTTGAGCCAGCGCAAACCGCCCGACGCCTCGGCCGGAAAGAACTTCAGCACCGGAAATTCGAACGCGGCGAGCATCAACGCCTCGGACACGGTGGCGCAGCCGGGCAACACCGGCACCGGTGCATCGGCCAGTGCCTGCACGAGGCTGGCCGGGGTGCCGGGGGTGACCAGAAAATCCGCACCGGCATCGATGGCGTGGGTGACGTCGAGCGGCCTAAGAATGGTGCCGACGCCGACAATGACATCCTCAACTTCGGCGATGATCGCGCGCACGGCGTCCATCGCAGCCGGCGTACGCAGCGTGATCTCCACCACGTTCAGACCACCGGCCAGCAGCGCCCGGGCCAACGGAACGGCGTCGGCGGCGCTTTCGATCGTCACCACCGGGATGACGGGTACCGTGATCAATGGGGTGGGATCGGACAGCAGCATCGGCGCTATTTGGGGCCTGTCGCCAACGCACCGCAAGGCCCCAATCGCGAATTAGACCACCGGCTAAAAGAAAATGGCGGGGTCCGGACTCGCGCATCCGGTCCCGCCCAGAGGTCACAACAACACGCCTCGCTTGGAGGTCACGACACTCACTCCGCCGGCACTGCCGACATTTCCTTGGATGTGGGGGCAGTTTCAACGGCTGGCGAACGGCTGAGAGCGTACAGAAATGCGGCGACCAACGCGTAGGCGAACGCGACCATGGGCGTGACCGCGAAGCCAACCGATTCGCCGTGCATGAAACCAAAGAACGTCAGCACCGCGCCAGCCGCAGCGAAGGCGGACGCTTCCGCGTATTTCTTGTCGACGACAAACGCGCCGACGGCGCCGAGTATCATGCCCGAGAGGATGGCTCCGCCCGCCAGCACCTCAAGCCCGTGATAGAGCACGCCGACCTGGCCGAGCTTGTCGAGCCCGACCGCGGCGGCGTTGGTGCCAGCCGCCGCGAGCGAGCTGTCGACCAAAAGTTTGCCCCAGGCCGCGATGTTGGGGATCAGCGCCAGGATAATCGCCGGGGCATGGTGCTTCGGCGTCTCCTGGAAGGCCTGGGCGCCGATCAGCATGCCGATGTAGAGCAGGATCGGCGAGATCGCGACCAGCGGGATCAGCGCCGACATTACCGCGATGACGCCGAACCATGACAGCACGATCACCATCGCGCCGGTGGCGGCGGAATAGCCGATGCGGCCGCCCATCGCCTTCCAGCCGGGGTGGCCGATGTACACGGCGTTGATGAACGGGTTGCCCATCAGACAGCCGATCAGGCTGACGACACCGTCCGCGGTGAGTACGCGCGTGGTCGGGTACGCATCACCGGCGGCTTCCGCGCTTTCGACATTATCCATCGCCTCGACCAGGTCGTAGATGCCGAACGGAATGGCGGTGACCAGGATAATGCCGAGGAATTCAAAGCCCGAGAACACCGCGCCGAACGCCGGCAGAGGCACCGAGAACCCGAAGTTAGCGAACGCTCCGGCGAGGTTCTTCAAACTCATGCCGCCGTAGCTGAAGCCGAACAGGGTCGAGCCCCAGGCGATCAGCATGCCGACCGCGATAGCGACAAGGCCTGCCGGAATGCCCCTGGGATATTTGTAGCCGCCGAACCAGCTCACCAGGATGACGGCGAAGCAGATGAGGCCGATCGCTGGCGTCATGAACATTTCCAGCGCCGGCCGCATCGAAATAAAGGTGATCGAGATGCCAGCCAGCGCGCCAAGCAACGCAGCACGCGGCGTGATCTTCCGGATGTAGGGCGCGATGAAGCCGCCGATCATCAAAACGAAGCTCTGGAAGAACACCCAGACCAGACCCGCCGACCATCCCTTCAGCGGGTCGCCGGTCTTGATCGTGATCGGCAGCATGATCACAAAGGTCACGACGAACATGTGCGGCACGCTGACGCCCGACGGCAGCGCGCAGACGTCGGTGCGGCCGGTCTTGAGCGCGAGGCGATAGGCAAGCCAAGCGTAATAGAAGGTGGACAAGCACATCATCAGGCCGAGCGCAGGCAGGATGCGGCCGAATACAAGCGAGTCCGGCATCTTCAGGACGAACCGCAGCAGGCCGGTGAGCACCAGCATGTTGACTAGGATGTTGGTGCCGAAGCCAAAGAAGGCGTTCCAATCGGTCGCCGTCCACAGCACGGGCTTCCCTGTCGTCGATGTCATGGCACGTCTCGCTTCCCGTGAATTCCCCTCGTCTGGTCCGAAACGGAGACGGAAGCCTCGGCGCCTGGTTTGCCGGGATGGACCAAGCGCGTGAGACATCCGCCTCCGCTGCGGGTCGTCAGAAGCCCATGCCGAAGCTCAACGCACCGACAAAGACATCCTTCTTCGCATCGACGAATGTGTTGACCGCGCCGACCGCGACTTGCGCAGCCAGCAGCGCATCATTGCCGATGTGAGAACCTGTTACGCAAGCGTCATGCCAAGTGTGACACTCCGGTGAAACGTGACACGCGGCTGTCACACGGGCAGCGAGTGGCCAGAGAATCCAGGCGCTTGGTGATGATGGCGCTGAATTGGGCAGCACATTGTTTATTGCGCGGGCGGACGCCGCGCGCGGAGTCGGAACTACTTCGCGCGGTTGTTGCTCAAGCCGAATCCATCGCAGCAAGAATTTCGGGCGATGCGGCGACCCAGCCGAAGATGCCGCCCTGCGCCTTGATCATTGCCAGGCCTGCGATGTGGAGTTCCGGAAAATAGGACGCGCAGCAATCCGACAACACGATGCAGCGGAAGCCGCGGTCGTTGGCTTCGCGCACCGTGGTGTTGACGCAGACCTCGGTGGTGACGCCGCAGACGAACAGCGTGTCGATCTCACGGTTCTTCAGCATCAGCTCCAGATCGGTCTGGTAGAACGCGCCCTTACCCGGCTTGTCGATCACCGGCTCGCCCGCCGCCGGATAGAGTTCCGGAATGATGTCGTGGCCAGGCTCGCCGCGGATGAGAATGCGTCCCATCGGGCCGAGCGCGCCGATGCGGAGCGATGGCTCGCCGCGCTCGACCTTGTGGCGCGGTGCATCCGACAGATCGGGCCGGTGGCCTTCGCGGGTGTGGATGATGAGCATACCTGCGGCACGCGCCGCATCGAGAACTTTCCGCAGCGGCGCGACCGCCGCCTGCAGCAGCGAAACGTTGTTGCCCAACGTCTCGCCAAAGCCGCCGGGCTCGAGGAAATCCCGCTGCATGTCGATGATGATGAGTGCGGCGCGATCGAACTCGACGGCCAGCGTGGACGGCTCCGCCACGATGCGCTTCACGGCCATGAGTGGCGTTCCCTTGCTTTGCGGCCGACCGGCATACCGTGCAAGTTCGAGGCCAGCGCGTCAGGAAAAGTGCCGCACCAGGGCGAGGCCCGCGAACAGCCCGCCGATCGCGAGCCCGACGGAAGCGAGCACGTAGAGCGCCGCCAGTCCCGTCTCGCCGCGCTCGTAGAGCAGCACGGCGTCAAGCGAGAACGCCGAGAACGTGGTGTAGCCGCCGAGGATGCCTGTGGTGAGAAACAGCCGCCAGTGCTGCGAGGTGCCCCCGCCCTTGAAGGCGAAGTAGCCGGCGAGCAGGCCCATCACCAGCGAGCCGGTGACGTTCTCGATCAAGGTGTGCCACGGAAACGCAGTGCCAAACAGGCGAGCCGACAGGAGATTGACGCCGTGGCGAAGCGCGGCGCCCAAGCCGCCGCCGATGAAGACGATGAGAAACCCGCCCACCGCCTAGCGTTCCATCGGGCGCAGGCCGAGCTTGTCGAGCAGCGCCATGTCGCGATCGCGGCCCGGATTGGGCGTCGTCAAGAGTTTCGGTCCATAGAAAATCGAGTTAGCGCCGGCGAGGAAGCACAGCGCCTGCGTCTCCTCGCTCATGTCCTCGCGCCCGGCGGAGAGCCGCACCACCGACTTCGGCATGGCGATGCGCGCGACCGCGATGGTGCGCACGAACTCCAGCGGATCGAATTTCTCGCCGGTGGCCAGGGGCGTGCCTTCGACCTGCACCAGCATGTTGATCGGCACGGATTCCGGATGCACCGGCAGGCTTGCCAGCGCCGCGATCATGCCGGCGCGGTCCTCGGCCCCCTCGCCCATGCCGACGATGCCGCCGCAGCAGACATGGATGTCGGCATCGCGCACCGCACTGAGCGTATCGAGGCGATCCTGGTAGGTGCGCGTCGTGATGATCGCGCCGTAATATTCCGGCGAGGTGTCGAGGTTGTGATTGTAGTAGTCGAGGCCGCTGACCTTGAGCCGCTTCGCCTGAGCGGGCGTGAGCATGCCGAGCGTGGCGCAGGTCTCAAGCCCGAGCGCCTTGACGCCCTCTACCATCGCACAGACGTTCTCGACGTCGCGGTCCTTGGGCGAGCGCCAGGCGGCCCCCATGCAGAAGCGGCTGGCGCCGCCGGCCTTCGCCGCGCGGGCCTCGGTGAGCACCGCGTCGAGGCTCATCAGCTTTTCAGCAGCGACCCCGGTGTCGTAGCGCGCGGCCTGCGGGCAATAGGCGCAATCCTCCGGGCAGCCGCCGGTCTTGATCGAGAGCAGCGTCGAGATCTGCACCTCGGCCGGATCGAAATGCATCCGGTGGATGCGCGCCGCCTCGAACATCAGCTCGGGAAACGGCAGCGCAAACAGCGCCCGGATTTCCGCGCGGGTCCAGTCGGTGCGGATCAGGCCCAGATTTGCCGGAGAATGCAGCGGTGACTCAGCAAGCGTCATGAGTTCCACCATAGCCCGGCGCACAAACGGGACAAGCCCGTTAACCATGCCGCAAAGCCGCCGGAAACCTGTCCCGCGCTGTGGCATTGTATCGCCAGATGCGGCACGCCGAGGGATCAGCGCGTGCCAGACGGAACTGCAGAATTCATACATGCGCGCGCGCAGACGTGGCGCCGCGAGATCGTGCAGGCCAGGATCAGGCTTGCCGACGACAGCCTCTCATACACGCAGCGCGCCGAGCTGTGGCGCATCGTCGATTACCGCGAGTGGCGGCTGAAGATGCTGGTCGCCGACTTCCCGGCTGAGCTCGAGCGAATCGACCGCGAGATCGAAGACGAACTGCGGCGCTAGAGCTCGCCGCAGTTCGGCGTCGTCCGCCAAATGCGCCGGCTGTAACCGCGCCGGCCGCGCGATCATGCGCGCGGCAACTCTCCTGGGTAACAAATCTCCGCTCAAATATTAATTTCCGCAACAAAGTATTAAATCTTATTGCGCCGCACAATAGCCACATAGAACCAAGTATAGGCCTCCATCGCTTCAGCGATTGATTTCGCGAAGTGATGATCATCAACAACATATGAGGTCTTGGAATGAAGGTTCGGGGAACGTTGATCTTGGGGGCTATAATTCTAATCTCGACTACTATTTCCACTCCACTTTTGGCTCAGCCACAGACCGGTATCGCATCGGTCTACAGCAACGAAAAAACGGCCAACGGAGAATACGCCCATCCCTCCCGGTTCACGGCGGCTCACCGCACCCTGCCCTTCGGCACATTCGTGGAAGTCACCAACCTCAAGACCGGCCGCTCCGTGATCGTGCGGATCAACGACCGGGGGCCCTACATCGCGGGCCGGATCATCGACCTCACCCCCGCCGGGGCCAGTGCTATCGGCTCCGACGGTCTCGCACCGGTCAGCGTAACCGTGCTGGGAACCATCGCAGCCAACCGGCCGGGCCGCCCCAACAGCTAAAGCTGACAAGCACGGTGTGGGCCCCGGTGCGGTGCGCCGGGCCCACGCCATTTCCTGATCGCACTATCGTTTTTCAGAGCTGGCCGTAGCGCCGCAGCACCATGCGGCACGGCTCGCCAACGCGGTGGCTGACCGCGGCGAGCGTCGCGCCGCAGCGCATGAGATTGCTCATGCTGGCCTGGGTGTCGGATTGATCGCAGTACCTTGCCGCGGCGGGCTTGCACGGCGCCAGATCCTTGGCGTCGATCGCGCCGGCCACGGTGGCCGACCCACCCAGCAAAACAAAAGCAAACAGGCTTCTCACCATCATCAGGTTCCCGTTGTTGTGAATACCCGGGACCTGTCGATGTGAAGGCCCCCCGGTGAACGGGGTTACACCGGCCTAATGTGTCATTAGTGCGATCCGCGCGCAGGTCGCGAAAAGTTCCATGCTCATCGCTGCCGCCAGATTGGCAGCAGGCGGAACAATTCCCTGCATCGCGCGGCAGCGCAATTATCAGTGCTCTTGGGAATACACGAACGACATGTCATGCATCTTCTGCGCAGGCATCGCGCGGGCCGCCGACGTCGTGTGCATCTGGTCCGGTGCGATGGTACCCATTTGCACCGGGTGCTTCGGACCGGTCGCGCTCGAGCGCGACCAAGCCACGACCGAAGTTCCAATCAGCGCGGCCACGAACAGGATACCGATGATCTTCGTCGTGATGATCTTCGACATTTTGATCTTCGACATGGTGGCACTCGTTCGCTAGTTCGGCAGTTGGAGCTGCTGGCCCGCACCGGCGGCGGTATCGAGCTGTTGTACGCGCCGCTTGCCGAAGGCATCGGGCCAGATCGCCGTGAACAGCAGCACATGGCCGTAGGCGGCGACCGCGATGAAAACGCTGACAAAGGTGACCAACACGATGTTGAGGAACATGACTTCTGCTCTGTCGAACAAGTTGATCGATTATTGGTAGCGGTGCCGGCTGGCGAGGTTCAAAGCGAGGAATAGCCGGCACTCAAGTCACAGCCATGACGCTTGCAAGACGCGCGCCATGGCGCAGCACCGCGCGCTATTTCTTGCGCGGCGCGGCCGGATCGCCTTCGCGAGCGGGCTTTTCGTCAGGCGGCCTTCGCAGAGCCGGCTCCTCGCCCGCGGGCACATCGCGCGCAACAGGCGCGATGAATGCGGCAACGGTATTATCGTGTGGCAGCGACTGGGACGTCGCAACAATGGACATCGGCATCGCACATCTCCGGTTGCCCCCCGATTCACAGGCCCCGCGGATACGTTGGCATGCTTGCGCCGCGCCCGGCCGAGCGCAATTCGATTATTTTCATCGTAACGATAAACAACCGTTATGCCGGCTGGGCGCATGTACATCGATCTTACGCGCGGCGAATTGCGCGCCGCGGCGAGGTGTGCATCGACACGTGACGCATCGCGCCACCACGCCTTCGCGTCGTCCGGTACCACCGGCCAGAAGATCGCGTGGCACATCCTGCTGTCGCCGACGCAGCATCGCGCCGGCAGCGCTTGACCGGGCAGCGCTCCAGAACCGCAGCGCGTTGTGATCATCCAGCGGATGTCGTCGTGTTCGCATTCTTCCACATCGGCGTTTCATGTTGCTGCATCGGGGCCAAGCTCCTTCGTCCTCGCGGTGTGTGAGACCCGAGTTTTGTGATTGATGCGGCCGGCCGAAAGGCCGAGGGGATGGAGCGCCGAGAGGCGCCCGGGGCTTTCGCCCTAGCCGGGCTTTGAGTTGCCCGGCACACGCTTGCGAGACGTGTCGGGCCCGCTTGCGCGCAGGCCCTCACCTCTCGGCGCTCCATCGCGGCATTTTCAGGCGGGTGCTCACGTGGGTCCCACCATCAGTCCCGGACCGCGTTTCTTGAACCCGCATTCGCGGGCCAATGCAGCGAGCTCCTCGCAGAACGCGCCTAGTGGGGCCCGCGCGGGTCCGGAGCCGCCCGAGTGCAAGGTTACGAGCCTCGCCCGCAGGGGCCGCATCCCGCCCCGCTCGCAGGACGTCTCATGAGAACGCCCTCGAAGGGCAGGATGGGAGTAATTGCCATAGGTTTCTTGGCGGCTACGTCCTGCCCCTTGACTCTTTGTTCATGTTTTGTTCTATATGCTGTCCCTCTGTGAAAGGGACACCCATGGCCGAACCCGCGCTCGCAACACCGCCACTCAATGCAATCGACAGTGAAGTCCAGGAAGTGCTCGCCCTCTGCGGCGGCGACCCGATGACGGCGCTCCGGATCGCGCTCATTGCGAGCGCATTTCTGGAAGCGCGGATCGACGAACTGACCCAGGAGGCGTCGTCAGGATTTTCACGCGGCCGAGTTCAGAAAAGCGAGGAAAGCATGATGTGGGCCGGGCTGTTTGCGATTGCCTCCGTGCTTTCGTTCGCCGGCTGCCTTGCGGCCATCGCTATGCAGGAGGATGTGGTGATGCGGGAGGACGTGAGGTCCTAGATGTCCACCACCTACTACGTGGCTCTGCCGTTTGTGCGCACCGAGGATGGCAGCGCCGCGGGACAGGCCGTAGAGTGCCGGAGTGCGCCAGAGGCCAATCGCAAAGCTGAGGCGATGTCGCGCGACCCTTTGAATATCGGAGCGCTTTCGTTCATGCGCTCAGGCGATCCAAACTTGGGAAGCTTCGCCGACGCCACCATTCTGAAGAAATTCGGCGACGTGCCGGAGAACCTGGACGAGCTTTAGGTTCACGTTTCCGGTTGAGCGCGTCACAGGGAAGAAATCGATTCTTTCCCCGCGATCCGGCCGAACACGAACGCCCGCAGCACCGACACCGCGTTCGGCGCGGTGCCGTAGAAGTGCCCAGTGATCTCGCCCGCGGCGTAGAGGCCCGCAATCGGCGCGCCGCCGCGCAGCACGCGGGCGCGGAAATCGGTCGCAAGCCCGCCGAAGGTGTAGGCGACGGCGCCGATAATCGGCCAGGCGAGGAATGGCGGTTCGGCGATAGCGCGGGACCAGTTGGATTTGCGCGGCGAGAGCGACGGCGAGCCAACGAGGCCGTCACACACCGTGGCGTCGAAGTTCGCTGGGTCGCCGATGCAGCAGGCATTGTAGTTGGCGACCGTGCGCGAAAGATTGTCCGCATCGACGCCAATCAATTTTGCCAGCGCGCCGAGCGTCGCGGCCTCATACGGCGGCACCTCGGAGCGGGTGGCGCGCTGCCAGTCGGGGATCGCGCGCACGCGAGCGTCGAGGACCGCGAAGGCCGTGCGGCCCGGCACCTCGAAATGCAGGCGGCGCGAGAACGCCTCCCAGGTCTCGTGCACGAGGCCCGCGCCTTCATCGAAGAAGCGGCGGCCGGTGCGGTCCACAACGATGCCGTAGGGGTAGAGCAGCACGACCGCCGCCTGGTTCTTGGAGCGTGGATCGACCGGCTCGATGTGCATGCCGTCGCGCTCGCCGGACAGATCCGCACCGAGAGCCCGCGCCATGTGGATGCCGTCGCCGGAATTGAAATGCGCGCGCGGCGCGAGCAGCGGCACGGCGTCGCCGCCCTCGCCGAAATGCTCGCGCATCATCGCCGGGTTGGCCTGGAAACCGCCGCAGGCGAGCACGACGGCGTCAGCCGGCAGCGTTTCGCCGGTCGAGAGCCGCACGCCTGCGATCACACCATCGTCGGTGATCAGCGCGTCGGCGGCGGCCCCGAAGCGGAAGGTCACGCCGGCGTCGCGCGCGGCGCGGGTCAATTCGCGGTGGATGGTCTCGCCGCCGCCGACCGGCTGGATACGCGGCGGGCCTTTCGCCAGGTAATAGACCGGCTGGTGGAACGGCACGCCGTGGCCGGCGATCCATTTGACCGTGGCGGGCGCGTGCTGGGCGAGCGTGGCGAAATAGTCCTCGTCGCCCTTGAAGCCGGTCGCCTCCAGCATGTCGTGGACGAACGACGGCTCGACGCGGTCGATCGACGCCATCCGCATGTAGGACGGCGTCCAGCGAGTGTTGCCGCCGGCGTCGGCTTCCGGGGCCTTGTCGATCAGTATGATGGCAGCGGCGAGATTTTTCGCGCGCGCTGCTTCGGCGGCGGCCAGCGCCGCGGAAAGGCCGGCGGCGCCCTGGCCGATGACGAGAATGTTTTTTGGATTTTCAGGCATCGCCGACACACTAACACTGGCCGCAGCCGTCTCTTCACCTCTGCCGTTTACGACGGCTCTTCAATCCGGAAGCGATCTGCTCTAGCGTCCGGCGGACTTTCCCCCACAATTCGAGACGTTCATGCGCCGTGCCCTCGCCATTCTGATTGCGGCCGCCGCCGCGTCGTTCGCGGGCCCGGCCAGGCGGAACGCCGGTCCTGGCCGGTGGCGTCGCGGTCGCCGAACGCCATCGTTACGCGGGCCGGCCCGATGCCGCGCCACGACCGGCGCTCGGGCCGGGCTCGCCTGCATCTGGCCAAGGGTCAATACGAGCTCGCCATGTGGAAGTCCGGCTACGATGCGCCGCTGGTCCCGCTCGCGGTCGAGGCTGACGCCGCGGTGCAGATCGAGGCGCACACGCTGCCGGAGGACGATCCGGACGCCATCTGGACGGCGTGATCGGCGTGGGGTAATTCCACGCCATGACCGACACCCTGCCCGACCGCCTGTCGAACGATCCGCGCAGCCCGCACTACAACGCCGAGGTGCTGGCGCGCGACGTCGGCATCCGCTTCAACGGCGTCGAAAAGACCAACGTCGAGGAGTATTGCGTCAGCGAGGGCTGGATCCGGGTCGCCGCCGGCAAGGCGCTCGACCGCTACGGCAATCCGCTGACGATCAAGCTCACCGGCACGGTCGAGCCGTATTTCAGAGACAAGAAGGACAGGGTAGCGTTGCCGCTCGGCCTCATTCTGAGGAGCGCCCGCAGGGCGCGTCTCGAAGGATGGCTAGCGCGACCCATGCTTCGAGACGCGCGGCTCGCGCGCTCCTCAGCATGAGGCCGAAATCACAATTACTAGCCGCAAGACAGCGCGTAGATGTGCTGGATGTCCTTGCGGCAGCGGCGTCTCGCGCCAGGTCTCGCCGCCATCCTGGGTGCCGAACACCTCGCCGTAACGCGCGGCGATATAGACCTGCTTGGCGTCCGAGGGATGCAGGCTGACCGACATCAGCGTGCCGTGCGGCTTCACCTTGTCGAAGCGCTGCCAGCTCTTGCCGACGTCCTGGCTGCGATAGAGCGCGCCGTCCTTCGACGAGGCGGCGACGCTGAGACACGCGTAGAGCGTGTTGGGGTCCTGCGGCGAAACCCGCACGTCGCGCCCGTAGGTGAACGGTGAATACCGGTCGACCCGCAGGTCCTCCCAGGTCTTGCCCTGGTCCTTGCTGCGGAACAGGCCCATGCGCACCGCGATGATGACGCCGTCCGGATCGGCCGCGCTGGTGCAGATGGCGTGGCCGTCGAGCATGCCCTCGGCCTCGGTGTCGCTGACGAGCTTGCGAGCGCAGCCGCGGCTCCTGCTCGGACAGGCGGACGAGATGCTCGCTGCAATCGCTCCAGGTCTCGCCGCCGTCGGTCGAGCGCATCACGCCGCTCACTTCGAGCACGGCGTAAATTTCGCCGGGCTTCTTCGGATGCGGCGCGAAGCGCATCACCCGGCAGGCGAACGGCATCTTGGCGTGAACCGGCAGGCCGGATTGGGCGCGCGCTTCCAGCTCTCGCCGCCGTCGTCGCTGCGATAGACCGACACCGGCGAGCCGCCCGCGAGCATCCGTTTGGGATTGGCCGGGTCGATCATGAACGACCAGATCTGCACGCCCTTGTCGGGAAAATTCGTGCGCTTGAAGGTCGCGCCCGCGTCAGTCGATGCGGTACACGCCGTCCGTGGTGCCGGCAAACACCATGCTGGTGTCGCGCGGGTTCACGAAGACGGTGAACGTCTCGAGGTCCTTGAGCACGTAGCTCCAGTCGGCCTCGCCGACCTGGTGGCGGAACACGCCGGCCTTGCCGGTCTTGTCCGCCGCACCGTAATAGCCGCCGACAGCGGCAAACACATGCGATTGAGCCATGGCGATGTCCTCCCGGGTGTTGTTTTGAGCATGATATTAGGCTGGCAACAGCCCGACAATCCGTTCCACGGTCCTCGGCCTCATCCTGAGGAGCCCGCCAACGGCGGGCGTCTCGAAGGATGGGCCCCGATTCGCAGCCCATCCTTCGAGACGCGGCCTTCGGCCGCTCCTCAGGATGAGGGCGTAGAAAGAGGCGGCATTAGTGCAGCGTGGCGGGATTTTCGATCACGCGAAGCTCGATCGAGCCGATCAGCGCGGCGCGCTCGGCCTCGGCTTCGGCCAGCTGCGCCGCCGCCTCCTTCGCCGTGCTGTTGTTCGACCCCAGGGTGACGACGCCGCCGAGCCCCGCCGCCATCGCTCCGGTCAGGGCGAGCGGATCGAACGGGATCACGCCGAACAGCAGGCCGGCGAGAAGGACGCCGCCGAGCGCCAGGGCAAAGCGCGACGCGGCCGCGAACTTGCGGCAGCTTTCGAGCTTGGCGTCGAGCTCCTCGATACGGGCTTCGAGGCGCGCGATCTCGTCGCGGGGGTCGGTGGGTTCAGAGGCAAGCTCGTCCATGCCTGGATACTAGCGCGGGGCGCACCGAGGCGGCACTGCCTTGACCCCGAAGCCAGCCTCGTCAAGATGCCGCCCGCAGGTGAAGTCCCCGCCCAAGGCAGCTCCCCGGATGGAATGGAATCTCTCGACTGATGTCGTGGTCATCGGCGCGGGTGCCGCCGGCCTCGCCGCCGCCGTGTCGGCACGCGACCACGGCGCCGCGGTCATTGTCGTCGAGGAGAACTACGACATCGGCGGGCACGCCATGCTGAGCGGCGGCCGTGTTCATCTTGGCGGCGGCAATGCCCTGCAGAAGAAATTCAACATCAACGACAGCGCCGACCAGATTTTCGCCGACTGGGTCAACCACAAGCGCGGCGACAGCCGCTACAACGACCGCGATCTGGTGCGCGCCTTCGCCGATGAATGCGTGCCGACCTTCCAGTTCCTGCTCGACAACGGCGTCACCTTCATCGAGAAGCCGATCGTTACGCCCGACGCGTCGACCGTCCCGCGGGTATTCGTCACCCACGAATGGCACATCCAAAGCGAAGTGGTCGCGCCGCGAAGAAACCGCAACGGCTCAGGCCTGGTTCGCCGTCTCGCCGAAAGCGCACGCAACAAGGGCGTGCAGATCCTGCTCAAGCACGAGATGACGCAGATCGTTCGCGAGGACAAAGGCAAGGGTGCGAGGCATCGTGGCGTCAGCCGACGGCAAGGACGTCGCCATCGAAGCCAAGAAAGGCGTCGTCATCGCGACCGGCGGCCACACCGGAAACGTCAACTTCCGCCGGATGTTCGATCCGCGCCTCACCGAGGAATACCAGCAGGCCGGCCTGCCCTACTCGTTCCAGGGCGCCGACGGCGAGCTCGCCGCGATGGAGATCGGCGCCTCGCTCTGGGCCACTGGAACGCAGACCACCGAGATCGGCCCGGTCATCACCAAGACGCGGCACGTCGGCACCCGGTGGGGCTATCTCAGCCTCTATTTCGAGACCGACAGCCCGATCTTTCATCTCTGCAAGGCGACCGGATTGACGGTGACAGACTGGCACGAGGCGATCCTGGTCGACCAGAACGGCAAACGGTTCTGGAACGAGCTCGACAGCGGCTACGACTTCATCAACGCAGCGATGGGGCACAAGGGTGACGCCCACAAGCTCAACGGTGGCGGCCCGATCTGGGCGATCTTTGACGCCGACGCCGTGGCGCGGCAGAAATGGAAGCCCAAGCCGCCGCATGTCGACCCGGACGGCTACTTCTACACGCGCCGACACGATCTTCGAACTGGCCGGCCGTATCAGGAATCCCTACCAGAGGCGGGCCATGTCGGGCGCAGCGCTGCAGGAGACGGTGAACCGCTACAACTCATTCGTTACGTCGGGGGTTGATACCGACTTCAACAAGCCCACGCCGCTGCACAAGATCGAAAGGCCGCCGTTCCATGCCGCATGGTCGACGCCGATCCTGCATGACTCGCTGACCGGCTTGCGCACCGACACCCACGGGCAGGTGATCGACATTCGCGGCCATGGCGATCCCGGGGCTCTATTGCGCCGGCGAATCGCAGGGCGGCTTCGCCCAACATGGGCTCGGCCGGTGCCTGGTGTTCGGCCGCATCGCCGGACGCCACGCGGCGCAACGGAATTCCTGAGGAGGCGCATGTGACGGATATGACGACGATCAGCCTCGCGGTGTGGGACGTGCCGATGCCGGTGGTCGCCGGCGAACGGTTCGCCATCAAGGTCGGCGCAAAGGCAACGGGCGGCGGGACACTTTCGGGCACGCGGATCGAAGTGATCGACGCGGCAGGCGCGGCGGTCGCATCGGGCACGCTCGGTGACGCCCCGCTTGCCGGAACCGAGGCGTTGTACTGGACCGCGCTCGACATGGCGGCGCCAGCGAAGCTGTCGGTCGCCGAGTACACGGTGCGGCTCGCCGCGGACGGCGCAGCGGCAACCCGCTTTAGCGTCGCGGTCGCGGCGATGCCTGTGCACACGCTCGCGGTCACGGTGACGGAACGCGATAGCAAGGCCGCGCTCGACAGCGTCGAAATCCGACTCGGCGCGTTCCACGCCCGCACCGGCAAGGACGGCCGTGCCGAACTACGCGTCGCGCCGGGCGCCTATCAGCTTCAGCTCTGGCGCACCGCGCACATCGCGCCGGTGGCGCCGCTCGACGTCAAAAACGACGTCACAATCGAATTGACCATGCTGCACGTGCCGGAGGATCACCCGGACGCGCGGTGGGTGCGGTAAGCAACTACCGCGTCATTTCCCGGAATCCGACTTTTGGTGATTGGCGTCACACCGCTGTTACGGGAGCGGCCCTGACTGACGAGTTGCCAGGCGGCGATGGACGGGCATCGCGCGAAAGCGCCATGCCCGTTTCGCTTTTCTATTCCGCCGCCACCCGCGACATTGGATCGATCGCCTCGACCTTGGCGGCGCAGAACTTGAACTCGGGGATCTTGCCGAACGGATCGAGCTTCGGGTTGGTGAGCAGATTCGCCGCCGCCTCGACATAGGCGAACGGGATGAACACCACGCCGTCCGGCACCGCGTCGTCCTGGCGCGCGGCGAGCTCGACCATGCCGCGCCGCGTGGTGACGCGCACCATGTCGCCCGGCCTGATGCCGAGCTTCTCGATGGTGCCGCGCGACAGCTGCGCGCTCGCCGTGGGCTCGAGCGCGTCGAGCACCGTCGCGCGGCGCGTCATCGAGCCGGTGTGCCAATGCTCGAGCTGGCGGCCGGTGGAGAGGATGAACGGATACTCCGCGTCCGGCACCTCGTCCGGCGGCTGGAGCTTGGTGGCGACCAGCTTGGCGAAGCCGCCCGGCCGCGGGAAGCCGTCGTCGAACACCACGTCGCGGCCCGGCATGTCCGGCCCGTCGGTCGGATAGGTGACGGCATACTCGCGGTCGACGCGCTCCCAGGTGATGTTGTTCGAGCGCCGGCATCATCGACGCCATCTCGTTGAACACCTCGCCGACATGCTTGTAGTTCCAGCCGCAGCCGATGCGGTTGGCGATCTCGGTGATGATCCAGAGGTCCTGGCGCGTGTCGCCCGGCAGCGGCAGCGCCTGGCGGCCCATCTGCACCTGGCGGTTGGTGTTGGTGACGGTGCCGTCCTTCTCCGGCCAGCCGGACGCCGGCAGGACGACGTCGGCGTAGACGGCGGTCTCGGTGAGGAACAGGTCCTGCACCACGAGATGCTCGAGATGCGCCAGCGCCTCGCGGGCGTGATTGAGATCCGGGTCCGACATCGCCGGGTTCTCGCCCTCGATGTACATGCCCTTGATCTCGTCGGCGTGGACCGCGTCCATGATCTCGACCACGGTCTTGCCGCGCTTGGGCGGAAGCTTCACGCCCCAGGCCTTCTCGTACTGCGCGCGGATTTCCGGATTCTCCACCGACTTGTAGTCGGGGAAGAACATCGGGATCAGGCCGGCGTCGGAGGCGCCCTGCACGTTGTTCTGGCCGCGCAGCGGATGCAGCCCGGTGCCGGGCCGGCCGATCTGGCCGGTGATCAGCGCCAGCGCGATCAGGCAGCGCGCGTTGTCGGTGCCGTGGGTGTGCTGCGACACGCCCATGCCCCAGAAGATGATCGAGCTCTCGGCGCGGGCGTAGGCGCGCGCCACCTCGCGCAGCGTATCGGCCTCGATGCCGCAGATCGGCGCCATCTCTTCCGGCGTGAAGTCCTTGACGTTTTCCTTCCAGGCGTCGAAGCCCTCGACATAGGTCTGGATGTATTGCTGGTCGTAGAGCTTCTCCTCGACGATCACGTTGAGCATGGCGTTGAGCATCGCCACGTCGGTGCCGTTCTTGAACTGCATCATCTTCCAGGCGTGGCGCTTGAGCGCCTGACCGCGCGGGTCCATGACGACGAGCTTGGCGCCGCGCTTGGCCGCCTGCTTGAAGAAGGTCGCGGCGACCGGATGGTTCTCGGTCGGGTTCGCGCCGATGACGATGATGACGTCGGAGTTCTTGCACTCGTTGAAGGTCGCGGTCACCGCGGCGGAGCCGACGCCTTCGAGCAGCGCCGACACCGACGAGGCGTGGCAGAGCCGCGTGCAGTGGTCGACGTTGTTGGTGCCGAAGCCGGTGCGGACGAGCTTCTGGAACAGATACGCCTCTTCGTTCGAGCCCTTGGCCGAGCCGAAGCCGGCGAGCGCGTCGGGGCCGTCGCGGTCGCGGATTTTCTTCAGGCCATTGGCGGCGCGGTCGAGCGCCTCGTCCCAGGTCGCCTCGCGGAAATGCGTCCACGGGTTCGACGGGTCGATCAGCTCGTGCGGCACCTTCGGCACGCCGTCCTTGCGGATCATCGGCTTCAAGAGGCGCTGCGGATTGGCGACGTAGTCGAAGCCGAAGCGGCCCTTCACGCAGAGCCGGTTCTGCGTTGGCCGGGCCGTTCTTGCCGGTGACGGCGACGATCTTGTCGTCCTTGATCTGATAGGTGAGCTGGCAGCCGACGCCGCAATACGGACAGACGCTGTCCACCGTGCGGTCGGGCTTGCCGAGATAGACGTTGTTCTCGTCCACCATCGTCGACGGCATCAGCGCGCCGGTCGGGCAGGCCTGCACGCATTCGCCGCAGGCGACGCAGGTCGAGTCGCCCATCGGGTCGTCGAAGTCGAACACGATCTTCTCGAGATGGCCGCGGCCCGGCCATGCCGATGACGTCGTTGACCTGCACCTCGCGGCAGGCGCGGACGCAGAGATTGCACTGGATGCAGGCGTCGAGATTGACCGCCATCGCGACGTGGCTGCGGTCGGCGGCGGCACCTCGATCTTCTCGCGCTTGGGGAAGCGGCCGGGCTCGATCTTCTGGCGCTTGGCGATCTTCCAGAGCTCGCTGTCCGGATCGTGCGCGTGCGCTCGCATCGGGCTGATCGGTGATCAGCAGCTCGGCGACCATGCGGCGCGCGGTCTTGGCGCGGTCGGTCTGGGTCTTGACCTTCATGCCCGGCGACGGCGTGCGGATGCAGCTCGCGGCGAGCACGCGCTCGCCCTCGATCTCGACCATGCAGACGCGGCAATTGCCGTCCGGCCGGTAGCCGGGCTTGGGCGAGTAGCACAGATGCGGCAGCTTGATGTCGTGGCGTCGCGCGGCGCGGAAGATCGTCTCGCCTTCGCGGATGTCGATCTCCTTGTCGTCGATGAAGAACGTGTTGGTCTTTGGCGCGGGTGTCGTCGCTCATCGCAGCTCTCCCGTCACCAACGCCCGAGCGGCTTGGTCAGTTCGTCGGGGAAATATTTCAAAACGCACAGCAGCGGGTTCGGCGCGGCCTGACCGAGGCCGCAGATCGAGGCATCGCGCATCAGGTCGAGAGCTCGGTCAGCAGCGCCGGATCCCACGGACCGCTGCTCCATCAGCTTGACGGCCTTCTCGGTGCCGACGCGGCAGGGCGTGCACTGGCCGCAGCTTTCGTCCTCGAAGAACTTCATCAGGTTCAGCGCCACGGCCTTCATGTCGTCCTGCTCGGACAGGATGACAACCGCGTGGGAACCGACGAAGCAGCCGTATTTTTCCAGCGTGCCGAAGTCGAGCGGCTCGTCGGCCATCGAGGCCGGCAGGATGCCGCCCGAGGCGCCGCCCGGCAGATAGCCCTTGAAGGTTTCGCCGTCGACCATGCCGCCGCAATACTCGTCGATCAGTTCGCGCGCCGTGACGCCGGCGGGCGCCAGCACCACGCCGGGCTTCTTGACGCGGCCGGAGACCGAGAAGCTGCGGAAGCCCTTGCGCTCGCGGCGGCCCTGCGACGTGACCCACGCGGCGCCCTTCTCGACGATGTCGCGAATCCAGTAGAGCGTCTCGACGTTCTGCTCGAGCGTCGGACGGCCGAACAGGCCGACCTGCGCCACGTAAGGCGGGCGATGGCGCGGCAGGCCGCGCTTGCCTTCGATCGATTCGATCATCGCGGATTCTTCGCCGCAGATGTAGGCGCCGGCGCCGCGGCGCAGATGGATCTTGGTGAACTTGTCGAGGCCGGCGCGGCGAAGCTTCTCGATCTCGTCGAGCAGCATCAGGCGCAGCTCGGGATATTCGTCGCGGATGTAGATGTAGACGTCGGCGCGCTTCGACCACCCAGGCGGCGATCAGCATGCCTTCGAGGAAGCGATGCGGATCGAGGCCGAGGTAGTAGCGGTCCTTGAAGGTGCCGGGCTCGCCCTCGTCGGCGTTCACCGCCATCAGACGCGGGCCTTTTTCCGCGCGCACCAGCGACCACTTGCGGCCGGTCGGGAAGCCCGCGCCGCCGAGACCGCGCAGCCCGGAGTCGCTGACGATCTTGATCAGGTCGTCGCGCGTGCGCTTGCCGGTGAATGCCTCGGCCAGAACGCGATAGCCGCCGGCCGCCATGTAATGCTCGAAGTCGGTGCCGGGATGGATGCGCATGCGCGTGCGTCGTCGGATAGGCAACTTCTTCACCGACGCGCCGGTGGCCTTCATTACCTGCACATGGCCGACGGCGCAAACCGGCGCGTGATCGCAGGCGCCCATGCAGGGCGCGCGCACGACGCGCACGTTTGGCCCGAGCGTGTTCGGCAAATCCGTCAGCAGCCGGTCCGCGCCAGCCATCGCGCAGGACAGCGAGTCGCAGACCCGCACGGTGACCGGCGGCGGCGGACGTCTGCCCTTCCTTCACGACGTCGAAATGCGCGTAGAAGGTCGCGACCTCATAAACCTCGGTCTGCGCCAGCTTCATCTCGGCCGCGAGCGCCGCCATGTGCGCGCTAGAGATATGGCCGTACTTGTCCTGGATCAGATGCAGATGCTCGATCAGCAGGTCGCGCTGGCGCGAGCGGTCGCCAAGCAGCGCTGCGATTTCGCCGGCCGCCTGCGGATCGATCTGGCGGCCCTTGGGCGTGCGGCGGGGTCGATTTCGGCCACGGCCAGTCGGCTCGGCGCCGTTGCCGGGGGTGCGCGGCGGGTTTTGAACGTTCATTGCTTCTCCAAGTCCGAAGGTTTGAACCCTTCCAATTTCTCAGACAATCCCGTACTTGTCATGGTTCGATAGATATGTTCTATCGACGGCGCAGTAATTACGCCCTATTATTTGAGCATGAGCCCGCCCTTACTCATAAGCCACTGTTAATACGGTGATTTTCCAGAGTGATCGACAAGCTCGATTTCATCCTGGCGCTGGCCCGCGAGAAGCACTTCGGCCGCGCCGCCGAGGCCTGCGGCGTGACCCAGCCGACCCTGTCGGCCGGCGTGAAGCAGCTCGAAGAGCAGATGGGCGTGCTGCTGGTGAATCGCGGCTCGCGCTTCCAGAGCTTCACCGCCGGAAGGCGAGCGCGTGCTCGAATGGGCGCGCCGCATCGTCGGCGACACCCGCGCGATGCGCGAGGAGATCAACTCGCTGCGTCACGGACTGTCGGGCCAGTTGCGCATCGCCGCGATCCCGACCGCGCTGGCGATGGTGGCGGCGCTCACCACGCCCTATCGCGAGCGGCACCCCAACGTGCGCTTCACGATCTACTCGCGCACCTCGATCGAGATC
Source organism: uncultured Alphaproteobacteria bacterium (assembly GCA_963842645.1). Classification (GTDB taxonomy): domain Bacteria; phylum Pseudomonadota; class Alphaproteobacteria; order Rhizobiales; family Xanthobacteraceae; genus Z2-YC6860. Next base: position 23,510 of record CAWJGY010000012.1, on the reverse strand, counting down.
CTCGAACTGCTCGACAACCTGGAGATCGACGCCGGCATCACCTATCTGGGCAACGAGCCGCTCGGCCGCGTCACCGCCCTGCCGCTCTATCGCGAGCGCTACCGGCTGCTCACGTCGGCCGACGCGCCGCTCGGCAACCGCGACACAGTGACCTGGGCGGAGGTCGCGCAGGTGCCGCTCTGCCTGCTCACGCCGGACATGCAGAACCGCCGCATCATCGACCGGCTGCTGCGGAGCGCGGGCGGCGAATCGCGCCCGACGCTGGAATCGGATTCGATGATCCTGCTGTTCTCGCATGTGCGCACCGGGCGCTGGGCCAGCGTGATGCCGGCCAAGCTCGCCGAGACCCTGGGGCTGACCGATACGCTCCGCGCCATCCCGATCACCGAGCCCGAGGCGGTGCAGTCGATCGGCCTCGTCGTGCCGGCGCGCGAGCCGATGATGCCGAACACCGCCGCGCTGGTCGTCGAGGCGCGCGCGGTCGCGGCGACGCTCGATCGCGAATAGCCCGCCGAGGCTTGGTTAATTAACCCTCCGAGGGGGCTTCGATTGCGCAGCGCAGCCGCGCGCACGAAGATCGCACCCGTTCCGGTTCGTCTCGTTCGCGGAGCCAGTCTTGCGTGTCATGACATGGTCCAGGCTGCTCGGCACAGCCGTCGGCTTCGCCGCTCTCGCGATCACATCGTGGCCGGCGGCCGTCTCGGCGGCACCGGCGGACGACCGGCAACCGGCGCATGAGCAGTATTTCCTCGATTTCCGCAGCCGCGCGGGCTACGTGTTCGGCCACACCTATATCGCCTATGGCCGCCTGGGCGACCACGGCCAGCCGCTGGAAACGCGCTATGCCGGCATCTATCCGCTCGATGACGAGCGCGGCCTGATTTTCGGATCGGTGATGCCGGTCGCTGCGTCGGTCCGCGGCCTCGATGACGACCGCAAGGCGGCGCCGACGAATATCTACCGGCGGCGCATCAGCGCGGCCCAGTACGCCCGGCTCGCGTCGGCGGTCCGCCGCGTCGGCACGACCGAGCATCCGTGGCACTTGATCTTTTACAACTGCAACGACTTCGCGATCGAAGTCGCGCAGTCGCTTGGGCTGCGCGCACCCCCCGCATGGCTGCTGCCGCGGGCATTCGTTGGCGAACTTCGGGCCTTGAACGAGCGCTGAATCCTGCGGGTTCGGCAGCTCGCCGGATTGAACATCTCGCCCTTGCCGCCGCTTCCGGGCTGGCCCACAATTCGCGCTCAGCCCTGGGGAACTTCATTCCATGTACATCGCCGACGCCAAGCGTCTGACCCATGACGGCGCTCGAAAGATAATGACTGTCGCCATCGACAAGGCCCGCGAGGCCAAGATCGCTATCTCGTGCTGCATCGTCGATGCGGGCGGCCACGTCGTCGTCCTGGAGCGCATGGACGGCGGCCGTTTCCATACGCTGCATTCCTGCACCACCAAGGCGGTGTGCGCCGCCTCCAACAAGCGCGCCACCACGGCGAAGGGCGCGGTCGGCCAGGATCTCGACGTGACGCACGCGCTGGGACTTGCGCTCGCCGCAGGTCCGGAGCGCTGGACCGCCATGGAGGGCGGCGTGCCGATCCTGACCAACGGCGAATGCATCGGCGGCGTCGGGGTCAGCGGCGGCGACTGGGCGACCGACCTGAAGATCGCCCAGGCCGCGGTCGAGTCGATCGGCGCGAACTGGAAGTGATGCAATCCGGGCCTCATCCTGAGGAGGCGCGAAGCGCCGTCTCGAAGGATGGGCCGCGGGCCCGGGCGCCTCGCCATCCTTCGAGACACGGGCTGCGCCCGCTCCTCAGGATGAGGGCGGAATGAGACGGACGGAGGGAAGAAAGAACGATGACTGAACCCTTGCGCGTCGCCTGCATCGGCATGGGCTGGTGGTCGGACGTGCTGGCCGACGCGATGAAGCGTTCGAGCAAGATCAAGATCGTCGCCTGCTACACGCGCTCGCAGGACAAGCGTGCGGCCTTCGCCAAGAAATACGGCTGCCGGCCAGCCGCGACGTATGAAGAAGTGCTGGCCGATCGCGACATCGAGGCCATCATCAACACCACGCCGAACGACGTGCACCTACCGACCACCCGGCAGGCGGCGGAGGCGGGCAAGCACGTCTTCCTCGACAAGCCGATCGCCAACAACGTCACCGAGGGCCGCGCCATCACCGAGGTCTGCCGCAAGGCCGGTGTCGTATTGGGAATGGGCTACCAGCGGCGGCGCGAGAGCCATTTCCGCTGGGTGAAGCAGCAGATCGACGCCGGCACCTTCGGCAAGCTCGTCAACGCCGAGGCCAACATCAGCCGCGACCGGCTCGGCAAGATCGACTTGAACTCATGGCGCTACCAGGCCGCCGGCATGCCGGGCGGCGTGATGCTGCAGATCGGCATCCACTACACCGACGTGCTGACCTATCTGATGGGGCCGGTGAAGGCGGTGCGCGGGCACTTCGCGCAACTCGTGCTGCCCGGCGACAACCCCGACGTGGCGAGCATGATCCTGGAGCACGACAGCGGCGCGCTGTCGACGCTCAATGCCAGCTACGCCTCGGCGTCGGAATATTACCTGATGAACATCTACGGCAAGGACGCCACCGCCTACTACGACATGCACGGCGGCTTGCGCCTGCTCAAGCGCGGCGGCGACAAGCCCGTGCCGGTGCCGGTTCCCAAGAACGACACCTTCGTGGAGGAACTTGAAGAGTTCGCTGCGGCAATACGCGGCAGCGGCAAGCCGGAGGTGGGCGGCGATTATGCCACCACCTCGCTCGCGGTGGTGCGTGCCGGAATCTTGTCGGCGCGCGAGGGACGGCGCGTGGAGGTGGCGGAGGTTTTGAAGAACGATTGAAGCGACAAAAAGCAGACGGAGGGAAAGATGTGCTCGACGAAACAGCTTTTCATCGCATGCACCATCGGCCTGGCGGCTGTGTGGTCCGCTCCCATCCGTGCGCAGGACTATCCCAATCGTTCCATCACCGTCGTCGTCCCCTTCCCAGCCGGCGGTCCAAGCGACGTGGTTGCGCGCATCGTGAGCGATCAGATGTCGAAGACGCTCGGCCAATCGCTGGTGATCGAGAACGTCGGCGGCGCCGGCGGTACGATCGGCAGCGGGCGGGTCGCCACATCCGCGCCGGACGGCTACACGCTGCTGGCCGGCAGCATGGGATCGCATGTCGCCGCGCCCGTGCTGACGCCGAATATCAAGTACGATTCGGCGCGCGATTTCATTCCGATCGGCCCGACCGCGCATTCGCCGGTGGTCATCGTCGCGCGGAAGGATTTTCCGGCGAAGGATCTTCGCGAATTCGTGGCGCTGCTGAAATCAGGCGGCGCGACCTTGAAACAGGCGCACGGCGGCATCGGCGCGTCGTCGCACATGGCGTGCCTCCTGTTCAACGCGGAGGTCGGCGCCAAGCCCACGGCGGTCGCCTATCGCGGCACCGGCCCGGCGATGAACGACCTCGTCGGCGGCCATGTCGATTTCTTCTGCGAGCAGTCGGTCAGCGTCGCCGAGCAGGCAAAATCCGGCGCGATCAAGGCGTACGCCGTCTCGGCGGCCGAGCGGCTCGCTTCATTGCCGGATGTGCCAACCGCGAAAGAACTCGGCATCAATTATCTGATGAGCATCTGGGCAGGCATCTTCGCACCGAAGGACACGCCGCCGGCGGTCGTGGCGAAGCTCGCCGACGCACTCGACAAGGCGCTCGATGACGACGGCGTCAAGCAGCGCATCAACAGCCTCGGCGGCTCGATCCCCGGCAAGGCGGAGCGGACGCCAGCGGCGTTCGACGCCTACGTGAAATCCGAGATCGCACGCTGGGCGCCGGTGCTCAAGGCCGCGGCGGAGCCGGCGAAATAGCGCTCTCGTTGACGCCGGCCATCCATTCCGCCTCATCCTGAGGAGCGCACGCAGTGCGCGTTTCGAAGGATGGGCCGCAGGCCCGGGTACGCCGCCATCCTTCGAGACGCGGCCTTTCGGCCGCTCCTCAGGATGGGGTCGGAGCTAATCCGTCGCCAATCCGCTCGCCTTGACCGGGCCTGCCCACTTCGCGACCTCGTCCTGGACGAACTTCGCCAGATAGTCCGACGAGCGGCGTTCGGGCGCGACCGGATCGACGCCGATCTCCTTCATGCGCTTTTGCACAGCCTCGGAGCCGACCGCCGCGGCGCTTGTTGCCTGCAGCTTCGACACGATCGGCGCGGGCGTATCCTTGGGCATGAAGAACGCCGCCCAGTTCGCCGCCTCGAAGCCGACCAGGCCCTGCTCCTGCGCCGTCGGCACATTGGGCAGGCTCGCCGTACGGCTGCCGGACAGGACCGCCATCGCCTTGATCTGGCCGCTCTCGATCAGCGAGACGACGGCCGGCGTGTCGATGCAGATGTAATCGATCCGCCCGGCAACAAGATCCTGCATCGCCGGGCCGCCGCCGCGATACGGGATGTGGGTGACGTTGACGCCGATCGCGGCGTTGAGCAGCGCGCAGCCAAGGTGCGTCGCCGAGCCGGCGCTCGCGGAGGCGAACTGCATTTTGTCCTGGTTCGCCTTGGCGTAGGCGATGAACTCCTGAAGGTTTCCCGCCGGCAGGTCCTTGCGCGTGACCAGCACCAGCGACAGATCGGCGAACAGCGCCACTGGCGCAAAATCGGCAGCGACATTGTAGGGCGGATTCTTCGATAGCGACTGACTCACGGCATGGGTGCCAACATTGCCGAGCCCGAACTGATAGCCGTCGGGCGCGGCTTTGGCGACGCGCGCCGACCCGGTCATACCGCCGCCACCGCCGACATTCTCGACGATCACCTGCTGGCCGAGTTGTTCGCTGAGGCTCAACGCCATGATGCGGCCGACCACGTCCATCGGGCCGCCGGCGGCGAAGGGAACCACCATGGTGACCGGACGCGTGGGCCAGGATTGGGCTTGGGCGAATAGGGGAAATAGAACGGCGAGGATGATGGCAGCAACGGCACGACGAGGCATGTTAGTCTCCTTGCACCCCATCATATGCAAAGACCGTGCTGTGCGTAGCGACAATCGCGCCACAGCATCGGCCTCATCCTGAGGAGCATCGCAAAGCGATGCGTCTCGAAGGATGGGCTGCGAGTCCGGGGCCGCCCTCGCCCTTCGAGACGCGCGCAAGAGCGCGCTCCTCAGGGTGAGGGCGGAGAAAGGCTTCGCGCGACTTACGCCACCTTTTCCTTCAGGTGCGGGAACATGGCGTGGAGCGCTTCCTCGTCCATCTCGGTCTTGAACTTGTGCTTGTCCTTGAGCGCCACCGCCTTCTGCGCTGCGGGCCGCGCGGTGATCTCGTCGATCAGGCGCTTGAGGTTCGGGAATTTGGCCCAGGCGCCCTCGCCGAGCACGTTCGGCATCAGCCGCGCCCAGCCCCACACGTTCATGTCGACGATCGTGTAGGTGTCGCCGAGCATGTATTTCTGCTTGGCGAGGCGCGCGTCGATGATGCCGAAATGGCGCTGCGCCTCGAAGGCGTAGCGGTTGATCGCGTAGGGCAGCTTCTCCGGCGCGTAGTTGCGGAAGTGCACCGACTGGCCGGAATAGGGGCCGACGCCGGACGAGACGAAGAACATCCAGGACAGCAATTCGCCGCGCGCCTTGTCGGTCTTGGCCGGCAGGAACTTGCCGGTCTTCTCGGCGAGATAGAGCAGGATCGCGCTCGAATCGAACACGGTCGCGTCGCCATCGACGATGGCCGGCACCTTGGCGTTCGGATTGATCGCCAGGAATTCCGGCTTGTGCTGGTCGCCCTTGCGGGTGTCGACCGGGATCGGCTCGTAAGGCAGGCCGGCCTCTTCGAGGAACAGCGCGACCTTGGTCGGGTTCGGCGCGCCGGTGTAATAGAACTTGAGCATTGTTGAGTCCTCCTTCGTTGAATTGGTAGGCAATATCCAGCGTCATTCCGGGGCGCGCCGCAGGCGCGAACCCGGAATCCATAACCCCTGCTGCGGAGTATCGGATTCCGGGCTCGCCGCTTCGCGGCGCCCCGGAATGACGGGGTGAGTCTTTACACTAGAACAACCCGACGATCTTGCCGTCGGCGCTGACGTCGATGGAGTCGGCCGACGGCACCTTCGGCAGGCCCGGCATGGTCATGATCTCACCGCAGATCGCGACGACGAACTCGGCGCCGGCGGAGAGCCGCACCTCGCGCACCGGAATCGAGAAGCCGGTCGGCGCGCCCTTGGCGTCCGGGTTGGTCGAGAACGAATACTGCGTCTTGGCGATGCAGACCGGCAGCTTGCCGAAGCCCATCTCCTCCCAGGTCTTGAGCTGGTCCTTCACCGACTTGTCGGCGGTGGCGTCGTCGGCGCGATAGATTTCCTTGGCGATGGTGCGGATCTTCTCGAACAGCGGCATCTCGTCGGGATAGAGCAGCTTCAGCTTGCCCTTGCTCTCGTCGATGATCTTGACCACCGCCTTGGCGACATCGGCCGCGCCCTCGCCGCCCATCGCCCAGTGATCGGCCATCAGCGCCTCGACGCCGAGCGCCTTGCACTTCTCCTTGACCAGCGCGATCTCGGCGTCGGTGTCGGCCGAGAAGCGGTTGATCGAGACCACCGCCGGCAGGCCGAACTTCTTCATGTTCTCGACGTGGCGCTGCAGGTTGGCCATGCCGGCTTCGAGCGCCTTCAGGTCTTCCTTCTTCAGGTCGTCCTTCTTGACGCCGCCGTGCATCTTCAGCGCGCGGATGGTCGCGACGATGACGACGCAGTCGGGCTTGAGGCCGGCCTTGCGGCACTTGATGTCGAGGAATTTCTCCGCGCCGAGGTCGGCGCCGAAGCCGGCTTCGGTCACGACGTAGTCGGCGAGCTTGAGCGCGGTCGTGGTCGCGACCACCGAGTTGCAGCCATGCGCGATGTTGGCGAACGGGCCGCCGTGGATGAAGGCGGGCGTGCCTTCCAGCGTCTGCACCAGGTTCGGCGCGATCGCGTCCTTCAGCAGCGCCGTCATGGCGCCGTGCGCCTTCAGGTCGCTTGGCGCGCACCGGTTTGCGGTCGCGCGTGTAGGCGACGATGATGTTGCCGAGCCGCTTCTTGAGGTCCTCGAGATCCTTGGCGAGGCAGAAGATCGCCATCACCTCCGACGCCACCGTGATGTCGAAGCCGGCCTCGCGCGGATAGCCGTTGGCGACGCCGCCGAGCGAGCAGACGATCTCGCGCAGCGCGCGGTCGTTCATGTCCATGACGCGGCGCCAGACGACGCGGCGCGAGTCGATGCCGAGCGCATTGCCCCAGTAGATGTGGTTGTCGATCAGCGCCGAGAGCAGATTGTGCGCCGAGGTGATGGCGTGGAAGTCGCCGGTGAAGTGCAGGTTGATGTCCTCCATCGGGATCACCTGCGCGTAGCCGCCGCCGGCCGCGCCGCCCTTCATGCCGAACGACGGCCCGAGCGACGGCTCGCGCAGGCACAGCATCGCCTTCTTGCCGATGTGGTTGAGCGCGTCGGTGAGGCCGACCGTGGTCGTGGTCTTGCCTTCGCCCGCCGGCGTCGGCGAGATCGCCGTGACCAGGATCAGCTTGCCGTTCTTCTTGTCCTTGAGCGACTTGATGTAGTCCATCGACACCTTGGCCTTGTAGTGGCCGTAGGGCTCGAGATTCTCCGGCGCGATGCCGAGCTTTTCCTTGGCGACGTCGAGGATGCGCCGCTTGGCTTGGCGGCCTGGGAAATTTCGATGTCGGACTTCGGTGACTGATGCTGCGAGGCGGGCATGGGGTGATCCGTTCGATGAAAGAGAAATGCGCGGTGGAAACTTCTGAGTTCGTCATGGCCGGGCTTGTCCCGGCCATCCACGTCTTACCTCGCCGCCAAGGCGTGGATGCCCGGCGCAAGGCCGGGCATGACGTGGAGAGCTAGGTGAAGCGAGCCTTGGGCTGCGATGTTGGCGGACTTCGCCCATTCGCCGGCGTCGATCTTCTTGGCCGTCGGCGGCTGCACGCGCGTGACCTTGAAGCGGCCGTCGGCGCAGACCACCGTGATGCCGTCGGCCTCGACCGCGACGATCTCGCCGAGCTTGCCGGCGATGCCCTTCGGGTCCTTCGCCGGGCATCGGCTTGGCGTCGAAGATCTTCAGCGGTCTTGCCGTCGAGCGTGGTCCAGGCGCCGGGCGCCGGATTGCAGCCGCGGATCAGCCGGTCGATCTGCTCCCACGGCTTGCCCCAGTCGATCTTGCGCGATTGTCGGGGCCGCAGCGGCCTTCGTAGGTGGCCTTGGACTCGTCCTGCTTGATGCGCGGCGCCTTGCCGGCCTTCACCAGGTCGACGACTTCCAGCATCGCCTCGACGCCCATCGGGAACAGGCGGTCGAAATAGACCGTGCCGAGCGTGTCGGTGTCGCTGATCGGCGTCTTCTTCTGGATCAGCACGTCGCCGGTATCGAGGCCGTTGTCGGGCCAGAAGATCGACAGGCCGGTTTCCTTCTCGCCCTTGATGATCGGCCAGTTGATCGCGCTGGCGCCGCGATAGGCCGGCAGCAGCGAGGGGTGATACTGGATCGAGCCGTGGGTCGGGATGTTGAGGAATTCCTCCGGCACGAACAGCGTGACGAAGGCCATCACCTGCAGGTCGGGCTTGAGCGCCTTGAACTCCTCCCAGACCTTCGGGTCCTTGTAGGACGCCGGCTGATAGACCGGCAGGTTCGCGGCGAGCGCGGCTTCCTTCAGCGGATCGGCCTTGGCGCCCGGCTTCTCCGGCGCGACATAGACGGCGACGACGTTCTCGCCGCGCTTGAGCAGCGCCTCCAGCACCGCCTTGCCGAAGGCCTGCTGGCCGTGAACGACGATACGCATCGTAACAACCTCCCACACTCTCGGTTCGTCATGCCCGCGAAGGCGGGCATCCAGTAAACACCGATCGCTCAGCGATTACTGGGTCCCCGCTTTCGCGGGGACGACAGCATGACCAGCTCTCAACTTACGCCGCCTCCGCCTTGCGCCGGCTTCTCCGGCGGCGTGATCGCGCCGGAGCGTCTTGATCTCGGCGACCTCCTTCGCCGAATAGCCGAGCACCTTGGTCAGGATTTCCTCGGTGTGCTCGCCGAGCAGCGGCGAGCGCTTCACCTCGCGTGATCGAGTCCGACAGCTTGATCGGATTGCCGACGGTCAGATACTTGCCGCGCGTCGGATGATCGACCTCGACCACCGTGCCGGTGTCGCGCAGCGACTGCTCCTCGGCGATCTCCTTCATCGACAGGATCGGCCCGACCGGAATGTCGACCGCGTTGCAGATCTCCATGACCTCGAACTTGGTCTTGGTCATGGTCCACTCCTCGATGGTGGCGAAGATCGCCTTGAGCCGCGGCAGCCGCGCCGGCGGCGTGGCGTAGTCCGGATCGGTCTTCCACTCCGGCTTGCCGATCAGGTCGCAGATCGCGCCCCACACCGGCGCCTGGGTGATGAAGTAGATGTAGGCGTCGGGATCGTTCTCCCAGCCCTTGCACTTCAGGATCCAGCCCGGCTGGCCGCCGCCGGAGTCGTTGCCGGCGCGCGGCGTCGCCTTGCCGAACGGCACGCCTTCGCCGTACTGGCTGTATTCGGTGAGCGGGCCGTGCGCGAGGCGCTGCTGGTCGCGCAGCTTGACGCGCGCGAGATTGAGCACGCCGTCCTGCATGGCGCAGAGCACCTTCTGGCCGCGGCCGGTGCGGATGCGCTGGTAGAGCGCCGCGCACGATGCCGAACGCGAGATGCAGGCCGGTGCCGCTATCGCCGATCTGCGCGCCGGTGACGAGCGGCGGGCCCTCGCGGAAGCCGGTGGTCGAGGCCGAGCCGCCGGTGCATTGCGCGACGTTCTCGTAGACCTTGCAGTCCTCGTAGGGGCCGGGGCCGAAGCCCTTCACCGAGGCGACGATCATGCGCGGGTTGAGTCTTGTGGATGTAGCTCCCAGGTCAGCCCCATGCGGTCGAGCGCGCCGGGCGCGAAGTTCTCCACCAGCACGTCGCAATGCTTGATCAGCCGCTCGAGGATCTCCTTGCCCTTGGGATGCTTGGAGTCGATCGTGATCGAGCGCTTGTTGCCGTTGAGCATCGTGAAATAGAGGCGAGTCCGCGCCCTTCACGTCGCGCAACTGGCCGCGCGTGATGTCGCCGACGCCGGGCCGCTCGACCTTGATGCACGTCGGCGCCCATGTAGGCGAGAAGCTGCGTGCAGGTCGGGCCGGACTGCACGTGGGTGAAGTCGAGGATGTGCACGCCGTCGAGCGCCTTGCCGGCCTGCGCCGAAGGGCTTGGTCGACGGCTGCGGCAGGCCGTTGCCGTTAGCCTTCGCCGCCGGCTTCTTCGACGTCAGCTTCACGACCTTTTTCGAGGCCGTTTGCGACTCGGCTTGTTCTTGGCCTTGGCTTTCGTCGCCTTGGCTTTCTTCGCTGCCATCTTCGTGTCTCCTGACTCTCGTCTGTCGCGCTTAAACCGGGCTGTCATGCCCGCGAAGGCGGGCATCCAGTTATTCAATGAGCGTCGGCGTTTACTGAGTCCCCGCTTTCGCGGGGACGACAGTGGAGCTTGTCGACTTCTTCATTGCGTGCTCCTTCATTTCTTCTTCAGCGCGCTCTGCGGATTGAGATTGCCGATGCGGCCGCTCTCGCTGCCGGCCGCCGGATCGAGCACCGCGTTGATCAGGGTCGGCTTGCCGGAGTCCATCGCGGCGTTGACGGCGCGCTTGAGCTCGTCGGGCGTCGTCGCATTGACGCCGACGCCGCCGAAGGCCTCCATCATCTTGTCGTAGCGCGAGCCCTTGACGAACACGGTCGGCGCCGGGTCCGAGCTGACGTTGTTGACGTCGGTGCCGCGATAGATGCCGTCGTTGTTGAAGATGACGATGCAGACCGGCAGCTTGTAGCGGCAGATCGTCTCGACCTCCATGCCGGAGAAGCCGAAGGCGCTGTCGCCTTCGATCGCAAGCACCGGCTTGCCGGTCTCGATCGCGGCGGCGATGGCATAGCCCATGCCGATGCCCATGATGCCCCAGGTGCCGACGTCGATGCGCTTGCGCGGCTGATACATGTCGATGATGCCGCGCGCGAGATCGAGCGTGTTGGCGCCTTCGTTGACCAGGATGGCGTCCGGCCGCTCCTTGACGATGGTGCGCAGCACGCCGAGCGCGCCGTGGTAGTCCATCGGCACGTTGTTGTTCATCAGCCGCGGCGCCATCTTGGCGACGTTCTCGTCGCGCTTCGTGGTCACCGTCTTCATCCAGTCGGCCGGCGCCGCGGGCCAGTTGTCGCCCATGGCCGTCGAGCAGCGCGGTGACGCACGAGCCGATGTCGCCGACCACCGGCGCGACGATCTCGACGTTGGAGTCCATTTCCTTCGGCTCGATGTCGATCTGGATGAACTTCTTCGGCGCCTTGCCCCAGGTCTTGCCCTTGCCGTGCGACAGCAGCCAGTTGAGCCGCGCGCCGATCAGCATGACGACGTCGGACTGCGCCAGCACGGTCGAGCGCGCCGCGCCCGCGCACTGCGGATGCGTGTCGGGCAGCAGGCCCTTGCCCATGCTCATCGGCAGGAACGGAACGCCGCTCTTCTCGACGAAGCGTGCGGATCGCATCGTCGGCCTGCGCGTAGGCCGCGCCCTTGCCGAGGATGATCAGCGGGCGCTTGGCGCTCTTGAGCACGTCGAGCGCGCGCTTGACCGCGTCCGGCGCGGGAATCTGCGCCGGCGCCGCGTCGATCACCTTCACCAGCGACTTCTTGCCCGTCTCGGCGTCCATCACCTGGCCGAACAGCTTGGCCGGCAGATCGAGATAGACGCCGCCCGGACGGCCGGACACCGCGGCGCGGATCGCGCGCGCCAGGCCGATGCCGATGTCGGCGGCGTGCAGCACGCGGAACGCCGCCTTGCAGAGCGGCTTGGCGATGGCGAGCTGGTCCATCTCCTCGTAGTCGCCCTGCTGCAGGTCGACGATCTCGCGCTCGGACGAGCCCGAGATCAGGATCATCGGGAAGCAGTTGGTGGTGGCGTGGGCGAGCGCGGTCAGGCCGTTGAGGAAGCCCGGGCGCCGACACCGTGAGGCAGACGCCGGGCTTCTTGGTCAGGAAGCCGGCGATCGACGCCGCATAGCCGGCGTTCTGCTCGTGGCGGAACGAGAGGACGCGGATGCCCGCGGCCTGCGCCATGCGGCCGAAGTCGGTGATCGGAATGCCGGGCACGCCGTAGATCGTGGTGAGGCCGTTGAGCTTGAGCGCATCGATGATGAGATGAAAGCCGTCCGTCAGCTCCTGCTCCGGGGCGGCTTCGGGCTTCTTTGCGACCGCTGCGTCGGCCATGTGTTCCTCCAAATCCTGTTAACGGAAGCTCGCCGCCGTCACCCTGAGGTGCGAGCGAAGCGAGCCTCGACGGGTGGCAGCAAGCGACTCGTGATCCTTCGAGGGCCGCCTTCGGCCGCCGCCTCAGGATGACGGTGGAGTGCGTGGCTCATAGGTTCTCAATCCAGATAATCGGCGTATTTCGCCACGTGCTCGGCGAGGCCGAGCGCGTGATTGCGAACGAGCTCCTCGGCGCGCGCGGTGTCGCGCGCTTCGAGCGCCTCGATGATGTTCATGTGATCGCGGATCGAACGCTCGACGCGGTCCTTCTCGACGATGGTCTTGCGCCGGATCATGCGCATGTGGGTGAACAGGTTCTCGGCGAGCGAAATCAGCACGCTGTTGCCGCTCATGCGGATGATGGTCTGGTGAAACTCGATGTTGACCTCGGAATATTCGTCGAGATGGGCGCGCAGCGCGCCGTCCTCGAAGGTCGCGAACATCTTGCGCAGCGCCGCGATCTCCTCGTCGCTGGCGTGCTCGGTGATCAGCCGCGCCGCCATGCTTTCGAGCGCCGCCCAGGCGGTGATCATCTCGATCACCTCGATCTTGGTCTTGCGCACCACATAGATGCCGCGGCGCGGCACCGAGCGCACGAAGCCTTCGCGCTCGAGCTGCGCCATCGCCTCGCGCACCGGCGTGCGGCTGATGCCGAAATCCTGCGCGAGCTGGCGCTCGTCGAGACGGATGTCCTGGCGGTCTGCGATAGACGTCCATCGAGACGATGACGTTCTTCAACGCGGCATAGGCCTTGTTCTTGAAGCTGAACGAGGTGTCGATCGGCTCGATGGCAAGCCGCGGCGTGGATTCCGGCGGGTTCGCCCGGCCGGTGGCGCGACGCATGGTACGAGGATCAGTCATCTGGTATACAATATTCCACGGTCCTAGATGGTGCAACGGCGACGGGTTCGTTCCAAAAATGCTATCATTCGTAATGTCGGCGCTGCCACCGCTTACGCGGTTGCAGGGCGCCGGATGCGAGCTCCAGACCCTCCTGGATCAGCGGCCAGAACAGCGCGATCAGGCCGAGCACCATGATCGTGCCGACCAGCTTGGTGGAGAAGAACACGCCGAGGCTGCCCTGCGACGCCAGCAGCGACTGCCGGAACGCCTCCTCCGCCTTGTCGCCCAGCACGATCGCCAGCACCATCGGCGCCAGCGGATAATTGGTCTTCTTCAGCAAATAGCCGGCGACGCCGAACACCAGCATCATCACCACGTCGAAGGTGTTGTTGTGCACGGTGTAGGCGCCGATCGCGCACATCACCAGAATGATCGGCGCGATGATGCTGAACGGCATGCGCAGGATCGCGGCGAACAGCGGCACGCAGGTCAGCACGATGATCAGGCCGACGACGTTGCCGAGATACATGCTGGCGATCAGGCCCCAGACGAAGTCCTTCTGCTCGACGAACAGCAGCGGCCCGGGCTGCAGGCCCCAGATCAGCAGGCCGCCGAGCAGCACGGCGGCGGTGGGCGAGCCCGGCACGCCGAGCGAGAGCATCGGCAGCAGCGCCGCGGTGCCGGCGGCATGCGCCGCGGTTTCCGGCGCCACCACGCCCTCGATCTCGCCCTTGCCGAAATTCTTGCCGTTCTTGGAGACGCGCTTGGCGATGCCGTAGCTCATGAACGAGGCCGGCGTCGCGCCGGCGGGCGAAATGCCCATCCAGCAGCCGATCAGGCAGGAGCGCAGCGACGTCACCCAGTAGCGCGGCAATTCTTTCCAGGTCTGCCACACCACCTTCGGATTGATCTTCGCGCTGTTGCCGCGGAAGTTCAGCCCCTCCTCCATCGTCAGCAGGATCTCGCCGATGCCGAACAGGCCGATGACGGCGATCAGGAAGTCGAAGCCGCTGAGCAATTGCGGGAAGCCGAAGGTCAGCCGCAGCTGCCCGGTCATCTGATCGAGACCGACGGCGCCGAGCGCAAAGCCGATCATCATCGCGGCGATGGTCTTGAACGGCGGCTCCTTGCTCATGCCGACGAAGCTGCAGAAGGCGAGGAAATAGACCGAGAAGATTTCCGGCGGGCCGAACTCGCAGCGCGAAGCTCGCGACCAGCGGCGCGACCAGCGTGATCATGATGACGGCGAACAGCGCGCCGACGAAGGACGAGGTGAACGCCGCGGTCAGCGCCTCGCCGGCCTTGCCCTGCTGCGCCATCGGATAGCCGTCGAACGTGGTCGCCACCGACCACGGCTCGCCCGGTATGTTGAACAGCACCGAGGTGATGGCGCCGCCGAACAGCGCGCCCCAGTAGATGCAGGACAGCATGATGATCGCCGAGGTCGGCGACATGCTGAAGGTCAGCGGCAGCAGGATCGCGATGCCGTTGGCGCCGCCGAGCCCCGGCAGCACGCCGATGATGACGCCGAGCACGATGCCGAGCACCATCAGCATGATGTTGTACGGCTGCAGCACCACCGAGAAGCCGTGAAACAGATTGCCGATATCTTCGATCATGTCCGAATGCTCACAACCCGAGCCAGTCTTCCAGCGGCCCCTTGGGCAGCGGCACCAGGAACCAGTGCTCGAACATGAGGTAGGTGACGATCGGCACGCCGATCGCGATCGCGGCCACGATCAGCCAGGAGTAGCGCCCGAGCCATTTCATGAACACCGCGATCAGGAGGCCCGACGACATGTACATGCCGAGAATGGGCACGGCGAACACGTAGACGGTCGTGGGGATGACGACGGAGAACACCTGGCGGAGCTGGCCCCAGTCGGCGAACACCTCGCGGCCGGTGAACTCGCGCACAGCCTGCACGAGATTGACCGCGCAGGAAATCAGCACGATCACCGAAATGTAGAACGGAAAGAAACCGGCCTTCGGGCCTTCGGCGCCCCAGCCGATGCCGACCTTGAGGCTGCCGGCGATGCCGACCGCGGCAAGCAGCGTCATGAACAGCGCCACGCCGATTTCGACCGACCGGTGGGACGGACCCGCCCCACCGGAACTGTGCGAAGATTCACTCATCGTATTGTTATCACCGGATCGCTCGATTACTGGGCGAGGAAGCCGGCGTCCTTCATCAGATCCTGGTGCCGCTTTTCTTCGTTCGCGACCCAGCCGAGATATTCCTTCCCGGTCATGAAGGTCTGATTGAACGCGCCGTCGCTCATCAGCTTCTTCCACTCTCGGTCTCGCGCACCTTCTTGAACAGGTCGACGTAATAGTTCACCTGGTCGGGGGTCACGCCCGGCGCCATGAAGAAGCCGCGCAGCATCAGGTACTCGACGTCGATGCCCGCCGACTTGCAGGTCGGGATGCTGTCCCAGGCCAGGTCGCCGGCGATCTTGTCCTTGTAGTCGAGCTTCTTGCTGTCGAACACGCACAGCGGCCGAAGCTTGCCGGCGCGCCACTGCGCCACCGCCTCGATCGGATTGTTGACGCGTGGAGTTGACGTGATTGCCGACCAGTTGCACCGCGACCTCGCCGCCGCCCTTGTACGGGATGTAGGTGAACTTGGCGCCGGTCTGCTTTTCCAGCGCGACGGTGATGATCTGGTCTTCCTGCTTGGAGCCGGTGCCGCCCATCTTGAAGGAGCCGTCCGCGGCCTTGGCCGCGTCGATGTATTCCTTGGCGGTCTTGTACGGCTTGTCGGCGTTGACCCAGAGGATGAACTCGTCGAGCGCCATCATCGCCACCGGCGTGATGTCCTTCCAGGAGAACGGAATGCCGGTCGCGAGCGGCGTGGTGAACAGGTTCGACAGCGTGATGACGAGCTTGTGCGGATTGCCGTTGGCGGTTTTGACGTCGAGGAAGCCCTCGCCGCCGGCGCCGCCGGCCTTGTTGATGACCACCATCGATTGCTTCATCAGGCCGTGCTTGGAGATGATGCCCTGCACGGTGCGCGCCATCTGGTCGGCGCCGCCGCCGGGACCGGCGGGCACGATGATCTCGACCGTACGGGTCGGCTCCCACGCTGCGTGGGCAGAGTTGAAAGCTGTGGCAGTGAGCAGCAAAGCGGCGCCGAAGGCGCCCTTGTTCGATAACTTCATGGCCGTTCCTCTTCCCTGCCGGTCGCATTTGCCGAGGTGGCTGACCGGTCAATTTGTTAGGCCGGCTGGCATTTGAACTCCCAGCCGGGCCGTCTAGGCACGTCGCCTTCGCGTCGGATAGCACGGATCGCTCGCTGGTAAAGCAACCGACCCCGTTACCTGCGCGCGCTTTGTGTCGCACCTCATTTTCGCGCTCTGCAGCGCATTGATTATTAAATATTACAGCTATTTTCCACGCATAATCAATGGATAGATTGTGACAAAGCTCACGATCCGTGATGGTTCCGTCGCGCGGATGATGCGCGACGACGGCGCCCTTCACCGCCGCACGATCCCGGACAGCAAGACACCCCCAAGCTATTGACTTGGCGGTGTTATTTAGTTGGCAGAGATTAGGCGGACACCAGAGGGCGGGGCGGCCTGGACGTGCACCTGGGCATGGACCCGCGCCTCAGCTTGCGGGACCTTGCTACCGGGCAATGCCGAGCGCGGCCCGCAGGGCTTTGAGCAGGTCATCGAAATCGACGACGAACTCGCGCTCCTCGGACGGCGGAAGATGCCCACGCGATCCGTCAGCGTGCTGCTCGGAGACGTAACCGCTACCGAAGACGGTGTGCAATTGATTGGTGCTCTGGGTGGTGAGGCGCATGACGATACCCCGTTGTCATGGGAGGTCTCCCGAAAGCCCTGAAGAGGGAAGTGCGTGAAGTCACAGCGGATCGCAGCGCGCACCACGATCACGCGATAGCCAAGATCGACCGCTCCGAGCACGGTCACAAGCACGCAGACATCGGTTCAGATCCGGTGAGACGAGACCAATCGCGTCGCGCGCGCGAAGGTGAGCGTGATGAACCGCGCCTGGGGCTGAAAAGCAAAACGCCGCCAAGTTACTGACTTAGCGGCGCTATTTGGTTGCGGGGGTAGGATTTGAACCTACGACCTTCAGGTTATGAGCCTGACGAGCTACCGGGCTGCTCCACCCCGCGCCAATTCGGGCCGCAGGCGTTGTTGCAAACGGCGAGGCTTATGTAACAAGCACTTCCGGGAATGGAAAGGGCGCTGAGGTTCCATTTCGCAAGACTGTCATTAAAGGCCGTCATAGAACTGTCGCATGAGTGACAAGCCGGGGTTGCGGCCGCAACAGGCCGTCGGGCAAGCGCTGCGGGATACCGCCCGTTATCTTCTCGCCGAAGGCCGGACCGCGGTAGAGGACCGCAAGCGCGTCGAGGCCGTCGCCGTGCATGATTTCCGCGCCGCGATGAAATCCTGGCGCGCCTTCCTGCGGCTGGTCGAGCCGCACCTGGGGCCTGGCGAACGGGGCTGGCGTACCGAAGCCCGCGATCTTGCCCGTCTGCTGGCCGGCGCCCGCGACGCCCAAGCCGCGCTGGATGCGGTTGCCGATTCCGAGCAGCACACGCCATCGCACCGGCTGTCGTCGCAATCGTGGGACGCGATCCGCGAGAAAATGGAGGACATCCGGTCCTCGGCGGAAACTACGAGCCTGACCAACTCGCTTCGCACGCGGATATCGGCGGCGCTGGACCGCGCCGAGGCGCGGGTGGAGCGCTGGCCGCTTGACGAGCTGTCGTTCCGGGACGTGGCCGAAGGGCTCCGCGCGGACTACCGGCGCGCGCGCCACATGATCGCCGACGACTGGCGGGCGGCGAGTGCCCACGACCTGCACGAGTTGCGCCAGCGCGTTGTGGTGCATCGCTATCAGATGGAGCTGGTCGAGCCGCTGTGGCCGAGGCTCGGACGAAGCTGGGTTCGCGAGGCGCAGAAGCTGCGCAACCGGCTCGGCAAGCACCAGGACCTTGCGGTGCTGGCGCGCTACGCCGAGCCGCACCAGCCACTGGCGCGTTGGCGCTCGCGGTTGCAATCGGTGATCAGCCAGCGGCAGGCGCACCACGTCGCGTCGGCGCGACGCATCGCCGGACGACTGTTCGCTGAGAAGCCACAGGCGTTCCGCCGGCGGCTTGAGTCGATGTGGGACAACGGGGCGGCGAGCAGCTAATTCGCGGGACTTTTTGCTTCGGCCGCGACGCGCGCAATCACGCTTGACCAGTCGCCGGGTGCCGGCTGGCGAAACAGCCGCACGGCCGGATACCAAGGGCTGCGGTCGCGATCGAGCGTCCAGCGCCAGTCCGGCTGGAACGGCAGCAGCACGCAAGTGTGCCGGCCGAGCGCGCCCGCAACATGGGCGATCGAGGTATCGACGCAAACGACGAGATCGGCGAGCGCCAGCACCGCCGCCGTATCGGCGAAGTCGGCAAGCTTGTCGCCGACTTGCGTGATGCGCGGTTCACGAACGAGCCGCTCGGCGTCGGCCGGCCGCAGTTCGCGCTGGACGCTGACGAAGCTCATATCCGGCAACGAAAGCAGCGGCTCAAGCTGCGCGAGCGACAGCGACCGGTTGCGGTCGTTGACATGAGTGGCGCGGCCGGACCAGGCCAGCGCGACGCGCGGCGAAGCCTGCGCCTCGAGCAGCGCCTGCCATTTTGCGATTTGCGGCTCAAAGGCGCGGAGATAGGGGATGTTCGCCGGGACGCTGTCGAGTGCGGTCTTGCAGACGAACGGCAGGCTGGTCAGCGGGCAATGCAGATCGAACGGCGGCAGCGGGTCACCGTGAGCGACGATCGCGGTCACGCCTTCGATTCCTGCCAGGAGCATTTTCAGCTCGGGCTGCACCTCCATCACCACCTTGGCGCCGGCGCGCGCCAGCACCGGCGCGTAGCGCGCAAACATCACGGTGTCGCCCAGGCCCTGCTCGGCGTGCAGCAGAATGGTCTTGCCCGCGAGCGGGGTGTCGCCGAGCCACAGCGGCTTGCGGAGATCTTTCCGCGGGCCCATGCTAGCGCGCTTCCAGCGCCATTCGTATTCCGCCAATCCGCGCGTGTAGTCGCCCATGGTCAGAAGCGACAGCGCGCAGTTGAAATGAACGTCGGCGTTGTCCGGCTGGATCGCGAGCACACGGCTGTAGCTTTCGATCGCGTCGCGATGGCGATTGAGCGCTGCCAGCGCCATGCCGCGGTTGGCCCAGGCGCTGGGATAGTTCGGCGCGGCCGTGAGCGCCTGCTCATAGGCCGCCAGCGCATCCTGTTCGCGACCGAGCGCGCGGAGCGCATTGCCGCGGTTGTAGAGCGCAAGCGGATGGCCCGGCGCGACCGCGAGCGCGGCGTCGTAGTCGGCGAGCGCCTGTTCGGGCACTTCCATCTCGGCGCGGGTGTTGCCGCGGTTGATCAGGGCCTGCACGTGGCGCGGCTCTTTCGCGAGCACCGCGTCGAAGGCGGCGATCGCTTCCGCCGGCCGTTTGAGATCGAGCAGTACGCTGCCGCGATTGTTGAGCGCATCGAGATGCCCGGGCGTGAGCGCCAGCGCCTTGTCAAGCTGCGTCAGTGCCTCGTCGCTGCGCTTGAGCACGTGCAGCACCAGCGCGAGATTTGACAGCGCGTCGGGCGAGCGCGGCTGGACCTTGAGCGCAGCGGTGATGAGGCGATAGGCCTCGCCGGCCTTGCCACGCTGGTGATTGAGCATCCCCAAAAGATGCAGCGCGTCGAAATTGTCGCGCTGCGCCTTGAGCACGCGCGCGTAGAGCTTTTCCGCATGGTCCAGGCGGCCCTGCCGGTGCAGCGCCAATGCCTCGCGGATCGCTTGGCCGGGATTAAACGGGCCGGGACTCGTGCTCACAGCCGATTGATCCGGGCAATCCGACGCGTCACCTCCACCGGCGTTGCGTTGTCCGCTGTGGTCTTGAGCGCCAGTGCCTGACGCGCGGCAGGCCGCTCCAGGCAGCGGGTCAGCCAGGCTTTGAGATTCGGGGTCGCGCTCAAGTCCATCTCGATCGCGCGGCTGATGACGGCGGCGACATTGAGGTCGGCGACGGTGAATTCGCCGCCGAGCAGATAAGGCTCTTTGCTCACCGCGGCGTCGAGCACCTTGAATGGCGCCACCAGAACCTTGAGCGCGTCGGCGCGCTTGTCCGCGTCGCGCTCCGCCGGCGGCAGGCGCACCGCGTGCAGCGACCAGATGTTGACGCCGCGATCAACCTCAGTGACCGCCCACAGGCTCCACTGCCACGCCCTCGCCTCGCCCTCCAATGTCGTCGGATAGAGCCGTCCGGAGGAATGCTTCTTGGCGAGATAAAGCGTGATCGCAAGCGACTCGAACAGCACGAAGCCGTCGTCGACGATGACCGGCAGCCGGCCATTCGGGTTGATGGCGAGAAATTCTGGCGTGCGCGCCCCGGCGTCGCCGATCTCGACCGGATCGTGCTCGTAGTCGAGCCCAAGCTCCATCGCCATCCAAAGCGCGCGAAAGGCGCGGGTGCGGGCGATACCGTAAATTCGCAGGCCGGACATTGAATGCTCCGCGGGTCGCGCTATTGCGGCTCGATCTTGGCGGCCTTGATCAGATCGCCGCGCACGGCGATGCCATTGCGGACGGTTTCGGCCAGGTTGTCGGGCGTTCCCGCCACTACGGCGAGTCCGATCGCGGCGAGCCGCTCCTTCACCGCATCAGTCTTGAGAATCTTGACGATCTCGTCGTGCAGGCGCGCGACGATCGGGGCGGGTGTTGCGGCCGGCGCGAAAAAACCGAGCCATGACGAAATCTCGAAGCCGGGCACGGTCTCGGCAACCGTCGGCACATCCGGGATCGCCGCATAGCGGGTCTTTTCCACGACCGCGAGCAGCCTGATCTTGCCGGTCGGAATGAGTGGCGCGGCGGCCGAATAGCTCAGGAACGCCATCGAAATATGGCCGCCGACCAGATCGTTGGCCGACAGGCTGCCGCCGCGATACGGCACGTGAACGACGTCGATGCCGGCCTTCAGCTTCAGCATCTCGCCGGCCAGATGATGCGGCGAGGCGATGCCCGACGACCCGAACTGCACCTTGCCGGGATTGGCCTTAGCATAGGCGACGAGCTCGGCCACCGACTTCACCGGCAGTTCGGCGTTCACCGCCATGACGATGATGTTGGCGCCAGCATTGGTGATCGGTGCGAAATCCTTCACCGGGTCGAACGGCATGCTTTTGTAGAGATGCACATTCGAGGTCATCATCGCGTCGGTGCCGATCATCAGCGTCGCGCCGTCGGGCGCGGCGCGGGCGACCGCGGCGGCGCCGACGTTGCCGCCGGCGCCGGGCCGGTTTTCGATCACGATCGGCTGGCCAAGCGCCGCCTGGAGCCGGTCCATGATGGCGCGTGAGACGGCGTCGCTGGCACCGCCCGGCGCCTGCGCCGAGACGATGGTGATCGGCTTGTTCGGGTAATCCTGCGCATGGACGGCCGCTGCGACAACGAGCGCCGGTGCGAGCGCGATGAGCGTCACCAACGATTTCATCATGATTGCCCCCCGGAGTGTGACGTCAGCCTAGCGCATCGGCGACCGCCTTGCCGCAGGCGGCGGTGTTGGCGAGACCGCCGAGGTCGCGGGTGCGGAGTTTCTGTTCGGCCAGCACCTTCTCGATCGCCTTGACGATTGCTACCGCGGCTTCGTGCTCGCCAAGATGCTCCAGCATCATCGCGCCCGACCAGATCTGGCCGATCGGATTGGCGATGCCCTGCCCGGCGATGTCCGGCGCCGAGCCGTGCACCGGCTCAAACACGGAAGGGAATTTGCGCTCCGGATTGATGTTGCCGGAGGGCGCGATGCCGATGGTGCCGGTGCAGGCGGGACCGAGGTCCGACAGGATGTCCCCGAACAGGTTCGACGCGACCACGACGTTGAAGGTGTCGGGCTTGAGCACGAACAGCGCGGAGAGGATGTCGATGTGAAACTTGTTCCATTTCACGTCGGGGAAGCTTTTCGCCATCTCCTCCACGCGCTCGTCCCAGTACGGCATGGTGATGGCGATGCCGTTCGACTTGGTTGCCGAGGTGAGATGCTTCTTCGGCGTCTTGCGGGCGAGCTCGAAGGCGAATTTCAGGACACGGTCGACGCCGATCCGGCTCATCACCGTTTCCTGGACGACGAATTCGCGGTCGGTGCCGGGGAATGCGCGGCCGCCGATCGCCGAATATTCGCCCTCAGTGTTCTCGCGCACCACCCAGAAGTCGATGTCGCCGGGCTTCCTGTTGGCGAGCGGCGACGGCACGCCGGGCATTAGCCGCACCGGGCGCAGGTTGACGTACTGGTCGAACTCGCGGCGGAACAGGATGAGCGAGCCCCACAGCGAGATATGGTCGGGAATTTTCGTCGGCCAGCCGACGGCGCCGAAGAAGATGGCGTCGTGCTTGCCGATTTTCTCCTTCCAGTCGTCGGGCATCATCTTCTGATGCTTGGCGTAATAGTCGTAGGAGGCAAAATCGAAATCGTCGTTGCGCAGCTCGAAGCCGAATTTCTTGGCCGCCGCCTCCAGCACGCGCACGCCCTCCGGCATGACTTCTTTGCCGATGCCGTCGCCGGGAATGACGGCGATCCGATGGACGCGGTTGGTTGCCATTGGGACGCTCCTGCGATGCTCGCGAGGACGTTAGCGCGAAGCGGGACGACGTGGAATGCCCGGCGCCAGGCTTGTATTGCGCGCGGTACCGCAAGGCTTGGATCAAGCGCATGGGTTTTGAGGATCTCACCTTGAAGGAATCGAGCAGCATTGCCGCTGCGGCATACGATCGGGACGAACGAACGCTACGGATTACTTTCAAGCCGGGCAGAGCCGAGGCTCGTGGTGGCCGATACGACTATTTGAAGGTGCCGCCTGACGTGGTCGACGAATTCCTGGATGCGGAATTGCACGGACAGTTTGTCAATTGGCGGATCAAAGCCAAACTACGGTTGTCGCGAGGTGATCTAGCCGGCCCTTCGGCGATCACCTGCTCGGCCGTCATCCTGAGGTGCGCCGATTTCAAAAGCAAAAAGCCCCCGCATTTCCGCGAGGGCTTTTGCGTGCTCTGTGAAGAGCAATCTTTCATCGTGTCGAGGAGATTTCCGTCTTTGGCAGACCTGGCAGTGACCTACTCTTCCAAGCCTTCATGACTTAGTACCATCGGCGCAGGGGAGTTTAACGGCCGAGTTCGAGATGGGATCGGGTTCAGGCTCCCCGCTAATACCACCAGGTCGGCAAAAGACGGAAATCGAGCGCGCAGGACAAATGCACGGTCGGTAAAGACCTCGCGCCCGTCATGAGCGATCGTGAAGCAAGCTGGAATTTCACACGCGCAACCCGAAGAGGGCACG